>NZ_JBVJPA010000062.1:0-1014 GCF_055582885.1 Streptomyces sp. NPDC107454 | reverse complement strand
CTAAGGGCTGTCCCGTAACTGATCTTGAGATCGATGCAGCTGCGGCTGCGGCCCAAGGCGATGTGCCCCTCCTCCCTATCCGGCAAGGACGAGGTTGTGCAGGCGGGCGATGCCGAGCATGGCGTGATGTACTCCATCGCCTTTGAGGCGGCAGTCGCGGAGGATCTTCCAGGTCTTCATGCGGGCGAAGGTGTGCTCGACGCGAGCGCGGACCTGTTTGTGGGACGTGTTGTGCGCTTCCTTCCAGTCGAGCAGTGCTTCTCCTTTGCGGCGGCGGTGCGGCATGACGAGTCCGGTGCCCGGGTAGCCGCCGTCGGCGATCGTTGTGGTCAGTCCGACTGCGGCCTTCGCGCCGGATTCCGCCCACGCCTTGCAGTCGTTGCGGTTGCCCGGCAAAGGCCGGCCGATGACGACGACCAGGCGGCTATCGGCGTCGATGACCACCTGGTGGTTGGTGGAGTACCGATAGTTCTTCGACTGCTCGGCGATCGTGTGGTCGCGGGTGGGCACCAGGGTGCCGTCCACGATGAGCACGGTGTCCTTGCGGAACCTCTGGCGGGGCTGGAGCGCGAGCCGTGGGCCGAGGTGGTTGATGATGCGGTCCGCAGCCGACTTGGAGACGCCGAACAATGGAGCGAGCTGGCGGAGCGTCAAGTTCGTGCGCCAGTAGGCCACGACCAGCAACAGCCGGTCCTCCAGAGGCAAGCCCCAGGGCCGTCCCCGGCGGACAGTGTCGGCTTCCTTGCGCCGTAGTACGGCCACCAGCTTGCTGAACTGGCGCGGGCTCAGCCCGGTGAACGGGGATATCCAGGACGGCTCCGACGCCGTGATCACACCAGCCACACCGGGATCGTCACATCAGATAGGCCCGATGCCGAGACGATCGTTGCAGCTACGCTTCCACGGCACAGCCGATGTTGGGCAAGGGGGAGATCGTGAACCGACCACTGCTGTTCCTCGATGTGGACGGGCCGCTCAACCCCTATGCGGCCAAGCCAGAGAAACGTCCCGACG
>NZ_JBVJPA010000061.1:0-1363 GCF_055582885.1 Streptomyces sp. NPDC107454 | reverse complement strand
AGAGGGCCTTAAGTCCGTTTCTGGTAGCGGCCTCGTCCCGGCTGGGTGAGGAAGCCCTGGCGAGTGAGGCGTCCGAGGCGGCTGCGGGTGATGTTGACGGATGCCTCGTCGGTGGGCATGCCGAGGAGTTCGTGTAGCTCGCGGGCTCGGAACTCTTGGTCAGGGTGCTGGTTGAAGGCGTTCACGATGGCCTGGTAGGCGGTGTTCGTCTCGGGCGGTTCGGGTTCGCCTCCAGCCGGTGCGAGTTCGGCGATGACCTTCCGGGTGGTGACCGGGTCCATGAGTCGCGCTTCGGTCTCGGCCAGGGCGGCGGTCAAGTGTTCGATCTGGTCGCGTAGTTCACCGGCTCGGGCCGTGGTCTCGTCGTGCTGGGCCTGGAGGTCGGCCAGGAGCTCGATGACGTTCACGCGGCCAGCCCGAGGGTGTCGCGCCAGGTGGGGGCGGGTGTGGTGAGGCGGCGGGTCATGTTCGCGATGGAGGCCCAGTAGACGCGCGAGGTGGAGGTGCCGAGCCGGTGGTCGTACTCACGGGCCAGGCGGCAGTGCAGCATCAACGTGCCGTTGACCTGCTCCACGATCCACCGCTTGGGCTGCGGGACGAAGCCTTTGCCCTGGTCGTCCGGGTTGCGGCGGACGACCTCGACGTCGATGTCCATTAACGCGCCGTGGATGATGACCTCGCCCTTGAATCCCTGGTCCACCAGGTCCTTCTCCAGGCGCATCCCGCACCGCTCGGCGGCCTGGTCGAGCAGGGCGGTGCCAGCGGCGTTGTCGTGGGCGGAGGCGGCCAGGACCACGACGCCGATGATCAGTCCCAGAACGTCGACGGCCAGTCCCCGCTTGCGGCCCGACACCTTCTTGTTGGCGTCCAGTCCCGTTGTGGTCTTCGGGACACCGGCGGCCGCGCGCACGGACTGAGTGTCGATGATCACGAGGGACGGGTCCTCTAATCGGCGGGCTCTCTCCTGCACCTGGCAGCGCAGGAGTTCCTGGATCCGCTGGTCGAGCGCGTCCTCGCGCCACAGGCCGAAGTAGTAGAACACCGCCGACCAGGCCGGGAAGTCGTGGGGCAGATAGCGCCACTGACAGCCCGTCCGGTTCTGATAGAAGATCGCGTTCACGACCTCCCTCAGGTCGCAGGATCCCGGGTCCCCGGTCGCCGACCGCCTTACCCTGCCCTGCTTCCAGGCCGTGATCATCGGCTCGATCAACACCCACTGCTCGTCCGACAAGTCGCTGGGATACGCCTCTCGCTCCATACCCCGCATCTCAACATGGACATGCCCAGCAGGTGGTCGACGTGGCGATCAGTACCACGATCGAGCGATCACGAACCGAGGAAGATCGGACTTAACGTCCACTGA
>NZ_JBVJPA010000060.1:0-2564 GCF_055582885.1 Streptomyces sp. NPDC107454 | reverse complement strand
CCGGTCGAACTCATCGGCGGGGTGCGATTCCCGGCCATCGGAGAGCTGCCGTACTTGCTCACCCTCGCGGGCCACGGCTTCTACTGGTTCCGGCTGCGACGCGCGATCAACCCCGGCACCGCCAGGCGATCCTGACCGCACGTCATCGCACGTGATCGTGTGCCCATCGAAGATCGCTTGCCTCTGAAAGGACGTGTCGCCATGCCGAAGACCGCGTTGCACCGTCCGGGCAGCCATGCCCCCGCCGCACTGCTCACCTCGCTCGCCGAGCTGCTGCGGCAATGGCTGCCGCGGCAGCGCTGGTTCGCGGGCAAGGGCCACCCCGTCACCGGTCTGAGCGTGGTGTCGTCGACCGAGCTGTACCCGGGCTGCCTGCATCTCCTGATACGCACCGAACACCTCGGCGGCTCCGACCCCGAAGGTCCCGGCACTCCCCCGCCCGACGACTGCTACCAACTCCTGCTCGGCGCACGCGAGGTCCTGCCACCCCGGCTCGCCCCCGCCTTCATAGGCCGACCGAGCGCGGGCCCCCTGGCCGACCTCAGCGTGTACGACGCCTTCCACGATCCCGACGCGGCGGGTCTGCTCCTGGAACGGCTGCGCACGCCCGGGGCTGCGGGACCGCTGCTCTTCGAGCGGGATCCCCAGGTGACGGTCCCCTGCGGTCTCGCCCCACGGCTCCTCGACACCGAGCAGTCGAACTCCTCACTCGTGTACGGGAACTCCTTCATCCTGAAGGTCTTCCGCCGCGTCCAGCCGGGCATCAACCCCGACCTGGAGGTGCCCTGGGCACTGGCCCGGCAGGGCTGCACCCGCGTACCCGCCCCCGCGGCGTGGTTCGGCACCTCGCAGCCGCGGGAGGCGACACTCGGGGTGCTCCAGCCGTTCCTGCGCGACGCCTCCGACGGCTGGGCCCTGGCACTCCAATCGCTCGCCTCCGGCGGGGAGTTCACCGAAGAGGCACACGAACTCGGCCGGGCCACCGCCGAGATACATGTGGCGCTGGCGGCGGCGTTCCCCGTACGAGCGCCCAGTCCGTTGCAGCACCGGCAACTCGCGACCGCGATGAGTGAACGGCTCGACACCACGGCCCGCTCCGTACCCCAACTCCGGCCGTACACGGACGGGCTGCGCTCGGCCTTCGACGCGCTCGCGGCGCTCGACGCGGCGATTCGGCCGGCCCAGCGGATTCACGGCGACCTCCACCTGGGGCAGGTGCTGCGGGCCGGGCGGCAGTGGTCCGTCATCGACTTCGAGGGCGAGCCGGCCCGTCCGCTCACCGAGCGCCGACGCCTCCAGTCCCCTGTACGCGATGTCGCGGGCATGCTGCGCTCCTTCGACTACGCCGCGCGCTCCCGCCGGCCATGGCGCCCCGAGTGGGCGCAGCGCTGCCGGGAGGCCTTCTGCGCGGGGTACGCCGCCGCGGCCGCGTGGGACCCGCGCGAGGAGCCCGAACTGCTGCGCGCGTACGAGACGGACAGGGCCGTGTACGAGGTGCTGTACGAGGCCCGGCACCGGCCCGACTGGCTACCGGTCCCGATGGCGGCGGTCGGTCGCCTCGCCGAAGGCGCGGGGCAACAGCATGGCGAACACCCCACCGAGCGTCCTGCCCCACATCCAGCCGACCATCGCGTCGAGCATCACGCCGAACACCGCGTCGAACGTCCTGCTGAACGCCTGTGACGACGACCCGGAGCCCAGGATCCATCCGCCCCACCGCTTTCCCCGAGGAGGCTGAAGCCGTGGCAGTTCCCACCACCGCCGTTGGCACCAGGCCGGTAGCCGCGCTGGACGCGACGGACCGCGCGCGCCTGTTGTCGGGCGCCCACCACGATCCGCACGCGCTGCTCGGCGCGCACCCGATACCGGGCGGCGTCGTGTTCCGCGTGCTACGACCGTACGCCGAGGCCGTCGCTGTGGTGGTGGACGGCCGCCGCACGGAGCTACGGGGGGCCGGTGACGGCCTCTTCTCGGGCGTCCTGCCGCTGGGCACGATCCCCGAGTACGTGCTGTCGGTGACGTACGCGGGCCACGCGTACGAGGTGCATGACCCGTATCGCTTCCTGCCCGCGCTGGGCGAGGTCGATCTGCATCTGATCGGCGAGGGACGCCACGAGGAGCTGTGGCGGGCCCTCGGGGCCCATCCCATGACCCACCAGGGCGTGACCGGCACCCGCTTCACGGTCTGGGCGCCCAACGCCCAGGGAGTGAGGGTCTGCGGGGACTTCTGCCGCTGGGACGGCACCGCCTACCCCATGCGGTCGCTCGGTTCCTCGGGCGTCTGGGAGCTGTTCCTGCCCGGCATCGGCGAGGGAACGCCGTACAAGTTCGACATCACCCGGCCCGACGGTACGCACACGATGCGCGCCGACCCGATGGCCCGCCGCACCGAAGTGCCTCCGGCGACCGCCTCGATCGTCACGGAGTCGTCCCATGTGTGGACGGACGAGGAGTGGATGGCGGGGCGGAGTGCCCGTCCGGTGCACGAGGCACCGCTGTCCGTCTACGAGGTCCACCTCCCCTCGTGGCGTCCGGGCCTGACCTACCGCCAGCTGGCCGAGCAA
>NZ_JBVJPA010000059.1:0-2838 GCF_055582885.1 Streptomyces sp. NPDC107454 | reverse complement strand
CCTCATAAGCCGCAGACTCACCCGCGAATCCACCCTGAACTGGCGCGACACCTGAACCTCGAACCAAACAACCTCGCCAGGACAAAACGCTCTTTCACACCGCTGCCTGGGGCTTGGAGCACTAGTTTGGAAGATCGCGCATGCGGACCTGGGCTGAGCTGGCAAGTCGCGGAGCTGGACGTCCTCGCGTTACTCGCCGCAGATCCCCGTTGTTCCCCGCTGGCCACTGCTCGATCGGGCACGTAGAGGGCACATGTGCCCCTCTTTCGCACTCTCCATCGCAAGACGGCCTGATCCTCACAGCGGACCCTAGCGGGCGGTCACGCGAGCGGTGAGCAATTCCGCCGTCACGTAGTCTCGTGTGCATCCATACGGCAAGGGGCGGGGGCGTTCACGCGATGGCGAAGCCGGTACGTGCAGCGGTCGGTGAGATGTGGATCACTTGCCAGGTCTGCAAGGGGGACGTGTTCCGGGAGCGAGGCGTCTTGTTGAACAGCACCGGCATGGAGTTCATGAAGTTGGCTTGGGCCGATGAGAAGGCCACTGGCCTCATTTGCTGGCGGTGTGGGTACGTCCACCTCTTCGTCAACAAGGACATCAAGCTTTACCGCGTGGACAAATAGTACATATCGGCCTACCTGCTCTGATCCGCCGGTTCAGCCTCCGCAACTCACCACTCTCCCCAGCTCCCATCCCGTCTGCCGTCGACCCACACACCGTGGAGCGGGCGCGGTTCAGGGTGTCAAGGTGGAGCACGCCACTGTACGAACGACCTTGACGCCCTGGGCCACGACTGCTCGGCTCTGCCTGGGTCGATGGCAGACGGGGGGAGCACCCCACGCACGCCACACTCGGCCGGCACTCGCGAACGGCGCCCCCGCCATCTCGGAGCCTGAGCGCCCCCGCCGGAGGCTTGTTCTGACCGGGGCACTGCGTGTCCAGGTCTCTACTCATGGGCCGTTGCTTGCTGCGGCCCCAGGGGCCGGCCCACATGGACCGCCTGCTCAGGAGGCGACGCAGTCAGTAGCCGCCGCAGATGTCCACTGGGAAGCCCCCGGCCCTTTCAGGCTGGGGGCTTCCGCTCGTACCTGTCGAGGCTCAGGCGGGTGGCCTCATATCGCACAACAACTGTGGTCGGGTGATCAGCGAATGAACCACTCTTTTGCTCCTAGTGCAAAGGCCGATGCGGTGCTGCTGAGCGCCAGCAGCCTGTACGGGATGCGCTCCACAGTCACACGGACGCCACCGCATCGAAGATCGAAGATTGGCCTTGTCGGGGTAGTCGCATCAGAGATCGGATGCCGTCCGCCAGTTGGCAGCTTTCGGTGTTCGTCCACGCGGCTGGCCACGAGACCACTCCCTCATCGAAACGCATGGCGTAGCGCCGCACCCATGTCGGTGGGTGTGGGCTTCCTGTTACGCCGACTCTCAGGGAGCAACTACTTAGACGCGCAAGTCGATTCACGGATCAGCGCTACCTGTTCCAACAGAGGACTGAGCTCAGCCGGTGGAGTCATGTCCGCCTGAGCTGCGGCTATATGACTCCTCGCCGGAGTCGGAAGAGAGGACCTGACCGGCAAGTTGCCGCAGGAGCGCGATCGCTAGCACCGAACCGGCACCCCCGGTTGCCGTCGAGTGACAACTACGGTTGTCACCATGGGGCAACAGGAATCCGTTGGCAACGATGCATCGGCAGTTGACGCCGCCAGGCCGCGTGACCCAGCCTGGCGTGAACCTGACGATCTTGAAATCACTGAACTGTGTGACCAGATGCGGTCATTGGCCAAGGCTCTGGCGCGACGAATCTCGTCGCGGAGTCGAGAGTGTATGGACAACGGCCACACTGCTCCGGCAGGCGTGACTCAATACGCTGACTGGCAGCTTGCTCATCTGCGTGTGCTGAGGTACATGCAAGAAGCTGTTCAGGAGCTTGCAGCGGACACGGTGCAGACTGCTGGCGGAATGGGGGCTAGCTACAGCCAAGTCGGATTCGCCTGGGGGATCTCCCGGCAGGCTGCTCGGAAGAAGTGGCCCCAAGCGGGTCACACCGGGGAATCCTTGCCCGAGACGTTCTCTATAAAGAGGTATGGAGGAAGCGCAGAAGTCAGCCGCGTGCCGGGGCGATCTTCGTGGACGTGGACGGGGCGCGGTTGTGACGGCACCGACGAGCAGGCAGCGCAGAGCTGCGACAGCCCGTGGGCGGCCCTGACCGCGGCTGACACTTTCCCGCGAGACCACTTCGTGGCGCTTGGGTGGCGTGACGGCGTCGATGTACCGTCCGCCCTGGCGGTCCCTGACCGTGAGACTTGCTGGTGTGTCGACATCGACGACCGATGCTTGCCGTGAGCGTCACGGGCGACTCGGCTTGGCTTCTAGCCGCAGCGCGAGCCATGAGCCAGATGGATCGGCTCTTGCGGGGATGCCCAGGTCGTCAGTGACCGTCCTTGTTGATGTCAAACGTAGATGTCAAAGGCACCGGACCATGATCGGTCCGGGGCCTTTGCCCTGGTGCCCCGGCAGGATTCGAACCTGCGACACCCGCTTCAGGACCGAGATTGGGCGGTTGCTAGCGTGATCTGCGAAGACCTGTCCTGGGGCAAGTTCGCGTGTGTTCACCGTTGTTGCCGCCGGGTCCCCGTGAGTCCCCGTCCGTTCTGGCACGAGAGTGGCACGACTACACTCCTCCGTGGCACCCGCCTGTGGCGGACTCCGGGGGGTGTCCGCCACCCTTGCGGGCAATGAAGGCTAAGGGCTGTCCCGTAACTGATCTTGAGATCGATGCAGCTGCGGCTGCGGCCCAAGGCGATGTGCCCCTCCTCCCTATCCGGCAAGGACGAG
>NZ_JBVJPA010000058.1:0-3372 GCF_055582885.1 Streptomyces sp. NPDC107454 | reverse complement strand
CCTCGTCACGCTCCGGTCGTGCCCATAAAACCAACGCCCAGCACCCGCCCCCGAGCACCCACAACTACCCCGCCACCAGGACATATACCCAGTCAGAGAGGAATCCAGCACTAGATGCGGAAGACGGCGCCGAGATAGTCGGACCGCAGGCACTCGTCGGCGCCGCGGCAGTCGGCCTGCGTGTCGACGATGTCGCGCAGGGACTCACCCGGAGCCATCGGATAGCGGTCGAAGAAGACGCCGTAGCGGCTGCCGGGAGGAGCGTTGGTCATCTGCCGGCTCACCCGGAGCGGGAACCGCACCGTCGACAGGTTCGCCGGTGTCCGGATGTGCAGCCGGTCGTCCTGACGGAACTGCAGCCCGTCCAGCCCGGAACAGCCCGAGAGCGACAGGACGACTCCCAGGAGCAGTGCGCACAGCAGGCCGCGCAACGGAGATCGGCGCCTGCCGGAGTGTGCAGTCATGGCCTGGAGGCTAACCGCCTTCGTCCAGCAGATGTCAAGATTGATCTGCTTAGAGATTCGCTATCGGCGACCATTGGTATGAGTGATTAACCTTTCTGCTATTGACAATAGGGCGCTCGGATCGTTCACACTTGTCGCCACCCCGACACTCGCTACCCCGAGGACCATCCATGTCGAGATCGTCCACAGGTGCCCGCCGATCCGGCCTGCGCATCATCGCCGTCACCGCCACGGCCGTACTCATCACCGCGGGCTGCTCAGCCACCGCCGGCTCGGGCGCGGACAAAGCCGGCTCCGCCCCCACGCGTTCTGCCACCATCCCCGCCGAGAACGGTCCCGGTGTCACCAAGGACACCGTCACCATCTCGTGGGGCAAGGCACTGGCACCCGCCGCCGGCGCGCCGGCGGCGGACGTGAAGAACCGCCAGGAGGGCGTGAAGGCCGTTGTGGACGCCTTCAACAAACAGGGGGGCATCGCCGGCCGCAAGGTCCAGATCCTCCAGAACGACCCCGGTGGTTCCCTGGTGGGGCAGCGGTACAACGCGTTCGAGAAGTCCAATTTCCTTCCGGTCTCCGATCCCACCAACGGCAAGGCCGCCTGCGACGCGTACGCCGGTGCCAAGGTGTTCGCGTTGTTCGCCGCCGACCTGGCCAGTGCCCCGTACGGAACCCCGGCCGCGGGCGCATGCCTCAACGCCGGCGGCCACCCGGTCATCGGCACGACCGGCTGGACCACGTCCGACTTCCAGCGGGCTCCCGCCACCGCCGGCGTCTCCATCGCGGCCGACCGTCTCGCCGATGCCCTCGTCGCCGCCGGCAAGGACTCCGGTGTCCTGTCGAAGCCGGCCAAGACCGCGCTGATCACCGAAAGTTCGCAGCCCGCCGACACTCTGAACAAGACCTATCTGCCGGCTTTGGCGAAGGCGGGCGTCACCGACCCCCAGGTCGTCCCCGTCAGCCAGACGATGAGCGCGGCCGACGCGCTCAGCCTCGCCGTCAAGCTGAAGAGCACCGGCACCGAGCGGGTCATCGTCCTGGCAGGCGCCACCGCCACCTTCTCGTTGCAGTTCAGTCTGCTACCCGCCTTCCAGAAGCAGCAGTTCGACCCGCAGATCCTGGGCATCGACGGTCCCCCGCACCAGCTTCTGACCGCGGCCGCCCAGGTCCGGATCACACCGAAGCTCGCCGACAACCTGGTCACCTACCTGTCGCGGCCCACGCGGGACACCCCGCGGCTCACCGACGCCCAGGCAGCCACGCCCGGAGGCAAGCTGTACGACGCGGTCGTGAAGGCGGACCCCGCACTGCAGCCCTACGTCGACCTGGACCTGTGCGACGGCCTGGCGCTCCTGAATGCCTCGCTCGCCGCAAGCGGCAGCACCTACGTCAACGCCGAGGCGTTCTCCGTCGGCCTCGACAAGCTGAAGGACTCCTACCAGTCACCCCGGCTCTACGCGACCACGTTCGGACCGGGACGGCATGACGGCGGAGCCGGTCTGGTGCGGCAGACGTACTCGGCCAAGTGCAAGTGCGCCGTCCCCGGCACGAAGCCCGTGGCCTTCTGACACCGCGTCAAGACGCCGAAGCGGCTTGAAGGGAGCCTGATGATCGACGCGACGACCGATGCCGAACTGGAGCGAGCGCTCCTGGAGGCCGGTGACGACCCACTGCTGCTGTACTTCACCACGCCGTGGTGCGGTCCCTGCCGGACTTTCGGCCCGCAGCTCGGCGCGTGGGCCGCGGCCAGCCCTGGCGTGCTGCGCGTGGTGCGCGTCGATGCCGAGCAGGTGCCGGTTGCCGCAGCCCGGTTCCGGGTTCAAGCCTTCCCGACGCTGACTCTGGTGTGTGCCGGAGAGCAGCTCTGGCTCCGGGCAGGAGCCCTCAACCGGCAGGAACTGGCTACGACACTGGCCGTGGTCGGTGGGGGGGGGGGGTCCCTCACCGACCACGACGGCGCACGGCCCGACACCGAAGCGGAGCCCTCGGACACGGTGGCGGTGAGCGGGCCCCGGTCTGTCACCGTCCCGTTCTTCGACGACCCCCGGATCACCGTCTGGAACGGTCATGAGGAGGTCCAACCCGGCGAGGTGGCGCAGCTCGCCGAGGACGAGGCACTGCGCGTGTCCTTCACCTCTGACCTGCGCCTCACCCCGAGCTGCGACCTCTCCGTCCTACGGGAGTTCGCGCCTGGTGCGATCGATGCCGTGATGCTCCAGTGCTCCCATCTCACCCCCGAACCCATCGAGGAGTTGGGAGACCTGACGGCGCTGGCATCGCTCACCCTGATCTCGGCGCGACCGTTGCACAAGGATGTGGTCGAGTCCCTCGCTCTGTTGCGCCGATTGCAGTTGCTGCACGTCGACGCACCGGGTGCCGACCTGCCGATGATCCGGCGCATGCTGCCGCACGCGATGGTCAACTTCGAGTGGACCGCTCCGCAGCTGGCGGCCCATCTATCTCCGCCCGAGCCAGGCGCACCATCGCCCGAACTGCCAGCCGTGCGGCTCGCCGACGCCGGCCCGGAACCGGTCATCGCGCTGGCCGAGCATCCTGCCGATCCCTTGCCTGACGCTGTGGTCACCGCGCTGGCGGAGGTCCGGGACTGTGCGGTCGGCAAGGTCTGCGACCTCGACAACCCGGCTGTACAGAACGAACTCCGCCAGGCCGGGCTCTCCGAACTGCTGCTGCTCCACGAGGGCCGGGTGGTGGCCCGGCGCGACACCTGCGGCCCCCACCACGTCGAGGAACTGACCGCTCTGGCGGGCCTGGTCGGTGCGGCAGCTGCCACCCGGCCACAGCCACAACCCGCGCAGGAGGAACGGCTCGTGTCCTTCGGCCTGCGGGAAGCGGACGGATGGCTGGTCCCGCCCAATGCGGCACGCAGCGACTGGATCGCCCTGCGACCGCA
>NZ_JBVJPA010000057.1:0-3632 GCF_055582885.1 Streptomyces sp. NPDC107454 | reverse complement strand
CCGTGGACGACCTCGTCGTGGGAGATGGGCAGGACGTAGTTCTCGCTGTAGGCGTACACCATCGAGAACGTCATCTCGTTGTGGTGGTACTTGCGATGGACCGGCTCGTGCTGCACATAGCTCAACGAGTCGTGCATCCACCCCATGTTCCACTTCAGCCCGAACCCCAGCCCCCCGAACCCGCCGGGCCCGGTGTGATGGGTGGCCCGGGTGACTCCGTCCCAGGCCGTGGACTCCTCGGCGATCGTCACGACGCCGGGTGCGCGGCGGTAGACGGTGGCGTTCATCTCCTGGAGGAAGGCGACGGCGTCGAGGTTCTCCCGGCCGCCGTGTTCGTTGGGGGTCCACTGTCCTGGTTCGCGTGAGTAGTCGAGGTAGAGCATCGAGGCGACGGCGTCGACGCGCAGGCCGTCGATGTGGAACTCCTCGCACCAGTAGACGGCGTTGGCGACGAGGAAGTTGCGTACTTCGCGGCGTCCGAAGTCGAATTCGAGGGTGCCCCAGTCGGGGTGGGCGGCGCGCTGGGGGTCCGCGTGTTCGTAGAGGGGGCGTCCGTCGAATTCGGCGAGGGCCCAGTCGTCACGCGGGAAGTGGGCCGGTACCCAGTCCATGAGGACGCCGATCCCGGCCCGGTGCAGGGCGTCGACGAGGTGTTTGAAGTCGTCGGGGGTGCCCAGGCGTGCGGTGGGGGCGTAGAAGCCGGTGACCTGGTAGCCCCAGGAGCCACCGAAGGGGTGTTCGGCGACCGGCATCAGCTCGACATGGGTGAAGCCGAGGTCGCGGACGTAGGCGGGCAGTTGCTCGGCCAGCTGGCGGTAGGTCAGGCCCGGACGCCACGAGGGGAGGTGGACCTCGTAGACGGACAGCGGTGCCTCGTGCACCGGACGGGCACCCCGCCCCGCCATCCACTCCTCGTCCGTCCACACATGGTGCGAGGCGTGCACGATCGACGAGGTGCGCGGCGGGACCTCGGTCCGCCGGGCCATCGGGTCGGCCCGCAGGGTGCGGGAGCCGTCCGGGCGGGTGATCTCGAACTTGTAGAGCTCGCCCTCGCCGATCGCCGGCACGAACAGCTCCCATACCCCGGAGGAGCCGAGCGACCGCATCGGGAACCCGGTGCCGTCCCAGAAGTTGAAGGTGCCGGCGAGGCGCACCCCGCGCGCGTTGGGCGCCCAGACCGTGAAGCGGGTGCCGGTCACCCCCTGGTGCACCATCGGCTCCGCACCCAGGGCGCGCCACAGCTCCTCGTGGCGTCCCTCGCCGAGCAGATGGAGATCGAACTCCCCGAGCGCGGGCAGGAAGCGGTACGCGTCCTCGGTGTCCTGAACCGTCCCCTCGTACGCGACGAGCAGCCGGTACGCCTCCGGGACCGCGCGCAGCGGCACCAGCGCCGAGAAGAACCCGTCCCCGTCGTCGTGCAGCTCGGCCCGCAGGTCGTCCGTCACGACGGTCACCCCGAGCGCGTACGGACGGAAGGCCAGGAAGGCCACACCGCCGGGCACCGGATGGGCGCCGAGCACCCCGTGCGGATCGTGGTGCGTGCCGGAGAGCAGCCGCTCGCGGTCACCGGGTTCGACTCCGGCGAAGACGGGAGCGCTGTCGACGACGGCGGGCTCGCACACCCCGACCACGGGCTCGGCGCCCTTCGGTTCGCCGGCGCGCGGTTCGGGAACCCTGGCCCCGGCCCCCTTCTTCGCGGCCTCGGAGACCGCCGAGGCCTTCGCATCCTTCGCGGCCTTGCTCCCGGCAGGCTTCTGAGCAGCGGCTTTCTTGACGGCAGCTTTCTTGGCCGTCGCCTTCTCGGCCGTCGCTTTCTTCACCGCCGTCTTCTTGGCGGCAGCCGGCTTCTTGGCACCGTTCTTCTTCGGACTGTCGTCGGACGGGGGGCGGGGCGTCACGGGCAGGGCCTCCTCGGCGGGGTGAGGTGGGGAAGGTCAGGGGGATGCGGCGAGTCGGCGTATCGCCGCCATCGGTACCGGCAGCCAGTCGGGCCGGTGCCGGGCCTCGTACAGGACTTCGTAGATCGCCTTGTCCGTCTCATAAGCGCGCAGGAGCACGGGATCGGCGCGCGGGTCGTGGCCGGCGACCTCCGCGTAGCCGGCGCAGTACGCGGCCCGGCAGAGGCCGGCCCAGTCGGGCACCGCCGGGACGGCTCCCGCTCGTGCGGAGGCCGGGGCCCCGGGGACGGCGTGGGCCGCGTAGTCGAAGGAGCGGAGCATCCCCGCTATGTCCCGCAGGGGCGGCTGGGGCATGCGGCGCTCGGCGAGCGGTTTCGAGGGCTCGCCCTCGAAGTCTATGAGCGACCACTCCCCGGAGGGCGCGCGCAGGCACTGGCCGAGGTGCAGATCCCCGTGTATGCGCTGGGCGGTCCAGGTCTGCCCCTCGGTGGCCAGGTCGGCCAGCGCCTCGAAGGCGGTGCGCAGACCGGCGGCGTACGGTCGCAGCGCGGGCACCGCCTGCGCCGCCGCGGCCAGCCGCTCGGTCATGCCGCCGGCGAGCAGTTCCATCTGCACGTGCCCCAGCGTGACCGTGGGCAGGGCCCGGGCGAGGGCCGTGTGCACCTCGGCGGTGGCCCGGCCCAGCGCCCGCGCCTCCCCGGTGAAGCCCTCGCCGCCGCGACAGCCGTCCCCGGCCGGTTCGCTCTGTTTGGCCAGTTCGCTCAGCGCCAGCTCCCAGCCGTCCACCGCGCCCTGCACATAAGGTTGCAGCACTCCCAGGACGTACGTCTCCTCGTCCAGGTCGGCGGCCATCCACGCCGTCGGTGCCGGCACCCGTGGGCAGCCCTCCCGGGCGAGCGCCAGGGGCAGCTCCAGATCGGGGTTCACCCCCGGGACGATGCGGCGCAACAGCTTCAGGATGAACGTATCTCCGAAGACCAGGGACGAGTTGGACTGTTCCGCGGTGATCAGGCGCGGTATCAGATCGCCCCGTATCTCCTGGTGTCGGTCCCGTTCGAAGCGCAGCTCGCCGATGCGGGCCCGGGTGCGCAGGGCCTCCAGGAGTACGTCGGCGGGGCGCGGGTCGTGCAGTGCCTCGTAGACCGTGTGCCCCGCCAGCGGCCCCTCCTCCACGTGTCCGATCAGCGCGGGCGCGAGGTGCGGCGGGAGTGCCTCGCGTACGCCGATGAGCAGTTGGTAGCAGTCGCCGGGCTGGGTGCCGGCTCCCTGGGCGGGGGTGAGCGGCTGGTGCGCCCGGACCAGCAGGTGGAGCAGGCCGAGCTGAGCCGTCGAGGGCAGCAGTTCATTGGCCGTCACCAGGGAGAACCCGGTCACCGGACGCCCCTTGCCCGCGAACCAGCGCTGCCGTGGCAGCCATTCCCGTAGGAGCGGATCGAGCGACGCGAGTAACTCGGGGCGTGCGACGGGGGCCGTGACAGAGTGGATTGCGGCTTCCGACATGACGTCGCGTCCTTTCCCCAGGGGCCCGGAGACCGGGCGAGTCGGGGTGTTACTGATGCGTGCCCAGGGCGGGACGGAGGAAACCGCCCCGCCGACCGGGTTCTGGAGTCTGTCCTTGGATCAGACGGCGTCCTTGCGGAGCCGGAACCAGTAGAAGCCGTGGCCCGCGAGGGTGAGCAAGTACGGCAGCTCTCCGATGGCCGGGAATCGCACCCCGCCGATGAGTTCGACCGG
>NZ_JBVJPA010000056.1:0-3913 GCF_055582885.1 Streptomyces sp. NPDC107454 | reverse complement strand
CCGCGCTTATCTCGACTTCAGTCTCTGAATCACGCTGCTGACCAGCAACATGATGTCGTGGACGGTTGTCTTTGACTACGAGCTCTCGGCGGCGAGGCGGGCTGCGCGAAGTTGGCCGTGGGCGTGTGCGAGGGCGTCACGGAGTTGATGGTTCTCGGTGCGGAGTTGGCTGATGCGCTCGTGTGCGAGCGCGAGCCGTTGTCGCAGGGAGTCGTCGCTGGCGCGGGTGACGGTCTCCCGGACCGCGTTCGCGCCGTCTCGAAGGTGCTGCTGTTGCCGGATGTGGTCACGGAGTGCGGGTTGGCTGTAGATCCAGGACCGTGAGACCCCGGCTTTCCGGGCGACGAGCGCGACGGTCACCGGTTCGCCGGCGTCGGCCATCTCGGCGAGCGTCTGCTCGGCGTGATCGAGGGTCTGCTGGTGACGCAGTCGTGCGTGTTCGGCGAGGTGGTGGGGACGCTCAGCAGACATTCGGATCCTCGGTTCGTCGGCAAGCGCAGGCGCCTTCCGTGCAGCAACTGCTTTGTGCTGTAAGGCCGTTGATGATCGAGAGTAGGTTCTTCTCGACCGTGCGGTTCATCTCGGCGAGCCGTTGGTGGCCGTTGTGGTCGGCCTGGGCGATCAAGGTCTGGGTCTGCTCGAGCTGGCGGCGGTGCTGGGGCAGGAACTCGGCGGTGGTGACAAAGACCGGGCAGGTCAGGCAGGCGTTGGCGAACTCGCACTTCTGCTGCAGAGGGAGAGCGCAGTAGCCGTTGGGCAGGGCCATCTTCGCGCGGGCGAGGTTGTTCTTCATCCAGACCGCGTCGGCCAACGGCCCCGCGTCACCGGCCAGTTGTTCACCAGCGATGTTGACCTTCCGGGCTCGTTCCCACTGCTGGCGGATGGTCGTGTCCGACAGGCGGGCATAGTGGGCGGTCATCGCGTGGGAGTCGTGATCGAGCAGGCGGCGGACGGTCTCCTGCGGAACCTCGTTGTTGATCAGTCGGGTGCCGAAGGTGTGGCGCCATTGGTGCGGTGTGGCATGGACCGGCTGGCCGTGTTCGTCGCGGATGTCGCAGATCCGCAGCCATTCACGCAGCTGTCCGCGGAACGTCGAGGTACTGAAGGCGACCTTGCCCTCGGGGTTGCGGTTCGAGCGAGGTAGCAGGAAGGCGGGTTCGTCGAACTCGGCGAGGACTGCCTGTTGTTGGGCGGCGATGGCCTCGGCGAGGTCGGTGTCGATGGGGACGAACGCGTCCCGACGCATCTTGTGGTTGGTGTAGCGCAGGTAGGGCGCCCCCTGACCGTCGCGGACGACGCAGTCCCGAGGGAGTTTGCTGCCGTCACCGACCCGAAGACCGGTGTTCATCAAGATCCGTGCCAGGAGCCGACCCCGGGGATCGGCGAACCGGGCGAGGTTGTCGGGGTGCTCGAGCTGGGCCATCACCGCTTCGGGCAACGCTCGGGGTGCCCCGCGCATCAAGCGGGGGTAGTCCTCTGGGAACAGGTCGACCTGCGGTGCGAGCCGTGGTTCCCACCCGTGCTGACGCGCCGCCCGTAACAGCCCGGCGAGGCTGCTGAGCTGGCCGGTTCGGCTCTTCGGGTTGGGGAACTTCTCGGCGAGATGCGCCAGGTGGACCTCAATCACTTCGCGGGTCAGGGCCTCGGGGCCGTGCCGGAGGATGGGGAACGAGTGGGCGAACAGCGTGAGCGCGCGGACATCGGCGCCGACCGTGGCGACCGCGATGCCGGTCGACAATCTCCAGCGTGCCCAGCGTTTGGTCAGCTCCCTGAGCCAGAGCGGCTCGATGCCGGTGAACCGGAAGCGGGCATCCCGGCCGGGGAACCCCAGCCTCCGCAGCAGCCAGACATCACGCGGGAACTCGGCGTCCCAGCCGACGCCCTCCAGGACGTCGCGAAGGTAGCCGATCGCGTCCAGCAGGAAACGGCGCTCGATGTGACCGCGTTCGCTGGAGAACCCGAGACAGGAGATCCACTCCTCGGGGCTGCGGTCCAGCAGTGAGCCGGCCCCGGCGCCGGGAAGCGCCCGCAGCAGGCGCCGAATCGAGTAGGGCCGGGTGATGGTGCGTCGTTCGTCGACGCGGCACTGGATCGCGTAGGCGATCTCCAGTCGCATCGGCTCGGGCAGGGCCCGCAGGTCGAAGCGATCCTGCCCGAAAGTCGCGCAACCGAGCAGCCACGACTCAAGGGGCGGCCGGTCGGCGCGGACCCACCGGTTGCGGTGGTGGACACACAATCCGGCCTCGCCCTCGGCTTCGAGCCCGCACTCGGGAAAGACGCAGCCGGGCCCGGCCAGCAGCGGCGGGCCACCGCCGTCGGTGATCCACCTGGTCAGATCCGGGCTGCCCTGGCGGTGCCAGCGATGGGCGTGGGAGTGACACAGGCCGTGTTCACGTCGACTGCGTCGGCAGCTGCCGATCGCGCACTTGGGCGGCTGCTGCAGCCAGCGCCGGTTCGCCGGTGCCGTCGCCGCCCAGATATGGACATCGTCGGGACGTCCGTCATCGATCCAACGCTGGTGGTGAGCCGAGCACTTGGCGAAGATCACCGCGAGGCGTTCGCAGACCTGGACCAGGCAGCGCGGCCCACCGATCACCGGGTCGTCGGGGTCGACCAGGATCACCGGTTGCGCGAACCGGGGCCGCAGACGAGCGGCCAGGCCGATGCTCTCGGCGCTCTCGTCGGCGGGAATCGGAACGAGTTGCCTCATGCTGATGGCTCCGTTTCCGGCCCACCCAGGAACCCGGCTGCGGTCAGTGCCCGCCGAGCGTCCTCGATGCCCAGGTGGGAGTAGGTATCGATGGTGGTGCTGAGGTTCGCGTGGCCGAGCAGCTGCTGTACGACCTCGGCGGCGACGCCGCGACGCAGCAGCGCGGTGGCATAGCTGTGCCGGAAAAGATGGGGCGAAAACGCGATACCAGTGCTCTTGCGCAGCTGGCGCACCAGCCGGTCGACGCTGGAGTAGTTCATCGGTGCCCCCACCGGGGAGCCCCAGAGGTTCACGAACACGTAGTCGCAGTCCAGCGTGCCGTACTCGTCGTGGAGATAATCGCTGTAGAGACGGAACAGGTCCGCGTCAACGGGCACTTCCCGCGACCACGTCT
Source organism: Streptomyces sp. NPDC107454 (assembly GCF_055582885.1). Taxonomy (NCBI): domain Bacteria; kingdom Bacillati; phylum Actinomycetota; class Actinomycetes; order Kitasatosporales; family Streptomycetaceae; genus Streptomyces; species Streptomyces sp. NPDC107454. Next base: position 809 of record NZ_JBVJPA010000056.1, on the reverse strand, counting down.
TCGCCCGTGCCCGGTTGACGTTCGTGCGAGCCCTGACCGCCACCAGCCGCCGGCGCGGATCGAGGTCTTCGTGCCGCAGTCCCAGAGCCTCGCCGATGCGCAGGCCCGTGCCCTTCAACAGGCTCAGCAAGAACTTGTCCCGCAGCCGGTTGCACGCCGCGATCAGCGTCGTCATCTCCGCCTGGCTCAGCTCACGCGGCGGCCGGCGTTCGGCGCGCAAAACAATCGCGCGGTGCCGTTCCGGTCGTGAACCGAGATGCGCGAGGAAGGGCTGCCAGGACCCGCCGCGTCGTCCGGGGCGCCACCGCGTCAGCAACTCACCAGGCCCGGCGCCGTGTCGGTGGTGGAACTCGTAGAACGAGGCCAGTGCCGACAGCTTCCGGTTGACCGTTGCTGCAGCAAGATTCGCCTCGACCCACGGCAATGCCACCACCTGCCCGTCGCGGCCCGCCTCCGGCAGCCGCAGCCAGGTGATGAACCGGCCCAGGTCTTCCAGGGCGACCCCGTCCCACCGCAATCCGTGCCGGTTCAGGAACTCGAAGTAGTCCCGTAGATCGTGAGCGTAGGCACGGACGGTGTTGGGCGAGCGATCAATCGCCGTGAGATGCGCGAGGAACCGGTCGGCCGGATCCACGACCTCCCCGTCGGCCAGTACCGTCGACGACTCCGTCCCGGACGGCATCACCAGCCGCTGAACCCGAAACACCGCGTCGCGAGCACAGCAAGATAAAGAGTCCACAGCAAGCTAACGAGTACTCAGACAGAACCGTCACGGACGTCGTGGACTCTCCAGCAGGACGGTTAGATAA
>NZ_JBVJPA010000055.1:0-4413 GCF_055582885.1 Streptomyces sp. NPDC107454 | reverse complement strand
TGCCCCGCATCAGGCACATCTGCCCCGAGAGCCCCATACCGGCTCGGTCTGCGAATCGACGCGAAACAACCTCGCCAGGACAAAACGCTCTTTTACCTTGTTCTTTAACCTCCGGCTTGATCATCAACGTTCGCCAGGTCACTCGTTCGGGTGATCGCCGGACGTGGGTACGGCCTTCTCGTGATCCTGAACTCAACGACGAGATCAGAGTGTTCACGAAGAAGGCCGTGGTGATGAGTGTGCTGGCGCGGGTCGGCGAGCGGGACGCATTCGAGGAGCTGTCACACTTCCGGACCGACTTTTACGGGTGCTTGTCGGCGCGGGCGGATGCGTTCTTCGATCTCACCGACGCGTTGCTGTGTGCGGACGAGCCGGTGAAGACCCCGGTGGAGCTGTCGCTGACCGCTGAGCACCGCCGCGGCTACGGCTCCTTGTATGCGGCGCTCAACCACGGTCGCCTCGATGTCGAGCGGCTGCGTGACCTGCTGGTCTCGGTGCCGCTACCGCGCCTAGAGGGGCGGATCGTGCTGTCCGTGGACGTCTCGCCGTGGCTCCGATCGGATGCGGCGTGCTCGCCGGAGCGGCTGTTCTGCCACGTTCACGGCCGATCCCGGGCGGCCGCTCAGATCATCCCGGGCTGGCCGTACTCCGTGGTCGCCGCCCTTTCCCCGGGCCCATCGTCGTGGACTGCGGTCCTGGACGCGGTCCGCCTGGGCCCCGAGGACGACGCCACCGCTGTCACCGCCATCCAGCTGCGCGCCGTGGTCGAGCGCCTGGTCCGCGCCGCCCAGTGGCGGACCGGCGACCAGGAGATGCTGGTCGTGATGGACGCTGGCTACGACGTGACTCGCCTGGCGTGGCTCCTGCGGGACCTGCCCGTCGAACTCGTCGGCCGCCTGCGCTCCGACCGGGTGTTGAGGGTTCCGCCACGGCCGCTGTCCTTCACTTATCAGCCCCTGGGACGTCCGCGGAAGCACGGCCTGGAACTCCGGCTGGCCAAGCCGGAGACCTGGCCCGAGCCCGCGCTGGTGACGGTCAACGACACCGACCGCTACGGCAAGGCCCACACCCAGGCCTGGGACCGGGTACACCCCCGGCTGACCCACCGTTCCTCGTGGATCGACCACGACGGCGAACTCCCCCTGGTCGAGGGCACCCTGATTCGGCTCAAGGTCCAGCGCCTGCCCGGCGATCGCGACGCGCCGCCGCTGTGGCTGTGGCCCTCGAAAACCGGCGCCAGCACCACCGACGTGGACCAGGTCTGGTCCTGCTACCTGCGCCGCTTCGACCTGGAGCACACCTTCCGCTACTTCAAACAGGACCTCGGCTGGACCCGCCCGCGCCTGCGCAACCCACAGGCAGCCGAACGCTGGACCTGGCTCGTGATCGTCGTCCACGCCCAGCTCCGCCTCGCCGCCCCAGCCACGGCCGACCAGCGCAAGCCCTGGGAGAAGTCCACCCACGCCGGCACCGCGAGGACCCCGACGCGTGTTCGCCGAGCATTCCGGAACATCCGACCCCACCTCGCCAACCCGGCCAGGGTTCCGAAACCCACCCGGCCCGGACCCGGACGCCCACCCGGCTCCAAGAACCGACATCCCGCCACCCGCTACGACGTGGGCAAAACCATCAAACGCCCGGAGACACTGATCGAACGCGATCAAGCCCGGCGATAAGGAACAAGCTTACCTTGTCGTTTAAGGTCCGGCGTCGAACGCGGCTCGAGCTTGATAGGCGTTTTCGCAGTCCAGCGGACATGAAGGCGGCCTCCGTCTGATCCTTTTTCTCCGTCACAGAGTGGATCTGCGCGAAGGCCGTGGTCGTGAGTCTGGTGCATCAGGGTGTACTGCGGGATGAGTTCGCGGAAGTGTCACGCTTCCGGTCGGAGCTGTACGCGCGGGGGGGGGACGCGTTGTTCGAGCTGTGTGACGCGCTGCTGTGCGCGGACGGGCCGGTGCGCACTCTGGTCGATCTCGCGCTCGCGCCCGAACACCGTCGCGGTCACGGGGCTCTGTACGGCGGACTCAACCACGGGCGGATCGACGTCGCCCGGCTGCGTCGCGCGCTGGTGTCGATGCCGCTGCCGAGGGCGGCGGACGGTCGTCTGGTGCTGGCCGTGGACGTCTCGCCGTGGCTGAGGCCGGACGCCAACACCTGCGCCGCCCGGGCCTTTTGCCACACATTCGACCGGGGTGAGGGCAAGCACCAGATGGTGCCCGGCTGGCCGTACTCGGTCGTGGCGGCGCTGGAGACGGGACGCACCTCGTGGACAGCGGTGCTCGACGCCGTCCGCCTGGAGCCCGGCACCGACGTCGCGGCGGTGACCACGGTGCAGATCCGCGAGGTTGTCGAACGGCTCGTCGCGGCCGGCCAGTGGAAGCCGGGCGACCCGGACGTCCTGGTTGTACTGGACGCCGGCTACGACGCTCCGCGCATCGCGCACCTGCTGGCCGGACTGCCCGTCGAGGTCCTGGGCCGGCTCCGTTCGGACCGGGTAATGCGACGGCCGGCGCCCTCGCGCACGGAGTTCTTCCTGGCCAACCCCAAGGGAGGACGACTACCCAGGCACGGTGGCGAGTTCGTCTTCAATGACCCCGCCAGCTGGGGCACCGAGCAGGCCGTCACGGTCACCGACACCCGCCGCTACGGAAAGGCGACCGCGCAAGCGTGGGACCGGCTGCACCCGCGGCTGACCCGCAGGGCCGCGTGGCTGGACCACGACGGTCCGCTGCCCCTCATTGAGGGCACCGTCATCCGCCTGACCGTGGAGAAGCTACCGAGCGGCGGGGTGAACAGGCCGGTCTGGCTGTGGTGGTCGGGCACTGCCGCGACCGAGTCGGACGTCGACCGCTGCTGGCAGTCGTTCCTGCGGCGTTTCGACATCGAGCACACGTTTCGCCTGTTTAAGCAGACCCTCGGGTGGACCAGGCCCCGGCTCCGCAGCTCGGAGGCGGCCGATCGGTGGACCTGGCTGGTGATCGCCGCCTATGCCCAGCTCCGCCTCGCCCGGCCGCTCGCCGGTGACCTCCGGCGCCCCTGGGAGAAGCCGGCCGAGCCGAACAGGCTCACCCCCGCCCGTGTCCGGCGGGGGTTCAGGAACCTGCGCACGAAGACTGGCACTCCGGCCGGTGCACCGAAACCGTCCCGACCCGGACCAGGCCGACCACCAGGCTCAAAGAACGGCCACCCCGCCACTCGTCACGACGTGGGCAGAGTTCTCGCGACCGGCGAGGCATACAGCCGCCCCGCCCACCACAAGACTGGCACCAAACCACGGCGCGGAACGCTGCTCTCCTCCCGAAGGTGAGAACTCCCCTTGTCTGAGATTGAATTGCAGCGTCGCATGATGCGGCAGCAGCAGGATCAGGGGGATGGGTTGTTCATCATTGGTGTGCTGGCCTTGACGTTGTTGGAACACGGTGAGCCACTCGGCGTTCGCATCGATGAACTCCCTCATGCCCCTGGTCAGGTGGAGGCGGACGTTGTCCCAGACCAGCACAATCGGGCCGCCGAGCTGGATGCGGGCGCGGACGATGAGATCCCGGAAGTCTCGCCAGCCGAAGCCTTTCGGCTCGTCCTTGCGGCCCCGGTACTCCCGGATCGCGTAGATCAACCTGGCCCGCTCACCGGGCTTGTAGCAGGTCATGCCCGCCATCGAGACCCGCCCGGAGCCGCGGCCCCTCACCCGCACGACCGGGGTCTGGCCGATCCTGCCCCAGGTCCTGGCGCGCGGCGGAGTCAGCGACTGCCCGGCCTCGTCCTCAAAGACGATCCAGGCCCCGCGCTCCGCCGCATTGCTCTTACCCGCGGCCAGGTCTCCTTCTTCCAGACCTCGACAGCCTCGTCATCGCGCCCGATGGCTCGGCGGGCAGGCTGCTGCCACGACCAACCGTGACGCTTGAGCAGCTGCCAGGTGCCCTCGACCGTGTAGGAGACGTGGAAGAGCCGGCCGATCAGCGTCTTGATTCGTGCCAGCGTCCACCGCTGGTCCGCCCAGCCCTGAGCGAGCGGGCCGTGCTCCAACTCCCGCTCCAGCCTGGTGACCTGGAACTCGCTGAGTTTCGACCTTCCCGGCGAGCCCTTCGACAGCAGCCCCGCCTCCCCGTGCTCGCGCCAGGCACGGCGCCATCGCTCCGCCGACCGGACGCTCACCCGCAGCGCGGCAGCGGCCTCCGCGTTCCTCTGCCCGGTCTCGAAGCGTTCCACGGCCTGAAGCCGCAATCGCTCCCGCTTGCACCTCTCGGCGTCGGTCAGCCCGCCGCCCTGCGTGTATCTCACACCCCAGGACTACTGGGTGCCAGCAGGCGACGTTCCCCGGATGGCGCAGGCGTCACCCGCCCAACGTCAGTTCTCTTGGCCCAGCTCCCACAGGTGCACGGAAGTCCCGTCCTTCGAGATCGTGTACCACCTGCC
>NZ_JBVJPA010000054.1:3895-5236 GCF_055582885.1 Streptomyces sp. NPDC107454 | reverse complement strand
ACACAGTGGACGCGAGCAACTGAGGACAAGCCCTCGGCCTATTAGTACCGGTCACCTCCAGCGGTTACCCGCCTTCCAGATCCGGCCTATCAACCCAGTCGTCTACTGGGAGCCTTAACCCCTCAAGGGGGTGGGAATACTCATCTCGAAGCAGGCTTCCCGCTTAGATGCTTTCAGCGGTTATCCCTCCCGAACGTAGCCAACCAGCCATGCCCTTGGCAGGACAACTGGCACACCAGAGGTTCGTCCGTCCCGGTCCTCTCGTACTAGGGACAGCCCTTCTCAATATTCCTACGCGCACAGCGGATAGGGACCGAACTGTCTCACGACGTTCTAAACCCAGCTCGCGTACCGCTTTAATGGGCGAACAGCCCAACCCTTGGGACCGACTCCAGCCCCAGGATGCGACGAGCCGACATCGAGGTGCCAAACCATCCCGTCGATATGGACTCTTGGGGAAGATCAGCCTGTTATCCCCGGGGTACCTTTTATCCGTTGAGCGACGGCGCTTCCACAAGCCACCGCCGGATCACTAGTCCCGACTTTCGTCCCTGCTCGACCCGTCGGTCTCACAGTCAAGCTCCCTTGTGCACTTACACTCAACACCTGATTACCAACCAGGCTGAGGGAACCTTTGGGCGCCTCCGTTACTCTTTAGGAGGCAACCGCCCCAGTTAAACTACCCATCAGACACTGTCCCTGATCCGGATCACGGACCCAGGTTAGACATCCAGCACGACCAGAGTGGTATTTCAACGACGACTCCACAACAGCTGGCGCTGCCGCTTCAAAGTCTCCCACCTATCCTACACAAGCCGAACCGAACACCAATATCAAACTGTAGTAAAGGTCCCGGGGTCTTTCCGTCCTGCTGCGCGAAACGAGCATCTTTACTCGTAGTGCAATTTCACCGGGCCTATGGTTGAGACAGTCGAGAAGTCGTTACGCCATTCGTGCAGGTCGGAACTTACCCGACAAGGAATTTCGCTACCTTAGGATGGTTATAGTTACCACCGCCGTTTACTGGCGCTTAAGTTCTCAGCTTCGCCACCCCGAAGAGTGACTAACCGGTCCCCTTAACGTTCCAGCACCGGGCAGGCGTCAGTCCGTATACATCGCCTTACGGCTTCGCACGGACCTGTGTTTTTAGTAAACAGTCGCTTCTCGCTGGTCTCTGCGGCCACCCCCAGCTCAGAGTGCAAGACTCATCACCAGTGATGGCCCCCCTTCTCCCGAAGTTACGGGGGCATTTTGCCGAGTTCCTTAACCATAGTTCACCCGAACGCCTCGGTATTCTCTACCTGACCACCTGAGTCGGTTTAGGGTACGGGCCGCCATGAA
>NZ_JBVJPA010000054.1:2637-3799 GCF_055582885.1 Streptomyces sp. NPDC107454 | reverse complement strand
GAAACTCGCTAGAGGCTTTTCTCGACAGCATAGGATCATCCACTTCACCACAATCGGCTCGGCATCAGGTCTCAGCCTTGATGTGCGACGGATTTACCTATCACACGGCCTACACCCTTACCCCGGGACAACCACCGCCCGGGATGGACTACCTTCCTGCGTCACCCCATCACTCACCTACTGCAGGTCTGGTCCGTCGGCTCCACCACTCCCCTTTGCCCGAAGGCTCCGGGGCGGCTTCACGGACTTAGCATCGCCTGGTTCAATGTTTGACGCTTCACAGCGGGTACCGGAATATCAACCGGTTATCCATCGACTACGCCTGTCGGCCTCGCCTTAGGTCCCGACTTACCCTGGGCAGATCAGCTTGACCCAGGAACCCTTAGTCAATCGGCGCACACGTTTCTCACGTGTGTATCGCTACTCATGCCTGCATTCTCACTCGTGAACCGTCCACCACTGCCTTCCGGCGCGGCTTCACCCGGCACACGACGCTCCCCTACCCATCACAGCCGCCGTTGGGCGTATTGCTGCAATGACACGACTTCGGCGGTACGCTTGAGCCCCGCTACATTGTCGGCGCGGAATCACTAGACCAGTGAGCTATTACGCACTCTTTCAAGGGTGGCTGCTTCTAAGCCAACCTCCTGGTTGTCTCTGCGACTCCACATCCTTTCCCACTTAGCGTACGCTTAGGGGCCTTAGTCGATGCTCTGGGCTGTTTCCCTCTCGACCATGGAGCTTATCCCCCACAGTCTCACTGCCGCGCTCTCACTTACCGGCATTCGGAGTTTGGCTAAGGTCAGTAACCCGGTAGGGCCCATCGCCTATCCAGTGCTCTACCTCCGGCAAGAAACACACGACGCTGCACCTAAATGCATTTCGGGGAGAACCAGCTATCACGGAGTTTGATTGGCCTTTCACCCCTAACCACAGGTCATCCCCCAGGTTTTCAACCCTGGTGGGTTCGGTCCTCCACGACCTCTTACAGCCGCTTCAACCTGCCCATGGCTAGATCACTCCGCTTCGGGTCTTGAGCGCGCTACTAAACCGCCCTATTCGGACTCGCTTTCGCTACGGCTTCCCCACACGGGTTAACCTCGCAACACACCGCAAACTCGCAGGCTCATTCTTCAAAAGGCACGCAGTCACGAGGCAAACA
>NZ_JBVJPA010000054.1:0-2541 GCF_055582885.1 Streptomyces sp. NPDC107454 | reverse complement strand
ACACAAGTGCTTGCCCGACGCTCCCACGGCTTGTAGGCACACGGTTTCAGGTACTATTTCACTCCGCTCCCGCGGTACTTTTCACCATTCCCTCACGGTACTATCCGCTATCGGTCACCAGGGAATATTTAGGCTTAGCGGGTGGTCCCGCCAGATTCACACGGGATTTCTCGGGCCCCGTGCTACTTGGGTGTTTCTCAAACGAGCCGTTGACGTTTCGACTACGGGGGTCTTACCCTCTACGCCGGACCTTTCGCATGTCCTTCGCCTACATCAACGGTTTCTGACTCGTCTCACGGCCGGCAGACCGTGAAAGAGAAATCCCACAACCCCACATACGCAACCCCTGCCGGGTCTCACACGCATATGGTTTGGCCTCATCCAGTTTCGCTCGCCACTACTCCCGGAATCACGGTTGTTTTCTCTTCCTGCGGGTACTGAGATGTTTCACTTCCCCGCGTTCCCTCCACATACCCTATGTGTTCAGGTATGGGTGACAGCCCATGACGACTGCCGGGTTTCCCCATTCGGAAACCCCCGGATCAAAGCCTGGTTGACGACTCCCCGGGGACTATCGTGGCCTCCCACGTCCTTCATCGGTTCCTGGTGCCAAGGCATCCACCGTGCGCCCTTAAAAACTTGGCCACAGATGCTCGCGTCCACTGTGCAGTTCTCAAACAACGACCAACCACCCATCACCCCCGGCTACAACCGGAGTGCACTGGGGCCGGCACTGAAGGCAGCCGTATCGGCCGTACCTTCAGACACCCAACAGCGTGCCCGGCACCCCCGCCACTCATGATCAGCTTTCCACGCCCCGAAGAGCAGTACTCACAGCCTGAGATGACTGAAGATGCCGAATAATCAACGTTCCACCCATGAGCAACCAGCATCAGACATTCGCTGATGTACTGGCCTCTGACCTCACCCCGGAGGGATCGGTAAGAAGTGCTCCTTAGAAAGGAGGTGATCCAGCCGCACCTTCCGGTACGGCTACCTTGTTACGACTTCGTCCCAATCGCCAGTCCCACCTTCGACAGCTCCCTCCCACAAGGGGTTGGGCCACCGGCTTCGGGTGTTACCGACTTTCGTGACGTGACGGGCGGTGTGTACAAGGCCCGGGAACGTATTCACCGCAGCAATGCTGATCTGCGATTACTAGCAACTCCGACTTCATGGGGTCGAGTTGCAGACCCCAATCCGAACTGAGACAGGCTTTTTGAGATTCGCTCCGCCTCACGGCTTCGCAGCTCATTGTACCTGCCATTGTAGCACGTGTGCAGCCCAAGACATAAGGGGCATGATGACTTGACGTCGTCCCCACCTTCCTCCGAGTTGACCCCGGCAGTCTCCTGTGAGTCCCCATCACCCCGAAGGGCATGCTGGCAACACAGAACAAGGGTTGCGCTCGTTGCGGGACTTAACCCAACATCTCACGACACGAGCTGACGACAGCCATGCACCACCTGTACACCGACCACAAGGGGGCGACCATCTCTGGCCGTTTCCGGTGTATGTCAAGCCTTGGTAAGGTTCTTCGCGTTGCGTCGAATTAAGCCACATGCTCCGCTGCTTGTGCGGGCCCCCGTCAATTCCTTTGAGTTTTAGCCTTGCGGCCGTACTCCCCAGGCGGGGAACTTAATGCGTTAGCTGCGGCACCGACGACGTGGAATGTCGCCAACACCTAGTTCCCACCGTTTACGGCGTGGACTACCAGGGTATCTAATCCTGTTCGCTCCCCACGCTTTCGCTCCTCAGCGTCAGTAATGGCCCAGAGATCCGCCTTCGCCACCGGTGTTCCTCCTGATATCTGCGCATTTCACCGCTACACCAGGAATTCCGATCTCCCCTACCACACTCTAGCTAGCCCGTATCGAATGCAGACCCGGGGTTAAGCCCCGGGCTTTCACACCCGACGTGACAAGCCGCCTACGAGCTCTTTACGCCCAATAATTCCGGACAACGCTTGCGCCCTACGTATTACCGCGGCTGCTGGCACGTAGTTAGCCGGCGCTTCTTCTGCAGGTACCGTCACTTTCGCTTCTTCCCTGCTGAAAGAGGTTTACAACCCGAAGGCCGTCATCCCTCACGCGGCGTCGCTGCATCAGGCTTTCGCCCATTGTGCAATATTCCCCACTGCTGCCTCCCGTAGGAGTCTGGGCCGTGTCTCAGTCCCAGTGTGGCCGGTCGCCCTCTCAGGCCGGCTACCCGTCGTCGCCTTGGTGAGCCACTACCTCACCAACAAGCTGATAGGCCGCGGGCTCATCCTTCACCGCCGGAGCTTTTAACCCACCCGGATGCCCGGGCAGGTGTTATCCGGTATTAGACCCCGTTTCCAGGGCTTGTCCCAGAGTGAAGGGCAGATTGCCCACGTGTTACTCACCCGTTCGCCACTAATCCACCCCGAAGGGCTTCATCGTTCGACTTGCATGTGTTAAGCACGCCGCCAGCGTTCGTCCTGAGCCAGGATCAAACTCTCCGTGAATGTTTTCCCGTAATCGGGACGACACCACGAGAGCGGAACCAGGGAGAGGAATAATC
>NZ_JBVJPA010000053.1:0-5624 GCF_055582885.1 Streptomyces sp. NPDC107454 | reverse complement strand
GGCGCCACCTTCGCCAGGAGCTTGCCGCCCAGGCTTCCCAGCGCACCGCCCAGCGCACCCGCGGCCGCACCCTCAAGGGCGGACTCGCCGAACGCGCCCACGCTGCAGTCCCCGCCCCCGTTCTGCGGGGCCACGTCGGCGTTGGCCGCGTGGAAGCGGTACGCGTTGTCGGCCTTCGAGTACTGCAGATAGAAGGAGGCCCGGTTGGTGCCGCCCTGGGCGACGAAGGTGCGGTAGGTGGAGGTGTCACTGAGGTTGACCCAGGCGGACACCGTGTAGGAGGCGGTGGTGTCCAGGACCGGGCCGGTGGTGTCGACGACGTTGCCGGTGCCGGTGGTGGTGCCCGCGAACTTCGCCGCGGTGTCCGACCAGGTGATGCCCGAACCGGCGGTGGCGGTGTTGCCGGTGCCGGAGGAGTCGGTGATGTTCGTGCCGGAGGTCTGGTTGAGCTTCCACCAGCTTTCCCGGCCGCGTCGTAGGTGTCCGACTCCAGGACGTACGTGCTGTTGCCGTCGGCGCTGGTCCGCTTCACCGAGACGGTCAGACCGTCGTCCAGGTACGTGTACGACGTGGTGTTGCCCATCGCGTCGGTCACCGACGCCAGACGGCCCGCCTGTCTACGCCGTGAGGCAGGGCGAGCTCTTCGGCGAAGCCGACTCATTTCCCGGACAATCGATTCTACCGGAGGTAGAATCCTCGACATGAGCAAGCCGACCAGTATCAAGACCACCGAAGCTGTACGCGACCGGCTGCGTATCCTCGCGCAGGAGCGTGGGACGAGCATCACGGAACTGCTGGAGGAGCTCGCCGCCGACCAGCTCACCGAGGCCGAACGGGAGCAGCGAACCATCGATGCCGCTCGCGAACTCGGCATCGACTACACCGAGCAGGTCCAGCAGGCAGGCCGGTCCGCCTGGGACAAGATCCGCGCCCACCAAGGCGGCGCCGCCGCGTGAGCCTGACAGCCGTACTCGACCACACCGCCCTGACCGCCCTGTACCGAGCGGACCATTTCTTCACCGGCCTCTACATCGAGGCGTCCCGTGGCACCGGACGCATCCTGATCCCCTCTCTGTCCGTCCTCGCCACCGAGCGCCAGGTCGCCGGCGCCGGAACCCACGCGGCGTCGCTGCGCTTCGCCGAGAGCATCCCGTTCACCTCGGCACACGCGCTGGACGCCATGGCCTGGCCGCACGCGGAGTGGCCGATCGCGCACGCGGCGGCCATCGCCTGGCAGGCCGCCAAGGAAGGCGAAACCGTCACCGTCCTGTCGCTGGCACCCCAGCTCTACGCGGGCACCGGGATCACGCCCCTAAATCCCAGCTGAATGAGTTCAGCGGCGCAGGCGCTGAACTCAAGGAGGACCGCTCGCGGCGCAGGCACCGACTGAACGAGCGAACTTGAAACTCCGTTCCCCTCTTGACTGGTTGATCAGCACCTCCCGCACAGCGGGGGAACCTCGGATCCGGGGCTGTCCTTCGGGGGTACCGTCTGAGTGTTGCCGCAGAACGGAGTTCATCGTGCCGCAAAGCATCGAGGAGCACACCGGCGCCCGGGTCGCCTGTATCCGTAAGCAACGGGGGCTGACGCAGCAGGGGCTGGCGATGCGTGCCAGCGTCTCCAAGTCGCTGCTGTCGAAGGTCGAGTGTGGGCAGAAACCCGCCTCTCCCGGTTTGATCGCTGCGTGCGCCCGTGCGCTGGGTGTCTCCACGTCCGATCTGCTGGGGCAGCCTTATGCCGAAGAGCTGCGGCGTGACCGCATGGACACGTTGATACAGCCGATCCGTGAGGGCTTGGAGAACTGGGACGTGGCACTCGACTGGGAGGCAGCGCCTCGCCCCGTTCCACTCATCCGGGCCGATGTCCAACGGGCCCTCGTCCAGCGCCGCCAGGCCCAGTACACCGACATGGTGCGGGACTTGCCCGCCTTGATCGACGAATCGGTGCAGGCCGCTCACACCAGCACGGGCGCAGAGCAACGACTGGCGTACGAGTGCCTGGCGGGGACATTCCGTTGCGTGTTCACAGTGGCGTGGAACTTCGGGTACATCGACCTCGCCACCGTCGCGCTGGACCGGTTGGCGTGGACCGCGCCGCATGCTGATGAACCGGGACTGGCTGCCATGCATGCCTATCTGCGCGCGCAGACCACGATGTCATCGGGCCGGTACGACGTCGGGGTCCGGGTGATCGACCGGGCGCTGCGCGACCTCGATGGCCAAGAAGCCCGTCGGCCAATGGGCATCGAGGCGATGCGGGGCGTGATGCATCTGCGGGCTGCAGTGATCGCGGGGCGGATGAAGGACCGGGAGCACGCGGACGCTCGGCTGGCCGAGGCCCGTGCGATCGCCCGGACTACCGGTGAGCTGCCTGACTTCGGAGTGACCTGGGGGCCGACGAACGTCGGGGTCCATGCGGTGGCCATCGCCTCAGAGATGGACGACTTCGGCCGCGCGGTCGAACTCGCCGAGGATGTGCGGATTCCCCGCGGCTGGACCCGTTCGAGGGCCGGACACCACTGGATGGACCTCGGCCGTGCGCACGTCTGGGCCGGCCAGGCGGAGCAGGCGCTGGACTGTCTGCAACGGGCCCGGCGGATCGCGCCCCAGCAGACGCGCTACCACCCCACGGTCCGCGAGACCGTGCTGACGCTCAAGCGGCGCGAGCGGGCCCGAAACAGCTCACTGGCGCAGTACGCGGAGTGGGTCGGGATCTAGCACATTTCCGATGCGGGGAGTTGCACGGTTCGGTGCAACTGCCCTGCGCTGCGTGTCGGCAGGCTGGCATCCAGTCAGTACCCCCGCGACCGGGCGAACGGTCCGGGGGCGTGGCCAACGCCGATTGGAGCGTCGACATGCCGCACTGTATCGCCCACATCTTCGAGCCGCTGCTGCGGATCCTGTGGCCCGCTGAGGGTCGACATCGCAGAGTGAACCGCCGGTCCTCCGCAGCCGACAGCGGCGTACCGACCGACCGCCTGATGCGTGTGCCCATGCCACCGTTGCGGGGTGAGGAGATCGGGATTGTCCGGCCATACCTGGTCGTGCATGAGCGGCGGGAGGCCCGTCGGCAGCGGGCTCGGCGGCGCGCACTGTGGCTAGCGGTACACGGCATCGACATCGGTCCACGGCTGATCCACGGAGTGGAGGTCACGGCGTGAGGAGCCTCGCTGACCAGGTGCGCCTCCTGCCGTGGACGGGGCCGGAAGGGAAACCGTGCTATCTCTCCAGCGACGGCAGCGGGTTCATGTCGCGCCTCGCTGACAACATGGAGTCGGCCCAACTCGGCCTGGCCGGTGAGCTCGTCGAGGATGCGCAGCGGGTACTTGCCGAGCGCGCGTGGACACCCGGCGAACTCCACCTGCTGACGGCCCAGTTGACGGAAGCGCTGGCGAATGTGCACCGCATCGCGGTGAGCCGGGGTGCGCGCCTGCCCATGCCTGCCGACGAAGACCCCGATGCCGTGGACGACGAGGACGACGTGATGTGAACTTCGTGATCGCGCGCCTCCGGCACGGTTGACCTGTCACCGCGTCCCGGCGCGGCGGACGAAAAGAGAGAGTCCCCGGAGGGATTGCTGCCTCCTGAAGTACCTGTTCCAGATCGACGTCAAGCATCATTTCACCCCCCGTTGCCGACACAAGAACCCAACTGACAACACCACACAAGGAAACCGGGGCACCCCACCTCAAACCGCGGGTGGGAGCTCCGGCGTCCGCTGCCGTCAAGTCATGCCTATTGATTACTTCATCATCCCGCTGCACGTACCGCACGGGTCAGGTGCAGCAGATACTGCTCTCCCAGCTGGCTGGACTTCTCCACCGCAGCCAACCAAGCGGCGTCACGACTATCTGACAGCGAAAGCTCAAGAGCGGTGAGAGCCTCTTCTTGGCGCTCAAAGAACATGGGACCTGGTGAAGAAATGCCACTCTTTTCAAGCTACCAGTCCACGTGACGTGCGAAGCATGTCACTCCCCAATAGATACCGGAGCACCAATCACCTGTTGCGGAGCGGCAGTACAACTAAAGGAGCATGGTGACCGGAGGGAGGTCCTTGACTCCGGCTCTCAACTGCCCCATAAGCAACAAGTACACCTGCGAATCCACGATCTTGAGATTGCGAACCGACTCGAGTCGCCTCTACCGATCTCCGCCCACGCCAGCCCAGCCACGCGTTTTTCCCGGACTACCAGCGGCCGACAACCGAGGCTCTGCGCGGATCCACCAGGTTGACACCTCGCTTCTCCAGTCTCTCCTCCAGCGCCTCGAGACCACGACGCTTGGCGTATTCGGACTCTTCAGCGTAGACGGGAACCAACCATGTGAATTCCACAGCTTCATCAGATTTTCCTGTTCGCCAGAATTCGTGCGTTAGCGAATAGGGGTACGCCGCCAAGAAGCGATCGACCTCAGAAGCTTCGAGCCACGGGTGGCCAAGGTTCATGACGGAACCGATTTCCACCCGATGGCCCGGAAGTGAGTGGAAGTGCGCGACCATCGCCAGACTCTCCACGTGGCGCACCGACTCTACCGGGGAGAGAATCACAAATTCACGTCGCGGAGAACTCGCCGCCTTATATGCACCGATTGACACGTATACCCAGCTCTCGCCAGGCCGAAGCGGGGCGATACGACGAACATGAAACCCGGGGAGGCTTTCCTGGACGGGTCCTGCGGTCCATTGAAAGTCTACATGTTGTCGGTCGGGCCACGTGCCGCGAAGATGCGCATCGATTTCACGTTCCTGCATTTCCGCCACCTAGAATCGCCACCCTCACCCTGACCGTCTCATTCCGAACGCCCTGGCCAAGTAACGCGTATACCTTGACAGTACTGCGCCTTGCTTACGCTGACATGTTAGGCATTGCGTTCCATTGATGCCTTGCTGGGCATATGCACGACGCTCTTCATCCGTCATTTCCCATCCACCCTTGAAATAGTAGTGGACGGCAAGTTCCGGATCGTGCTCAGGTACCGGCTGTGTACGCGTACCCGTGATCTGCACCTCGCCACAGCTGATGCAGCGCTGCCCCTCTCCCGCCGCACGAGCCGCCTGCCCCGCCGGCCCATTGGTCTGCGAACCGCCGTAGTGTGCTTGGCGGTTGTATCGCTCCTCAGGCATCTCGGGCCCCTGCCGGTCGGTGGCCACGCCGTCGGAATCAACTTCGAAGCGCGCATTGTCTGCGACCTCACTCTCGCCACAGTTGTGGACGAGGACGGGTGTGGTGCCAACTTCCACGTAGTAGGTGTGGAGGGTGCCGATGGTGAGGTCGTAGGTGGTGGTGTTCGCGTGGTAGAGGCGGACGCCGGTAACTTCGGCGGTGCCGGTCGGGGTCTGGAGGACGTCTCCGGTGTGGAGGTCCTTGGCCTCCACGAACGCCGACTGGGTCCCGTCGTAGAACGGGTGGTGGAACGTCGTCGTCAGATGCGCGCCCTCGGCGTGATCCGCGGCAACAGAGGCCTTGGTGTCCTGCGCGGAAACCGAGCTGACCGCCGCCACCGGAGCCGCGGCCGGCTCCTGGCCGTGTCCGTGGCTCGCCGCCAACGCGCCCAGCACAGCCGCCGACGCCGCCAGGCCGAACGCCGCCTTGCGCGCCACCTTCCGGGCCAGGGACTTCGCCCCGC
>NZ_JBVJPA010000052.1:0-5670 GCF_055582885.1 Streptomyces sp. NPDC107454 | reverse complement strand
CCCTGTCGTCCGCGTACTCGTCGAACGACACATGCAGCAGAGGACAGCCGCCCCAGCAGCCGTGCCGCACTTCCCACCGCGTCGCACCGGTCGCCTCCACCGACCGTACTGCGTGAACGCCGGCGAACACCGCCGCATCCCGTTCCGGTGACACCGTCACCGTCCCAAAAGGACGGGGCCAGGGCGCCGGGAAGCGGATCTCAGAGCCTCGACCAGCGTCAGGCTCATCAACATCGAGCGCCACCACCTCAGCGTCGCCACGCTGCACCAGGAGCGTGCGGTTCGGCCAGCACAGCAACTGCGGAGCCTCTGCCGACGCCGGGTCCAGCGGAGCAGTGATGGTGGTGATGAGACGAGCGGCGATGGTCACGGTTTCTTCCAGCCACAGACGACGGACGACGCGAGGGCCTGACAGTCCAACCCTATGGGCAACGCCAACCCCGCCGAGCGCACCTCGAGCCGCGTCTCTGAGGTCGCCTCCGGCTGGCCGACATCACGCTTTCAATTTCATAAGCTCAGCAGGTTTGTTGATAGGGAAGATCTGGTACGTAGGTTTTCCAGTCTCGGCCGGACAAACCGCTTCCTGCCCGGGCGCATACGGCTTTGGCTACCAGGTCGGGGGCAACGGGGTAGGTGCGCGGTGGGGTGTGGTCACCGCGGACGGTGAGTGTGGCTCCGTTGCGGCTGAAGGCGAGGGAGCGTACCTGGTCCCCGGATGTGAGCAGGCTGCCTCCAAGGGGGCGTGTCGTCGCGGTATCCCACAGCCGTACGGTGTTGCCACCTGCGACGGCCATGATGCGGCCGTCGGATGAGTAGGCGAGTGCTGAGACCGCCTGGGGTGGTTCGTCCTCCTGGCTTGCGGAGAGTGCGTCAAACATGGCGAAGCGGTGTTTGAGCGCCGGATCCCAGATGGTCACCCACCCGTACTCGTCGCCGACGGCCATCCGGCCTCTGTTGACCGGGTCAGCAACAACGGAGGTCAGTGTGATGGCGAACGGGGCCCCGGGTTTGGCAGTCGAAGGTGCTTCCTCCGGGGCGCCGGTCCTCCAACTGGTATCCAGGGCGTTTCCCAGGTACAGGGAGCGCACGACGGGCGCGGAGGCGGGCTGTTTCTCGATGTATCGGATCACCTTATGGAGCGGTTCCAGCCGCGCCGCGACGATTCGGCCGTGCAGGGGGTACCGGTAGACCGGCCTGCCGGGGTTGCTGAGCCGCCACACGAGGATGGCCTGTTTATCCACTGTAGTAAGGAATCCTCCATCGGCAGTCACGGTGACGGAATAGTGTGGCGACGCGTGGACGGACGGCCCCTCTGAACCCGTTCGCGTGTCCCAGGTGCGTATCCGGGAGCCAGTGACGATGATCAGGCGGTCCTTGCCCAGATACAGCGGGTCCCCCCTGACGCCGTCGGGCGGACTGCAGGTCAGGCGGACGGCGGAGGCCAAGGGGCCGGTGCTGCGAAACCGACGCTCAGTGCTGCCATCCCACAGTTGGAGTTCACCGGAGCGCGTGCACTCTGCCTGATGGCCCCCCTCCTCGCGCGAGGAGCCCAAGGTCTGCACGAGTCCGTCCGGCGGCAGTCTGCGGTGCCGTCGCAGATCCCATAACCCGGTCAAGCGGCCGTTGTCGTCATGCAGAAAGAGCATGTCGTCTGTGGGCCCGAAACTCACCATGCCGTCGGTGAACGCCAACGGAAGCTGGGTCAGCGCGCCGGATGTAGCGTCCCTGAGCTGCCATCTGTCCGCGGTGAGAAACAGCAGCCTCCGCCCGTCGGGAGAGACGTTGTACAAGTAGTCGTCCTTCCCGATGCGCAGCGTACGGATGAGCCGATGTGTGGTCAGGTTCCACAGTCGTACCCGTTCGACGCCGGCGGAGATCAGCACGCCGCCGTCGTTGCTCAAGACAGGGTCGTTGACAGCCGAGCCAGGCTCGGTGAAGGCGTCCTGCTCGGGCTGAGTCAAGGCACCCATCAAGGTGGCCCTGGCTTCCAGGGTGGGGCTGATGCTCCAGGCTGCGACGCTTAGCCGCAGCGCGGTCAGCGGTTCGGCGTAGCGCAGGCTCTCTGCGGCTGATGCGACCCGCCGGGACGTCGCCTCGGCAAGCCGCCGCTCACCGAGGCGGTTCCACTGCCAGGCCACCAGACCGGCGACCATCGCGAGTGCGGCAGCTACGCACAGGGCCGTCCTCAGTCGACGAAGCCGTCGCGCCGCGCGGCGAGTCGCCCGCTGTGCGTGGTCGCGGGCGTTAAGGCTGGCTGTGAGGAAGGCGTGCTCCAGCGCGGTCAGCTCGCGTCGGTGCAGATGCTCGTCGGCAGCGGTCAGGCGGCTGCCCCGGTACAAGGCGCCTGGCTCCCGGCCCAGTTCCTCCCAGGCCTGGGCTGCCTCTGTCAGTCGCCGGTGCAGGCGCAGGCGTTCGCGGTCCTGCTCGATCCATCCGCTCAGCCGGGGCCAAGCCGTGATCAGGGCCTCGTGGGCGAGGTCGACGGTGTCCTGGCCCACGGTAATCAGCCGGGCGCGGACGAGACGTTCGAGGACCGCGGCCGTGTCGGTGGGATCGGCGATGTCGAGCTCCGCTCGAGGAGCAGGCCGACGGGTGTCAGGGGTTCCCTCGCCCGGTGTGATGAGGCGCAGCAGGATACGGCGGGCGAGGTCGGCCTGCGCCGGGGTGAAGCGGGCGTGGATGTCTTCGGCGGTGTGGGCAACGGCTCCGTGCAGACCGCCGATGGCCTCGTAGGTCTCCAGGGTGAGGGCGCGGCCCTTGCGGCGGTGCCACGTTTCCAGCAGGGCGTGGGACATCAGCGGGAGCGCGCCGGGCTCGTCTTCGATCTCGTCGAGGACCCGCGCGGTCAGGGTGCGTTCCACGATCAGCCTCGCCGTCTGGGCAGGTCTGACGATGGCCTCGCGCAGCTCGTCCCGGCTCATCGGGCCAACCAGCATGGTCCCTTCCTGCAGCGCAGCGGTCAGGGCGGGGTGTCCGGCGCAGCGGCCGAGGAAGTCCGCGCGTACCACGATGACGACGCGCAGCCGACTCGCCGGGTCCGTGGCGGCCAGGAGGCGGTCGATGAACTGGCCTCGTTCGCGCGGGTCGGTGCAGAGGGTGTAGAGCTCCTCGAACTGGTCGACGATCAACCACGTCTCACCGTCGGCGTCCTTCGGTATCAGCCGTTGCTCGTGAATGCGCAGGGGATGCTCGCCGGGGGTGAGGATGCGCACGGTGGCCGGCTGCGGACCGGTCGCCTGCGGGGTGCGCAGGCGCGGGATGAGGCCGGCGCACAAAAGAGAGGACTTGCCGCTGCCCGACGGACCGAACACAGCAGTGAACCGGCCCGATTGGGTCAGCTCGAACAGGCGGTCGGTGAGCTGGTCGCGGCCGAAGAACAGGTTGGCGTCCCCCGGCTCGAAGCGGGCCAGGCCCCGATAGGGAGGCTCCGCATCCTCGTCTGAGGCGCGAGGCTCAGCAGCCTCCTCCGCGGCTGCCTCACGCCACCGTGCCTCCCACTCTTCGGGGTCGCCGCCGCAGGCTCGGACGTAGGCCCGGACAACCGGCAAGGTCGGCAGCCGCTCACCCGCAGCGGCCTGTGACAGGGTGCTCGCCCCCTGACTCGTGCGCTGCGCCATCGACCGATACGTCGGACTGCCCCCTTCCGCCCGCAGTTTGCGTAACTCGGCAGCAAACCGTGCAACCGGCCCCGCACTCGGATCCAGTGGGCTCTCTGGACGCCCCGCCATCAACGACTCCCCTCCCCCGTCCCGCTTCCCCCGTGGACGCGGCGCAATGGCCCGACAAGGTAGGCACGCCCGTGACCGGAGGGCAAACAGGGGGCGCCTTCTTTGGCCAGCGCCACAGCCATGCCCGTGACCTGCGACGCGGTCATTGATCAGGGTGGCAAAACCGGCTGCCCATTCAATCCCCCGACCGGAACAGTCGAGGTCACACGGCGCGGACAGCCGCCTCGGCTTGGCCGGCCGGTCAGAGCAGAAAGGAATCGGACTATGAACATGCACAAGCGGCTCGCGCTCGCGGCAGCAACTGCAGCGCTGGGGGGTATCGGCGCGTTAGCCACACCTGCCGCCACAGCCTCGGCCGCTCCTGACACGCACTCCGTGTTCGCGGCGCAAAGCCGCCAGGCCGGGCTGACCGCTGCGCAGAACGCGGAACTGCAGCGGCAGGTGAATACCACCATCGCCGAGTCCGGGGGCCGGCAGGTGGCGGCGAACATCGTCGACCTGGGCCACGGCGACTCGGTACGACTTGTCGTGCCCGGCGAGAAGTACGTGCGCGACCTCGCGACCACGCGCGGTCCCGTCACCAGCTCGACTGCGGCGCACGTCTGCCCCACCGGAGACTTCTGCGCCTACACAGCCGTCGACTATGGCGGCCGGGAGCAGCGGATGGGCCCGTGCGGGAAGCATCCCCTCGATGGGTCGGGCTGGAGTGGGGCCGGGTCCTGGTACAACAATCAGACCCAATCGTGGATGGTAGCCACCATGTGGGGCAAGAACGGCGAGTTCGTCTACCGGGACAACGGGCCCGGTTCCCACGACACGCACGGCAACTGGGCGAAGGTCTGGGCGATCACCAACTGCTGACGGTGGCGCTCGTAGAGCAACGGCGAACGGACATGTAGCGCTGCGCAATCGCGGCAAAAGCGACATGGCCCAGATCGCGAGGTGCCAGTTCGGGATCAGCACTACACGGGCGCGGGAACTTCCGAGCACTGGGCCGGCACAGCGGCGGCCAGGATAGTCCCGGCAGGCGGGCCGGGGCACCGGGTCGCCGGGCTTCAGCTCCTGAGGCGTGAAGGCGCTGGCCCGGCCCTCGGGCGCCTCCCGGAGTTGGTTGGGCCGCGCTCGGGTGACTGCCCTGTCATTGCAGGAGGCCCCTGGTCCCCGCCCTCGGGGACCAGGGTACCCGGCGGGACGGCGAGCGCCCGGTGCAGCGGCCGGACCCATCGCGCATCAGCTCGCGCCGGTCCCGCCCGAGGATCCCGTACGCGCGGCCGCCGACGGCCACGACGGAGACCGCGCCGACGCTGCCGGTCTGGAGGGCCTGGAGCGCGCTTCCGCGGGCGTCGATGTACCGCGTCGTCTAGAGCCGTACGGCGTTCAGAACCAGCCCGAGGGCGCCGAGCTGGTCTCATCCGAACTGCCGGGAAGAATCCTGAGTGACGTCTGGGGAAGCGAGGCCGTGTGCGCAGGGTAACGGCGAATATCTCGCTTGAGGTAGCCAGTCGGGCGCGTCGCGGGCGACTGGTCAACCAGGCGAGGGGCCGGCGCTCACCTGGTGCCTGAGCGTCCATCCACGCGCCGGAGGATGTCCTCGCTGAGCCGCCATCGGTCGGTGTCGCGGCGGAGGCGAGGCCCTCGCTGGGACCTGATGGCTTCAGTTAGCTGCCTTAGCTGCGTCGCGTCAAGGTCGTCAATCATCTGCGCAGTCAGGAGCATCGCGTGGTACTGCTCGAAGGGTCTGCCGCACGATCGGGTAACATCTTGACCTGCCCCACCTCTCAGGTTCCAGTTCTGGTGGCTAACTGACAGCCCTTCACGGAAGGCTGGCAGTCATGCCTCGTCCCTACCCTCCGGAGTTCCGAGCGCGTGCCATCGCGCTGGTCCGCGCCGGCAAGCAGGCCAAACAGACGGCGGTTGAGCTCGGCATCCATCCCGTCACGTT
>NZ_JBVJPA010000051.1:0-6611 GCF_055582885.1 Streptomyces sp. NPDC107454 | reverse complement strand
TCAACATGGACATGCCCAGCAGGTGGTCGACGTGGCGATCAGTACCACGATCGAGCGATCACGAACCGAGGAAGATCGGACTTAACGTCCACTGAAGCAGCCGAACGCCCCGACATCACTCATTCAGGTTCAGTAGCTGTCGGCGATGGCGTCATGGAAAGCCGACAAGGTGGTCAGGGCATTCACGCCCTATTGGGGGGCGAAGTAGTCCATGAGCCGTCCGGTTGCTTGTAATAGTGGTCTCCGAACATATCAGTCCGTTCGGTGCCCCACTTTGGGTTATCAGGATCACTAATAAATTCGACCTCTCGCGCGACGTCGTAGACAAATTTTACTTCTAGGGCCAGGCCGCCCAACTTACCGAGTACACCAATTACACCCGGCACTTCCAAGCCTCCCTTGGGGGCTTCGGCCTTGGGGGCTTCGGCCTTGGGGGCTTCGGCCTTGGGGGCTTCGGCCTTGGGGGCTTCGGCCTTGGGGGCTTCGGCCTTGGGGGCTTCGGCCTTGGGCGGCTCCGTGCCTGGTGGCGACTCGGGCTCGACAGCAACTTGGTCTGGAGGCGTCTCTGCCGGCTGAGGTGGCTCTGACGGAGCCTCTGGCAAACGCGGTTCAGTGGGCACCTCATCCGGCGGGGTCCTGCCGAACCCAGTGTCCGGTTCCTCCGCGTAGCCGCTATCAGGGTTTCCCTTCGGTTCTCGACCGAACCCAATACGTGGCTCTTCCGTGTACGGGCTTGGCCAAGTTCCGTCTGGATCAGCTTTTATTGTGGACTCCGGGTAAGGTGTGTAAATTTCATAAGGCTCGTCGCCCATGCTTCCGGGATGGTCGGGATTTGGCATAGTTCCGGGTAGTGGCGGCTTTTGCCCTGGCTGCCGCCCGGGAGGCAGTACAGGCTCAGTGGGCAATTCATCAGGTGGTATCGGTTCCGTGCCCGGTGGCGACTCGGGCTCGACAGCAACTTGGTCTGGAGGCGTCTCTGCCGGCTGAGGTGGCTCTGACGGAGCCTCTGGCAAACGCGGTTCAGTGGGCACCTCATCCGGCGGGGTCCTGCCGAACCCAGTGTCCGGTTCCTCCGCGTAGCCGCTATCAGGGTTTCCCTTCGGTTCTCGACCGAACCCAATACGTGGCTCTTCCGTGTACGGGCTTGGCCAAGTTCCGTCTGGATCAGCTTTTATTGTGGACTCCGGGTAAGGTGTGTAAATTTCATAAGGCTCGTCGCCCATGCTTCCGGGATGGTCGGGATTGTTCGTTGCGGATGGCTGGATGGTGTCGAGTTCGGGGCGTTCGCCCTGGTGGGCGCCACGGCCCGACTCTGTCCCCGCCTTCTCGCGAATGGAATCACCCTCATACGTGTCCTTTGGTGCGTCGCCTGCGTTCTCAGGTCCTTTGATGTCGAAGCCGGGGTCAATGTCTGCGTTCTCAGGTCCTTTGATGTCGAAGCCGGGGTCAATGTCTGCATTCTCAAGCCCGTGACCCGCGCCGGATCCCGACAGTTCTGGGCGCTCACCTTGGTGAGTGTCACCGCTCACTTCTGACCCTGTTCCACGGATCGAACTCTCGTCCGGTTCCTTTTCGGGACCGGATCCGGACAGTTCTGGGCGCTCGCTCTGCAAGTCGTCGGTTTCGGCTGCGTGCGACTCCGTCTGGGCGTCTCCTGTCAAGCTCGGGCGCTCCGTGCGGGCCGACGTGTCGGGTCCGTCTGGCCTGTCGTAGGCAGTGTCCGTGCGCTCGAAGTCTCTGTCAGACACGACCTATCAGCCCCGAGCGGTGCTGTGATCGGTCGGGATCAAGTGAGTTGGGCTCCAGACTCGCGTAGGCTGGCGTGGCCTCCGCGTTGAACTTGTCAGCAAGCGCCCTTTCGTTCATCGGGTTGTGGGTCTCGCCGCCGTCTTTGGCCGCGGCCCCATCACTCAAGCGTGCTTCGTAATCGGTGGAGTCGGGTTTTGATGAGAGTCCCTGCAATTGGTCGAACGCGTCACGCTGGCGTGCATCAGATTGGCCACACTTACCAAGCTCCAGCTTGAGACCGAAATCCATGCGAGCATTCTTCGCAGAGCCATCTTCGAGCATCCCGACCCCTGGCAGGGGAAGTGATTTGGCAATGGAAACCGCAGCCTTACCCTGTAATCCGATGTCGAGGCCCTCGGTGGATGGACCCTTCCCCACAAAGCTCTCGGGGTGAAGCCGCATCTCCAGGCCCTGTCCGGCCGCGTTTGCTGCATCATTACCACGGAGCGCCGCGCCTTTCTTCATGAGGTCCAACACGGCCTCCTCGGCCATACCCCTCATAAGTTCAACTTGGTGGGATGGATGTTCGTCGGAGGAGGTCGCGATGAGTGTGTGGTCGCGGAGTCCCATCACAGACTTGTCGGAGACCATCAGAGATTGGCCTCCCTCAGGTCACGAGCAAGAAGGCGCCGGACGGTGCGGGGGGCCTTGCGGCGGTCGTCGGCGAGCATTTGTTGTTCGAAGCACAGGCAGACGCGTCGCGCGGCGGTGTCCAGCGTTGCCTTGACTTCATCGGATACCTCCTCGGTGGGGAAATCGATCAGCTCGTATGCTGCGTCCTGGCACACTTCCCATGTGTTCCGACGTCGTTTGTCCTCAGTCCCAGCGTCACGTTGGTCTGCCTCGAACCACGCGACGTGGTGGCGGCGGCTGCTGACCAGATCGGCGACGGCAGAGCGGTACAAGCACAGGGGCGGATCTTGGGTGCAGACAAGATGGCAGGCTGGATACGGTTCGAACTGGCGGGCGTAGAGACGGTGTGCGGTCTGCCGCAAGGCACTCACCAACGGTGCCGAGTTGTCGCCGCCCGTTTCCAGTTTGTCCAGGAGCAGGGCACGTAGCCGGTCACGGAACTCGCTGGTGTCAGCGTAGGACCAGGCACGCTGGGCACCTCGTCGGGAGGCAAGCCAATCGGTGCCGTGACCGGCGAAGGCACGAACGAGTTCGTCGGGAGTGACGCTCGTGGGCCGCTGGGTGCTCAAGACGGAGATGAGGTCTTCCCACAGGCGATCGAATGCCGTGGGCTCGTCGATGACGGATGTCACAATGCGGGAGAGCGTCCGCTGAGCGTACTCGCCGCCTGCGAGGGTCTGGGCTGCCTCACAGGCAGCTGGACGTGCGCATGTCTGTCCGCAGTAGGTTCGGGGCTGGTACAGCTCCCCCCGCGAGCCTGTGTCCCGCCAGCGCTTCATATGGTCCTGCACCTGCGAGTCCGGCGGAGGGCTCGGTGAGAGCGGATCCTTCGTCAACGGTATTCGGATGCGTAGGGGGGCATCATCGCCGCCACTAAACACCGCGGCCTCGCCCACTGCGAGGGTGGTCAGCGCCTTCGCCTGAGGTTCGTCCATCGCCATGGCTCCCGCGAGAGCAGCGCGGTCGTCCGCAGAGACAACACGGTGCGCGATTTTGAGATTGGTGTTCTTGATCACGTCAGGCGCGAGTCGTACCGGGACTTGGTCGGCGATGATCACTCCTTCGCCGTAGGCTCGGATCTCCGAAAGCAGGTTGGAAAATGTCTCCACGGCCTGCCCACGGGGATTAGCTGTCTCTTCACCGACCTGGGTGGGCACGTTAGCCAAGAGCCGGTGAGCTTCCTCGACGACCAGCAGGTGCACCAGCTTGGAGGACTGCCCTTGAGCCCGGCGGTGCTCGACGAGCCGGATCAGCAACAGGCCCGCGAAGAAGGCCTTGTCCCCTTCATCCGCCAGTGCCTCTAGTTCGACCACAGTGGGCGTATCGAATAGTTCTGCGGGTGGCAGGGACTGAGCGACGTCGAGCATCGCGCCTTTGGCGCCGCGGCGCAGCGACTCCAGTCGGGTGAGCAAGGCGGCTCGCATGTCGCCGGCGATACGCTCCTCGTATCCGAGGGCGGGGATGACCTCAGCAACCTTGTCGATCAGACCGGACACCGTGGGGAATGCATCGGCCGTCACGATCGCGCCCTCTAGCCGTGCGTTGGTGTTGGTGCGCAGGTCCCAGCCACGGTCAAGGTAGACGTCGTGGAGACAGCGCTCGAGGATTTGGGGCAGGGGCGTCCACATTCCGAAGGCGGCTGTAAAGACAGTCCGCAGAAGATCGAGGTGCTCGCTGACAGTTGTGCCCGCTGGGACTTCGAAGGGGTTCAGTACGAACGGCGCTACGGTGGCCTTGCCCGCTGTGAAGACCTGCACGTCGTGACCGAGAGTCGGATGGTCAATCAGAGCACGGTACTCGGTCTTGGCCGGCTCGATCACCAGGAAGGGGACGCCTTGGGTACGGGCCTCGAGCAGCATCCCCATGATGGTGTTGGTCTTGCCTGAGCCGGTTGTGCCAGGAATGAACACGTGGCGGCTGAGTGAGCGCAGCGGAACCTGGTAGGTCCCGGCGGTCACCTGGTTGTTGTTCATCACCTGCCCAACCATCAGGTGTGCTTCCTCACTCGTGACCGTTGGAGCCACAACATCAAAGTGGGGTACTTGGCTGACCGTGAAGCCAAGGGTCTCCAGGTTGGGCAGATGCACGTAGGCAGCGAGTTGTGCCGAACTCAGCAGAGTCTGTGCAGCGTAGGGATGCCGGTAGCTGTTGGGGCCCGGCAGCTCGGGACCGTCAGGCAGAGCCCAGTAGGCTGCCAGATCGACAACTGCCGGATGAGCGATCGTGCGTACCGGTTCGGGCACGGACCTCAGTCCGGAGAACACCGCCCGCCATGCGCCGGCCAGTGCGCTCAGGTCCTGGTGGCGGGCTCCGAGCAGGTAGACGGCCGTGCGCCACCCGCCGCGCGCGTGCGCGTCGGCTAGCGCATCCAGACGTGCTTGCAGGAGGGACAGGTAGTGGTCCGCAAGGGGACTGCGAATACCCACGGCCTCTACCGCCGCAGTCACAGAGCGCATCTCGTTGAGGACGAGGTTTCGATCTTCACTGAGAAGGTCCGCGCTGACAGGCGTGGCCAGGACGAGCGTGGCCCAGCGTAGGCCGGTCATTGACCGAACCAACCGGTCGATCGGCAGAGCGCCGTCGCGCTGGTCTACTGTCGCGGGGCTGGGCACGCCAAGGGCGACCGCGCCGCAGGCGAGTCCGGGTGTGCCCACTTCGGAGGCGGCGGCATCCACGGCCGGGTAGCAGCCATCGAGGATAGAGAGGATCACCGACTGCCGAGTGTCGATGATCGTTCCGTCCGGGCTGTCCGTGGCCCAGGTGCCAAGTCGCACCGAGATGCCATCGGGCTCGCCGTCGAGCAGGAATGCAAGAGGGGCGCCAGCACCGGCAAGGCCTACCAGCAGAGGTAGTGTCGGCGGTTCGAAGCTTGTGCCTGTAGACGGCGTCCCGGTCTCCAGTGTGGTGTCGGCTGGTGAGGTCGGTGCGCGCACCGCCCGTCCGATCCCCTTCACACGGATGGCGCGACGCGCACTTGGCGGCATGTTGGCGTCGTTGCTGGATAGTGTCGGAGTGATCTGAACACGCTGGAGGTAATCCACCGCGGCGGTGCTCACTGGATCAGTACTCATGACGGCTCCTGCGGTGACGGCGCTCCGACGCAAAGATGATGAAGGACACGCCGTCCACGCATGGGGTACATGCTGATTGCTGTGTTGCCGATTGGCCGGTCAGTGTGCCGTCGCCTTGGCGCGAACCTCGGTTCTCACGGGCCTTCTGGAAACTCATCCTTGAAAGAACGTCATGAAGAAGCCCCAGATGACGAAGGCCATCACTGCAATCATGAAGATGATGACCGGGATAAGGACGATCTTGGGGATCTGCTTCGCCCGGACGTCGGCGCCGGTCGTCAGGTTTTGCAGACGGTCCACACGCAACGTCCCGCCTTTGCTACGCCCGCGCGCCCTGACCCAGTCACCGTCGTGGACGGACCCGTCGAACCGGTAGCCCCTCATCTCGACTGGAGTGAGCGAAACCCGGTTCCCTGCCGGATCAAATGCTTCCACGCGGAACGTCCAGACCGTAAGATCATCATTTCCGCCTTGCCCGCTCTGGCTCTGCAGGGCCCGGATCTGACCTTCGACGACATCACCAGCGCTGGGCAGCCGCAGCGGCCTTTCCGTGTGCCCCGGCGATCCCTCAGCACGTGGAGCCGGAGGCTGGAGGGGGGGCGGGGGCGCCACCGGCGCGGGTGGAGGCGGCCGAGAGGTGAAGGTGAGGCCGCAGTAGCTGCACGATGTTGCACTTGGTCGTGCTTCACCACCACAATTTGGGCAGACCTCTTTGTCAGGCATGCGGAACACTCCGTACTTCCGCCTGGCTCATGCGCCTGTTTCCAGGAGACACCCGCGGTTCCGCCCTGGCAAATCAGTGAGCGTCGTCGCGGGACCGCGGGCGGTCCCGACTTCGGCTTTGCGGGGTGCGACGGAGGGGACACCAGTGGGAAACCGCCCACTGAGTTCGAACGGATCACCTGGAAGCGCGAGCCCGGATTGATCAAAACCGAGTGCGTCCGCGGCCGCGTCTTCGCCACCCGGGCCGAGGCGAACCTCGCGCTCTTCGAGTACATCGACGGACCCTGTTGCCCGATTGGTCTCAGTGGACGTTAAGTCCGATCTTCCTCGGTTCGTGATCGCTCGATCGTGGTACTGATCGCCACGTCGACCACCTGCTGGGCATGTCCATGTTGA
>NZ_JBVJPA010000050.1:0-7344 GCF_055582885.1 Streptomyces sp. NPDC107454 | reverse complement strand
CCTCGTCACGCTCCGGTCGTGCCCATAAAACCAACGCCCAGCACCCGCCCCCGAGCACCCACAACTACCCCGCCACCAGGACATATACCCAGTCAAAGAGGAATCCAGCACTAGGGGCTGGCTCCGTCGAAGCCGTATCGCAGCGGCTCGGTGTTCACATGGAAGTCGCGGCGGTAGATGTACAGCGCCGCTGCGCGCACGCAACTCGCCGGGGCGTCCAATTCGCAGGGGTACGTCACCTGGATCACGTGCGGCCGGTCGGTGACTCGCATCCTGAGCCCGTCCGCGGGGCCCCCGTCGAGCACTGCTGTTTCCAACCCGGCCCGGCCGCCTGTGTCCATGGGAACACTTTAGCGGTTGCGCAATCTTTGAATTAATGTGAAGTGAGTCACGATGGCGGTCGGCCTGCAAATCCTTGGCGAATCAAGGCGTCACGTGACGTCGGGATTGAGCGATGCGCGTGTGGCCGACTCGACCCCCGCATCCTTGGCCAGGTTCACGCGCGCTGGTGTGACCGCATCTACCTTGGAGGTGTCCACTGCCTCGCGGACCGCGTCGGACACTTCCGCGAGCTCTTGCCTTGGGTCGAGGGCGCCGCGGATCTCGTCGAGGCCGAGGCTGTCGCCGCCGAGCACGTGCTTGCGCACGAACGTCTTCGGGTGCAGGTCCTCGAACTCGAAGTCCTTGAAATCCGGGCCCAGTTCGGAGCGGATCTCCTGTTTCGCGTTCTCGGAGAACTCGCGGAACCTGCGGATGAACGCCGTCACGTTCTGGATGACTTCCGGCAACTTGTCCGGCCCAAACAGAAGGACTGCGAGAACTGCCAGCGTCACCAGTTCCAATGGCCCCACATCGGAGAACATCTGCGCTCCTCGCCTTCGCGGCCGGCTGTCACCGGGGCGTCCCGGCATCAACACTTTAGATGTTGCGCAAACATCGGGACCATAGCGGTAGGCTCGACGTGGGGGCACAGTGACCGTACAGACAGCCCAGAGCCGGGAGGACGAACCGTGGGAGTTTCCCTGTCCAAGGGTGGCAACGTGTCGCTCAGCAAGGAGGCGCCGGGCCTGACAGCGGTGCTGGTGGGCCTGGGCTGGGACGTCCGTACCACCACTGGTGCGGACTACGACCTGGACGCATCCGCCCTGCTGTGCGGCGACGCCGGCAAGGTGCTCTCCGACCAGCACTTTGTCTTCTACAACAACCTGAAGAGCCCGGACGGCTCGGTCGAGCACACCGGAGACAATCTCACCGGCGAGGGCGAAGGGGACGACGAGTCCATCAAGGTAGACCTCGCCGCTGTGCCTACCGACGTCGCCAAGATCGTCTTTCCGGTGTCCATCCATGAGGCGGAGGCGCGCGGGCAGAGTTTCGGGCAGGTGCGCAACGCGTTCATCCGCGTGGTGAATCAGGCGGGCGGCCAGGAGATCGCCCGCTACGACTTGTCCGAGGACGCCTCGTCGGAGACCGCGATGGTCTTCGGCGAGCTGTACCGGCACGGTGGCGAGTGGAAGTTCCGCGCCGTCGGCCAGGGCTACGCCTCCGGTCTGCGCGGTATCGCCTCCGACTTCGGCGTCAACGTCTGACGTCGTCCACAGCCCCGCCGTCCGCGGACCATCTCATCCCCCCGTCAGCGGGCGGCGGGGCTTCGCCCGTCCTGGCGCGACCCGCACGACGCGTTTACCAGCGAGGCTTTATGCCGCTGTTAAGCGGGTGGCGAGGGAGCCTGGCATGCGTGGCAATCGCCTTGCCTGCGCAACCCGCATGAGGCGCGCTCCAGTCTGCCGGGTTCGATGAGGAAGGAATCGTGGCTGGTCGTGGTCCTCGGTCGACAAAACAAACGGGACGTGTTCCTCGACAATGCCAAGTGTCCGCCGGTCATGCTGGAGGCGGTGGGTCACGTGTGGGAGTCGCTGTACGGCAGCCCCCGCTTCGCTGCCACAAGCCGTACCACTTGGCGGTCAGAACTCCGGCGGCGGGGACACGGAATTGGCCGCGATCGTTGTCCGGATACACAACGAGAAC
Organism: Streptomyces sp. NPDC107454; assembly: GCF_055582885.1. NCBI lineage: Bacteria > Bacillati > Actinomycetota > Actinomycetes > Kitasatosporales > Streptomycetaceae > Streptomyces > Streptomyces sp. NPDC107454. The sequence goes on along the minus strand of NZ_JBVJPA010000050.1, from coordinate 5,319 downwards.
AAGGAGTCACCCTTTATCCGCCAGACCGACGGACCCCTCGGGGCGCAGTCCCCGACCATCCCGCGAGGCTTCTCCTGAGCACGGCATACGGCGGGGTGTCTCCTCCCCATTGATGCGTCGATGAGTGCCGCACTGGGTTTGCTGGCCGTCTTCGTCCTGACCGCCGGTACCGGCTATTTCGGCGCCCAGGAATTCGCGTACGTCTCCGCCGATCGTCTCGCCCTCGCGCGTGAGGCCGCGGAGGGTGACAAGAGGGCCGTCCGAGCGCTGAAGGTGCTGGAGCGGCTGTCGTTCATGCTTTCAGGTGCGCAGCTCGGCATCACGGTGACCGGACTCGTGGTCGGTTTCATCGCCGAGCCGTCCGTGTCCGCGCTGCTCAAGCCGGTGCTGTCCGGGATCGGTATCCCAGACGGCGCGGTCACTGGCATCTCGATCGTGCTCGCCTTCGTGCTGGCCACGGTCGTGCAGATGAGCTGTTCGCCGAGCGCGGCTTCGCGGCGACCTCGACGCGGTCGATGCCGGCCGCGGCCGGCCTCTCACCGGCGCTCGTGACACGGCACTTCGGCTCCAAGCAGGGCCAGCGTGCGGCGGTCGAAATCGTTCTGTGCGTGTCCCTGCGTGTCGGTCCGCTCACGCTGTTCCGCCGGGCCGTCACTGGCGGCGGACGTGTCTCACGGGAGCTGGCTGCCGATTCGTACACCGTCTACATCGTCCATCTCCCGCTCGTTGTGACGGTGCGGTACTACCTCGACGGGCGCGGCCTTTCCGCGGCAGTCGCGTGAGCCACGGTGTCCGCCGCCGTCGTACCGCTCGCCTTCCTTCTCGCTGCCGGGCTGCGGCGGTTGCCGGGTTTGCGGCGAGTGCTGTGACGCGGGATCAGCCCTTGTCGTCCTTGCTGTGTCCGTTCTTCCCCTTCTGGGTGTGCTGTTGCCTGCCAGAGCCGTCGTCCGCGCTGTTGCCGGGCTCCTCACCATCGGTCGGGGGAGTGCTCAGGGTCGAGGGCGTGGCCGGGGCGGGGCTCGTGGTGCGAGGCGGGTCCGTCGGTGGTGTCTCCGCCGAGCTGTGGTCGGGGGAGAACCATGCCATGCCGACCAGCAGCGCCGCGAGGAAGACCACCAGCGCGGCGACGGTGCTCACCGTCCTCGACCGGTGTACGACGAAGGCGCGAAGTCCCGAGCGCTGCCGACGCGGCGTCCGGTGGGCTCCGGGGGTGCTGCCAACGGCGGACGGGAAGGCGTACGTGGTCGCGGAGCCGGGGGCCGCTCCGGCCGTGTTCGTTCCGGGCCCTGCGACCGCCCCCGAGGCGGTCGAACGCGGCACCTCCGGCGCGGTGAGCGGCGCGGCTGCCGGGAGGGGCTCGGGGCGCCCCCTCCATGCACCTGCGGCGAACCATTCGGCTGTCTGACGTGCAGTGGGGCGGTCTTCGGGCCGCTTGGCGAGGAGACCGAGCAGGTAGTTCTCGAAGGCGGGCGGCAGACCGACGCCGAGCTTCCGCGGTGGTACGGGGGCCGTGTCGAGGTGGTGGTGGAGGATCGCGACGGCGCTGTCGGCGTGGAACGGCGGTTTTCCGGTGAGGAGTTGGTAGAGCAGGCAGCCGAGCGAGTAGACGTCGGACGCCGGTCCGGCGGGCTTGCCGAGGGCGCGCTCGGGAGCGAGGTACAGGCTGGTCCCGACGATCTGACCGGTCGCGGTGAGCGCGGCACCCGGGTCGTCCACGAAGCGCGCTATGCCGAAGTCGCCGATCTTCACGGACCTGTTAGCGTCGAGGAGAAGGTTGCCGGGCTTGATGTCCCGATGCACGATGCCCTGTTCGTGTGCGACGGCGAGCCCTGCGGCCGCCTGGGCGGCGATGAGAGCCACCTCCTCGGCCGGCAGTGATCCTGCCTGGGAGAGCACGCGGGCGAGACTGTCGCCCTCGACCAGCTCCATCACCAGGAACAGACGGCCCTCCTGCTCGCCGAAGTCGAGGACGCCGACCACATGGGGGTGGCTGAGCCGGCCCGCGGTCTGGGCCTCCAGGCGGAAGCGAGAGGAGGCGGTGGGGTCGGAGTTCTGGGCGAGCAGGAGCTTGACTGCCACTGCTCTGCCGAGTGTCTCGTCGTACGCCCGCCAGACCTCTCCCATCGCGCCCCGTCCGATGGTGGTTTGCAGCCGGTACCGGCCCGCTATCAGCACCTGTTACTTCATCCTCACGCAGTGAGACGACTCGACCGCTGCAGGCCATGTCCCTGCGAGAGGAGGGATCATGGTGGGGGTGCCGCAGCGGCCCCAGCCTACTGGCAGGCTGACCGCGACATGATCTTCTTCGGGGTGTTCGTCCGTGCCACCGTGCTTCCGATCCGTCGTGCACTGTGCAGTACCGCCCGATCGAGACGCCTTTGACCGGCGAGAACTTCACCCGAACCCGCTTCGGACGCTCCGTTGCGCCCGAAAAGCGGCGCGAACCGGTTTGGAATCGATCACCAGCAAGGTTCGGTGTTGGGTGACGTCGCCGGGTGAAGGGAGAGTCACTCGCTCTTCGGCTCGGCTCCTTCGTAGATGTCGAGCAGATCGGCTACACCCAGCCGGTTGAACGTGCCACGAGCCTGGGCGCTGGTATGGGTGACGATCACTCTGGTGCCGTGTGGCTGCGCCGCCCGTAGCGCGGAGAGAAAGGCCCGGCCACCACCGCTTCCCAGGTAGGTGACCCCATGGAGATCGATCTCCAGAACTTGCGGATTCGAGCGGAGGACGCTCCGCAGATCATCGCTGATGCGTTCGACGTTCTCCGAGGTGATCTCTCCGGAGAGATGTACGACGGCGTGGTCCGGATCGTGGGCTGTACTGGTCGTGCGCAGCCGGAGGAGGCGCAGCACCCAGCTACGGGTTTCCGGAAACCCGCGGTGCCGGCGCGACTCATGGCTGGACGATGACTCCGGCATCGGGGCTCCAGGAGGGGTGGTAGCGGGGTGACGACTGCCGACCGGACGTGCTCCACGACACCTGAGCAGACCGCCCCAGTATTTAAACATTGCGCAAATGGAGAACCATTGATCCAGCAACTCCTCGGCCGCGCTGCGGCCGGCCCGCACATGGCTGCGGACACCGTGGGGTTTGCATCCGAGGGGATACATGCAGGGGCCTGAACTGCCAGGAGCAGAGATCATCGCGACGTTCGAGTCGGCCCGGGACGAGGCTCTGGACTCGCAGCAGGTCATGGATGCGGCGAGCTTTCGCTGCCCGGCCGGACCCGGCCGGTGGCCTTTTGGGTTACTCGAAGGGTCACTGGTCGGGTTGCGAGATGGCATGGTCTGCGGGGAATTGCTTGCGCATTCTGCCCCCTCAGCCAGACGATTCCTACGTGCCGTTCTGGACCAGCAGGATGATCCGGTCCGGATCGTAGACCGCCCATCGTGGGGCTGAGGCGCCCGACAGCCGCACTTGGCACGTGGTGACGCCGTCAGGGCTGGTCCACCAGCCGACAATGGTGCCTGGCCATGGCCATCCGGCCCGGTCGTGCACCCCCACGGACTGGTAGGCGGTTCGGATCTGGTTCTCGGGTGGCGTCGGGCAGCCCTTCGCCAGTTCTGCGAGTACGCGCTCCGCGGTGGTCGTGTCGCCCACGGCCCTGGCCCTCCCCTTCGACTCGATCACGGTTACATTATTGCGCAACTATTAATGTATTCGCCGGGGCCCACGTATGAACGCTCGGATCTGGGCAGGGAGACGTAAGGCGGGCGAGGTCCGGCCATGGCCGGAATGTCTGGGCAGTGGCGAGAACCAGTACCGTCTCCACGGCGTCGTACGGCATGTGTGACGGCGGCCTGACCTGTGGGGGGGACCACGTGAGCGGCGAGATCTACTTCAGCAACAACTACCGTGACTTGTGCGAGCGCAACGGCACCGGGGCGGGTTTCCAGTTCGAGTTCTCGTGCTCGCGCTGCTACGACACCTGGCGTTCGCCATTCGAGCCGTACACCGGCGAGCGGGCGGCCACCTGGCTCGGCAAGGGCGTCGACATGGCCTGGGGGCTGCTGGGCCGTACCGGCAGCGGGCTCACGTCCGCGGCCGACGGTCTCGCGGGCGCCGGTTGGGGAAAGGCCCGCGACCACGCCTTCGAGCGAGCGATCGGCAATGCGCAGGGGCACTTCAACCGGTGCGCACGCTGCACCGACTACGTGTGTGGCCGCTGCTGGAACGCCGCTCAGGGTCTGTGTCTGCGCTGCGCCCCGGACACCGCGGCCGAGGCCATGGCGGCGCAGCAGCGCGGACTCAACGACATGGCCTCACAACGGGCGTACGCCGCGGGGCAGCAGGCCGGTCAGGGCTATGACCCCACGACGCCCCGGCAGCTGGTCTGCCCGCACTGCCGTACCGAGACCCATGGCGCCGGCTTCTGCTCCGGGTGTGGCTATCAGCTGGCCCAGTCGGTTCAGTGCTCTGCGTGTTCCGCTGTGGTGCCGGACGGCGCGGCCTTCTGTCCGGGGTGTGGCACGCGTAGGTAGAGGCATGGCCCGCTTTGCCCAGGACTCCCGCTGTCAGGCCACATCGTCGTGGCCGTTGGCTCGGCAGGGGTCGGTGTTCGACGGCTCGGGCAAAGAGCGGCTGGCCGTGACGGCTTCCGCCCCGCCGGTGTCCTCCGCGTGAGGTCCGAGCCGCACCGCTGGTAGCCATTGGCTATCCGTAGGAGAGGTTTGAGCAGAGGTCGTCGTCGGCGGAGCGGGCGTTGGCGGCCAACGAGGCGGTTGCGCGTGAGACGGACATGGCGGACGCGGCGTAGCTCTGCCCCAGGACCACGTTGATGCCCGGTCCGGTGACTTGCCGGAGCTGGGCGCCAGGGAAGAGCTGGGAGACCTTTTGAGCTTGGGACTTGAGGGTCGCGCCGTACTGGACGAACGTGGCGGCGTGGTTCTGGTTGCCGGCGTTGCCGGTCCTGGTGACCGTGAAGCCGTGGCGGGTCAGAGTCCGGGCCGCCCGGGAGGCCAGTCCACCCTGTCTGGTGCCGTTGTAGACCGCCACGGTGATCCCGCCACCTGAAGCGATCTCGCCAGCGTTCGGTGACGGGGAAACGGCAACCGTCCGTGATGTCGTTGTCTTCGGACGGCCGGTGTTGGCGCCGTCGACAGTGCGGTCGGCCTTCAGCGCGGCCCACAGCTCGTTGGCGTCCGGCTGGACGACGGTGACGCGGGATCCCTGGTAGCGCCAGGGGAGGGTGACGAACTTGGTGTTGTGCAGGTCGATTCCCTTCAGCAGGCTCTTGCGAGGAACCCCAGGGCTTCAGCCCTGGGAGGAATCGCATCCTCGTGGTCGCGGCGCGGAGCGCCGCGGTGTCGTTTGTGC
>NZ_JBVJPA010000049.1:0-7588 GCF_055582885.1 Streptomyces sp. NPDC107454 | reverse complement strand
CCCTCGTACTGGATGTACTTGGGTCTGTGCCCGGTGCGGCGAGAGTACGTGCATGGCGTCGCGGGGCAGACGGGAATGTGACGACAGGGCCTAGGCAGGGCCCGGAGCCCGACGGAAGCTGAGCGTCTCCCCCAGGGCGCCCGAGCGCCAGAGGTCGTTGCAGGCCTCGGCCATCGCCTCCAGGCCCTCGGTCACCTGGCCCCAGACGATGCCCGGGACCCAGCCCACGTCCCCGTTGAGCAGCAGGTTGTTGCGTTCGTAGAAGAGGGCCAGGTCGACGACCGTAGTGCCGGGGCGTACGTCGGTGTCGTAGCCGTAGGCCTTCGTACCCAGTTCCGTGCCCGCGAAGGCGAAATAACAGAGGTCTCCGGGAATGGGGGTGACTGTCGGATTTTCCAGCGGTGGCTCCGATTTCGCGAAAGGCGGGAAAAGGGCGTAGATCTCATTGCGTGCGTACTTCGCGTGGTAGACGTCGCCGCCCAGGGGTAGCGCGTCCCACACCGCCGCGCAGGTGACCGGCGCCCGGTCGTCGAGCAGTTTCGCGGTGCAGTGGACTGCGCGCTTGACCAGCGAGACCTCGATGAATCGATCAGCCATGCGTTCCATGGTCTCCCCGGAGTCAAGGGCGCCTCGACCTCACCCGACGTCGCACGGGGCCGAAATCGATCCGAATACTTCGCATGCTCTCGGGTAGCCGCGCGGCCATGGCTCCACCACTCAGTAATGACGGGAATGACGGGACCGACGCGCAGAAACGAAGTCCGAGTCGGCGGTCACTGCTCGCGGGTGTCTCCGCACTCGGTGCCGCCGGTGCGCTGGGCTCCGCCGGCTGCACCCGGGTCGCCACCGCGTCCGACAACGGCGGTGATCTCCTCGACCGGCTCAAGGCGCAGGGCGTCGTACGGCTGGGCATAGCCGGTGAGATCCCGTTCGGCTACATCGACAAGAACGGTGCACTGACGGGCGAGGCGCCCGAACTCGCCAAGGTGATCTTCAAGCGGCTGGGCGTCGACCGGGTGCAGCCCGTGCCGACCGAGTTCGGCTCGCTCATTCCCGGGCTCAACTCGCAGCAGTTCGACGTCGTGTCCGCGGGGATGTACATCAACCCGGAACGCTGTCAGCAGGTCGTCTTCGCCGACCCGGACTACCAGATGCTGGACGCCTTCATCGTGCGCAAGGGCAATCCGAAGGGCCTCCACGACTACAAGGACGTCGTGGCGAAGAAGGCCAGGTTCGCGACCGGCACCGGGTACGCCGAGATCCAGTACGCCGTCGAGGCCGGGTACAAGGAGAGCGACATCCTGATCGTGCCCGATCAGGTCGCCGGGCTGAACGCGGTCGAGGCGGGCCGTGTCGACGTCTTCGCCGGGACGGCGCTGACCACGCGCGAGGTGGCCAGGAAGTCCCGCAAGGCCGAGAGCACGAAGCCCTTCACGCCCCTGGTGAAGGGCAAGCCGCACGTCGACGGCGGCGGCTTCGCGTTCCGTTCCGCCGAGACGCGGCTGCGCGACGCCTTCAACGTGGAGCTGAAGAAGCTGAAGGCGAGCGGGGAGTTGTTCCGCGTTCTGCGGCCCTTCGGGTTCACCCGGGCCGAGATGACCGACATGACCGCGAAGGAGCTCTGCCGCGGATGACCTCGGGACTCTGGGAACTCGTACTCAAAGGTGTCTGGGTCACCGTCCAGCTGCTGTTCCTCAGCTCGCTGGTGGCCGGGGCCGTCTCGTTCGCCGTCGGTGTCGCGCGCACCTCGCGACGGTGGATCGTCCGCTTCCTCGCGGGCCTCTACACCGAGGTGTTCCGCGGCACCTCCGCCCTGATCATGATCTTCTGGGTGTACTTCGTGCTGCCGCTCGCCTTCGGCTGGCAACTCGTCCCGATGTGGGCGGGCACGCTGGCGCTGGGGCTGACCTACGGGGCGTACGGCAGTGAGATCGTGCGCGGCGCCCTGAACGCCGTCGACCCCGCCCAGCGCGAGGGCGGCATCGCGCTCGGCTTCACGCCCTGGCAGCGGATGCGGCTGATCCTGCTGCCGCAGGCGGTGCCCGAGATGATCCCCTCCTTCTGCAACCTGCTGGTCGAACTGCTCAAGGGCACGGCCCTGGTGTCGATCATGGGCATGGGCGATCTGACGTTCAGCGGCAACCTCGTGCGGCTCGCGCTCCAGGAGAGCGCGGAGATCTACGCGTACGTCCTGCTGATCTACTTCGCGATCGCCTTCGTGATCACCCGGCTGATGCGGGCGCTGGAGCGGCGGCTGAAGGCCGGGATCGGCAAGGCGCCCCAGCCCGCCAAGGCCACACCGCGACGCGCGGAAGCCGCCGGCGTCGGTGCGACGGGAGGTGCCGCATGAACTGGGACTGGGGCGCGGTGCGCGACTTCATGCCGCATTTCTGGGACGGACTGCTGGTCACCCTCCAGGCGCTGGCGCTCGGCTCGGTGATCTCCTTCGCCCTGGGCCTGGTGTGGGCGCTGCTGATGCGCGCGCCGACCCGCTGGGTGCGCTGGCCGGTCGGGGTCGTCACGGAGTTCATCCGCAACACCCCGCTGCTGGTGCAGCTGTTCTTCCTCTTCTACGTGCTGCCCGAGTGGAACATCACGTTCTCCGCGCTGACCACCGGTGTCGTCGCGATCGGGCTGCACTACTCGACGTACACGATGCAGGTCTACCGGGCCGGTATCGAGGGCGTGCCGGCCGGCCAGTGGGAAGCGGCCACGGCGCTCAACCTGCCGCTGCGGCACACCTGGACCGCGGTGATCCTGCCGCAGGCGATCCGCCGGGTGGTGCCCGCGCTCGGCAACTACGTCATCTCGATGCTCAAGGACACCCCGATGCTGATGGCGATCACCGTGCTGGAGATGCTCGGTGAGGCGCGGCTGTACTCCCAGGAGCACTTCCAGTTCACCGAGCCGCTCACGGTCATCGGCGTGGCCTTCATCCTCGTTTCCTGTCCCGCTTCCCTCCTTCTGCGAGCCCTGGAGCGACGTCTTGTCCGCTGACACTCCCCTCGACACGTCCAAGACCCCCGCAGGTACGACCCCTGCGGAGAAGGCCGACCACACGGCCAATCCGCCGGTGGACGGCGGCGAGCTGATCCGCTTCGACAAGGTCACCAAGCGCTTCGGGGACAACACCGTCCTCGACGGCCTCGACTTCCGCGTCGACTCCGGCAAGCACGTCACGCTGATCGGCCCTTCCGGCTCCGGCAAGACGACGATCCTGCGGCTGCTGATGACGCTGGCCAAGCCCGACGAGGGCACGATCACGGTCGCCGGTGAGCGGCTCCACCCGGCTCCCGAGAAGCAGATCCGGGAGGTCCGCAAGAAGATCGGGATGGTCTTCCAGCAGTTCAACCTCTTCCCGAACATGAAGGTGCTCCGCAACATCACCGAGGCGCCGGTCACCGTCCTCGGGCTGTCCGGGGACGAGGCCGAGGCGCGGGCCCGGGAGCTGCTGGAGCTGGTGGGCCTCGCGGACAAGTGCGACGCCTACCCGAGTCAGTTGTCCGGCGGACAGCAGCAGCGGGTGGCGATCGCACGGGCGCTGGCGATGCGGCCCCAGGTGCTGCTTCTGGACGAGGTGACGTCCGCGCTCGACCCCGAGCTGGTCACGGGCGTCCTCGATGTCCTCCGGGACATCGCCCACACCACCGACATCACGATGCTCTGTGTGACCCATGAGATGAATTTCGCCCGCGACATCTCGGACCAGGTGCTGATGTTCGATTCCGGCCATGTCATCGAGTCCGGTTCGCCGGATCGGATCTTCACCGATCCCGAGCACGAAAGGACCCGGGAATTCCTCAGCGCGATCCTGTGACTACAAATAGTGAACGCGACAAGGTGCGAGGTCCGGACCATGTGGCATGCCCGCTGAGCCATGACCTCGGCATATGCCAGAGTGTCGCACTCCTGTTGAGCGAACCGGAGCGCACCGACTTTCTCGCCAACAGCCCCTCCCCACCAAGCGTTTGACAGTTATCGTGGAGGAGCTCAGCTGTCCGGATCGATGGCCCAAAAAGCGCAGGGGGAAACCGTGGCGCTGATGAACGAGCCGACCGCGCCGTACCACTCGGCCCAGGACGCCCTGCGCGTCCTGGAGACGGTGGCCCGGCACTCCGGCGGTGTCACCGACGTCGAGCTGGCCCGCCAGACGGGCCTCGACACGGAGCGCCTGACCGCACTGCTGCGGATGCTGCGCCGGGAGGGGTACGTCGAGCAGGTCGTCGACGGCGCGTACGTCGCCGGCGTCGCCCTCGGCCGGCTGGGCTCCGCCCACGGCCGCGACCAGGCACTGCGCGAGAAACTCCAGCAGACCATCGACCGTCTGCGCGACTCGGTCGGCGCCGCGATCTACATCAGCCGCTACATCGACGGCGAGGTGCACGTCACCCAGTGCGCCGAGGGTCCCGCGACCCCCGCGGTCAACGAATGGGTGGACTTCCGCTCCTCGGCCCACGCCAGCGCGGTCGGCAAGAGCCTTCTCGGCCAGCTCGACCTGAACGCCCGGCGCGACCACCTCTCCCGTCACAAGATGGCCCGCCTCACCTCGCGGACCATCACCAACGAGCGGCTGCTGCTGTCCCGGCTCGACGCCCAGCCGGCCACGGTGCCGGTGCTCGACCTCCAGGAGTACGCGATCGGCACGGTCTGCGCGGCCGTCCCCATCACCGCGGGCTCCTCGGTCGGCTGCCTCGCCCTCTCCCTCCCGGTCGAACACGCCCACCGCCTGCGCCGCGCCGCCGACACACTCAACCGCGGCGCCACCCCCGTCCTGCTCTCCCTCGCCATCTAGGGCCTGTCGTTCGGATCAGGTCCTGGGTGGTCGGAAGCACCCGTCCGGACCAGGTAGTATTTCTTTTGTCGCCGACCGCGGGAGCGGGAGGCGAGAGTCATGCGCCGCTAGCTCAGTTGGTTAGAGCAGCTGACTCTTAATCAGCGGGTCCGGGGTTCGAGTCCCTGGCGGCGCACATGAGAAGGCCCTTCACCACGGTGAGGGGCCTTCATTCGTCTGCCATGGCCAGCGACAGGGCGTGGACCGTCGGATGCGTGTAGAGCAGCCGCAGGGAAAGCGCGGGCAGCCCGCGCTCGCGCAGGGCGGTGCCGACACGGATCGCATAGAGCGAGTTCCCGCCGAGCTCGAAGAAGTTGTCGTCCGGGCCGACGGGGACACCGAGGATCTCCTCCCACACCCCTGTGAGGGCCGTCACCAGATCTCCGGTGGGCGCGGGCACCGACACGGGCTTCCGCGGCGCCGGGAGACGGTCGCGGTCCAGCTTGCCGTTCGAGGTCAGCGGCAGCACGGGGACGGCGGTGACGGTCGTCGGCAGCATGTGGTCGGGCAGCAGCCGCGCGGCCCGCCTGCGTACGTCGCCGGTGTCGCCTTCGGCCACGACATACGCGTCGATCCGCACCCCCGCCGCGTCCTCGAAGGCGTCCCCGCTCAGCACCACCGCCGCCGCCGTGACCACCGGGTCCTCCAGCAGCACCGCCCGGATCTCGTCCGGCTCGATCCGGTACCCGCGCACCTTCACCTGGCTGTCGATCCGCCCCAGGTGCTCCAGTGAACCGTCGGCGCGCAGCCGGCCCAGGTCACCGCTGCGGTACCACCGGCCGGGGCCGTACGGATCGTTCACGAACCGCTCGGCCGTCAGCTCGGGCCGCCCCAGGTATCCGAGGGCGAGGCCTGCCCCGCCCACCCAGATCTCCCCCGCCGCGCCCTTCGGCAGCGGGCGCCCCCGCTCGTCGCGTACCGACACCGACCAGCCGGGCAGCGGGCGGCCCACCGAGCGGGAGGCGGCCAGGGCCTCGCGCCGGGTGACGGTCGCCGCGGTGACGTGGACGGTGGTCTCCGTGATCCCGTACATGTTGACCAGGCGGCAGCGGTCCTCCGGGTGGCGGTCGAACCAGCCGAGCAGCGGCCGGGTGTCCAGCGCCTCCCCGCCCAGCACCACCAGCCGCACCGACAACCCTTCCTTCGCGCCCCGGTCCACCGCCCGCACCTGCCCGAAGGCCGACGGGGTCTGGCTGAGGACGGTCACCGACTCCCGTACCAGCAGCGCGTGGAAGTCCTCCGGCGAGCGCGCCACCCAGTGGTCCACGACCACCAGCCGGGCGCCGGTCAGCAGGGCGCCCCAGATCTCCCACACCGAGAAGTCGAAGGCGGCGGAGTGGAAGAACGTCCAGGTGTCGGCGGCGGTGAGGGCGAAGTCCTCGCGGGTGGCGTCGAGGAGGGCGAGGACATTGGCGTGGGGGACGACGACCCCCTTGGGGCGGCCGGTCGAACCGGAGGTGTGGATGACGTAGGCGGGATCCCGCGAGGTGAGGTTCCGCGGTGCGGGGTTCCGCGGCCGGCCGGTCCGCGCGGCGCCCAGGTAGGGCGCGGTGTCCCGGACGACCAGCCGTACGCCCGCGTCGCGCGCCGTGCGGTCGAGGCGCTCCTCGGGGTGCGCCGGATCCATCGGTACGTATGCCGCGCCCGCCTTCAGCACCGCGAGCATCGTCGCCACCAGGTCGGCGCCGCGCTCCAGCCGGACACCGACCCGGTCACCGGGGCGGACCCCGGCGGCGCGCAGTCCGGCGGCCAGCCGCTCGGCGCGCTCGCGCAGTGCCCCGTACGTCGTCGTGGTGCCGTCGTGGGTGAGGGCGGGGGCGTCGGGGTGGCGGTCGGCACGGGCGTCGAAGGCGGTGTCGATACGGGTGGGGTCCGTGCGGGTGCGGTCTGTACGCGTGGGGGCGGCGGGCCGGGGTTTCGCGGCGGGGGGCGCGAGCAGGCGTTCGGCCTCCTCGCGGGGGATGAGCTCGATCTCCGTGAGGGGAACCCGGCCCAGCTGACCGTGCGCGTGGGTGAGGTGACGGGCGAAGGCCCCGGCGCAGGCGTCGTCGATGTGCCGGAGCCGGTGGTGCAGTTCGACCGTGGCGCCTCGGGGGACGAGGGTCAGCGGGAAGGAGGGCGTCTGGAACGGGAGTTGGTGGCTGAAGGCGGGGTCCCCCGGACCCTGGTCGTCGAGGACCGTGGCGTACGCGGGCAGCGCGTCCCCCGGGTCCCGGTATTCGTAGCGGGCGAGGACCAGGGCGGTGGCGAGGACCAGGGCGTCGAAGGCCCCGGCCGGCACCGGCACGGTGACCACGCCCGTCCGGTCGCCGGCGTCCTCGTCGCCCGTCGCCCAGTCGACACGGGGCCGGTGCGGGCCGCTCGGCGGCTCGTGGCCGCCGAGCGGAACGGCCACTTCGGCGCCGGGACGGTGACCGAGCAGGACGTGCGCGATGTCCTGGAGCGCGGCCGGGGTCAGCACCGTGTGGTCGGCCACCAGCACCAGGTGGGCGCCCCCGCCCTCGTACCGCAGCAGGACCGCGCGGAACGCCGGGCCCGATGGGTCGAGCGGCCGGTGGAGTTCGCTGCGCAGCCGGTGCGCGGCACACCGCGCGGGCACCGAGTCGCTCCACAACACCGGCCACCGCCCGGGCAGTTCGGGCCACCAGCCGCGTACGGCCGCGTCGAGGAGGGGCCCGGGATCGACGGCGCCGGGAAGGCGCGCGGCGAGGGCGTGACACGTCACGTTCGGTCTCCAACCGTGGGGACAGGACCTAG
>NZ_JBVJPA010000048.1:0-9072 GCF_055582885.1 Streptomyces sp. NPDC107454 | reverse complement strand
TCGCCGCCGAGAGCTCGTAGTCAAAGACAACCGTCCACGACATCATGTTGCTGGTCAGCAGCGTGATTCAGAGACTGAAGTCGAGATAAGCGCGGAGAGACGCGGATCGGTGAACGTCTTCGTCCACCCGCTGAAACTTTCGTTCGAAGCGATGGCGACGCTGTTCTTCTCCTCGCGCTCGGTCAGAACCTGAAACAGCAGCTCAGCGCCCCTGCGGTCAAGCTCCATGTAGCCGAGTTCATCGATCTATGCGGATATCGGCATAGATCGACAAGCTCGGCTATCTTGAACTGGGCCGCCGGGGCGCCGAAATGCTCTTCCAGGCCCTCGCAGAGCGTGAGGAGGAGAGCAGCATCGCGATCGCCTCCAACGAGGCTTTCACGAAAGCGCACTTGTTTCGGCGAACCCGTGTCAGGTGCTGCGTGAGCAGGGAGAGCATACGGTGGCCCGGGCCGCCCTCCACGCGGAGCGCGTCCGCGGCGAGCACACTCCCACCGAGGGGCCCGTGCGATGACGACTCCGCAGTCCGTGCGCACGCCGGCCGACGCCGAGGTTCCAGGCAACCTCGCCGCCCAGCTCGCCGGGCTGGCGGAGCGGCGCGGGTGGGCCGGGCGGGCCGTCTTCGACCAGGGTCACCGGACCTGGACCTACGGCGAGGTGCACCCGCTCGCGGCCTGCGTCGCTACCGTGCTCGCCGGTCACGGGGTGCGGCCTGGTGAGCGGGTGGTGCTGGCGCTGCCCGACGGAATCGCGTGGGTGACGGCGTTCCTCGCGACCGCCCGGCTCGGCGCCGTCGCGGTGCTGGTCAATCCCGAACTCCCGTCGGCCGACCAGTCGTTCATGGCTGCGGACGCCGAGGCCGTGTTCAGCGAGCGGGTGAGCACCGCATCGCTGGAGTGGAGAGCGGCCGAGAGGCTGCGGTGCAGCTCTTTCGGAAGAGTTCCGGCTTCGAGATGGCAGGCCCGGATCAAGTCCTTGCATCCGTGTGCCTGGCTGTCCGTTGCGAGCATGAGGAACAGAGGGTGCGCCAGGACTTCGCGGGCCGCGTATCCATCGCGGGCTTCCGTAATGCGTCGGACCAGGTCGTTGACGAGGCTGCCGGCTCCGGGATGGTCGGTGGATGCGATCGCATCGAGGGCGGTGAGGCCAAGGCGGATGTCGAAGACGGTCAGGCCCGGCTTCGCCTCGTGGTTCAGGTAGGTGGTCACGAGGCCTGTCAGGTAGCTGTCGGTGTCCTGTCCGGCGTCGCGGCGGCACAGTGTGGTCAGGCAGGTGGTGACAGCCTGTTCCCACGGCTTGCCGGGAGCCGTGCTGGTGAGCAGTTCCGCAGCATGTGCTGTGTCGCCGGTGGTGAGGGCCGCGACTACGGCGACTTGGCGTCCGTCGAGCATCCGTGTGCCCACGCCCCGGTGTTGTTTGATATGGGCGAGGGCCTCACGCCAGCGTCCGGTGGTGGTGAGGGTGCGTGTGCCGTCGGCGAGGAGGACGCGCCACAGCCACGCGTGGACTTCCCGCCGGTCCTCGGCAGTGCGGGTGAGGTCGGCCGGCACGGTGATGCCCTCGAAGGCAGCGGTGTGGCCGGTGCCGACGGCTTCGTACAGGCCCAGCAGTCGCTGGCGGCCGTCGTCGGTGTGGCCGGCGCGGATCTGCAGGCGGGCGAGGTACCTCCACCTCGCGGTGGGCACCGGACAGCCAGTCGGGCCCGGTGAGGGTAAGACTCCCCATCGCCGAGGGCGGCAGGACCACTTCCTCCGGCCGCCCGAACCCCAGGCTGGCCCGGACGGCGTCGGCGAGCTCCGGGGCCAGGTCCCCCGCCCCGGTCAGGGTGATCTGGATGGGGGAGACCTCGTGGGCCCGTGGGTGCTTGCCGCGCAAGACATGCACCACCGCATCCGTCTGCCGGGCGAAGTCCACCGTCCAGTGGTCGTCCAGGCCGTCGACCTGCCGGCCCCGCGCCCCCACCCGGGCGCCGATGTCGGCGAGACTGCCCATCAGCAGTGCCCGCTCCTGGTTGTAGACCTTCGCTGCCTCGAACAGCTGGTCGCGGTTGAAGGACGCCTCCAGATCCGCGTGCACCGCCAGCCGGTCGTCCAGCTCCGCCCGGTCCATCACCCGCACCCGCACCGTGCGCCCGGCAGGCAGAGCATTCACGTACGCCCGCTAGGCTGCGGTCAGCGTGCAGGGCACCACCAGGATCCATTCCCAGGGGGCCTGGAGCATGGCCCACTCGAACGATACCTTGATCGCCGAGCGACGGCCCTTGAACGACGCGGCGGGGAAACCGTCCGGGTAGTACTTCAGCTGGAAGATCCGCACCCGCGGCCCGCTGGTGACCTTGATGTCGATGCCGTCGTCCCCGCCGCGTCCGTTGACCGCCTCCACCGTCGCCGTGGCGTTGTACATGCGGTGCACCAGGGCCTCGACGATCCGGTCGAACCGGGGCTGCCCAATGCGCTCCCACTCAACAGCCACAGTCGTCCCTCTGCCGCGCGGATCACACTCACGCCATCTTCCCACCCGGCACTGACAACGCCCGGGTGCTGGACGCTGTCAGAGCACAGCGCGAAGCCCCCGCCTCCGTCCACGGACCACACCGAGCTTCTGGGATGAGTCCGTGCTGGATGCGCTGAAGCGGACGTCGTGAGCAGGCTGTTCAGGCGTGGGCGCCTGGGCGAGGAATTTCTGTCAATGGTCGATGTCGTCGAAAAGGCTGCGCTGTTCCGGGACGGGCTGGGTGCTTTGCGAGGTCTCTCGTCGGTAGGGAGGAGGATCGGGAGCCCAGGCGCGGTGGGCTGAGTCCGGATCCTCGCGGATCTGTTGGTAGATGTCGCGTGCCTGATCGAACTCACCGGCTGTGTCATCGTCGAGCCGTCGCTCGAAGGCTTGGCTGTACCAGAACAGCGCGTCGTCGACGGGGTCGTTGTCTGGGTCGCCGTCGAATTCCGAGGCCCAGTCATCTACGCGCCGTTCGAGGCGGGGAACGAGCTCTTGGCGTACGTGCTCGAACAGGCTCTCGCGTTCCTCGTCGCTGAGGAGGACGTGCCACGCCTCTTTCTGCCAGTCGTGGTGCTCGATCCATGAGGCGTCGGGTGCCGTGACGGCCAGGTCTGTCATGTGTGCGATTGCCTCCTGCCGGATCTCTTCGGGGAGCAGGCCGGCACGGTGGAGGCGGGCCAGCACCCGTGTGCGGAGATCGTCTTTGGCCGGTGCGTCGAAGTCCAGGAGCAGCGCGTGAAGTTCGGGATCTTCTGCGATGTAGGCGCGTAGGAAGCCGTCGCTGCTGTCCCGCGACAAGTAGGAGAGGATTCTTTGCCGACGCTCGTACTCCTCCCGCCACTCTATGTCGGGGCTGCGGCGATGTCGGCGCAGCGCGGAGATCCGCTGGGCCGTGGCCTGATACAGAGGTGGCGGAATGCGCAGGAGAGTGCCCTGGCGCTGTTCGCTGCCGGGGGGCAGGCAGTCCGTGCGGGAGAGCAGGGCCCGGTCGGTCATGCCGGTCAGGACGATGGGCAGCAAGTGGGCCTGGGTGGTCAGCCAGGCGGCGAAACCTTCCCGGAGAGTGGGGTGGTGGAATGACCAGTACGCCTGCCCGTCAAGGGCGGTCGCCTCGGTGAGGAAGGTACCGGTGAGCGTTGCCATGGCCCGGCTGGTGGCGCCGGGCGCGGCGCCAGCCCGTTCGATGATGTCGCGTTGGACCGGATCAAGGGCGACGGGGCTGGGCAGCCCCTTGTCCTGACCTGTGGCGTACACGAGAGCGAGAGCTGCGTGGGCGTCCACGTCCAGCTGGTCATAGACATCGATCAGGAGCTGCCGAGGCTGGGCCATGAAGGACGTGATGCTCTCGCGGGTCTGGGACAGTCCGGTGGTGAAGGCCTGGAGTCCGAGACGGCGGGCGGCTTCGGGGCGGAATGGCTTGGCGTCGGCTGCGGACTCGAGGTGCGGCTTCATCTGGCTGAGCACGTTTGTCGGCTGATCGCCCGCGGCGAGATGGTTGTAGAGGATCTGCTGCCGCTCCGCGCGGGCGAGGTCGGCGACGTCGACGGTGACCTGCTGCTCGTGCAGCAGGGGGTAGGCATACGGCTTGAGCAAGGGCCGGGCCTCGTTGTAGATGTAGTTGCGGGAGGTCAGCACGACCCGGGCCCCGTTCTTCACGGCGCTCATCACGTGCGGCAGGTCCCGCGCCCAGGCGTGGGTGAGGATCTCCTCATGACGGACCGCGCCGAAGGCGTCATCGAGCCAAAAGAACTGATCTTTCTCGTGAGGGTTCCAGCGCTGCACCAGCTCGTCGGAGGTCCGCGGCTTGATGGCCACGCACCCCCAGTTGTCGGCGGCGCTGATGGCGAGCATCAGGGCGATGACGGATTTGCCCACGGCCGGGTCGCCGAGCAGCAGCACGAAGCCGTGGTCGCGCAGGGCGCGGGCGGCCTTGCGGTAGGCGTTGGTGACGACGAACGTGGAAACCTGCTCCGGCGCAGACTTCATCAGCACCAGAGCCTGGGTGTAGGCGCGTTCGTCGAGGATCTGCGACAGATCACCGAGCCCATAGACACGAGGGACGAACATCCGCAGCCCTCGATGCGAGGCGATCATGTCGCTCAGCCACTGCCCGTCCAGGACCAGGGGATGCGCCACTCCGCAGGCACCCAGTCGCCGCCGGATCTCTTCCTCGGACTGGCCGCTGACCCGGGCGTTCGTCAGCAGCACATAGGTCGCGCACACCCCGCGCTCGACCAAGGCGCGGACCTTGGTGAACTCGTCCTCGAGTTCCGACGGGGCGAGTGTGGCATCCGCCTTCTTGGTGTGCTTGCACTGCAGCACAAAGGGGCCCGGCAGCAGATCTCGCACGCCTCCGGGCTCGTCCGGCGGCTGCCAGGTGCCGTAGAAGGCGCCGTCCCTGCCCCCGTCGTTGGAGTCCGCGAACGCCTGCACCGACTGCCCCCACACCTCCCGCAGCACAGCCGCGCACAGGTCCTGAAAGGCACGCCAGCCCAGGGTGTGCAGGGCGAAACGAGGCGACCCGGGGGCGACGGTCTCGCTCATGCTCGTCACTCGCTGTCCCTGTGGCCCTCGTCGGGTGCGTCGTCAGCCAGCGCGGTGAGCGCCTCCCACATCTCCTCGTCGTCGTAGTCCGATTCGACCAGGTCCGGAGTCAGGGTGTTGCTGTCAGGATCCAGCTCCTCGGACTGGGCCACCACCTCGACCAGGAACTTTTGTGCGGCCTCCATGAGGCCGGGATCCTGCGTCCATAGCCCGAACTCCAGGCTGCGGCGAGAGCTTTCGGTGCCATTGGCGCTCCCCAGCCACAGCCGACTGGGCCTGAACCCGATGACGTCGGCTACCGTGCCCGATCCGTCCTCGTCGTGCCACCAGAGCTCACCCAGCAGCAACATCTTGGTGTGCAGGATCGGAACGAGATGATCTCCGGCCTTGCGGTAGCCGAGGCTGCGCAGCGCGGACAGCTGGATGTCCGGTGACGCTGAGCGGGGACCCACTACCGGTGCCGCGCCGTCCTCATGGAGGCGCAGTCCCTCCAGATGAGGCAGCGCCCGAGCAGGGAAGCCGGCCGCGCCCTTCACCGCATCGGCTACCCTGCGCAGCTTCTCCCGGGAACGCGGGCCCCGTGGCTGCTTGCTGACCACTACGCACGCGGACGGGAACTCGGCGATCCGGCACAGCAGTTCAGCGTCGTCCACCCACAAGAACGCCCCGAGCATCCCGGGCCCCAGGCTGCGTGATCGCCGCTTCCGCTCCAACTCGTCCCGGAACGTGTCGATCCCATCGACGAGACCAGCGAGCACGTTCGTCCCGAACTGGGCGGACCCGCCTTCCGCTGCGACCGCCTGCACGTTGAACTGGTGAGAAAACGACAGACTCATACAACCCCTCCCGTTGCACGAGCATTATGGCGCGTTTCCCGCCCTGCCCCGTCGAGGCTCCCGATCAGGCGGGAGCATGCCGCCGTCGCACCAAACTCCTGGCAGCGGCGGTGCCACTCCCGGCGGGCCTTGCCTGACCGGCCCGGCCCACATGCGGAAAAATGGCTGGGCGGCCCGGTCCGCGCTGAATGGGTAGATCTTCGACGCAGGGTCCTGACAGGTGCTGGGACGCGCCGAGCCCGCTCAAGGCCCACCGTCCCGATACCGCGCCCGTACAGGGCGGAGGCCCCGTGACGGGTGATCTGTCACCGCGCGCCCTGGGGAAGGCGGAGGATCCAGCGTCCAGCACCCCGCGCCTTCGTGACATGGCCAGTGACTAGGGGTGGATGACCCTGGATGCCGCCGCAGCAACCCGGGCCTTGTCGTTGACATTCACTCTGTGACTAGCGAATGTGCCGTCGATCAGGACCACTTCCCCGCCTTGCCTGGCGACCTTCTTCAGGGCACGGTCCAGGCGCGGTGCCTGGGCGGCGAGCAGTCCGATCAGCTCGTCCCGCCAGCGGCGGACGGTGGACTCGGACACGTCGTTGCCGTCGGCCATGTCGGCCAGGCGCTGGTCGTGGCGCAGTACGGCCAGGACGAGCACCGCGATCTTCCCCGGCGGCAGGATCCGCCACCTGGACCGTATCGCCTTCAGATGGCGCCGGAGCAGATCGGCGAGGTGGTTGACGGTGCGCGTGGACAGCGGCAGACGGCACTGGTAGACAAACGGGCAGGAGTCCTCGGCGCGCTTTTTGGTATTCGTCACACAATTCCAACGGCCGCCGGGGGTACCCCGGTTACGACCGTGCCGAGCCGTTCCGAGTGGCGGTGCTCCTGGTCACAGGCGGGTGGTGAACCGGCCGTCGGGCAGTTTCCGCAGCCAGCCGCGATCGACGAGTCTGACCAGCCTCCCGCGCAGCGGTTCCAGCTTGGCCCGAACGCTGACGTCGACGCCCAGCGTCTCGCCGACCTGCCGGGCCATGACCGGTCCGGCGGCCTGGCGCACGGCGGCGACGATGCGCTGGTAGTCGGGCGGGAGCATGGTCTCCTCCGCGTCCGGCGTACGGTGCGGAATCAGCATCACCGCACGGCCGCCCACCTGCCCAGGTCCGAGGCCAGCCGAGGCGCGTTCGTCGGCGAGCTGCTCGCTCACCCGATCAAAGACCCGTTCGGCGACGGCGAGTTCGTCCCGCTCGGCCCGTACCTCCGCCAGCTGCTTGGCCAGCTGTTCTTCGAGTTCGTCCAGTTCCGCGCGCCGCGTGGTGATCCGTTCCAGCAGTTCGGGATCCAGCATGCGTCGGATCGTAGAAGGCCGTCCGACCGCCACGGGAAGGAACCAGCGAACCGACTGCGGCCGTTGCCCACGCGCGCTACTGCACTGAGCGTTCCAATGCACCCCGATGATCGGAAACCCACTGATAGGCCGACTGAACTTGCCTCACCGCCCCTGCGTCACGGAGCCGGGTCATGGCGACGTCACCCGCATCGGCCTGGGTCTCGATGCCCCGCCAGCACCGGTCCTGCCACCACAAGATCGTGGACACGAGACGTTGCCGGTCGGACAACTCGTAGCTGTCAACGATCAGCCTCATGCGCCGGGCTACCTTCTCAACGTCGGTGACCGAAGGGCCCAGACCGAGGTACTGCCAGCAGACATGAGCGATGTCGTGGATCCGCGCGCCCGGCGCAGCAAGGTCCCAGTCGATGAATGCCACCGGCCGAAACTCGCCACTGCACAGCTGATAGACCGTGTTCTTGGGCGACAAGTCGTTGTGACACACGACCTCTTGATCTCCGGCCAGCGGGGTGCCGGCCGTCAGGTCATGGAACTCACGCACGAGCCGGGCGGCCGTCACCAGACTCTCGTCCGATGACACAGCAGCAGGTTGTCGCAGCTCCCATGCCACGTGGCCATCGAGGTAACTGAGGACTTCACGGCCCTCGTCGTCCACACCGAGATACCGCGGAGCACCACCCCAGCCACTGGCTTCAAGCAACCTCAGCAGATCACCCACGAACTTCGCCGAGGCTGGACGGCGCACCGTGTCCCCGACACGAACGACCGCATTGACGAAACCTCCAGGCAAGGACGACTCACGCATCCATCCACCTTGCCTGATCGCCACCTTTCACGCTCATGACTTGCCCCGACGCTTGATCCGCCCCCAGGACAACTCCGCCAGATGATCTACTTCGCAGACTGCCGCCCACGACCAGCGCAAGCACCGCGACAGACGAGCACACCACCCGGGTCTGCTGCAGGGTTGGGTGACAGGGTTGACCTGCCCCACGGTTTGGGTTCCAGCTGCGGTGGCTAACTGGCTGCGTGGATGGTGTCTTGTGTGGAGAGTAGTTCGTACTCGATGGGGGTGCGGTAGCCCAGTGCTGAATGTCGTCTCTGGCGGTTGTAGAAGATCTCGATGACCCTGTTGCTCAATTCGAGGGAGTTTGCGTCGATCACTCGGTCGGAGGCAGGCGGCGGGACGGATCCTGCTGGTCAGGGGCGCGTGAATGGGGTCGCCCTACGGCAGGGGGTGGCGGCTGTGTCGATGGGGTCGGCTTCTGGCGGTGTTCCGGATGGGACGAGTGCGGTCGCACATGCTGCGTTCCCGAAGGGGTGTCTTGCGATGCGGATCCGTGACCAACTCGGTTCAGTGTTCTCGAACGAGGAGTTCCGCGAGGCGTTCGGAGACCGCGGCCGGCCTGGCATCTCGCCCGGACAGCTCGCCCTGGTAAGCGTGCTGCAATTCGTTGAGAACCTGACGGACCGACAGGCAGCGCACGCGGTGCGGGCCAGGATCGACGTGAAGTACCTGCTGGGACTGGAGCTCACCGATCCCGGCTTCGACTTCACGGTGCTGACCGGGTTCCGGCAACGGCTGCTGGACCACGGCCTGGAGGAGCGGGTGCTGGACCTGCTGCTGGAGCGCCTGGCCGGTCAGGGCCTGGTCAGCGCCGGAGGGCGGCAGCGCACCGACTCCACTCATGTGTTGGCGGCTGTCCGGCGCCTGAACCGGTTGGAGTTCATCGGCGAGACGCTTCGGGCCAGCCTGGAAGCACTGTCCGCGGCCAGTGCGCAGTGGCTCGTGAGCTGGATGGACCCGGCATGGCAGAAGCGCTACGGCACCAGGACCGATGCCTACCGGCTGCCCTC
>NZ_JBVJPA010000047.1:0-12355 GCF_055582885.1 Streptomyces sp. NPDC107454 | reverse complement strand
CCCAGTACGGCCGACAGCTCACCGTCCGGCCTCAAGGACAAGACGCCCTGCTCGAACGCGTCCGCGCCGAGCAGACCACCAAGGCGTGGAAGGAACGCTACGCCGCCAGGGCCGGTATCGAGGGAACCATCCACCAAGCCGTCGCCGTCGCCGGCATGCGCCGCACCCGCTATCGCGGCCTGGCCAAAACACACCTCGGCCATGTCCTGACAGCCACTGCAGTCAACTTGATCCGGCTCGACGCCTGGTGGACTGGCACCCCGCTCGCCCAGACCAGAACCTCCCGGCTCGCGGCCCTCGAACTCGCCACATGAACCAATTGGACAACAGGGTCATCGAGATCTTCTACAACCGCCAGAGACGACATTCAGCACTGGGCTACCGCACCCCCATCGAGTACGAACTACTCTCCGCACAAGACACCATCCACGCTGCCAGTTAGCCACCGCAGCTGGAACCCAAACAGTGGGGCAGGTCATCTGAGCTGGCTTGCCCTGTAGGGCAGGTGGGAAGGATGTCGCTGTGCCCAAGCCCTATCCCGAAGAGTTCCGTGAGGACGTCGTGCGGGTCGCGAGGAACCGTGGTCCTGGGGTGACGGTCGAGCAGGTGGCCAAGGACTTCGGCGTCCATCCGATGACGTTGTGGAAATGGATGCGCCGCGCGGGCATCGATGACGGATCCAGGCCCGGGATGACCAGCCAGGCGAGCGCGGAACTGCGGGAAGTACGTCGTCGGATCAAGCTGCTGGAGCAGGAGAACGAGGTCCTGCGCCGGGCGGCGGCCTATCTGTCGCAGGCGCATCTGCCGGGAAAAGGATCTACCCGCTCGTGAAGGAGCTGGCCGCGAACGGGATGCCCGTCACGGTCACGTGCCGGGTGCTGAAGCTCGCCAGACAGCCTTACTACCGCTGGCTCGAGAAGCGGTGGCTGACTCCGTGCTGGAGGAGGCGCATCGCGCGACGCGCTGTTCGACGCCCACCGTGACGACCCGGAGTTCGGCGACCGCTTCCTGGCCGATGAGGCGCGTGGTGCCGGGCCCGCCAGCGGTCCACGGTCGACCTGTCGATGCCGAGGTCGGCCGCGGCCTGCTGGTTCGTCCCGCCCTCCACGCAGCGCAGCACGATCTTGGCCCGTAACGCGAGGAACTGGGCGGTCTTGGCCTGCCGCGCCCACTGCTGCAACTGTCTGCGCTCAGCATCGTCCAGGACCAGGTCGGCTTTCGGCCGGCCGATCCAGCCGGCGTCCTCAAGCCCGGCCACCCGCTCCACGGCGAAAGCCCGACGCCACTTGCCGACCGTCTTGGCCTGGACACCGACGAGCCGTGCGACACCCGCGTTTGACATGCCATCAGCACACGCCAGGATGATGCGGGCCTTCTCGGCCGAACGCCGGTGCGGCAATTTCGTCCGGCGCACCAACTCGGCGCGCTCGGCCTCGGACAACGTGATCGCCACAGCAGAAGGCCCCGAATGCGACATGACGACAGGGTACTTACTAACCCTCAGGATTTCCGGCGCATCACACTAGCGGTGGTTTGTTAGCCCGGGCAGTAGAGGTCAAGAGGTCTGCCGCTGCCGACGGTGTTGATCAGTTCCTGGAGTGCTTCGGGCGGGGGCTTCGTCGACCATGCCCGCCAGTAGCGTTGCAGCGTGGACCAGGGCGTCAGCCAGCCACGGACGGCCCGTAGGGCTTGGGGCCAGCAGGCCGTCCGGGGCTGCTGGGGCATCGGTTCTCCCCCTCTCTAACGGGCCTGGCAGTGCGTCAGACCCGGGTGGCTGGTGGGCTGGGACGGGCGGGGGCGGGGCGAACCAGGTGTTCCAGCAGAAGCTGAATGCGCAGTTCACGAGTGCCTGGTGACGCTGGATGGCGGCATCGGAGCGGACCTGGAAGTCGGCCCAGCCGAGTTCGTCCTTGACCTGTTTGTAGCTCTGCTCGACCAAGTGCCGCAGTCCGTAGATCCGCACGATTTCGGCGAGGGCGGCGGGCGGGTACGGCGATTCGGCGACGCGTGGGGAGCCCGGGCGGGGCAGGTCGGTGGCCAGGTACCAGGTCGCCTTGGCCGGCAGCGTGGCCGGGTCGGCGGTGGCCACCACCAGGCGGACGTTGCCGTCCGGGCCCCACCAGCCCAGTCGGGCCTCGGCGGCCCACCAGGTGGCGGTGTGCCCGTCGCGGAACGTGCGCTCGATGCGCGACCAGTCCCCGGGATGTTCCGCATCCTGCCAGGTCAGGAGGCGGGCGGCGTCGACGGGGGTGTGGGTGTCGGGGCCGTAGGCCCAGGTGCCGTGCCGAGGCTTGAGGGCCATCACGAACGGCAGGCCGGCGGCGTGCAGGCTTGAGCGGAAGCTGTCCTCGTCGCCGTAGGCGCAGTCGGCGGTCACCGCGCGGAAGACCAGCCCGGCGGCCTTGGCCCGGGCGGCCAGGTCGGCCGCGATCTGCAGTTTGGTGCGAAAGCCCGGGTCGTTCTTGCCGCGGGGGAAGTGATGGGCCGGGGTGTAGGGGCGGGCGTGCACCGGGTAGTAGACGCGCTCGTCCGCCCAGCAGGTGGTCACGGTGACCACACCTCGGTCGATCTTCCCGACCGAGCCGAGATACTGCTTGCCCACATGCGCGGTCGCCGTCCCGTCCTTGCGGTCGCCGGAGTCATCCACCACCAGGACACCGTCCGGGTGCGGGGAGGTGGCCGGGTCGGCCAGCAGCAGCTCCAGCCGGCGGGCGTTGACCGCTTCCTGGTTCCAGGTCGACTCGGACAGGAAGAACTGCAGCCGCTGCACCGCCGCATGCTGAGCACCGGCCACCGGTTCGGCGCCGGCCAGACAGGTCAGTGTCTTGTTGCGGTCGCGGGGCAGCAGCAGCCCGGCCAGGTACTCGCGAAACCCACGCCGCTGGGCCAGCGTTCCGAAGAGATCATCGAAGCGGACGGCGTACGCTTCAAGCGGACCTGGCGCGGGCGGACACGGCAGCCGTTTCGTCATCTCGGGCTCTCCAGGCCGTAGTTGACGCCTTTACCTCACGCCTACTCCCGCACGGACCCGCCGTCAACAAACCACCGCTAGTGCTGGATTCCTCAAAGGAAGTACACATAGCGGCGGCGTAAACGCCTGGTGGGCGGTGCGGGTCTGCCCCAGATCCAGGGTCGGGCGCGGGCGTTGAGCTGGGCTGTGGCCACTTCGGTGGCGTGGGTGATGTGGTCGCGGTCGCCGAAGGAGCGTCCGGCCAGAGCAGTCTTGCGGAAGATGCGCCACCAGCCCTCTTGAAGGTTGAGCCAGCAGGCACCGACCGGTATGAACACATGTTGGATGCGGGGATGTTCCTCGAGCCAGGTCCGGGTGGACACGCTGTTGTGGGAGGACAGATTGTCGGTGATCACGTAGATGTCCCCGACGGGGTTGGCGTCCTCGACCAGCTGAAGGAACTGCTGGTAGAAGGCACTGTTACGGGAGGTGGCCGTCATCGTGACCTCGTGGCCGTCCCAGACGCGTAAGGCGCCGTAGACCCAGGTTTTCTCCGGTCCGCGGGAGTAGTCGAGCTCGTTTTTGATGCGGTGTCCGTCCGGCGACCAGCCCGGTGCCGGCGGGAAGGTGCGTGGGATCACCGGGCCGAGTTCGTCGGCGCAGACCACCGTCGCGCCGTCGGGCGGGCTGGTGTAGAGCTCGACGATCCGCGTCCTTTTCCCTCGAAGTCCACATCTCTCGAGCGGGTCCACGAGCGCGTGCGCCGCCAGCGCACCCCCTCGGCCAGCAGGATCCGGCGCACCTGGGAGCGGCTGACCTCGATGCCCAGGTCCCGGGCCGCGGCGGTCAGCGCGTCCAAAGTCCACTCCGAGGGCCCCAACTCGTCCGCGGCCCACATCTCGTTCGACGGCTGCACTTCCAGCCGACCCGGCGGCGTCAGCCTGACCAGGCCGACGATCCTCGAGCGCTCGGCCTCGGTGATCCTTCGCTTGCGTCCCTGCCCGCCCAGATCCTCCAGTCCCTCCAGCCCCAAGCGGTTGAAGCGGTGCAGCCAGCGGCGCACCGTCTTCTGACCGCACCGCAGCTCGTCGGCTATCTGCGGGACCAGCCAGCCGTTCCAGCTCAGCTCCACCATCCGGCAGCGCTCCACCACAACCTTCGGCGCCTTTCTGGCCGACGCCAGGCGGTGAACCACCGCTTGCTCGCTCTCGTCACGGCCCGGCCGTGCCCTCAGCACCACTACCCAGCACCCGCCCCCGAGCACCCGCAACTGCCCCGCTACCAGCAGCTATACCCACCGAAAGAGGAATCCAGCACTAGCGTGTGAGTCCGTGAGCCCGAGATTTCCCTGAATCGCACCGAGTTACAACCTTCTCCACTACTGGTCGAGTTACAACCTTCTCCACTACTGGTCAAGGCGACCGGCGTCGCTCACGCTCCGCCGGGCGCGCGGCCCGCGTCCGGCCGCGCCCACGCTCCTGCCTCCGTCCCGCTCGGCGCGCCGGCCGCCGCCGCGCGCCACATCAGGTAAGCCGGGGGCATGAGGTGAGAACCGCGGTGGCTGGGGCGGGCGCCGACACGATCTTTAGCCACCTCCCCGGTACGGGACCCGACGTCGAGCAAGACCGGGCAGGCAGGAGCCAGCCCGATCCGCGGCCAGCGTAAGGCCCCGTGGCCATGCCCGACCCCAGTCCTGGCAGGCCACCGGCTAAAGATCGCGCCAACGCCCGCTTGGGTACGCTCACCTGTAGTGGAGTCCACATAGAGGGTGTGGGAGGACGCAGGCGCCGTCATGTGCGTCGGAGGACCAGCACGGCCACGTCGTCGAGGTGGTCGAGCGCGACCGCGGCGTCGAGGATGCGGTCGGCGGTCTCCTCGGCGTTCAGCCCGTCGTGGACGGCTTGGGCGGCCAGTGTTCCGGCTCGTTCCAGTCCGGCGTCCAGCGTCAGGCCCGGTCCTTCGGCCATGCCGTCGGTGACCATGACCAGCGTGGTGTCCTCGTCCAGGGCGAAGGCCTCCTCGCGGTATTTGATGCCGGGCACGACGCCCAGGACTGGCCCGCCCGGCAGCTCACGAACACCGTGACTGCCGTCCCTGTGCGCGCACAGCACCGGCACATGGCCGGCGCTGGTGCCGGTGACCCGTCCACCGCGCGGGGCGACATGCAGGAGGGTGCAGCTGGCGAATCGTGCGACATCCATCGTGGTCAGCAGCTCGTTAGTGCGGGTCAGCACGGTTCCGGGATGCGGTTCCTGGTCGGCGATCAGGCGCATGGACAAGCGGACCTGTCCCATGAAGGCGGCGGCGTCCACGTCGTGCCCCTGAACGTCGCCGATCTCCAGGGCGATCGCGCCGTCGGGCATCACGAAGGCGTCGTACCAATCTCCGCCGATGTCCAGCCCGTCCCGGCTGGGCCGGTAGCGGGCGGCGACCTCCAGACCGGGGAGGTGCTCGGGCAGCGTGGGGAGCATGGTCTGCTGCAGCGCCGTGGCCAACTCGACTCGCGCCTGCTGCAATCGGATGCGCCGCAGCGCCTGGCCTGCCAGGTCGGCCAGCGTGCCCATGAGGGTCCGCTCGTCCAGGGACGGCAGGTACCCGCTGTCGTAAACCATCCCCCACGCCCCAAGTGGCTGATCACCGGTCTCGCTGAGGGGAGTGATCGCGAAGGCGTAGTCGGAGCCGAGCCGGTCGAGCCGCGGAAACGGGCCTTGCGGCCAGCGGTGGCTGTGGTTCTTCCGGTCGGGGACGAACTGCGGCTTGCCGGTGCGGATCGCCTCGGGCAGCGGACTGGGATGGCCCAGCCGCAGGCCGTGCAGGGCCTCGACCTCGCGCATGGCTATCCCGGCATCGGTGGAGACATGCAGGCGGTCTTCGTCGACGAGTGCGAGCAGGGCGCCGCAGGCCCCGAAGGTCGCGGCGAGCCGCGTCAGGACGACCTGCTGCAGCTCCTTCTCCGTGGCCGCGGTGATCAAGGCGGCGGAGAAGTCGGCGATGTCCCTGGCGCGCTGTCGCTCGGCAGCCAGTGCGGCCTGCGCCTTCTGCTTGCGCTTCTCCTGTTTGGTGTCGTCGCGGACCACCCCGAAGATCCGTTCGGGGCCGCCATACCCCAGCTGGAGGCGGCGGGTCAGGGCGGCCAGTTGGTGCCAGCCGTCGTGCTGGGTGAGGTATCGCAACCTCACCCAGGGGGACTGCTGGATGGGGGCCGAGCGCAGGAGCTGCCGGAAGGCCTCCCGGTCGTCGGGATGCACTGCCGCGATCACCCTGGAAAGCGGCGCAGTGGAATCCTGGAAGAGCGCGGTCGCGACGGGTGCGCCACCGAGCCACTCCAACTGGCGTCCCTGGGGTGAATACATCCACAGGCCGAGGTCGGCGGCCTCGGTGGCGAGCCGGAACGGGATCAGCAGGCTGGACAGGTCGTTTCCCGCATCCAGTGCGTACACCCAGACCAACTGATCGCCCCCGGCGGGATCCTTCACTTGCCGCGCCTCGATCAAGCAGACAACGGGTACTCCGCTTTGCCCGGGGAACTCCAGCACCCGCATCGCGGCCGTACTCGTCCTGGCTGCGTGGCCTACCAGACTCTCGGCCGACGTCCGCTGGCTTGCAGGCCAAAGATCACCGAAGTCACGTCCCAGACACTCTTCCGCCGACCTGCCCAGCGCCGAGGCCATCGCGGCGTTGAGGCCGTGCATGGCACCGTCCAGCGTCAGAAGAGCCGACGGGCAAGCCCTTCGAAGAAATTCGTTCGAGACGTCCATCTGAGGCTCCCTGGGGCGCACGGCAAAACAGCCTCTTCAGTCATATTCGCGTATTTCGATGCGATGTATTAGCCGAAGGGGGTGTATGACCGGATGCGTAGAGTGACGACGGCGCGGAAACCGCTTGAAACTGTGGGCGGCGGACTGTGATGAGGATGAGGGGGCAACGGGGCTCGGTTGCCATACAGCCGCGGAGTACAGCAACGGGCCCGCGCACGGCGCGGGCGCGCCCGGCGGCGCGCTAAGTGCTGCGGGCGGAAGCGAGAAAGCCACCCACGGGCCAAAGATATGCCTCCGGCGGGGATCGGTCGGCACCGGGCTGGAGAGGGCGCCGTTGCCGAGTGCGGGCACGTCGTGGCGTGCGCGGGGAGCTCCCATCCCGTCCGCCGTCGACCCAGGCAAAGCCGAGCAGACGCGGCCCATGGCGTCCAGGGCGTTCGTACAGCGGCGCGCTCCACCTGGACAGCATGGACCACGCCCGCTCCACGGTGTGTGGGTCGACGGCGGACGGGATGGGAGCTGGGGAGAGTGGTGGGTGAAGGAAGCCCGGGACCTTGAAGTCCCGGGCTATATGCAGGGGGTGCGCGGTTGTGGTCTGCGCATCCTGGGAGGTCGGGCCGCCGCCCTGCCGGATCT
This sequence comes from Streptomyces sp. NPDC107454, assembly GCF_055582885.1. NCBI lineage: Bacteria > Bacillati > Actinomycetota > Actinomycetes > Kitasatosporales > Streptomycetaceae > Streptomyces > Streptomyces sp. NPDC107454. Next base: position 5,011 of record NZ_JBVJPA010000047.1, on the reverse strand, counting down.
GCGGTGCCCGCGTGTTCCACCCCTTCCACGTGGTCCTGCGGCGGCCGTGGTGGACCGCGTCGGCATCAGCCCCGGCTGCAGCCCTGTCACAGATCGGAGCCCTGCCCGGTCAACCACCTAAAAGGTACAAATCTCAACGACTTGATCTCAGCGGGACCCGGCCGAGGTCGCCCATGTCCCGCCGGGACACATGCTGCTCCAGCCGTCCACCCCGCCGTGGTCCTGGTCGCCGCAGCCGACCCGCGTGAGAACGAGTCACCTGATGAGGAGGACAGCTCGATGACCAACACGGACAGGGTGACCCTTGGCAAGCAATTGAACACACGCGAGGTATCCGAGTCGGCGGTCGCGATGCTCGACGAGCGTGGGACGGTGGTCGCATGGACGCAGGCCGCCAAGCAGCTTCTGGGGTACTCCGCCAGGGAAGTGGTGGGCCGGTCCGCCGCACTCATACTGCCGCCTTCCGAGAAAACGCCGACAATATCGGCGCTCATCGAGCAGTGCCGTGCCCGAAATGACTGGTCGGGCACGATGACGGTGCGCCACCGCGACGGCCGCATGCTCGACATCAACCATCGGATCTCGATGTTGCGGGGGCAGGACGGAACATTCCGGTGGCTTGTGTCCGTCACCGACATCGGCACGCTCTCCCGGGAAACAAGAAACGGATCGCTGCGGGAGTCGCTCCTCACCCACGCGCCGATCAGCATCGTCATTCGCGACCCGCAGCTGCGTTGCGTCTGGGTGAACGACACAGCAGAGAGTCACGACGGCATCTCCCGTGACCGGCGGTTGGGCCGGCGACTCGCCGATTCACTGCCCGGCTTCGAGGCCGAAGCCCTGGAAGCGGTGCAGCGACAGGCGCTGCGGAACGGCACCACCGCGGTCCACGAGTACCGGGCGTGGCCGACGGAAGATTCCAGCCGGGAGCATGCATTCGCGGTCTCATACTTCTGCCTCCAGGACGCGGACGGCAAGACACTGGGGCTGTGCGGCATCAGCGTGGATGTCACCGGCAGTCAGCGGGCGCGCGAGCGCCTCGCCATCCTCAGCCAGGCCAGCACGCGTATCGGCAGCACCCTGGACGTCATGCGGACCGCGCAGGAACTGGCCGACCTTGCCGTGCCCCTCCTGGCCGACTACGCCTACGTCGACCTGAGCGAATCCATCCCGTTCGGCGAAGAGCCCTCGACCCGAATCGACACGCCGAGCGATCGCCCTACCGCTTTCCTCCGCGCCGGTCAGGCCTCGATCCACCCAGGAACCCCAGAGTCGCCCTATGCGCGAGGGGAGACGGTTTTCGTCCCCCCGACCTCGCCGCTCGCCAGCGCACTGCGCACGGGAAGGTCCCACCTGGAACCGGTGCTGGACACCTCCCCTGGGACATGGGTCGACCACGACCCAGCGCGGGCGCAGAAGATCCGCGAGTACGGGATGCACTCCGTGATGGTCGTGCCCATCATTGCGCGGCGCGCCATCCTGGGTATCGCGCTGTTCCTACGCACCGAGGACCCCGTTCCGTTTCACGAGGATGACCTGCTGCTCGCCGAGGAGCTCGTCACCCGGGCCGCGCTGTCCTTGGACAACGCCCGCCAATACACGCGCGAGCACACCGCGGCCCTCGCGCTGCAACGGAATCTGCTGCCCCACCGTTTGATGGGCGGCGCGGCGGTCGAGGTGGCCTGGCGCTACCTGCCGGCCGACGCGGACGCCGGCGTCGGGGGCGACTGGTTCGACGTGATTCCGCTGTCCGGCGCCCGAGTGGGCCTCGTCGTCGGCGATGTGGTCGGGCACGGCATCAACGCCGCCGCGACCATGGGCAGGCTCCGCACCGCCGTGCGCACGCTCGCCGACCTGGAGATGCCCCCCGACCAACTGCTGGCCCATCTCGATGACACCTTCCAGCGACTGGCCGAGCAGGACCCCGACGCCGCGGACCAGACCCCCACGGTCATAGGCGCCACCTGTCTGTACGCCGTCTACGACCCGACCACCCGGAAGTGCACCATGGCACGGGCCGGGCACCCCCCACCCGCGATCATCGACCCGCAGGGACAAGTCACCTTCCCCGACCTGCCCACCGGAAGCCCACTCGGCATCGGGCTGGGCATCCCCTTCGAGGCCGTGGAGCTGGAACTGCCCGAGGGCACTCTCCTCGCCCTGTACACCGACGGCCTGATCGAAACCCGTGACGACGACATCGACGTGGGAATGCGCCGCCTGGGCACCGCCCTGGCCCAACCCAGTCACTCCCTGGAAGAGCTGTGCACCCGAGCCACGGAGACCCTCCCACGCCAGGCGCCATCCGACGACATCACTCTGCTCCTGGCGCGGACGCTCTCCCTCAGCCCCACCCAGGTCGCCTCCTGGACCCTGCCGAACGACCGGACCGCTATCCCCAACGCCCGGCACATGGCAACCCGCCAGCTCACCGAATGGGGCCTGGAAAGCCTCCACGACGCCACACAACTGATCGTCAGCGAACTAGTCACCAACGCCGTCCGCCACAGCACAGACCCGATCGGACTGCGCCTGATCCACCACCAAGCCCTGACCTGCGAAGTATCCGACACCGACGCCCACTCCCCGCGCCTGCGTCACGCACGCACCACCGACGAAAACGGCCGCGGCCTCTTCCTGATCACCCAGCTGACCCGCAGATGGGGCGCCCGCCCGGAATCGGACGGCAAAGTCATCTGGGCCGAACAAGCCCTGGACTCCGCACCCTCACACGCACCGGCCCCCGGCACGCCACCCCCCACGCAAGGAATAACCGAGCCATCCCCCTCCGCCGCGAGCATCCGGCATGCTCCCCTGCGAGGGACACCCCGGCCGCCCAAGCGGGGCCGCCTGTGAGCCGTCCCAGGGAGACCAAGGACAACCAACGACGACAGAGAACAACGGCGTCCTTGCTGGTCAGGAAACAGTGGCTGCAATCCGCCGAGATAGCCGAGCCACGACATCACTTCTTCGGCCACTGGTGGAGCTGGGCCCGCCCGTCGACACGCGTGCCGTGCCCATGCGTGCTCCTACCTGGCCGGGACCGTGCCCCTTGCGTGCCCGTTCCGGCGGGACGCAGCGGGGACTCACGGGGAACAGCGGTGCCGATCGCGCTCCGGCCCAGGTCAGGGAGTTGCCAGGTCAGTCGCCATCCGCATACCCCGTCTTCCAAACTAGCTACGCGGGTTCGATTCCCGTCGCCCGCTCCATATGGCGTAGGGCCAGGCCAGAGGTTCATTCCTCGGCCTGGCCCTAGTCGTTTCCGGGGCTCCGATCAGCCCTCCGTACAGCCGCTGCACTCCGCAGGTGCCGGCGACGACCGTCTGCACAGCGGCTGCGCGCGTGAGAATTTGGAACTGGGGTGATGGGATGTGTCACACATGGTGGTCGCACCCGGTCTCCCTTGTGAGGGGTGGCCTGCACACGCCCCCTCAATGCATCGTCGCGTCAAGCATACGTAGGGAATGGTGTACATGTCGTACCCGAAGCAGGTGTATTTCGGAGATGGCGGCGAGATCAGCGCCAATTTCCGGCCGGAGAGCACCGGACCCAATCTCGGCGAGCCCGGCAAGGACGCCATCCACTATCTTGCGACCACAGCCACCACACGAGGCGAGTTCGGACTCTACCGAGTCGAGATGAGTCCGAAGGCAGGCGGCCCCAAGACGCATTTCCATCGGTCCATCTCGGAGTCGTTCTTCATCCTCGACGGAACCGTTCGCCTTTTCAACGGCGAGGAGTGGGTCGACGCGCAGAAGGGCGACTTCTTGCACGTGCCGCAGGGTGGACTTCACGCCTACCGCAATGACTCTGACGCGCCGGCTCAAATGCTGCTGCTCTTCGCACCGGGCGCACCGCGTGAGAAGTACTTCGAGGGACTGTCGCAGCTGGCCCATGCCACGGATGAGGAGCGAGCCAGGTTCCTCGACGAGCACGACTCGTACTTCGTGGAGTAGCCCGTCCCACCGGGTGCCGCCTCGGCGCGGTCCCACCTGGCGGCTCCTCGTGAGACCGCCGGGTGGCCGAGCACCGAGCGGCTCACCGGGCGGCCGGTCACCGCCGGGGCCTGGCGTTCGCGACCGCGCGGCGTGCGGCGTGCGGCGACCAAGTGCCGAAAATTAGGTATGGGTTGGTCTGCCCCCCCTTTAACACACTGAAGGCATGGACGGACTGTACGTGGTCAGGCATCAGCCTGGGTCCTCAGCAAGAGCCATCGCGGCAAGCGGCTCTTGCACGGCCCCGAGCTCCTGACCGAACTCGTAGTCTGGGTCGAGTGGCGGGAACTCAAGGAGATCGCAGAAGTGCTCTCCACCCACGTCCTCCACTGCATGGAGCGTCACGACGAAACCCCGTTTTGTCGGCTCTATGGAAACCCACCAAACTCCAGCTAGGTTCTCTGGCTCGGCTCGAATGAACTACACCTCCACAACTCCAGGGCTGAGCTGTCGGTCGATGCACAGGTCGTGCAGTACGCAGCTACTGAAGTTGAAAGCGTGATGTCGGTGGTCAGTCGTCCATGATCAGGCCGGTTTCGGCGAGACAGCCGTCGACGAGGGCCGGGCGGTACTGGATCCGCTTGAGCCGGCGTTTGACGGCTCTGGTGATCTGGCTCAGGTCGGCGGCGGCAAGGTTGGCGATGTCTCGCTTGACCAGCGACCAGATGCCCTCGGTGGGGTTGAGGTCCGGTGCGTAGACGGGCAGTTGGAACACGGTGAGCCACTCGGCGTTCGCATCGATGAACTCCCTCATGCCCCTGGTCAGGTGGAGGCCGACGTTGTCCCAGACCAGCACAATCGGGCCGCCGAGCTGGATGCGGGCGCGGACGATGAGATCCCGGAAGTCCCGCCAGCCGAAGCCTTTCGGCTCGTCCTTGCGGCCCCGGTACCCCCGGATCGCGTAGATCAACCTGGCCCGCACACCGGGCTTGTAGCAGGTCATGCCCGCCATCGAGACCCGCCCGGAGCCGCGGCCCCTCACCCGCACGACCGGGGTCTGGCCGATCCTGCCCCAG
>NZ_JBVJPA010000046.1:0-12862 GCF_055582885.1 Streptomyces sp. NPDC107454 | reverse complement strand
CCGTCTTGGCGGAAGACGCTGATGGCGAGGTTGCGCAGGGAGGCCATGGCGCGGGGCAGGTTGCCGGTGCGGACCTTGGAGTCGTCCTCGCGGAACGTGCGGTCCCGCACGTGGTGCAGGAGGTTCTCGATACTCAAGTGGCCTCTGATCCAGGTGGCGAGCTCGCTGCAAGTGGCGTCGAAGACGCTCAGGCTCGTGATCAGGTAGACGCGCTCGATGGTCAGCTTCCCGGTGCTCAAGTCGCGTCACCACCGGACGACTTGGATCGCCTGGCGGGCGCCGGGGTAGTCGAGGTGGCTGAACGCGGCGACCTTGAGCCGGCGGATCTCGTCGTGGTGGTGGGCGTGGTCGCGCGTGCGGTGCCCGAGCGGGATGTCCCGCCAGAGCAGCTTCCTGACCTGGGCGTACAGGCCCGGATGGTTCTTCTTCACGACGGCCACGTAGTGCGCGCCGCGACTGGTCAGACAGGCGCCGTGGCCGTGCTGGGTGTGCAGGGCGTCGACGGTCACCACCGTGTTCTCCAGCCCGAGGCCGTCCAGCAACGGTGCGAAGGCGGGGATTTCGTTGCTCTTGGAGGCGACCTGCCGCTGGGCCAGGACCACGCCGCGGTGATCCATCGCCGCCAGCAGCTGGATCGCCGCGGCCGCCCGGGTTCGCGATCCGCGGACCACTTTGCCGTCGACTGCGATCACCCGTCGCACTGACGCCTTCTGCGCCTCAGGCTTGACCGGGGGGCAGCGATCTGGCCTGTAGATACGCGCTGATCGCCGGGTCCAGCGCGGTCACTGTCCACGCGCTGCAGCAGGCGGCGCACGGTTGCCGCGTGCGGCACCGGCCGCAGACCGGTAAGCGGGTCGACGGCGAAGCCGAGGACACCCAGCACATGCTGTGGGGCATCCGTGATCCACTCACCGATCGCGATCAGCGACCGCGCTCCGGTCAGCACGGCCGAGACGGCTGCGCACAGCAACGCGAGGGCCGGATAGCGCAGTCCTCGCGCATCGCGGGGATCGGTGACCAGGATCAGGAAACATCGCAGGTCAACGACATCGCTTGGGGTGAGCGGATCACTCCGGGAGCCCAGTTGCTCCAGTGCGGAAGTGATGGGCGATGACGTTCGGGCAGGCACGGTCTCGCTCGGTTCTCATGCGTCTCGACAACCACATGATCACCAGCCCCGTGCCCGCACTACTCGGGTTCCTTGTCACACAGCGGACATGACGGCACGTCACCCCGCCCGACAGGCGAAACCGGACCAATCCTCATCACGCAATTCCCCTGTCAGTACAAGGGACAGCACAATGGCGATCACAGACTTACCAGCGCCGGTGTTCTGCGGGGTGGACTGGGCAGAGGCGCATCACGATGTCGCCCTGGTCGACGCTGGCGGAAGGCAGCTCGCCAAGCAGCGGATCGGCGACAGTGGTATCTCGACCCCCGCGACGACCACGTCATGGAGGGCCTGGCGCCTGTCGGCCGCCACGGGCGACTGCCAGCGGAGCGTCTCCTCGGCCGCCCACGCCCTGTCCTCCTCGTTCCCGAGGAGGCGCTCGTGCACCTCCGGGTGATCGAGCACCGCATGCATGAGGTTGCCGACCGCCTGCCACGTCGTGTCGACACCGGCCGGGAACAGCAGGCGGAGGAAGCTCACCACCTCCGCGTGGTCAAGTTTCTGACCTTCGACCTCGCTTCATATGCGTCAATCAACAGCCCGGAGCCATGGCGGCCGAGCCCCACCCCCGAACAGGCGGAAACCGTGCGCCGAAGCGGTACGCGGAGCCCGTGCACGGGCCCACCGCGGTCGATCCCCCGCTAGGGCTCGCAGATCAATAACACGTCGATTCCGGTTCTACGCCTGCGACGTGTGCTAGGAGCGGCTGACCTGTGGTGATGTCGCAACGAGCAGACACCGAGTTCAGCACTACCGGGAAGTAGACACGCATGTTATTCGGAGGCGAGCCCTGGTGACCGCGGGCCGTTCCGACCCAACCTCGTCCAGAGTGCGCAGCCGACATCCCTGTCGGAGTTCCTTCAGCCTGGGTGAAGTTGTGGAGGCGTGGGTTGGCTCTGGCCGTAGTACGCGATCTGCGCGAGTACCGGGCGCCGGTGAGCGAGGAGGATCTCGCCGAGTTCGAGACCGATGTGCTGGCGGGGTTCGTACTCGCGCGGGCCTCAGCCGGTCTGGTCGACAGCACGATCCGCAACGACACCAACCACCAGCTGGTCCGGGACTGGTTCGACCGTCCGTTGTGGGAGATGGAGCCGGCCGACGCCGACGTCTATTTCGGCAAGGTGATTCGCGACGCCAAGCCGTCGACGCGGACCGGCCGGGCCGGTGCGCTGGCGGTGTACTTCCAGTTCCTTGAGCTGCGACACAACGTCGAGCTGCATAACCTCACCGGCCGTGTGGTCGAGTGCACGCTCGACAAGATGAACCGGCCGCGGGCCTCGGTGGAACCGCAGCTGCGGATCCCACCCAGCGAAGCAGAGATCGAGGAGCTGTTCGCGGGGTGGCGTGAGGAACTGGTGACCTGCCGCAAGTTCGGCCCGACAGCCCGTAATTACGCGGTGGCCCGCCTGACGGTGGACGTGGGTCTGGGGATCAACGAAGCGCGGATGCTCGACCTGGACGATGTCCGGTGGGAGCTGGGCCGGTTCGGCAAGCTCAATGTCCGGCACGGTAAGGGCTCCCGGCGCCGAGGCCCGAAGCCGCGGTTGGTGACGCTGATCAACGGTGCTGACCGCAGCGGTGGTTCGGCCCGGACTCCGAGGAGGGCGCAGCCGCGCTGCCCCGGCCGAGGAGGGCGTCGATGATCGAGCATCGTCTGTTACTCTCATCGCGGTCGTCACCACGGCGATGTTGGTCGCTCTGCACGCAGCGGGCGGTCCGAGGCTCGAAACCTCCGTAAGGATTCTTCCAACGGAGGTTGACCAATGCCGGTGTCGATCGTGGCTCCCCCGGCGGGTCTGGCTGCTGACAGCCGTTCTCTTGCATCTGGGCATCATCCGGGTCGTGCGTCTGTGGCTAGCCCGGAAGCAGACACAGCTTCCCGTTCCCCCCCTCGTCTCAAGGCCCGCCCGGGCATCTTCGGACGACGGGTTTTGGTGCCTGTTGCCCGCGCCCGCCGATCTGGGAGTGCGTTGCACGAGGCTCCCCAAAAGACTTCCGCCAGGCGCCCATCTCCCTGCTTCTGCGCCTGCCCCACCTGCCTGCAGACAACAAGGAATACAATGACTTCGCTCGAGATTACGCGCACGACACTTCTGCCGACAGCGCGACCGCTGGACGGGATGGTGGTGATCGTCACCGGCGGTGGCCGCGGTCTTGGCGCGGCCATCAGCACGGATGCGGCGCACGCCGGCGCTGATGTGGTGCTCGTCGGCCGGGATCGCGGCGCGCTGGAGCGCCATGCCGGTCATCTGCCGGGAACCCCGTTCGTGTACGACGCCGACCTGACCCAGGCTGGGTCAGCCGAGGCCATCGTCCGCGCGGTGATGGAGCGGTTCGGCCGCCTCGACGGGCTCGTCAACAACGCGGGTTCCGCCCACTTCGGCATGGCGGCGACCATCACCGAGGCGGAGTACGACGCGATCCTCGCCCTCGACGTCCGCGCTCCGCTGATGCTCGCCGGGCAGGCGGCAGCAGCGATGACGAAGGGCGGGAGCATCGTGAACATCTCGTCCGCGATGGCGTCCGTTGGCCAGCCCGGGACGACCTTGTACGCGGCGAGCAAGGGGGCCGTCGACGCGGCGACACGGTCGCTGGCCGCCGAACTGGGTGCGGCGAACGTGCGGGTCAACGGGGTGCGCCCGGGGCTCACGCGTACCGACGCCACCGAGTACGCCTACCAGGACAGCTCATTGCTGGATGCGTATCACAGCGATGTTCCGCTCGGACGGACCGGCACCGCGGACGAAGTCGCCGGTCTCACCACTTTCCTGCTCTCGCCGACGGCATCGTTCATCACCGGCCAGACGATCACAGTTGACGGCGGATACACCACGTCCAGGCTGATCAATCCCATGTGATCTTCCGTTCCACGTGCCGTTACGACGGCAGCGGGGCCCGACCAGCTTAGGACGGTCGGGCCCCTGTCAGCGCGGAGACGGCTCGATCCCCGGCTCAACGACAGGCCCCGCTCTTCTGCCCCTGTTATGTTTTCCGCGATGCTGCCGCGAAGCGAATCTCGGCAGGTGGCGGTCACGCACATGCGCACGGATCTCCCTCTGGATGCCCTGGAGATGGCCCTCTGGCGGCGTGGAATCAAGAAGGGCTCGGGGCTGATTCATCACAGTGACCGCGGCTCGCCATACGTGTCCATTCGCTACGGTCAGCGGTTGCTGGAGGCCGGCGCGAACACGTCCGCCGGTTCTGTCGCGGACAGCTACGCTGCTTGACATCTATAGGGGCATCAATGCCATGGCCGAGGCCCTCAATGGCTCGTTCAAGCCGAGCTGATCGAGCGCCAAGGCCCCTGGCGGGACGCTGACCAAGTCGAACATGCCGTCGTCCAATGGATCGGCTAGTACAACACCGAGCGACTCCACTCCGCTCTCGACTACCTCCCGCCTGAGGAATTCGAGGTCCAGCACCGCCGTTCTCAGGCGACCACGAACGCCGCCTGAAACCACACAAGCCGGCCGCTACGAAACTCGGGGCAGCTCACACAGCGTCAGCCGATCAGGACTGGGAAACTGGGAAACAAGGCAGTCGTGCGAACCACGGCATACGCTCTGTCCGTGGCTGAGCGGACTCTGATTGGTGCCTCGCCCCTGCCTGACTGTGTCGGGCTGGGTCAGAGATGGCCGGCGCGGTCGCGACTGCCGAGGCTCTGGCGCCCCAGGACGACGGGTCGGCCGAGGCGGCGATGCGGGGGAAGCTGGCCCTGCGCTACAACAGGGTGCGCCCGTGCCGGTCGCTGCTGGGCGAGTCGGATGCGCCGCCCGGCCCCGGGCCGGGCGGCGCATCCTCAACACGGTTTGTCGCCTGCCCTCGCTCTCGCGGCGGCGGGTGAAGGACCGGCTGCTGCTGGCCGGGCTGTCGCGCGGGGTGTGCACGACCATCACGCCGACCCCCGCCGACCTGCGCGCGACACCATCGCCGCGGTGAAACCGCTGGGGCCGGTCGTGCCGACCGCATGGCCGCCCCAGCTTGGCGCGGCATCCACATCGGCCCGCATCCGTGGACTCGCCCGGTCAGGCGGCGAAGACCTGCGAGTCGTCTGCAAACGCCTTGAACTCCAGGGCGTTGCCTGCTGGATCGAGGAAGAACATCGTCCACTGCTCACCCGTCTGGCCCTCGAAGCGGACATAGGGCTCGATGACGAGATCTATGCCCGCCGTGCGCAAACGCTCGGCAAGCTTCTGGAAATCGGCAATGGTAAGGATCAGCCCGAAGTGCGGCACCGGCACGTCGTGGCCGTCGACCGGATTGTGTATCCGCCGCACGCGCTCCGCGGCGAGATGGGTGACCAACTGGTGCCCGTGCAGGTTCCAGTCCACCCAAGTGTCCGCGCTGCGACCCTCCTCCAGTCCCAGTACGTCACCGTAGAACTGGCGGGCGGCATCCAAGTCGTCGACCGGCATGGCCAGGTGGAACCGCGGGATCGGCGAGTCGAGAACTGTCATGACGCTACCTTCCTGGTAGGGATGCAAGGAAATGTGACCGGCACGTCTGTCAAGACTGGTCGTAGCGGCCGCCTGCGATCTCGTCGACGAGTGACGGCCGCGAGGGCTTCCAGCCCAGGACTTCGCGCGCCTTGTTTCCGGAGGCCCGCTGGTCGAGTAGAAGCGCCTCACCGAAGGCGCCAAGCCGCTCGATCGTCGCGGTGTTGTCCTCGGGCACGACACGGCCTTCGAGGCCGCGACGGCGGCTGGCCGCCTCGCCCAGCTCGCGCACGGTCGGGTTGACACCGCTGGCCCCCACGTAGCGGTTGCCGGCCTCGCCACGTTCGAGGACGGCCACGTACAGCTCGGCGAGGTCGTCGACGTGGACCGTGGTCCAGTGCTGCGTGCCCGGGCCCACCAGTTGGAGGGCCGGTGCGTCGCCGGTCTGCTCAGCGGCGGTGACGACGTTGGGAATGCCCTTGCCGTAGCCGTACACAATGGCGGGCTCGATGAGCATGGATCGGACACCGGGGGCGGCGAGGAAACGGGCGTCGGCCTCGGGGTGCCAGGCCACGATGGCGGGGGCGTCGAACGGCGACTCCTCGGTGATCTCGTCACTGTTGCCGTACACCCAGATACCGCTGGTGTGAATGAAGGCGCCGCCCTCGCGCAGACCCTCGATGGCCGCCTCGGAGAAGTCGATGTCGGCGGCCGCGCTGCTCTCGTCGCCCGGGGAAGCGGTGGTGATCACGGCATCGGCCTCGGAGGCGAGGCGGCGCACCGTCTCGCGGTCGCGCATGTCAGCGACGACGGGCTGGACACCCTCTCGGCTCACCGCCCTGGCGCTGTCCTCGCTGCGCACGAGGGCCGCGACGGTGTGGCCGGAGGAAAGGAGGGCCGAGAGGACACCCGAGCCGATGTAGCCGGTCGCGCCGACGAGAAGGACGTTCATGGATCTTGCTCCTCAGAAGTTTCCTGGTCGATCTGTTCCGTGATCCAGCCTGCCTCCACGAGACCGTTCGACGGAAACGAATACTATCGATCCCACTTATCGCCCCCGGCTATAACTGGAGTACCATCAGGGCATGGAGTACCGGCAGCTGGAGTTCTTCGTCGCCGTCGCGGAGGAACTCAACTTCACCAAGGCCGCACAGCGCACTCACGCGGTCCAATCCACGGTTTCGGCCAGCATCCGCACCTTGGAGACGAGCCTTGGAATGGCCCTGTTCGACCGCAGCACAACACGGGTCGCCCTCACGGAAGCCGGCGAGGCGCTGCTGCCGGAGGCACGCCGCGCCCTCCATGCGCTCGCCGAGGCCCGCTCGGCAGTGGACAGCCTGCGGAGCGGTCTTACCGGCAACCTGCGCATCGGTGCGCTCTCGGGGCTGACCTCGGTGGATCTGCCCGGCCTGATCCATGACTTCCGCCAACGCCACCCCGGTGTCCGAGTCAACCTCAGAATCGACGCCGAGGGCACGGTGGGGCTTCTGCAGGAGCTGGAGTCGCAGACTCTCGATATCGCCTTCGTCGGTGTGCAGACTTCGAACATCCCGGGAATCCACCTCGACCCCATCGCCACGTTCCAGCCTCGACTCCTGGTCGCGACGGACCACCCGCTGGCCGACCGCGAGAAGGTGACCCCGGCCGAAGTCGCCACCGAGGCATTCATCGACCTCCCCCAGGGGTTCTGCAACCGAACGCGGTCCGACAACGATTTCCGGCGTGCCGGAATCACCCGCACCATCGCCGTCGAGGTACCCGAACTCAGTACCGTTCCCGGGTACGTCGAGTCGGGGCTTGGCCTCGCCCTGGTGCCGCCGCTCGCCAGCGAGGCCGACGCACATGTGGTACCCGTCGCTCTCGACCCCCCAGCAGAGACGTGGACTCTCGCATTGGCCCGCAACAGCAATGCGACACCGACACGGGCAGCACGCGCCTTCGCCGAACTGGTCGAACACCATATTGTGCGCCGCGATGTCTACTGATAGCCCTGTCTGTGGTATCGGCCAACTCCGCGTACAGACCTCGGCGTCGGCCGGCGGTCACGGCGGCCGCGCACAGCACGCTGCTCTCCGACTTCATGGCGGAGATCTCCCTCTCCATCGCTGAAAGCCGCACCGAGTCGCTGCGCCAGCCGGGCCGCCCGGCCCGCTCCCTCGCACAGTACCGCCAGGTCGCCGAGGCGATCCGCGTCGGCGACCCCGAGGAGGCGGCGCGCGCCATGCACACGCACATCGACACGGTCGGCCGGGTCAAGCTGCTCGACTGGCAGAGCGACCGCGAGGACCGACCTGGGCCTCGCGGTCGCAGCGGGGCGGTGCGTGAGTTCCTCGTCTGCTGCCAGGTATAGAACAGCCGCGGACGTGTCGGCATGCCACGTCAACGTCGAGTCTCATCGCTACGCAGTACGCGGTCGTCCTCCCTGAGGAGGAGGCGAAAGAGTCTGCTCGTGCTCTGTCACCAAGCGGTATTGCGAGCAGAGGCACGATGCCTCGGGCCCCCTCCTGCGGCCAGGCTGGTCAAGTCCCCGACCCCAGACCTGGAGATCCGTTTCCGTGGCTACTCTGCTCTATCGATTGGGCCGGACCGCCTTCCGGCGGCGCTGGCTCGTAACGTTGTTGTGGGCCGTGATCCTCGGCGCCGTGGGAGTCGGCGCCGCCAAGGCTCCGGCCTCCTCCGACGACGGCACGTCGTTCATGCCCGGTATCGAGGCCCAGAAGGCCTTCGACCTGATCGGCCAGCGATTCCCCGGCTCGGACGCCAACAGCGCCAACGCACGGATCGTCTTCGTCGCGCCCCACGGAGAGAAGGTGACCGCGACTGACAACCGGGCCGCCATCGATACGCTGGTTTCGGAGGCTGCCCACGAGCCGCAGGTGGCCAACGCGGTGAACCCGTTCACGGCGGGTGCGGTGAGCAAGGACGGTTCCACCGCCTACGCCACCGTGAACTTCAAGGTGAAGGCCGCGGACCTCACCAAGACCGACAAGGCCGCCCTGCGGCAAGCCATCGATCAGGTCCGCGACTCCGGCCTCACGGTCGAGGTCGGAGGCACCGCCCTCGCAACGCAGCCAGCGGCGGGCGGCTCGACGGATGTCATCGGCGTCGCTCTCGCCGCTGTCGTCCTGCTGATCACTTTCGGCTCCCTCGCGGCCGCCGGCCTCCCCCTGCTCACGGCCATCATCGGCGTCAGCGTCAGCATGGCCGCGATCATGGCCCTCGGCAGTGTCTTCGGCTTGTCCCTGACCACCGGGACGCTGGCCACGATGGTCGGCCTGGCAGTCGGCATCGACTACGCCCTGTTCGTCGTCTCCCGTTACCGCGAGGAACGTGGCAACGGTCACGCTCCACGCGAGGCGGCCGGTCTCGCCGTCGGCACGGCAGGCTCCGCCGTCGTCTTCGCCGGCCTGACGGTGGTCATCGCGCTGGCCGGACTCGCGGTGGTCAACGTGCCAATGCTGACCAAGATGGGCCTGTGTGCGGCAGGCGCGGTGGCCGTCGCCGTCCTGGTCGCCCTCACCCTGGTCCCGGCCCTGCTCGGCATGTGGCCGAACGCCGTCCTCTCCCGGTCTGTGCGAAGGCGCGGCCGCGCGGCTAGGACGGCTGACAATCTCGGCTCCCGGTGGGCGCGCTTCGTGCTCCGCCGCCCGGTTGCCGTGCTGCTGGCCTGCGTCGCGGGACTGGGTGCCCTGGCACTGCCCGCCACACACCTGGAGATGGGCATGCCCGGGGACGAGTCCAAGCCCGCCTCCACCACGGAACGACGCGCCTACGACGACCTCGCGCACGGCTTCGGCGCAGGCTTCAACGGCCCCCTGACGATCGTGATCGACGCCAAGGGCGCGGCGGAACCGAAGGCCGCAGCGGACGAGATAGCCAAGGAGATCGGCGCTACCTCTGGAGTCGTGTCAGTCACTCCCGCGCGCTTCAACCAGGCCGGCGACACCGCACTCGTCTCGGCCGTACCCTCCACGGGCCCGAACACCGAGAGCACCAAGAACATCGTCAAAACCATTCGCGCAGAACGCCCTGATCTCGAGCGGCAGACGGGCGCGAGCTTCGAGGTCACTGGCAGCACGGCGATGAACATCGACGTCGCGCAGGCACTTCAGAGCGCCCTCGTACCGTACCTGGCGGTCATCATCGGCCTCGCCCTCGTTCTGCTGCTGGTGGTATTCCGATCCGTGCTCGTACCGGTGAAGGCCGCCTTCGGGTTCCTGCTGTCGGTGCTGGCCGCGCTCGGCGCGGTCGTGGCCGTCTTCCAGTGGGGCTGGGGTGCGTCCCTGCTGGGTGTGGAGCAGACCGGGCCGATCATGAGCCTGATGCCGATCTTCCTGGTGGGCATCGTCTTCGGTCTGGCGATGGACTACGAGGTGTTCCTCGTGGCCCGGATGCGGGAGGCGTACGTCCACGGGGATCGTGCCCCTCGGGCGGTCGTCGCCGGCTTCCGGCACAGCGCCCGTGTGGTCGTCGCTGCGGCAGTGATCATGATCGCGGTCTTCTCGGCGTTCGTCGGCTCCGGCGAGTCGATGATCAAGACCATCGGTTTCGGGCTGGCCGTCGCCGTGTTGCTGGACGCCTTTGTGGTCCGCATGGCGCTCGTGCCCGCGGTGCTGGCGCTGCTCGGCGACAAGGCCTGGTGGCTGCCGCGCTGGCTGGACCGGCTGCTGCCCCGGGTGGACGTCGAGGGAGCCGCGCTCACCGCAGTATCACCGGAGCACGCCGACGGGCCCGCTGGTATCGAGCCCACGCCGCGGGAACCGGCCCGTACCTGACACCGGCCTCACCCCGCAGACCGCGGCATCCCGGCCTGCGGGGTGAGATCATGTCTACGTTCGAATTTTCTCGGAGTGTGATGAACACGAGCTGGCAGCGTCGAGCAGCGGCCCACCCCAGGGCCGTCGAGGCCACCACCCTCGTCCTGCTGTTCGCCTATGCCGTCACCGGTGTCATCATCACCCGCGCGGTGATGCCCGAGCCGCCGCCGATATGGCCTGGCATCGCGCTGTCGGCCGTCGCCTGCGCCGCGCTGCACTGGCGACGCAGCCGCCCCATCCCCGCCCTCGCGGTGACCACGCTGTGCACCATGGCCGAGGGATCACTCGGCTACCTCCAGACCCCCATGCTCATGGGCCCCCTCCTGGTCGCGCAGTACGTGACGAGCCTGTACTCTCCGCGGCGCACCGCTTGGCGAAGCGCTCTCACGGTCGCCGCCGGCATGGTCGTCACCGGTCTGTTTCTCACCACGATGCACAATTCCTTCGTACTCTCCGTCATCAACCCGGCAGCCTGGATTCTGCTGTGCGCGGCTCTCGGCAGCTACCTTCAACTGCGGCGCGAGTACGCGGCGGCCCGCGCCGAGAACGCCGAGCGGCAGAGCGAGGAGGAAGGCCGCCGCAGGGTGGTCCAGGAACGCATGCGCATCGCACGGGAACTCCACGATGTCGTCGCCCACCACCTGACCCTGGCCGATGCGCAGGTCGGCACCGCGGCCCATCTCGCCCGCACCCATCCGGCCCAGGCCCTCGAGATCATCGCGAAGCTGCCCGAGACCACGGCCGCGGCCCTGCGGGAGCTCAAGGCGACAGTCGGACTGCTGCGCCAGGACACCGACCCCGCCGACGACCTTGCCCCCGCACCGGGACTGGGCCAACTGCCCGCCCTCGTCGATACCTGTGCCGCCGCCGGGCTCGAGGTCAAGGTCGCTGTCGAGGGACAGCCGCGCCGACTCGCGCCCGTACTCGACCTGACGGCCTATCGGATCATCCAGGAATCACTCACCAACGTCACAAAGCACGCCGCCACTCGTACGGCACAGGTGCGGGTCTCGTACACCCCCCGGGGCCTGTCCCTGACCATCACGAACGACACCACCCCCCGGATCACGACGGCCACCTCGGGCCCCGGACAGGGCTTCGGACTGCTCAGCATGCGCGACCGCGCCACAGCGGCAGGCGGCACCTTCCACGCCGGCCCCCGCTCGCACGGCGGCTTCGAGGTCACCTGCACGTTCCCGCTCGACTGCCACGAAGAGAGCCCCGCCCCATGACCATCCGTGTCCTGCTCGCCGACGACCAAGCCCTGCTCCGAGCGACCTTCCGCATCCTCATCGACTCGGCCGAGGACCTCACCGTGGTTGCGGAGGCCGCCGACGGACAGGAAGCCATCGACCTCGCAGCAAGCCACCGCCCCGACGTGGTCATCATGGACATACGCATGCCGAACGTCGACGGAGTGTCTGCCACCGCCGCCATCTGCTCCCGCCCGGAACTGACGGACACTCACATCCTCGTCCTCACCACCTTCGAGAACGACAGGAACGTCGCCAAAGCCCTGCGCGCCGGCGCCAGCGGCTTCCTCGGCAAGGGCGTCAGCCCCGACGTCCTCCTGTCGAGCATCCGTACCGTCGCGTCTGGCGACGCCCTCCTGTCCCCGGTGGCCACCCGCACCCTCATCACCCGCTTCCTGGCCGCCCCGGACACCGACGACTTCCTCGTGCTCCCCGAAGCCCTCAAGACCCTGACCGACCGTGAACGCGAAGTCATGGCCCTCGCCGCACACGGCAAGTCCAATGCGGAGATCGCAGGCCAACTCGTCGTGAGCCCCCTCACCGTGCGCAGCCACATTCAACGAGCCATGGCCAAACTCGATGTCCGAGACCGCGCCCAACTCGTCGTGATCGCTTACCAGAGCGGCCTGGTGAAGCCACATCCTTCTGCCGGGCAGTGATCGACGCACGACACAAGGCGGTACTGGATGTCGGCACTACTGGTAGGGGCCATCGTTCCGTCTGGGAAGATGTGACGCTTTCCGCGTATGTCAATGCGTTGACGGACTCCGTGTCGCCGAGGTGGCATCCATCTGCCACAGGCTCAGACCCTCCACGGGGGTCTGGAGCCAACACGTCGGGTTCCCACACGGCTCGCACCGCCACCGCTCCTGCACCACCGCCGTGGTGCAGGAGTTCGCCAGCCATGGTTCCGTGTACGTCTCTCTTGCTGCCGACCGTATCTCGTCCGGGTGCAGTGTGCCTTGGCGGCCAGGCTGTCTCGTCGCCGCGTGTGGCTAGACGTCTCCCTGTTATCGGGAGTTCGCCAAAGTCCCTCAGAATCCTCCGGAACCACACAGCCTGATCGCGCAACATATCCCCAACCCCCCATACTTCGAAGGGCCTATGTGTCATGCGCATAACTCGCCCTGCCCGCGCCATGGCCTCCCTGCGCAACCTCGCCATCAGCGTCTTCCGCCAAGACGC
>NZ_JBVJPA010000045.1:0-20169 GCF_055582885.1 Streptomyces sp. NPDC107454 | reverse complement strand
TCTTCTTCGCCCCCCTTCTTCTCTTCTCTGCCGATTTCCCTCAGCGCTCCGTACTCGGCTGCGGCGGCGGTATTCGGCATGCCTCGAAACCTGATCCTAAGAAAGGCACCGACCATGCGCGCGCTCTACATAGGCCAGCCCGGAACCGAACGGGCGGACAGCTGGACCGCCTTCCTCTCCGAGCACTTCACCACCGTCAAGGTCGTCAGCGTCGCCGACCTCGGCTCGCTCGACTTCACCGGCAGCGACATCGCGATCGTGGACGGCGACCCGGATGAGGAGCCCCGCCCGCCGGAGGAGCTCACCGACGCCGCCCTTCCGCTCCCCACGGTCCTGATCGGCGGCATGGGCGGCAAGGCCGCCGACGCGATCGGCCTCAAGGTGGGCTGGGACTGGGGCTGCCTCTGCATGGACCAGCAGGCGATCATCGACGACACCGCGGTCGGCCACCCGATCTTCAAGGGTCCCGTCCCGGTGCCGGCCCTGGCCACCCGGACCATCCCCACCCCGGAGAACTTCCTTGAGTTCGCCGGCAAGAACCCGCCCGCGGAGCTCACGGTCGCCGACATCCACGCCGCAACGCCCGAGGACGTATACCCGGGACTGGTCTCCTCGAGCGCAGGGTTCCTGGACTCGCCGGACTGCGAGCCCATCCTGGGCGGCATCAACATGAAGGCCCATGACTTCAACGGAGTCGCCCGCCAGGCCCGGTTCCTCCAGTGGGGTTTCCACGACGTTCCCGAGAACTTCACCGACCTGGGCAAGGCCCTGTTCCTCAACTGCCTGCACTACATCAAGAAGTTCGCCGACGCCCCCGTCGAGGCGCTGCGTGTGGTGTGGTCGCGCGAGACCCTGCCGGTTCCCCTCGGTTTCCTGGACCACCCCCAGGCCGGAGATCCGAAGAAGTTTCTTGCCGAATCCTTCGGCCCGGACATCCCCGACGGCGTCGGTACGACGCCCGAGTCGGCCCTCGCCTGGTACGACGCGAACCACGGCTATCTGCGTCGCGAGGGCGTCCAGAACGACGGACAGTTCGTGGTGGACGCGGACCTGGTCGCCCTGGGCCTCGCCAACACTGACCCCGCGCTGCTCGACACCATCGCCCCGCGTCTGGACGAGGAGGGCCTGGACGGCGACCGGGCCCGGCGACTCTGGGAACGCTATGTCCGCCGCACCCCGGAGAACGCCGCGGCCGAGCGCGACTGGCTCGCCATGCACCGGAACCGGATGTTCTTCTCAGACTGGGCCGGCTACCGCTGGATCGCCCGGGACGACCTGCCCGTCCTCACCGTTCCGCGCTCCAGCTCCGAGGAGGCGGGCCCGTCTATTGTCTGGGTGACGGCACGCCGTGTCGGCGCCGATCTCCGGCTCGTCCTGCATGTGTTCCTGAGGCCCGGCTACTACATCTACGGCCCCGGAGCCACGGACGGGATCGTCACCTCCGTCGAGGTGACGTCCGACCATGTCATCGTGACCGAGCCGGAGTTCCCGGAGTCGGCGGACTTCCACCACTACGGGCAGGTCGCAGTACCGCTCACCGTGCGCGGCGCCTCGGACACGGTCCAGCTGGCCGTCCGGGTGCAGGTGTGCGACCAGCAGTCCTGCACTCCTCCGACCACGGTGCACATCCACGCGACCGCCGGGGACTGAGCCAGCACTCCCGACCGCCGGCCCCGTTCAGTGGCCGAGGAGCAGGCCGGCCAGGACCACGCTGACGGTCGTACCGCCGACGATGCTCAGCAGCGCGTTGCGGCGCCACAGATGTAGGGCGACGGTGACAGCGAGCGCCGCCAGCGGAGGGACGGCCTGCATGCCGCTCGCCTCGGGGATGTCGCGCAGGCAGTACACGACGAGGATCACCATGACGCCGACCGGCATGGTGGCGCCGAGATACCGGACCGTTGTACTCGCCCGCAGCGGGGCGAGGGCCGCGAAGGGCAGGGCGCGCAGGGCCCAGGTGACCGCGGCGGTGACCAGGATCGCGACCACGGCGTAAGTGCTGTCAGACATGGGCGGGGCTCGGCTTTCCACGGGTGGCGAGACGGCGGGCAAGCAGTCCGGCGGTGAACAGGGCGAACGCGACCGGCAGCATCTCCGCGGGAGCGATGAGGCGGGCGGCCAGGGCGCTCAGCAGAGCGAGCAGCGGGGTGGAGAGGTTCTTGCCGTTCTCGCGCACCGCATCCAGGGCGAGGACGGTGAACAGCGAGGTCAGCGCGAAATCCAGGCCAGGGATGCGGCCCGGGACGAGGGAGCCGAGCAGCGCTCCGGCAGTGGACGGGACGACCCAGAACAGGTGCAGGAAGAGCTGCATCCACAGGATGCGGCGGCCCGACCACTCACGGGACCGCTCCGTGGCGGTCAGGGCGTAGGCCTCGTCCGTGAGGGAGAACGTGCTGTAGATCTTGCCGCGGCGGCTGCGGACACGGTCCAACGGGAAGGACAGCGCGTAGAAGACGTGTCGGCACTGGACCAGGAAGGCGGCCACGGCGATCGAGACGAGCGGGGCCCCCGCCACGACCATGCCGATCAGCAGGAACTCGAACGATCCGCCGTAGATGAGGGCGGTGGACAGTCCCGCCCACCACCAATCGAGCCCGGACTGGACGACCAGCGCCCCGAAGGCGAGGCCGAGCGGAATCATTCCCAGACCCACGGAGGCAGCGTCGGCGAGGGCGGCCCGGGCATCACCCGAGGTGGCTCGCGCGTCGACAGGACGTATTCGCATGCAACAATTTTAGATAAGTGTCAGCCTAATTTGATTGCCAATGGTGGCACTATGATCTCCCTATTGGCAATGAAGTGAACCTAGATGCGCTTGATCGAGAAATTTTGTTTCACCTGCGCCAGGACGGCCGTCTCTCCAACGTCGAGCTGGCCCGGCGGGTCGGCCTGACCCCGCCACCGCGCCTGCGCCGGGTCAAGCGACTGGAGGAGACCGGCGTGCTCACCGGCTACCGGGCCGTGATCGACCCCTTGGCGGTGGGTCGCGGCCTGGAGGTCTTCATCGACGTCGAGATCTACGCCAATGACCGCAGGACCACCGAGGAGTTCGAGGCGACTGTGGCCTCGTACGAGGAGGTCGTCGAGTTCCGGCGCCTCTACGGGCGTCCCGACTATTTTCGTGCGCGTCGCGGTCGCCGACCATGCCGCGTACGAGGACTTCCTGATGAACAAGCTCAGCGGACTCCCTGCCGTGCTGCGCGTGGAGTCCCGGCTGACCATGAAGACGATCAAGGCCGACGGCTGAGCAGCCGAATGCCTGCTGTCAGCCCCGTACGGCGCTGACGTTCAGATTCCGATCGACCGCTCGCGCCCTGGCGGAGACTTCTTCCGGGTCGCGCGGGTCGCCGCCCGCGGCCTCAGTGAGGTAGCAGCGGATGGAGTCCCGGTTGCGGATCAGGGTGTCGATACGCTCCTCGATCTCGGCGAGCTCGCGGGCGAGGTTGGCCACCAGGTCGGGGTGCACCTCGGGGCGCATGTCCGGGCCCAAGCCGTGGAAGCAGGGCGCGACCTCGCGGA
Organism: Streptomyces sp. NPDC107454; assembly: GCF_055582885.1. NCBI lineage: Bacteria > Bacillati > Actinomycetota > Actinomycetes > Kitasatosporales > Streptomycetaceae > Streptomyces > Streptomyces sp. NPDC107454. Next base: position 16,650 of record NZ_JBVJPA010000045.1, on the reverse strand, counting down.
TCACGTCGGTGCTCAGGCCTGCCTTGAGCAGTGCGCGGACGTGCTCGACCCGCTCGACCGAGGTGTCCGCGTAGTCGCGGTACCCGTTGGGCAGGCGGGTGGGGGTGAGCAGACCTTGCTCCTCGTAATAGCGCAGGAGTCGGGTGCTGACGCCGGTACGGCGGGACAGTTCACTGATCTTCATTGGTGACGCACTTCACTTCGAGTCGGCTTGACCTTGACATCGATGGTCGAGTTTACCGTCCTTCACATGAGTACGACACTTCCGCGGTCGAGCAGCCGCTCCTCGAAGATTCCGAACATTCCCGTGTCGACCGTCGACCTCATGCCGTTCCGCAAGGGCGACGACGCCTCCCAGGCCATGAGCGACACCCTCGCGACCGCGCGGGCCGCCGATGCCGCCGGTTATCACCGGTACTGGATCGCCGAGCACCACAACGCGGAGGGGCTCGCCTCCTCCGCGACGGTCGTGGTGATGGCCGAGGTCGCCGCGGCCACCGAGCGGATCCGGGTGGGCGCGGGCGGCATCATGCTGCCCAACCACGCGCCGTACGTGGTCGCCGAGCAGTTCGGCACGCTTGCCGCCTTCCACCCCGGCCGCATCGACCTGGGCCTCGGCCGTGCGCCGGGCACCGACCCGTGGACCGTACGCGCACTGCGCCGCGGCGGCGACGCGAAGGACTTCCCCGCCGAGGTCGCCCAGGTCCGCGACCACCTCGGCCCGGCCCGGCCGACGCAGCGCGTGCGGGCGATTCCCGGGCAGGGCTCCGAGGTGCCGGTCTACATCCTCGGCTCGTCCACCTTCGGTGCGGCACTGGCCGCTCAGGAGGGACTGCCGTATGTCTTCGCCTCGCACTTCGCCCCGGACCAGCTGCTGCTCGCGCTCGACACCTACCGTTCGAACTTCCGCCCCTCGGCCGTCCTGGACAAGCCGTACGCGATCGTCTCGGCCGGTGCGGTGGTCGCCGACACCGACGCCGAGGCTCGGCGCGTCTTCACGTCGATGCAGCAGCGCTTCCTGACGCTCGTACGCGGAAACATGCAGTTCCTGCCGCCCGTCGACGACATGGAGGCGCTCTGGAATCCCGCCGAACGCGCGGCCGTAGAAGGCATGCTGCGTGAGTCCCATGTCGGCTCGCCCGCAACCGTGCGCAAGGGGCTGATCGAGCTGGCGAGACGCACCGGGGCCGACGAGTTGATGATCATGTCCGAGGCGTGGGATCTCAAGGACCGCATCCGCAGCCACGAGCTGCTTGCCGAGGCGTGGCTCGGCTGACGCAACCCACTGATTCCGAGGAGCACCCCAGTGACTGCCACTTTGTTCGAGCCCGTCGGGCTCGGCACCCTCAGCCTGCCCAATCGCGTCGTCATGGCGCCGATGTCGCGGGCGCGGGCCGAGGCCGATGGCACGCCCACCGAGCTCATGGCGACCTACTACGCCCAGCGGGCCGGCGCCGGACTGATCGTCGCCGAGAGCACCCACGTCGGCGAGGAAGGCCGGACCGGGCCCGGCGCTCCCGGCCTGCACACCGACGCCCATCAGCGCGGATGGGCACGTGTCGCGGACGCCGTACACGCCCGCGGTGGCCGGATCTTCGTCCAGCTCGTCCATGCCGGGCGCCTGGCCCATCCGTCCTTTCTTCCGGATGGCGCGCAGCCTGTCGCACCGTCCGCGCAGGCCGCCGATTCGGAGATCTACACGTCGGGTGGGCGACGCCCTGCCGTTCGGCCACAGGAGCTGGCGTCTGCTGAGATACAGCTCGTCATCGACTCGTTCGTGCACGCCGCCCGGCGAGCCGTGGCCGCCGGCCTGGACGGTGTCGAGATCCACGCGGCCAACGGATTTCTGCTGCACCAGTTCCTCGCCGACAACAGCAACACCCGTACCGACCAATGGGGTGCCACCCCGGAGGGGCGCGCGCGTCTGACCGCCCTGATCGTGCGGGCGGTCGCCGAGGCGATCGGTGCGGACCGCGTCGGCCTGCGCATCTCGCCCCGCGACACCTACGGCGACGTGCAGGAACCTCTCGCGCACCGCTCCTACCCCGCGCTGCTGCGGGAGGTGGCGTGCGATCGCATCGGCTATCTGCACCTCACCGAGAGCGGTGACCGTGAACTCGACGAGCAGATACGTAAGTTGTGGCCTACCGTGCTTCTGGTCACCCCCCGCGCGGCCGACCCCGACGACACCACCAAGGAGCGCGCGGCCGCGGCATGGCTGCGGCGCGGTGCCGATCTGGTCGCCTTCGGCCGGGGCTTCATCGCCAACCCGGATCTCGTGACCCGCCTGCGCACCGGGGCCTCGCTCAACTCCCTTGTGGAGAACGGCCTGTACGGCGGCGATCACCGCGGCTACACCGACTACCCGGCACTCGGCGACCTCGCAGAGGAGGCACGCGCAGCACTCCTGGAGACGTGGTAGCCGATGGCGAGGGCCGCGAACCAGAGGCACCAGACGTACACCCCCCGACGGCTGTCGGCATCCGCCACCATCAAGACGACAACGAAGCCGAGCGAGCCGAGGGCGAGCCAGTTGGTGACCGGAGCGCCCGGCATGCGGAATTCCGCGGCCGATAGCTGCCCGGAACGGACCTTCGCTCGGTAGCGCAGATGGCAGATGAGGATCATGATCCAGGTCCATAGGCCCACGCAGGTGGAGACTGACGTGATGTAGAGGAACGCCTTGTCCGGCGACACCATGTTGACGATCACGCCGACACCTATCACCAGGGTGGACCGTCCCCCGGGTCGGGCAGCCCTTGCCCGGGCGCACAGTCAGATGCGGCGGACGATGTCATCGATCGCCAAAGCCGTGTGCAGGGTGGTCAAGTCGCCGACGCGCGTCAGGGAGACACTGAGCAGGCTCTCTATCCGCTTCACCCGCAGGCCGACGGTGTTGGGGTGGACGAAGAGGGACGCTGCGGTTTCTTGGGTGTTGAGGTCGTGGTCGAGGTAGCTGCGCAGGGTCGAGACGAGGTCGGTGCCGCGGCGCCGGTCGTACTCCCTCAGCGGACCGATCCACTGCTCGGCGAGAACGCCCATGCGGTGGGGGTCCACATCCGCAAGCAGCAGGCCGATCACGCCTGCCGAGGAGACGGTGAGGACGTCCTCGTCGGGGGTATACGGGATCAGCCGGAGCAGGCCGAGGGCCTGGCGGAAGGCCCCGGGGAGTTGCTCCGTCCCCGGGCAGATCTCGCCGGCCGCGACGCGCACGCCCGCTTCTACCGACTGCGAGCAGACGGCCCTGATGTGCTGCGCGAGGTCGTCCGCCACACGCGGGTCCACAGCCGGTGCGACGATGACGATCACCCCGTCACGTAGGGCAAGCAGTGGTTTGGACCTCGGGCAGGACAGGACGAGCGACTGGACCAGGCGCAACACCTGAGTGGTGATCGCTTCCGTGGACTGTTCCGTCCGGACGGCCAGGACGCGCTGCGGAAGGCGCAGGTCACTGCCGAGGCGGTCCGCGCGGGCGACGACAGCCTCCGGGTCGGTGAGCTTCCCGCTCACGAGTTCCGCGACGAGATCTCTCTGGGCCAAGCAGATCACCCTCACCACCGGCATTCCGTCCGGGCTCACCATCCCGCAGCTGATGAACTCCATCGCCACGGGTGCCCTCGACGCCACCCAGATGATCAGCCACCGCCTCCCGCTCAGTGACGCCATGGCCGGGTACGACGTCTTCACGCGCGCCGCCGAGACTGGCGCCATGAAGGTCGCTCTCACCAACGGCTGACGCCGAGAACGGCCGCAGCCTCCCCTTCGGTCGAGAGCCACCAGTCGTCGAGCCGGGCCCCTTGCGGGCCCGGCTCGACTGCCGTTTTCCGGGGCGGCCACCATCCCGCCGCATGTGTGACCAATGCCACCCCGGGAAGGCTTGACCTTCACATCGATGTCAATTTCTAGCGTTGCTGTCATGAACGACAACGCAGCGATCGACGTACTGGGGCAGCGCCCCTCTCCGTGGGCCGACCATCCCGGTCTGCGGCACGGCTTCCGCGAAGGCGGCATGACCGTCGGTGTCATCACACCGCTCGAGGGATTCCACGGCGCGGTCCCCACCATGGCCGATCACGTCAAGGTGATCCAGCAGGCCGAACGCGCCGGCTTCGCGGCCGTGTGGGTGCGCGACGTCCCCCTGCTCGACCCGGGCTTCGGTGACACGGGACAGGTCTTCGACACCTGGGCCTACCTCGGTTACCTCGCCGCCACGACCGAGCGGATCAGCCTGGGTACCTCCAGCGTCGTCCTGCCGCTGCGCCACCCCCTCGACACCGCCAAGGCCGCCACCAGCATCGACCACCTCTCCGGCGGCCGGCTGCTGCTCGGGGTGGCCACCGGCGACCGCGCCGTCGAGTTCCCCGCGTACGGCATCGACTACGACACCCGCGGTGAACGCTTCCGCGACACCCTGGCCTACCTGCGCCAGGCCACCGAGCAGCGCTTCCCGCAGATCTCCTCCCCCCTGGGGGAGATGAGCACGACCGATCTGCTGCCCAAGCCCACGCACGGCCGGCTCCCCGTCTTCATGACGGGCCGCGGCCGCCAGGAGATCGACTGGATCGCGGAGCACACGGACGGCTGGCTGTACTACACCCCGCCCCTCGATCTGCAGGCGCAGAACATCCAGCGCTGGCGCCGTCTCACCCACCGCGACGAGGGCACCTTCAAGCCCTTCAACCAGGCCACCTACATCGACCTGACCGACGACCCGAAGGCCGCGCCCCGCCCCATCCACCAGGGCATCAGTGTCGGCCGCGAACCGCTCCTGGAGATCATGCACGCCTGGCAGGACATCGGCATCGACCAGCTGATGATCAATTTCAAGCACAGCCAGCGCCCGGTCCCGGAGGTCATCGACGAGCTCGGCGAGTACGTTCTGCCGCACTTCCCGCCCGGCGGGTCGGTCGTCCCCGGCCCCGATGCCGCATGACACGGCAGAGCACGACACACCACGATTCCTGGAAGCCGAGCGCATGACAGATCCACTCAGCATGGCCGCACACCCCCGCCGGGCGGACGCCAACCCCTCCGGAACCTCCGAGCGCGGAAGGATCAAGGCCGTCTTCGCCGCGTTCATCGAGGCGTGGCGGACCCGCAACCAGGCGGCCCTGGCCGACCTCCTCACCCCGCAGGCCACGGCTCACCTCAGCCACCTCGGCCGCTTCACGGGCGCGTCCGCGACCTCCGCGGGACTGATCCAGCGGGCGCCCACGACGGGGCTGACGAGGTATCGGACGACCAACTCCTACGTGGCGGTGTCCGGGGCGACCGCGCGGCAGAGCGCGTACCTTCTGGGCACGCTGGCCGACGAGCGCGAGGACGGTAGTACGGACGGCAGCCTGGACGCCTTCCTCTTCGGCGGGCATTTCGTCAACACGTACGTCCGCACGGTGCGGGGCTGGCTGATCGACCAGGTCCGCTTCGATCTGGACTGGCAGCACGGCAACCGCGCCCACGCGCCCGGTTGGTCCTTCGCGGGACGCACGTCAGCGTGGCCCGATGACCGGCAGGCACCGGCGACCTTGAGCGAACTCGACGCGCCCTGGCACGTCGTGCCCGAGCCGACCGAGCAGGGCAGCGCCGAGCAGCAGGTCACCGAGGCGTACTTCCGCTACGCCTGGGCTCTGGACCAGGCCGACTTCAGCCTCCTGACCACCGCCTTCACCGCCGACGCGACGGCGAACCTGGCACCGTTCGGCCGCCTGGGCAGCGGCCGGGACATCGTCGCGGCCCTGAAGGAACTCCGTACGGGCCAGCCCTATATGCAGCACGCCGCCGACGAGTTCCGTGTCACGGTCACCGGCGACCGCGCCACGATGGATCTCTTCCGTGTCGTACCGTTCGCGCCCACCAAGGAGACCCTCGACGCCCCCGTCTACGGCGCGCGCTATGAGAGCCGGCTCCGGCGCGAGAACGGACTGTGGAAGTTCGACTGGCTCGACTACATCCCCGGCTGGGTCCAAGCGGGGGCGGACACCCGCTCGTAGCCCCGTTCGGCGGCACCACAGCCGCCCTCCGCACCATCCGGCCGATGTCGCCCGGTTCCCCTTTCGCGCCGGCTCGCACTGAACCGCACCGCAGCGCACCGCACTTCAGGAGTTTTTCCTCGTGTCCACCACGAAAGCCCGACTGCCCCTCGCCGTGTACATACTCGGCCTGGGGATCTTCACCCAGGGCACCTCGGAGTTCATGCTCTCCGGGCTGATCCCCGGCATCGCCGGAGATCTCGACGTCTCCATCCCGCAGGCCGGACTGCTCGTCTCCGCGTTCGCCATCGGCATGGTCATCGGGGCGCCGCTGCTCGCCGTGGCCACGCTCAACTGGCCCCGCCGTACGACGCTGATCGCATTCCAGGCCGTCTTCATCGCGGCGCACGTCGTCGGCGCCCTGGCTCCGGGGTACGGGGTCCTGTTCGCCACCCGGGTGATCAGCGCCACCGTGTACGCCGGGTTCTGGAGCGTCGCCGTGGCCACGGCCGTCTCGATGGTGTCCGCCGAGGCCAAGGCCAGGGCGGTCGCGGTCGTCGCGGGCGGGCTCACCCTGGCCACGATCATCGGTGTGCCGGCGGGCACGCTGATCAGCGGCATGGCCGACTGGCGGGCCACCTTCTGGACCGTCGCCATCGGCACCGTCGTCAGCCTGGTCGCCGCTGTCTTCGCCGTCCCGCGCGGCACCGGTGACAGCGCTGAACGCCGCACCGTGCGGGCCGAGGTGCGTGCCATGGCCAATGGCCAGCTATGGCTGTCGTACGCGCTGACCGCACTGGCCTTCGGCGCGTTCATGGTCACCTTCAGCTACATCGCGCCGCTGCTCACCGACATCACGGGTCTGTCCGAGTCCTGGCTGCCCGCGCTGCTCGCCCTGGTCGGCGTCGGTGGCCTGGTCGGCATGACGATCGGTGGACGCACCGCGGGGCAGCGTCCCATCCGTACCCTCGCCATCGGCACCGGCGTGCTGGCCGTCGGCTCCGTCGTTCTGGCGCTGTCCGCGTCCGTCGTGGCCGTCGTCCTCGTCCTGCTGTTCGTGGTCGGCTTCGGCGGCTACATCACCAACCCCGTTCTCCAGTCCCGCGTCTTCGTGATCGCTCCCAAGGCGCCGACCATGGCGGGTGCGGGCAACATCGCCGCCTTCAACGTCGGCAACGCCGTCGCCCCCGCCCTCGGCGGCCTGACCATCGGCGCCGGGCTGGGCTTCACCTCCGTCGCCTGGGTCGGCGCGGCCCTCGCCGCCCTCGCTCTCGTCGGCACCCTGTGGGCGGGGCACCTGCAGTACCGCGCTCCGCGCGGCAGCCGTGTGGTCACGCAGTCGCCGGCCGAGTCGCAGCACGAGGCAGAAATGGCTCGCCACTGATCTGCGCCCTGCCCGGCCATGGATCACCGGGCAGGGCGCACATCCGGGGCCGGCAGCGGCGTCACCGCTCCCGGCCCCGGACACCTGGACTCACGTACCGCAGGCCGCACAGTCATCGACAAGCATGAAGGAGCACTCCATTGACGCCGACGACGGACTTGGCCGCCCACTCGCCGGCGCTGGCGTGGCGTCTCCTCTGCCGCCTGCACGGGCAGGTGGAGGCTTGCATCGACCGAGGGCTGCGGACCACTCATCACCTGAGCGCACGCGAGTACCTGGTTCTGGACGTACTGAGCCGCCAGCACGACGGCACAGGCGGGCACTTGACAATGGGGCAGATCGAGCACGCGGTCGCCCTGAGTCAGAGCGCCAGGACGCGACTGGTCGCCCGGCTCGAGGACCGCGGACTGCTCTGGCGCTACCTGTGCCCTACCGACCGCCGCGGCATCTACACCGACGTCACAGAGGACGGGCACAGGCTCCTGGCGGCGGCCCGTCCTACATACCTCGCCGCCCTACGGAGGGCATACGAGGACGCAGCCAGGCAGCCAGAACTGGCGTCGCTGGTGAAGGCGGTGGGCTCGTTCCCACCACCGATGGGCTCGCCCGCTGTGCCGACACACACCTCCACGCACGATGACTGTTGAGCGCTCCATACGCCTCGTTCCCGCCCTGGCCTGCGGTCGGTCCGATGGCCCCCGTTCGTGAGGAGTTGGAACATGTCGTTCTCCGTGTCGAAGTTCCGGGATGTCGCCGACGGCACTCAGCCCGGCCAGTTCCAGGTCGGTGACCGGACCACCGTGACGAGCCTCGGCGACGTGGACCCCGTCTACAACCAACTGCTCGACGGTCCCGTGACCGCGGCCGTGTCCGTCATCGGCAGCACCGGCCTGTCCAACCTGACCCCGGTGTGGTTCGACTACGAGGGGGATCTGGTGCTGCTGAACCTGGCCTCCCACCGCAAGAAGGTCGAGTGGCTGCGCCGCACGCCCAAGGCGTCGTTCCTGCTGATGAATCCGCAGAACCCCTACCACTGGATGAGCATCAAGACGACGGTCAGCCGCGAGATCTCCGAGGACGACCCGGTCGAGGGCCCACGCGTCACCGCACAGCTCGACCGCATGTGGACCAAGTACATGGGCAAGCCCGGGCCTTACGCGCTGCGCGATCCGGAAGGCACCGAGCGACTGAGGGGCCCTGCGCTTCTCGGACAGCGGTGTTGAGGGTTCTCGTTATGCCGCTGCCTGCAACTCTTCGTACTCGGCGTGGACTTCTGCGGGAGTCTTGTAGCCGAGTCCGGAGTGGAGGCGTTTTCGATTGTAGAACATCTCGATGTAGCGGACGATGGCCCGGTGGGCATGGGCGCGTGTTGGGAACGTAGTTCGGTGTGCGAGTTCGTTTTTGAGGGCGCCGAAAAATGATTCAGCCATCGCATTGTCCCAACAGACACCGGTGCGGCCGACCGACGCCCGCAGGCCCAACGAGCGGAGCTTGCAACGAAGTTCCCAAGACGTGTATTGGGCGAGTTCAACCGGTCGTTGCAACACCGGGCTGTTGTAGTGAGCGTAGTTTTGACCGCGGAAGTCTTGGCCATCTTGAACAGCCGGATCGCCTCAACTGGGCCGTCGGTCGTCTTGGCGGTGGCCGTGGCCCGGCCGGAGAGAACTGCCCGGGCGGCTGCCGCGTCGATGGAGTCGGACTTGCCGTGTCGGCGGCGGGCTGCCTTGTCGGGCTGGTTGACCTCGGTGACAGTGATGCCCTCATGGTGCAGATAGCGGGTCAGGGCGGCTCCGTAGGAGCCAGTGCATTCCACTCCGGCCCGCTGTAACTGTCCGAAAGTACGTGCCCAGGAGAGGAGTTGGCGATAGCCATCCCGGGTTGTGGAGAAGCCTCGCGTGTCCAGCAGGACTCCGGTACCGGTGATGACCGCAGCCACGTGGACATCTTTGTGTGTGTCGACTCCGAGCAGTACCTGCTCGTGCTGATCAGCGGTGGGGTGAAGCGGATGGGTTTGCTGAGTCATGCTGGGCACGGTCGCCTGTCTCCTGAACGCCTCGGGAACACCGGTGGCCGACGCCGGGCTGGGTGAGGCGGTCAGGACTGTGACGGTGCCTGTCGCGAAGGCCCCTGACTTGTTGAATCGGGCCCAGACGCGCGGTCTGCAGCCGTAGCGTCCAGGGTGTCGGTCGGCACGGGCCCGCAGTGCCCCTTGCCGCCCATGGGCTGGCTCTCCGATAGCGTGCCGCCGCCGGCCGACACCCACGCGGTGTGGCTCGACAGAGGCATGAACGTGTGCGACCGCTACTTCAAGTCAGGGTGTCCACCGCATACTTCGCCGCTTCGAGTACAGACCGGGATGCGCGTGATCACGATCGGGATCGACCCCCACAAGTCCTCTCACACCGCCGTCGCCGTGGACGGTGCAGGCCACAAGACCGGCCAACGGCGCTTCGTCGTCAACGCCGGCACCTTCACGCAGCTGATGCGCTGGTGCGAGCCGTGGCCCGAGCGCTGCTTCGCCATCGAAGGCGCCGGCGGCCTGGGCCGCGCGCTCGCCCAGCAACTGGCCGTCGCGGGCGAGGACATAGTGGACGTCCCCTCCACCCTGTCCGCGCGTGCACGCCTGCTGGCCACCGGAGGGGACCGCAAGACCGACCCCGCCGACGCCCTGCATGTCGCCCAGGCCGCGCTCTTCTGCCAGGACCTGCGCAAGGTCACTCCGGAGGACCAGTCCACCATCCTCCGATTGCTCACAGAGCGTCATGACGACCTGGTCAACGAGCGGACCCGCACCACCAACCGCCTCCACGCCGTCCTGCGCGACCTGTTGCCCGGCGGAGCCCCCACCGGCCTCTCGGCGGACAAGGCCGCCACACTAATGAAGGGCATCCGCCCGATCACGGCCACAGACGACTGCCGCCGCGACATAGCCCGTGATCTGCTGGCCCACCTGCGTCGGCTGGACCGGCAGGCCAAGGAGAACGAGGCCCAGATGCGCGATGCCCTGGCCGCGTCGCAAACCACGCTGACGTCGCTGCCGGGCCTGGGCACCGTGCTCGCCGCGAGGCTCCTCGGCCACATCGGCGACATCGATCGCTTCCCGACTGAACACCATTTCGCCAGCTATGTCGGCGCGGCACCGCTGGACGCCTCCAGCGGGAAGAACATCCGGCACCGGCTCAACACCGGCGGAAACCGTGCCCTGAACTCCGCGCTGCACATTGTCGCCGTCTGCCAGATCCGCAATCCCGGTCGCGGCCAGGACTACTACCGGCGCAAGATCGCGGAAGGCAAGACGCCCGCAGAGGCCCGCCGGGCCCTGAAACGACGCCTCTCCAACGTGGTCTACCGGATCATGAAACGAGACCGTCGCAGCCATCTCGCAACCGCAGCTTGACACACAGAGGCGCTATCGGGACACGCCCACCGGTCCGGCGGCAGCACGCACCGCCTCAGACGGTGGTCGGCAGATCAAAACCAAGGCACCAGGGCCAGTCGTATCGCGGGCCAGACCACCGCCCGAGGCGGCACCCCAACATCCTCACAGTCGTATCGGGTGGCGATGCCTCGCCAGGCCTTGAGCTTGTTGATCAGCCGCTCGACGGTGTTCCTCTCCTTGTAGAGGTCGGCGTCGTGTCTGACGGGCCGACCACCCCCGGAGCCCTTCTTCTTTCGGTTGGAGGCCTGGTTCTTCTTCTCCGGGATCACTGCCTTGATGCCGCGTTGTCGCAGGTGGGCCCGGTTGCCGCGGGACGAGTAGGCTTGTCCCCGGCGACCGCGTCCGGGCGGATGCGGGGGCGGCCGAAGGGGCCACGGACCCGTATCATTCTTGAGTACGGGGATGAACTGCGGGCTGTCCGCGGCCTGTCCCGCGCTCAGGATGAACGCCAGCGGCCGGCACTTGCGGTCGGCGGCGAGGTGGACCTTGCTGGTCTGCCCACCCCTGGAGCGTCCCAGGAGGGCGGCCTTCAGGCGGAGTCTGCGTCGGCGCCGGGTGCGTCGTCGCTCTTCCCGTTCGGGATCTGCTTCGGCTTCCTGCCCGTTTTGTTCTTCGGAGCCGCCCCTTTTGACCTGGCCTTCTCCAGGGCGGTGAGAACGTCCTGGTTCACGTGCATCCCGGCGGCGTCGTGGTGTGCCCGCGCGGTGGTGGAATCGATGCTGACCAGGGACAGGTCCACCTCACGCCGCTTCGCTGCTTCCGCGATCAGGCCCTCCAACAAGGCCTCGAAGACTCCGGCGTCACGCCACTGTCGGAAGCGGTTGTGCACAATGGACCAGGCGCCGAACTCCTGCGGCATCTCCCGCCGCTGCCCACCGGTCTTGAACCGCCAGATCACACCCTCGAACTGCTGCCGCAGCCGCTCGGGGTAGGGGCCGTACTCTCCGATCAGCAGGTACGGCCCGATGAACTCCCATTCCCCGTCAGTCAGTTGCACTCGCGTCGCGCAAGAAGATCTACCGGTTCAGGCCCCGTCGCGAGGGCGGTGCCCGCAGAATGATCACGGCCCAATATGCGACCTAAGATCAGTCGAGACCACGATGAGCAGCCCACAACGCCCCGGCACGGCTGGCAGCGTCAGAGACCAGGGCCGCCAGTTCGGGTTTATCGGGGACTGGGAACGAGACGTATGCGCCCCGACCACCAGCGACTGGTCTGCCATAGGCCTTCACGGCGAGGTGACCGTCCGGGAGGAGCCGAACGTTGAGTGTGGTCAGCGTGAATGCTTCATCGCGTCGAGTGTCCGTCCAGCGGAGCGCCTGCGGGATCACGACATTGATCGCCAGAGCACTTACTTCCAGATCGCTGCTCATGGACGTCTCACGCGAGTCGCCGCAGGCGGCCGCCACCGCTTATGCAGCAGGCAGTTTGATCACGACTCAATGAAGGCCCTAGGCCAACCGGCGGCGTAGCCAGTTCAACCGCGCGGCTGTGGTCTCACGGTCGACGGCTGCTTTCGGGGAACCGGGCCACAGGTGAAACTCGGCTTGCCCGCCCGCCCTCCAGATGCGGTACGCGTAGTCGACGCTCCGCTCCCGAAACGGGTCTCCCGAGCCCACGTCGATGAAAGTCGGGGGCAGTCCGTCCGGACTGCCCCCGTCCAATGCGGGGTTCACGAGCAATTGGCCCGTCAGGGCAGGGCCGCCGCGCTCGTGGGCCAGCGACGACAGCGCAGCGGCCATTCCGCCGCCAATTCCTGCGCCACCCACGATGATCTGCCGAGGGCCGAAGACGGCTCTGTCGGCTTCATGGGCCGCCTGGAGCAGGCCCGCGTAGCAGTCCTCCAATCCGCCTTCTGCAGATACGGACACCAGGGTGACCCCCGCCCTCAGGGCCACCTTCGCGATCATGTCGTCGTCGTGTATCCAATACAGCACCGGTGCGGGGAGAGCGGCTGGGGTGAGTCCGGTGGGCATGGGTCTCTTCTCGTCGGACGTGCTGGGATGTGGGTGAGGAGGCTGGCCACCGTGTTGGTCCGCGCGGGGGGTGCCGAGGGTTGCCGGCCCTGCCGGTGGCCCGAATGCCTGGTCTTGCCGCCCGGAGTCGGTGCCCTGCGGCTCAGAAGGCTGTGGATTAATTCGAGGAGGAGCATGAAGCGACGTTAGGTGGCTTCGTGCTACAGCAGATCCGCCGTGCGGCGATGTCGCCCCCCTACGAAAGTAGAGGGTGGTGACCTGCGAAAGTGATGCTGTCCCGCGCAGGACACCATCTGGAAGCGGGCTCTCCCGCCTGGTGACAGTGCGCGCCCGGGCCAGAGCGAGCCACGCGATCCCGGCCCGAATCGGCCCAGAGATGCATGCATCTACTCGGAGGGTTCCACGTCGTCGGGAACCGCTGGGTTACTTGGGAGCACCGTCCGTTGCATAGGGCGGGCACCAGCGCCCGTCCTAGCCACCCGGCAGCATCGCCGCGCCGAGGCTCACCTTGGTCCCAGCCGTGGAGGTGGACGCTGTCGGCGTGCCGGTAGGTGCCCACGGCAACGGTGGTGTGACCGTCGTGGGCGTGAAGGTGGATAGCGAGGAGTCCGGACTGGATGTGGTCGTGGATCTTCTGGGCCTCGGTGGACACGAGCCGGATCTCGTCGCGGTCCAGCCAGGTCACCAGGTGGCTGGCCCAGATCCAATCGGTGTCGATCTCTTGCGCACAGGCCCGCCGCTCGCCACGAACCGTCAATCGGCGGCCGACTTGGGGTATCGAACCCATACCCGTGGCTCTGGGGCCAACCGCGAGAACAACGGAGCCCTAGGCGGGGTAGTACATGTCCGACGACGCGGTGGAGTTCCGCTTCAATGTCTAGCGGGCGACGCAGCACCACTTCAATGATCTGATAAAAGCGCAGGTCAACAGGGGTCTGACTCTTCGGGGTCAGGCCCTTAGTGGTCGGCGCTGGAAGTCCTTCGGGGGTTGACGTGAGGGTCCGTGCCGAGCGGTGATCGGCGGAGTCACGTGTCCAGTTGTGCACGGATGAGCGTGTCGAGTCGCTGCCATGCCGGGGAGGAGGCGTTGACTGTGCCTTGGATCAGGGCGGGGATCTCGGAGGCTGCATCCAGCTCGGGCAGTTCGTCGGTTCCGTAGCGTTCCCGGGTCGCCTTGGCGATCCGGCGGGCGAGGCCGTCGATGCGGGGATCGTGGGCGTCGAGGTCGTGCGCGTGGTCGTAGTCGAGGAAGAGCTCCCGCAGCGCCGGATCGGCCAGGGCCTCGGCTTGGTCGTGAAACAGTGTGGTTGCGCGGTCTGGGTAGGTGGCGAACACGAGGATCCACAGGTCGCGTTGCAGGTCCAGCCATCGAGGGGTGAATCTCCATCGGGCCAGGTGCTCCAGATGGGCACCGACCTCGCCGGGCAGCGGTGCCAGCTGCCCGGCGGCGAGCTCGCGCAGGCGACCCTGGGTTACCTGCAGGCCGCGGATGCTGGCGGCGAGCTCGTCGTCGATCTCGCGTAGCGCCTGTTGGAAATCCTCGTCGGTCGCTGATCGCAGGTCTCGGATACGGGCCAGGGGGACGCCGGCTTCGGCGAGCGTCCGGATCTTGATCAGGTTGATGGCGTCGCTCGCGCCGTACCGCCGGTAGCCGGACGCATCGCGGTCGGGCTCGGGGAGCAGCCCCTTGTCGTGGTAGACGCGAATGGTCTTGATCGAGACTCCGATGTACTTTGCCAGCTGCCCGATGGTGATCACCCGGCCATCGTCCCACTTGACCTTTCCCTTGGGGCAGGGTCGCACGATGGCGTCATGGCGAACACGAATATCGACCGGGAGACCCTGCGCGAGCTGGCTGACGAGGGCAACGAGACTGCTTTGGACCGGCTGGCCGACCTCGCCGACGCAGCCGGCGACCTCGGGGAACTGAGCGAGCTGTTGGACGAGGGATCCATGCACGCTGGGTTTCTGCTCACTCGACGCGCGACCGCGACCGGCGACCTGCGCGAGCTCCAACGGATCGCCGACGCCGGGTACGACGAGGCCAGGGACGAGGTCAATCGACTATTGAAGGCACCGGCCGACGGAGATCGGGATTGAGGATCTGACCAGCCGCAGCAGCCGTCCAGGCCGCGGTCGGCGCGCTCAGGCCAGAGTATTGCCCTTGATCGCCTGCGCGTCACGGCGCGTCGGATCAGGGTGCTTAACCGACCTGAACGACCCTCCCGAGATTGACCGTTGCCCTCCTTGCCTGCTGCCATCGCCTGCCCGATCATCCTGACCGCCTCTGACCGGCACCAGCTGAAGAAGGCGGCCTACGGCCACAAGACCGAGTACCAGGCCCGGATGCGCGCGCAAATCGTGCTGCACGCGGCTCGGGGACGCTCCAACGCCCGTATCGCCGCCGAGACCCGCCTGCACGTGGATACGGTGCGGACCTGGCGGGGCCGGTTCGCCCACGGCGGCTTGCCGGCCCTGGCCGACCGTAAACGCTCCGGTCGCCCCGCCCGTTTCACCCCCGCGCAAGTCGCCGAGACCAAGGCACTGGCCTGCCAGTTACCGGCCGAGACCGGCGTGCCGCTGTCGCGCTGGTCGTGCCCGGAACTGGCAGCCGAGTTGACCGCGCGTGGCATCACAGACAGCATCTCGGCGTCCACGGTGCGCCGCTGGCTGCGCGAGGACGCGCTCAAACCCTGGCAGTACCGCTCCTGGATCTTCATCACCGACCCGGACTTCCGCGCCAAAGCCCAGCGGGTGCTGGACCTGTACGCCCGCACCTGGCAGGGCGAGCCCCTGGGCACGGACGAATACGTCATCAGCGCCGACGAGAAGACCTCCATCCAGGCCCGCTGCCGCTGCCACCCAACCCTGCCACCGGGGCGGGCCCGAGCAATGCGGGTGAACCACACCTACGGGCGCGGCGGCGCGCTGGCCTACCTGGCCGCCTATGACGTCCACGCCGCACAGGTGTCCGGCCGCTGCGAGCCGACCACCGGCATCGACCCGTTCATGAGCCTGGTCGCCCAGGTCATGAGCCAGGAGCCCTACGCGAGCGCGAAGCGAGTGTTCTGGGTCGTCGACAACGGCTCCTCCCACCGCGGCAAGAAGGCCGCGGACCGACTGTCGGCCGCCTTCGCGAACGCGGTCCTGGTCCACACCCCGGTGCACGCCTCCTGGTTGAACCAGATCGAGATCTTCTTCTCCGTCGTGCAGCGCAGGGTCGTCTCACCCAACGACTTCACCGACCTGGCCCAGGTCGGGGACCGGCTCCGAGCATTCGAAGACCGCTACAACGCCACGGCACAGCCGTTCCAGTGGAGATTCACCACCTCCGACCTGGACGATCTACTGGCCCGGCTCGACCGACACACACCCGCCGACCGACACCAAGAATCCTCCGCTGCCCTGGCAGCCTGATCAACCCCCGAAGGACTTCCAGCGCCGACCACTTAGGTTCTTACCGTGCTGGATGGGTGCTGGATTTTCTGACCTCTCGTCACCTGTCATCACCCCTCGTCTCTATACCGTGTTGGATTCGTGCTGGACGCACGCGGACTGCGCGTACGCCTCGGGCGCGCGTGCTGTGCAGTCGAGGGGGGATCACCGGCCCCAGCTCGTCGGCGCAGATCACCGTCGCGTCCTCGGGCGGGTGGGTGTAGAGACCGATGATCCTTGTCCTTTTGGGACGAAGTCCGGGTCCTTCGACCGCATCCAGGACCGGGTACGACGCCGGCGCACACCCTCCGCGAGAAGGATGCGGCGAACCTGCGAGCGGCCCACCTCGATCCCCTCGCCCCGCGCTGCCGCGGCCAGCCAATCCAGCGTCCACTCGGACGGCCCCGACTCGTCGAAGGCCCACAGTTCCCCCACGGGCTCCCACCG
>NZ_JBVJPA010000044.1:0-22379 GCF_055582885.1 Streptomyces sp. NPDC107454 | reverse complement strand
GCACACGCCGTGTCCGGCTCCGCCGGACCAGATGCGGCGACGCTCCGCGTCGCCACCCTCAGATTCGCTTCACCACCGGGCTGAAGCCCGATGCATTGCGAATGAATCCCGGTAGCATGGTGATCAAGAAGTGGAGGACATCTATGCGCGCCGGGGATGACACGGGCTCCCTTGATCAGGCAACGAGGGAGTTCATGGCAGCGCGTCCCCAGCTCTTCGGCATCGCGTACCGCGTGCTCGGTAGTGCCGTGGAAGCCGAGGACATCGTCCAGGAGGCATGGCTGCGGTGGCAGAACACCAACCACGCCGACATCGACAAGCCGGCAGCGTTCCTCACAACGGTCACCTCCCGTCTGGCGCTCAGTCTGGCCCAGTCCGCCAGGATGCGGCGTGAGTCGTACGTCGGGCCCTGGCTTCCCGAGCCCGTCAACACAAACGTGGATCCGCAGGTGGGTGCGGAACGGGCAGAGGCACTCGACATGGCGGTTCTCTTCCTCCTGGAGAAACTGAACCCCGTGGAACGGGCTGCCTACGTTCTCAGGGAAGCCTTCGACTACCCGTACAAGCGGATCGCGGACATCCTGGAGACGAGCGAAGCCAATACGCGTCAGCTGGTGAGCCGCGCCCGGAAGCATCTGTCAGCGGAACGCCGGGAGCCGGTCAGCTCTGACGACCATCGGCGGCTGCTGGAGGTGTTCCTCGCCGCGGCACAGACAGGCAGTCTGTCCGCGCTCGAGGAGGTTCTCACTGAGGACGTGGTCAGCTACTCCGACGGCGGAGGGGCGCGCGGGATATCCAAGATTCCGGTCGTCGGGCGTCTGCACGTTTCCAAGTTCCTTGCCGCCTGGGGCCCACGTTTCTGGCCTCAGGCAGACGTTCGCTGGGTCGAGGCCAACGGCAGGCCGGCCGTCCTTGTCTCTGCTGACGGATGGCCGACGCTCTTGCTGAACGCCGATGTATCGGCACGAGGCATCGAACGCCTCATGTGGGTCGCGAATCCGGCCAAACTAGCTCCTTACCTGGCTTCGCTGAACAACTGAGGCAGCCTTCGCCGACTCTGCACCAGGGTGCCCCGGAGCGGGCTGGCACAGGTCAGGATGTTCTGGGCTGCCCGCGCCTTCGGCATCGTCTCCCAGCACAACAAGACGTCGCCTCCGCGGGCAGGTCACACGGCGGCAAGCCAAGCGGACGGGCCGGCCGAGGACGGAGGCGTGGATCCGTGGCTGTTGGAGGACGGCGACGAGGAGGGGTGGTCCGGTTTCTCCTGTACGGGCTGCCCGACGGCGGCCTGTACGGGCCGCCGGACGGCGGCCTGTGCGGGTGAGGACGCGGTGGCCAGGTCCACTTCGGCCCAGACGGTCTTGCCGCCCGGTATCGACCGGGATCCCCAGCGACGGGACAGCTGGGACACCAGGATGAGGCCGCGGCCGTTCTCGTCGGTGGCGCGAGGGCTGTGCGGACGTGGAAAACCTGCTTCGGAATCGGATACTTCGCAGCTCAGGGCCTGGTGCCGGATCAGATGCAGGCAGACGGGTCCCGAGCTGTGGCGGACGGCGTTGGTGACCAGTTCGCTGACGATCAGCTGCGTGGAGTCCTGGAGGCTTTCCAAGCCCCATTCGGACAGCTGAGAGGCGGCAAGATGCCGAGCGAGGGGGACAGTCGTGCGGTCCTTCGCGAGAGTCCAGGACGCGACGTGATCCGGGCTGAGCGAGCGCGTGCGGACGAGGAGCAGGGTGGCGTCGTCGCACGGCGCCTGACTCGGGGAGTTCTCCATCGCGCTGGTGCACAGATCTTCCAGGGACTGCCCCGGTTGTGAGAGAGCGGTGCCCAGTCGGCGCATTCCCTCATCGATGTCGTGGTCGCGGGTCTCGACCAGGCCGTCGGTGTACAGGGCGAGGAGACTTCCCTCGGCCAGCTCCATTTCCACCGCCTCGAACGGCACTCCGGCCCCGATGCCCAGTGGCGTGCCGGTCGGAAGGGCGGGGAAGGTCACTCGGCCCTGCGGGTCGACGATCGCGGGCGGCGGGTGCCCGGCCCCGGCCATCGTGCACTTCCGGGTGCCCGGGTCGTAGACCGCGTACAGACATGTGGCACCCACCGCCGTGGGGGCCTCCTCCGGGGCCTCGCCGTCGACCTCCGCCAGCCGCTGGACCGTGTCATCGAGACGGGTCAGCAGTTCGTCAGGGGGCAGTTCCATATCGGCGAGTGTGTGGACCGCGGTGCGGAGCCTGCCCATCGTCGCGGCGGCGTTGAGGCCGTGCCCGACCACGTCACCGACGACGAGGGCCACCCGGGCGCCGGACAGCGGGATCACATCGAACCAGTCGCCCCCGACACCGAGGTCGATGTCGGCGGGCAGGTAGCGCGATGCCGCCTCGACTGCCGTGCCGCCCCTCAGACTGTGCGGGAGCAGGTTTCGCTGGAGGGTGAGGGCTGTGGTCTGCTCACGTGCGTACTGACGGGCGTTGTCCAGCGACTGCGCGGCGCGGCCGACGAGCTCCTCGGCCAGGAGCAGATCGACCTCCTGGAAGGGCGCCGGGTCCTGGGTGCGGGCGAACACCACCGTGCCCAGCAGGGTGCGCCGGGCGCGGATGGGGACGATCATCAGCGAGTGGGTGCCGGTGCTGCGGATCTTCCGGGCCAGTGCCGGATCCTGGTCGATCCATGTGCCGGGTGCAATGTCCACGATCGGCTCCAGGTGGGACCTTCCCGTGCCGACGATGTCGGTGAGGGGAGAGGCGGGCGACAAGCGGATCGGCTCACCGCGCAACCACGGACATTCTGTCTCGCCCTGGTGGATCGAGGACAGACCGGCACGTCGGAGGGAGGGAAGACGCTCTCTGGTCGCGCCGAAGCGGACCGGCGGCCCCTCGCCGAGCGCAACCGACTGCTCCAGGTCCACGGCGACGATGTCGGCGAACAGGGGCACGGCGAGGTCCGCCAGGTCCTGGCCGGTTTGCAGCACGTCCAGGCTCCTACCGAGACGGGTGCCGGCCTGGCTGAGGACGGCGAGGCGATCCCGTGCCCTCCGGCTCTCGGTGACATCGACGCTGATGGTGCACACGCCCATCGCCTGCCCGTCGGCGTCCTGCAGGCGGAAGCACGAGGCTCGCATCGTGTGTCCCCGGCTCGGACCCGTCGCCGGCCAGGCTTGGTACTCGTGGACCTTGGTGGTGCCGCTGGCCAGTACCTGCCGCATCGCCGCTTCGAGTGCTTCGGTCTTGGTATCGGACCGCGCGTCGGTGAGCCGACGCCCGAAGCGCCGCTCCGGGGAAGTGCCGTCGAGGCTCTCCATCGTGACGTTCGTCCAGGTGCACCGCAGCTGCAGGTCACGAACGACGATGCCGACCGGTACGCGAGCGAGATGCGCCCCCTGCTCCTCGCCGTCCGCCACTGTCCCGGGCCCCGGGGCGGCCCTCATGGACAGAAGCCACCGGCGCGATCCTTCCTGCCCTCGCAGCGCCGAGACGCGCACGCCGGTGTCGAATATCCGCCCACTTCGGTGGCGCAACGCCTTCGTGCCGCACCAGTCGTTCCGGCCACGGTCCTGCTCGACGAATGCGGAGATCGTCGGCTCTTCCTCGAGGAATGGCAGTACAGCCTCGGCGGAACGGCCGACCATGTCCCCGGCGGAGTATCCGACGACCCGCTGCGCGGCCTGGGTCCAGGCGATCACCGTCCCCTCGTCATCGAGCATCGCGATCGGCGACTCGGATGGCACATGCGTGTTCAGCTTGTCACTGAGTGTGACGTCGGCAGTGTTGGTCATGACGACCTGGTCTCCTCATGCACTGGAGAGATGGCGGAATGGGCTCGAGGTCGATGCGTGGGAAGGGGTCATATGGCCCGTTTTACGGCCTCTTGTCCATTGACGAGATAACGCCTGGATTTGTGACAGGCCAGGTGTCGCGGACGAGCGCAGAGCTCACAGCGGTGACCGCGCGCCACGCGATTCCGCGCCGCCAGTACGACGACGGCCGGCGCGACCCGTTCGTCACATGGATCAGCGCGACTCCCGCCGGCCGACCCGGGCCGGGGGACTGTCCTGAAGATTGCGTATGTCCCGGATGGCGCGAGGCGTGGCCTCTGCCGGGAAGGATCACCGATGGGGATCAAGGACAAGTCGCCCCGCGAGAGCATCGTAGGGACGGTGGCTGAGTTGGCGAGAGCGGCCGAGCTGGATCGGGACATGGCCGAGCAGCTGGTGGAGCGGGCCCGGCGTGAGGGGCTGAATCTGATGGGCGAGGGCGGGTTGTTGTCCGGCCTGGTCAAGCTGGTTCTGGAGGGCGCGCTTGAGGCTGAGGTGAGTGAACACCTCGGCTGCGAGAGGGGTGACAAGACCGGGGTGGCTCGGGGAATTCATGCAACGGGACGTCACGCAAGACGGTGTTGACAGACGTCGGGCCGGTCGAACTGGAAGTTCCGCGGGACCGGGCCGGCTGCCAAAGGGCTGACAACCGGGGAGATCCAGGCCCGTCTGTCGGAGATCTACGACGTGGACGTCTCACGGGATCTGATCTCGCGGGTCACCGGCAAGGTCACCGCCGGGCTGGAGGCCTGGCGCCGGCGCCCTCTGGACCGCGTCTACGCGGTCGTCATGATCGACGCGATCGTCCTCAAGATCAGGGATGGCGCGGTCGCGAACCGGCCGGTCTGCATCGCCGTCGGTATCAATCCCGAAGGCGAACGAGACGTGCTGGGTATGTGGGTGGGCGCCGGCGGCCAGCGACCAGGAACTGCGGGAGATCGCCGACGAAGCGCTCAAAGAGGTGTACTTCCAGGACAGCGGTCGCCGCGCCGGCCAGCTGGAGGAGGTCCGCTTCACGGACATCCAGCACCTGGAGTTCGACCTGTAGAGGCCGTTTCCCGAACAGCCTGCGAGCCCGGATGCGACTGAGCGCTTCAATTGGCCAGTGAGTGTTTGAGTTGGCCGTTGGAGGCGGTTGCGCCGATTCCGTCGCTCGAGACGTTGAAGTTCATGACTCTCAGCAGTTGATCCGCGTGTTTCCTCGTCAGGTTCTGTCGCGTCATCGTGTGGAGAGGCGTCGCACATCATGACGTCGAACGGGACATAGCCGGATCGGCGGCGGCCCGCATCCTTCGGAGATTCTTCGCCGCCGCTCGGCGCAGCGGCCTTCATCACCGACTTCCCGCCAGCTGATGATCACGGAGAAGGCCGCCGCGGCCCCGTTCCTGGCGTCCTCGGCCAAACCAGGCCGCGTCCAACTTGGCCGACGCCGGGGAGTGTGGCTCGGCGGTCTGGCACTCGTGGCCAGGCTTCGGCGTGACATCACCGGCGCCGGCCGGGGCGGCACTGGCTGGGCTGGGACTGGCTGGGCTGGGACTGGGCGTCGCGGGGGTCGCGTACGCGGTGGACCGCTGGCGAACCGTTTTCCGGACGGGGCGGGAGCGCCTGGTGGCCTCCCCTGTGCCGCAGCAGCCGGAGGCGCTGCACCGCTGACGGGCACGGCGTGAACACCGACGTGCCTGCGCCCAGTTACCTTGTTACCGAATGCGGACAAACCCGAATGAACGACGCCCGTCCCGGCGTCATCTCATGGGGTGCAGCGAAACAGCCGATGCGGCCGGTCGCCCTGCGGGAGCAGGGGAGGTGCCGCGTCCTGACAGCTCATGGGGGAACTTTCATCATGACCACACACCGTGCCCGCCGTACCGCCCTGGCCGCCGTCACCGCCGCGCTGGCGCTGGGCCTGACCGCCTGCGGCGGCGCCGACGACGGCTCGAAGGCGGCGGGCGGCGACCGCACCGCTGGTACCGCGCAGAGCCGGTCCGCGTCCAACGGGGACGGCAAGGGCAGTGCGGAGCAGGCCAACAGCGGTGGTGACCCCAAGGAGGGGGCGCGCTCGGTGACCGCCTCGGGCGGGACGGACCAGGTCGCGAGCAAGGGCACAACGGCCGGCGCCCAGCAGTGCCGCGGAGACGAGATGCTGGTCACCGCGGTGCACCGGTTCGCCGGTCAGCAGGGCGACCACCTGCTGGTCACCGCGTCGAACGAGGGCACCAAGCCATGCTGGGTCACCTCGTACCCGGCCGTGAAGCTCGGCGGGGACGTCGACGGCGCCGCACTGCCGCACTCGAAGAAGGACAACCCGGGCGGCGACAAGCACATCATGCTCCGGCCCGGAGGCAAGGCGTACAGCGCGGTGAACCTCTTCGACTACGGCTCGAAGAACCACACGGCGCAGTCGTTCGCCATCGCGCTGCGCGGCGCGGACGGTCACAACGGCCCCTTCTACTCCGTCGACGCCAAGGGCCAGAAGCCGCAGTTCAGCTGGAACGAGGCCGACGTGCTGAACTGGAGCACCAAGAAGCCGTACGACTTCTGACGGCCCGTCGGCCAGTGACGCGTCACCGCCTTCCAGCACGTCTACGGTCAGCAACTCGCAAGGCTCCCGGGCGGCCGGCGACTCGGCGAGATCACCGGAGACCGCCCTTTGGACGACGTGACGGCAGAGTTCGGTTCTCCCTCTGTCTGTGCTGTTCGGAGGGAACAATCCTCTGTACGGGAAGACGCTCGGTTACCTCACTGAGGATCCGCAGCAGCCGATGGTGGTCTTCCACTTGTGGAACGGCAGCGGCCCAGGGACTGAATCGTGGCCGCCCGAGCACGAGCAACCGCGGCTTCTCGCAGTGCGCTTCGGCGTGGGCTCGTTCCGCAGGTCGTTGACCTTCACGCCCGAGGGCGAGCGGCAGAAGCCAACGATCGGTGATCCTCGCGGACGACCGTGCGGGGCTTGACTGGTCGGCTTTCACAGGTCCCATGCCTCGTTCCTGCGAGGGATCATCTGGTCGAACCTTGGAATACCCATGAAGACGGGGAGCCCCTTCGCTCCTGCTGGATGTCGAGTTGGTGGAGCTTCTCCTGCGCTGCGGCGAGGCTGACGGAGAGCCCTTCGACTTCGCCGAGCCAGCCCTCGCGCTGGGCTTCGGCGATCCGGTCGGCGAGGTTGTCGCGGATCTCTGCCAGCCGCGGCCTTTCTGTTGGGGAGACCATGAGGACCGGGCATCGGACGCCCCGTTGACTGAACGAACAGTGGGAATTGGGCAGTTCAGGGGGCGGATGCTGCCTGCGGTCGCTACGGTCACCGGTCGTGATGGACGATGCGCCCGGGCGGGACCTGAGGACGTTGGTGGTTCCTCGGTGGGGACGGCTGGTGGAGACCGGTGATCGGTACGAGTCTTGTCGGCTCCTCGAACGCGGTCACGTTCGCCCGCTCGCCAGCCTGGTTCGGTGTGCCGAGCGCTTCGGCGAGCCGGTCCGCGGCGACGCTGCCCGCGATCGGCTCGCGGGGGAGTGCGGTCCGGATGGCGACCGGATCCATCTCTACGGCGGTCTGGGCCGGGACGAGGGCGGGCCACCAGAGGTGGGGCGGCGCCGTGGCCGCAGACGATGCAGACGTCGGATGCCGCGAGGGTGTGACGCTGTTCCCGGACAACGACGCTGTACTGGAGCGCACCCGGTTGGTGAAGAACCGCAACACGAACCCGCACGCGGCCGTCGAGTACCTCAAGCACTGGCAGACCGTCGAGTCGCTCGCCGAGTTGGTGTGACCCCGTGCTGGGGCCTCCGCGGCGGCAAGCTGACACCGCACACACTCGGCCTGACGGCGCCCAGGTCACCACCATCGTTCTGGACGACCGCCCTTCGCCCACCGGCGACGCTGCCTGATCAAGCGGCCGTGGCGCTGCACAGTGCTGCACCCGCTGCACTGTGCAGCACAAGGACAGCGAGGACCAGGAGACTTGCAGTTCAGGGGCTTCACTCGTTTGGGTGGATCGGGCGGTAGTCCGGGTCACCCAGGGGGTGTCACCCGCGGAGCATATGGCCCGTGACTCCCGGACGGGCGCTCAGCGCCTCGTCTCGTACCTGGTCAGGATCACGCCGCCGGGAAACGTCCGCGTCTCCACCAGGTTCAGGTTCACCCAGTTGTCCAGCGCGGTGAAGAACGGCGTGCCGCCGCCCACCAGGACCGGCGCGGTGGCCAGCACGTACTCGTCAATCAGCCCGGCCCGCATGGCCGCCCCGGCGAGCGTCGCGCCGCCAATGTCCATCGGGCCGCCGTCCTCGGCCTTGAGCCGGGTGATCTCGGCGACCGCGTCGCCGGTGACCAGGCGGGTGTTCCAGTCGACCTTGTCGATCGTCGAGGAGAACACCACCTTCGACATGTCCCGCCAGCGGCGCGCGAACTCGATCTCCGCCGGGGTGGCGTTGGGCTGCTGGTCACCGGTCGGCCAGTAGGAGCTCATCGTCTGCCACAGCTTGCGCCCGTACAGCGACAGGTCGGTCGCCTGCAACTGGTCGGACCAAAACTGGAACAGCTCGTCGCTCGGCACGCTCCAGCCGATGTCGTCGCCGGGCGCGGCGATGTAGCCGTCCAGGGTCAGGTTCATGCCGTAGATCAGTTTCCGCATGGCGCCAGCCTTCTGTGAGTCGGTCTCATGCGTACAGACCGGCGCGACGCGGGAAACTCATCGGTGCGCGATCTGAGCTCACATGTAGTCCTCGTGCTCGGTGGCTCAGTCGCAGACTCATCGTTCCGCCGGGGAAATGGCATCGATCTGAGACTGATCTTGGGTGACATCGCGGTGAGACAACAGAGAACCAGCAGGTCGCAGAAGATTGACATGTCATCGGCGGCGAGACCCCACAGGTCCAGGTCCGGGCAGACGTTGCGGGGGAAAGGATCGACGCCCGCGCGCACCACACCCCGCCCCACGCAGGTGGCCGCAGGCGCGTATCTCGCGCAGGGTCGGCCCCGGTCCGGCTGGTGTGGGCGCGGCTGGAGCGTCCGGCCGCCCGCCGCCTGGTGGAGGCCGCCGCTCGCAGCGAGTTGGCCCGGGTGGTCGGGTTCGCCGGGCACGCCGATGGGCCGCAGATCCCCGCTGCGTGCCGTCGTCGCACCGCGAGTCGCCGCACTCCTGGCGCTGCGGCAGGCCCCGGCCGATCGGCCAGCCCACCGGGTCGGCCCGCCACTGCTTCGAAGTCGCTGCGTCAGTCCCTCCCTCTACGGTTTCCCCGGCCACCCCAAAGACACAGACTTGCCGTCCGTCGACTCCCGCGGCTCCGACCGGTTGAACCGGCTGTCGAGGGCCTGCACACGTACTATGTGCTGGCGGGAGCCACTCCGGTCCTCGTCCACAACAGCGAATGCAATCTCAACGCGCTCACACGTGCGCAAACCGACGATATTGCGAAGAACTTGGGGTACACGAAGACCAAGCAAGTGTCCGCAGGTAAGACCGCTATCTGGGAGAACAAGAAAGCGGGGGGGGGGGGGGCGGCCAGCCTCGGTACATTACCTACGACCGGACCGGACACAATAAGGACGCCGTATTCAAGGGGGGGCAAATTTCCGGAATCCCTTCCAGTCGACCAAGGACTCGGCCCGAGACGGAACCTACGGATTGGACATCGGGCCGAACGGAGAGCTGCGGGGGACTCACATGGCTGGCGAAATGAGCAAGGAGCTGATCATCAGCCCTCGCAGCGAGCGCGTGCGAGAGGAGCCGGCAGACGCAGCTGCCTGGAGTTCCTATGCGGCGGAACTGCGCCAGATGCTCGGAGCGGCGATCGAGAAGAGCGGCGCTGGCTTCCTGGAGGTCGGCGAGCTGCTGGTGAGTGAACCCCT
The DNA here is from genome assembly GCF_055582885.1 of Streptomyces sp. NPDC107454. Lineage (NCBI taxonomy): Bacteria > Bacillati > Actinomycetota > Actinomycetes > Kitasatosporales > Streptomycetaceae > Streptomyces > Streptomyces sp. NPDC107454. Next base: position 12,729 of record NZ_JBVJPA010000044.1, on the reverse strand, counting down.
TCCCGACGGGTACCCCGGCCTTTGCAACGGAGCGGAGGTCCAGATCCCGCAAGCGATTGATCTTGTCGAGGGAATGGCGGCCGGGCGTGGGCCGTACTGTCGGCTTTCCACCCCGGGGCGGCTTCAGATCGAGTCGGGATGGGACGGGGCTGTACACCTCTACACGACACGAGCGGTAGCCGCCGATCTGGCGGAGCTCCATGGCGAGGGCGTGATTCTCCAGTGGCGCGACGCAGCTCCTGAGCCCACAGAGATCTCGAAGCCCGTCGATGCTGTCGCGGACGAGAGTTTCTGGGCGACGGTGGCGGAGGTCTCCGAACGCTTCACGTTGTTGTGCGAGCGCTGGGCGTACGGCGCTTACGGGTGCAGATGGTTCAGCGTGACCCGAGAGAACGCAGCCGAGCTAGCCCGACTCATGCGGCCACGCTCACTGGTCTGCGTGGCTACCGAGCCGGAGTTGCAACCCAGGCCTGAACTACTGGAGGACGACTTCACCGCCTTCGTAGCCCCGCTGCTGCCCGGCGAGTTGGCCTACCGGTCCTACCCCGGTGGCGCCGATACGCTCTCCGAGGTCACGGGTGAGGGTTTCTCACTCATGCTGGCGGACAGAGTGATGGGCGATTGGTGCGCCGTGGTACCGGACTCGGACGGGGTGAACAGGGTGCAGTGGGAGAGCCCAGGGGAACCGTAGTCCGACAGCCGATTTCCCTGAACTGAAGCTCCGCCAGAAAAGAGGGCGGATTTCAGGGGTCGTTGCAACACGTGGTCGGTTGATCAGGCTGCGAGCAGTTTATGCAGGCGCTCGGTTGGGGTTTTCCGGCCGGGCGTTTTGCGTGGTTGGCGGTTGAGTTCGGCGGCGACGGCGTCGAGGTGCTCGCGGGTGTGGACGGACAAGTCTGTGCTCTTGGGGAAGTGCTGGCGCAGGAAACGCGGAGTTGTTGGATGTCCGGTGGACTCTGCGTCTGCTCACGGTGTCTGGCGGCGTCGCCGATCTGCGCCTTGAGGTGGTGCAGGTCCTGGCCCCGGCCGTAGATGAAGTGCAGCTCTCCCATTCCCGTCCAGGGAAACAGCTGGCGTAGGCGGGGTTCGGCGTAGGCGGCTTCGAGCAGTTCCGGACGGACCCGCCCGTCGTCGCGAACCTTCTGCCAACCCGCTTCGGCCAAGGCATGCTGGTCCGGTGGTGTCGTATCCATGGTGACCATCATCCCCGCGCTGCGGAAGCCGGTTGTCCGGATCCGGCTCCAACAACGATGGCAATTCGACGCTGGTTCCAAGAACCGTGACCACTTGATTCCAACCAGCGTGTCCCGCAGGGTCCGAGGCTCCAGGTCACTGCCAATCGCGCTTCCAACTATCGTGTCCCGGCACACTTGAGCGAGATCTCGTCTCGCGCTGCCCAACTGCTGCGTCGGAACCGTCCTACTGGTATGGGCCGGTCATGCCGCGCTTGGTGGATGCCCCGGGGTACATGCGAGGGGTGCCGACGGGCCCCGCGGCCACGGCGCACGGTCCAGGGCGGGACCGTGCGCCGTTCCGCGTCGGTCTGTCAGCCGATCGTGTTGGTCAGGCCGGCGGACAGGTACGTCACCCGGCGCTGGTCCTTCTCACTCCGCCACGGCTCGATGAGTTCCAGGAGGGTGCCGGTCTTCGGGGCGATGATCACCTTGGTGGTGCCGACATCCCCGCGGTAGGCCAGCTCCGTCCCGGTGCGCCCGGTGCTGTCCTTGACGGTACCGACGACGGTCACGCTCTTCAGCTCGGCCAGCGCCCTGAACACACCGCTGCGCAGTTGCGGGCTGGCCGGGGCGTTGGCGAGGAGGGTGGTCGCCTGCACGAAGCCGAGCGTTCCCGCGTCCTCGTCCTCGTCGGCGGAGGCCTTGGTCGTGGTCTCGATCTGCCGCAGCAGCTGCGCCGGGTTCGTGGTCAGCCTGTCCAGACCGTTCCAGTCGTAGGTCTTCGACCCGAGCCTCCAGCCGGGAAACCGTGTCGTGCGGGGGGTCTTGCCGGAGGTGACGTAGGTAGCGTTCATGGAGCGCGTGATGTACGACTCGGCAGAATCGGTTCGGACCTTCCAGTACCTCCCCGAGCCGGCCGACTGCGTGGCGGCGACCTCGGCGACGTTGTTCAGGAAGACCGACGCGGACTGCGCCTGTGTCCCGTGCCGGGTGCCCGCTCCCATGTTCACGCCCGTCACCGTGACGCCGGCCGCGACCGCGGCCAACGCCAGGACGGAGAGAACGCGACGGCGCCTGCGCAACGGCGTCAACACGGCGTCCTTCCCCACCTCCATCCGCGGCGCGGCCCGGCCCGCGTCCTCCCGGACGGCCTCCTCGACCGCCGCCAGCGCCCGGGCCAGCACTTGCGCCGACGGAGGCTCGACCCGGCCCGCCGCCTGCAGCGCCTCGGCGCCCGGGAAGTCCATCAGTACCTGCCGCTCGGTCATGCCCGTCTCCTCCATGTCGTGTGTACTCATGCCAGGTCTCCCGTCACGGCAGGGCGCCGGCCGGCCTGGCGAGCCGGCGCAAGCCGTTCGCGCAACCGGCCCCGAGCCCGGTGCAGCCGCGAGCGGGCCGTCCCTGCCGGGATGCCCACGGCGGCAGCCGCCTCGGTCGGCGTCAGTCGCTCCCAGCTGACGAGGAGCATCACCTCCCGCTCCTCTGCGGGCAGTTCGGCCAGCGCGCCACGCAACGCGGGCGCCAGCGCCGCCGCGTCCAGCCGCTGGTCCACCGCCTGCCACGGGTCGGTGACCTGTTCCCCCAGCGGGGCCTCTGTCCGCGCCGCCCGCCGCACAGTGCCGGCGAGGACATTGCGGGCCACCCCGAACAGCCAGCCTCGCGCGGATCCGCGCGAGGCATCGAACGTGCGCCGCGCAGCGAACGCCTGCAGCCAGACCTCGGCCAGCAGATCGTCCGCCGCGCCGGGCATCCGCCGCGCGAAGTAGCCGTGCAGGGCCACCGAGTACCTCTCGACCAGGGGCGTGAACGCCGCCGGATCCTCGGCGGACATGGACAGTTGGGTGTCACTGTCACGATCGCCGTACGCGTCGTGCTCCGATTCCACGGAAGCTCCGTCTCCGACCGCCGGACGACGGTCTCACCCCGTACTTGTCACACCGCGCCAGTTGCGTTCGCGTCCCTCCCCAGCAAGGGCGGCAACAACGATCGGGCGTCATGGCGCCCGGCGCCTCGCCGCCTCATCTAGGCGGCATCGCACGTCGGTTCGGACTGCGGGCAGGGCGGCTCTGGAAAGCGGCGCACACCAAGGCCCGGCCACGTTCGCCAGTGGCGGCGCAGATCTCTACGTGAAGGGTGAGAGCTCTGAACTTAGCGCCGCACCAGCGAAGTCGTCCAAGCAGTGGGGACGCACCTGGCTCCACCTCACGAAGCACGCCTCCGCACAGCTCCTGATGACGTCGAGGCCGCAGTGGCTTCCCAATGGAGAAGTCAAGCCGTGAGACTTGGGCATTAAACCCCTTTGAGAGGGCTCGCGATCTCTCTTAGGTTGGCCCGCGTGACGATCGAGGTGCCCTACCAGCCGCTTCCGGTTGACCAGTCGGACGTTCGCTACGCCCGCGGCCCCGACTCGGCTGTCCAGCCTGGCGTGCCTGTCGGTGAGACAATCGAGTTCGGCTGGAACGACAGCGCGATCTACCCGGGCACGTCCCGGAAGTTCTGGGTTCACGTGCCCGCCCAGTACGACCCCGCACAGCCGGCGTCGCTAATTGTGTTCCAGGACGGATGGTGGTACCTCGACCCCGAAGGAGAGGTCCGCGGCGCGATCGTCCTGGACAACCTCGTCCACCGCGGCGACATCCCGGTCACCATCGGCGTGTTCGTCGACCCCGGCGTCTTCCCCGACGCCGAGGACCCGAAGAACCGCAACACCGAGTACGACGCATTCGACGACCGATACGTCAGCTTCCTACTGGACGAGATCATCCCCGAGGTCACGCGGCGGTACACGATCACCGCGGACCCCGACCGGTGGGGCATCTGTGGTGGCAGCAGTGGCGGCAACTGCGCTTTTACCGCAGCCTGGCTGCGCCCGGACAAGTTCCGCGGCGTCATCGGGTACTTGTCCAGCTTCACGCAGATGCCCGGCGGCAACCCCTACCCCGAACTCATCCCCGGCGTTCCCCGCAAGCCGCTGCGCATCTTCCTGCAAGCGGGCCATCGTGACCTGCGCTGGAACGAGCCCGAGAGTAACTGGCTCGCCAACAACCTGCGCGTCGCGGCCGCGCTTGCGGAAACCGGCTACGACTTCCGCCTCGTCCTGGGCGACGGCGGCCACAGCCCCAACCACGGTGGAGTCCTGCTCCCCGATGCCCTCCGCTGGCTGTGGCGGTCGGACGATCACCCTGACTAGCCGGTCGGCTGAGGCGGGGCCACTTCGTAGAGGCGACCGTCCCGGATCAGGGCCCACAGGACGTTGACTCTGCGGCGGGCAAGGGCGATCACGGCCTGGGTATGGCGTTTCCCCTCAGCGCGCTTGCGGTCGTAGAACGTCCGGGAGTTGGGGTCGTAACGCACGCTCGTCAGGGCTGACATGTAAAAGACGCGCTGGAGACCCCGGTGGTAGTGGCGCGGCCGGTGCAGGTTGCCATTGCGCTTCCCGGAATCGTTCGGTGCCGGCGCCAGGCCAGCGAATGCCGCGAGTCCGTCCGGGCTGGCGAAGCCCGCAAGGTCGGGGCCGATCGCGGCAAGAAACTCGGCACCCAGCAGCGGACCGATGCCGGGCATGCTGGCCACGATCTCGGCCAGCTCGTGCGTCCGGAACCTGGCCTCGATGAGCCGGTCGACCTCGGCGACCTTCTCGTTCAGAGCCCCGACCTCCTGGGCGAGCGTCCGGACGAGTCGGGCGATCACAGCCTCGCCGGGAACGGCGGTGTGCTGCCGCTCTGCGGCCTCCACCGCCTTCCCCGCGAGCTCCTCCGGGCTACGGACGCCGCGGGCGCGCAGCCATCGGGTGAGCCGAACGGCCCCGAGGCGGCGCAGGGCTGCCGGAGTCTGGTAGTCGGCCAGCAAAACGAGCGGTCCGGCGCTGGTCAGGACGAGCGCACGTTCCAGCGCCGGGAACATGCCGGTCAGGGCGGATCGCAGCCGGTTGATGGACCGGGTGCGGTCGCGGACGAGGTCGGTGCGGCGGTTCGTCAGGAGCCGGAGTTCGATGGTGCTCTCATCGCTGGGCCGCAGCGTGTGGAGGTCGCGGCGGATACGGGCCTGGTCGGCGATGACCAGCGCGTCGCGGGCATCGGTCTTGCCCTCGCCGCGGTAGCCGTCACTGGCCCGATTGACTACACGGCCGGGTATGTAGAGGACTTCCTGGCCGTGATTGACGAGCAGGGCGAGTAACACGGCGGGCTCACCGCCGGCCATGTCCACCGCCCAGGTCACCTGATCGCCGAGAGCGAGTACGGCGTCAAGGAGCTTCAGGAGCTCCGGCTCGTCGTTGGCAACGCGGCGGGACAAGAGCATCTCGCCGCCTTCGTTGAGGACCAGGCAGTGGTGGTGGGTCTTGCCGCTGTCGATGCCGGCCCAGACCCGGTTCATGGCGCTCCAGACGTCGTGCGGGTGGCGGGTGCCAGGGACGACCTCGCCGGCGTGGCCTTACACAGCGATCTGCTCGCACTTCCCAATCTGGCGGCCGGGTCGTCGTGGGGCGTCGGGCGGCCAAGCCACTGCAGCCACGGACGGCAGCCAACTAAAAGCCACACCCGGCACCCCTGGGCGGCCCAACCATACGAAGGGCTCGACCATCCCGTCCCTGGAACGTAAGGCCGACTATCGCTGAGCAAAATGGCCAACCGTCCTTGAGCACAGCCCGGTCACCAGCGGCGTTGCCTCCGCCTCTGGCCAACTATCACTGAAGGTCACACTTCCCCGACGACCTGATGCAGACTCAGCACGCCTGGAACGCCACCTACGAAGCGCTCGCCGCACGTCGATCCCGTAAACCGCGGCCCTGCGCCGCCGCCTCCTGCGCCTGTCCGTACGTCTGTGGTGGCACCCGTACTGGAACACCGTCCCGTCGGTGCCGGCAGCACGCACCGAACTGCGGCTGCTGGCCCGCACGCGGGAATCGGCGCGGGCTGTATGAGGTCCGGCCGATCGCTCTGCGCTGCCCTGGAGCGCTGAACCGCGCCGGGTTGCGGCATCTGTTGCACCAACGGTTGCGCGAGCATTCACGGCGGCTCGGAGTTTGCCCAGGTCACCACGGCATACGGGTGTAGTCGGGGGCCTGATATCCCCGTTGCGGCCGCTTTCGCCCATGTCTCTTGGCTGGAGTGAAGGAGAGAGGAAGGGCGGGATAGGCGGCGCGGACGCAGCCGGGGATCGGGGCGCGCTCAGCCGCGTTGCGCGTCGGCCGGGGCGGGCGTGGTGCAAGCGTCCGGGGTGGCGCCACCCGCCGGAGGCGCCGCGTGCGACGTCGACGCCGATTTCCACCACCAGTTTGTGCCTAACCAGCGTGACGGTTGGGCGGCCTGGTCCGTGGTGGGTGCCACCACGGGGCGGGCAGGAATGGGCCGTGGGGTGTCGTCGTGCCGGTGGGCGTGGTGGTTAGTAGGCTGGTTGTAGGATCTCGCGCTTCGCTGCATTCACCAAGGCTGTGACCTGCGGCTTCTCGCGGTGCCTCACGCTGCTTCGTCTGCGGTTGTCTCTCGGTGCATCCCCGCCAGGTTTGGCGACACGGGTGTGGTTCCTCCCGCGCTGTGCGGCGCCCTCGTGTTGTCAGGCGGCGCGCTTCACGTGGCGGACCAGCCACATGAGCAGGGCGTCCAGGTCGGTGGCGGCCGAGAGGACCCGGTCGACCGCCTCGGGGGTGTGCAGCCACTCCTCGCAGCCGAGGGGACGGGCGGCTATCAGCGAACGGTGGCGCAGCAGGTTCGTACGGGTGTGGTTCGTCGGATAGCCGCGTGGGGGGCGTTTCATCAGGTCCCCAGAGATGTCGTAGCCCTTCTTCCGCAGGTCCTCGACGATGGCGGACAGTTCGCGGCCGCTTCCCTCGGAGGCCACGGCTTTGCGGAACATGTCCACCTGGCCGGGATCGGGGTACCACCAGGCGCCCTGGATCCGCAGGCCGTCCAGGGCGAACCGGAGACCGATCTCGATCTTGCGGCTGAGCCGGATGACCGCGCTCTGGTTTTGCCACCACCAGGAGTCGGTGCGGTAGTGCCAGACGGAGAAGTCCTCGTATCGGGGGTCGGTGTCCGCGACCTCGTTGAGCAGGGCGATCATCGGCTGCCGGACCAGGCGTTCGCGGTCCGCGCGATAGCGCTCGCGGGTCGCGTGGGTCGGTTCGCCCTGGAGCTGCCACAACACGTCCATGGCCTGCTCCGGCCAGCCGGTGAACTGTCCGCGCATGCGGGCAGGTTAGCTCACTCATGGTCCGCGCGCGGAGAGTGAGACGGGTAGGGAGCCGTGACCCCGGACAAGGTGGGAGGTGCTGTGGCGGGGTTCGTCGGCGAGTCGAGAGTGCAGTCGATATGGAGCGGGCGGTGAGATTGTGCAGCCGAACTTGAGATCCCACACTGGGTGGTGCTCGGGGCCGTCGTGGAGGTCTGTCATGCCCCGACCGCTGTGGAGCGGCGCCATATCTTTTGGCTTGGTGAACATTCCGGTGAAGCTGATGAGCGCCACCGAGGACCGTTCGGTCCGGTTCCATCAGGTCCATACGGAGGACTTGGGCCGGGTGCGGGTGCGTAAGTTCTGCGAGGCGGAGGACCGCGAGGTGTCCGCGGGCGAGATCGGCAAGGGGTTCGAGGTCTCCAAGGACACGCTGGTCGCGGTCACGGACGAGGAGCTGGAGCGGATGCCGCTGCCGACCGCGAAGGTGATCGAGATCGTCGCGTTCGTGCCGGCCGCGTCGATCGACCCGGTACGGCTGAGCGGCGACAGCTACTTCCTGCAGTACGACGGCCCGGTCGCGGCGAAGCCTTACGTCCTGATCGCCCGGGCGCTGGCCCGCAACACGAAGGTGGCCGTCGCGAAGCTGGCGTGGCACGGGCGCGAGCGCCTGGTGCTGCTGCGCGTGCGGGACGGGGTACTGGTCGCGCACGTGCTCAAGTGGGACGACGAGGTGCGCGACCCCTCCGAGCTCGCACCGAAGGAGGCCAAGGTCACCGACTCCGAGATCGACGAAGCCCTTCAGCTGATCGACTCGATGACGACGGACGACATCTCCGGCTACCGGGACGAGTACCGCCAGGCACTCGAGGCGGTCATCGAGGCGAAGGCCGAGGGCCAACAGCCGTCCAAGCCGAGCACCGAGGACGAGGAAACGGGCGGCCGGGTCGTCGACCTGATGGCGGCCCTCCAGGAGAGCGTCCGCAAGGCCCAGGCCGCGCGCGGCGAGGGCGCCGGAGATGCCGAGGTCCACGAGATGCCGACGGCCAAGAAGAAGACGGCCGGGAAGACGGCGGGGAAGGCACCCGCCAAGAAGGCCGCGAAAAAGTCCGCGGCGAAGAAGCCGGCCCGGCGGCAGCGCGCCTAGGCCGTGTTTTAGAAGGTGCTGGTGTGCTGGGTTGGCCGTCCTGGAAAGTTGCGGGCGGCCAGCCAGATGATGAGGTCGTAGGCGATCCGGCTGATGTCGGTGTCGGTGGTGACTTTGTGTTCGCGTCGTGTGCTGTCACGCAGGACGATCTCGTAGCCGCCTTCGTCGAGGACGGCCACGGAGGCGAACCAGGCAGGGTCGTCCTCGTCGGGCTGGATGACGATGAACGTGTTGTCCGAGTCGTTGAGTTCGCTGATGAGGTCGAACAGGGCGTCCTCGGACGGGTCATCGATGTGGTCCCCGTTCTCGCTGTCGGCGCAGTAGTAGGTTGCCGCCACGATCCGTTCTCCCCCTGATGACGAGGTTGGTGCCGGGTTGCCGCGGCCAGGATGGCATGCGGGGCGGACGGTCCCGTGTGGTCACAGCCATTCGTTGATCGCGGCGATGTGGACCGTCGCCTCGAAGCGGACGGCGAGTTTGTCGAACCGTGTGGCCACCGCCCGGTTGCGCTTGAGGCGATTGATGCCGCACTCGACGGCATGCCTGGCCTTGGTAGTCCTCTCGGTCGAAGGCCGGAGGACGCCCACCGCTGCTTCCGCGGCGTTTGCGATGGCCGGCCTGGTCAGCCGGTTCCGGGATCGTGGATGGGATCCCACGCCGGCGTAAGTAGGCGCGGTTGGCGCGTGAGGAGTACGCCTTGTCTCCTCGCACCCGCAGCGCAGCCGTACGCCCGGCTCGCCGGGCACGCGTGTCGTACGGTCCGCCGTCGCGGTCGCCCATCGCGTGGCGAGTACTTCCTGCAGGGCAAGGCCGTCTGGTTGTCGGCGGCCGCGACTTCCACGACGGCCGGCCCCGGCTGCGCCACGTGCGCGTCATTGATCTGCCTCATCTCTGGCACGACGTGGCGACACCTCCGGGAGGTTCTCCCGCCCGAGCAGTTTCACCCGACCGGTGCGCAGCTACGCGCGCGCTGACGTAGCGCACGGTCGGACCCCACCGCTCCATCACGGGCGCCATGCACCGCTAACACAGCAGCGGGCGTGGTCGGGGGTGTGGCATCCCCGTAGTGGTCGTCTTCACCCCCCGGCGTCTGGGTCGTGGTGGCGACAGCATGTCGGCCCCCACCGTTTCGTCACGGGGGTGGTCCGGGCTGAGGTCTGTCGCTCGAGTCGGGCGGGGGCGAGTCGGTGGTTGAGGCTGGGTCGGGGGGCGGGGCGTGCCGCGTGATGCGTTCGAGGTGTGTCAGGCCCCGGTCGGGGTCAGCGAGGTTCAGGAGCCGGTCGCGCTGTCGTCGTTGCGCTGACTCCGCGCGGAAGGTGGAGATGCTGGCGAGTACCGCGGTGAAGCCTTGGGTTCCCGCCCCGAGCAGGGTGGAGAGCAGGATGAGGACCGTGACCCAGGACGGCGCACTGCCGATTGCTGTCAGGCCTCCCGCGGTGAGGCGGCTGAGGGCGTCGGTGATGCGGTGCGCGGTCATGAGGGGGCTCCTGGGTCGGGTCGGGCGACGTGAGCGTCCTGTGTCCCTTAGAGGTCATCTCGTTTGGGGCCGTCCCCTGCCGGTGCGTGCCGGCGCCTCACATGCCGCGGTCTGGGCCGTACCAAGGCTCGGGGCGTTCGCCGGCAGACATCGGGAGGTGCTGCAGTTTCACGGGGCCTGGATAGAAGGCTGAGCTGTTGGGGCCGGTCATGTCTTCGCCTATCAGGTAGCGATAGAGCCATTCGGTGAAGCTCATGCGGTGCTCTGCCCAGGTTTCGTCATAGTTGACCACGAGCCTGGTGGCATCAGCGGCTGCGTCAAGGAAGATCGTCTCTCCTCGGTCGGTGCTCGCGATCGGCCACAGGCCGTTGCGGGTGCCGAAGCTCAACTCCTCGAGTCCGAAGAGCTGGCGGGGGTCCTCATCCGCGTCTAGGTCGAGCTCGTCCCAGGGCACTTCTGACCACGCCTGGATGGTGTCCCGGATCCACTGGACCAGGTTCCAGCGCTCGGTCGCGGGGTGGGACAAGTGCAGATGGCCGTTGAGCTGGATCGGGGCGTATGCGTCGACGATCACCCGGTAGTCGGCCGGCAGCCGTATGCCGAGATCGGCGTGGAGGCGGTCCCATGCCGACGGCTCTGCATAGCGGTTCTGGGCCGGCCCGAGCATCGCCATGGTGGCAGCCAGGTAGTCGGTCATGGGACACCTCGTTGGTATGAATCGACGCTGAGCAACAGGCCAGCGGCAGGGCGGGATAGTCCGAATGCGTTATGGATCATGCCAGCCTGCCGTCCTCGCCGGTCAGGTCACCATCCTGCGGTAGCAGATCAGGGCGGCGGCGATCCCGGCGAAGGCACCCGGCCAGCCACGCCACCGTCCGCTCCACGGTCCAACGGTGGCGGCCCAGCCGCTGGGAGGACTCGATGCCCTTGCGAGCGATGCGCGGGACGATGCGTCGGGTGCGGAGTCATCGGCGCAGGTGGTCGTAGTCGTAGCCCTTGTCGGCGTGGAGCTTGGCGGGCCGCCGACGGCGCGGTCCGCGGCGGGAGCGGATCGGCGGGATACCCCGTACCAGGGGTTCCAGGCCCTGGCTGTCATGCGTGTTCGCTGCGGAGATGCCGATGGAGAGGGGCATACCGGTCCGCTCGGTGATCAAGTGGATCTTTGAGCCCTTCTTTCCGCGATCTACGGGATTCGGGCCCGTCAGGTCCCCCCTTTCATCGCCCGCATGTTCACCGAGTCGATCGCGTACCGCGACCAGTCCAACTCGCCGCGGGCGCCGAGCTCGTCCAGCACCAGGCGGTGGAGCTTGCCCCACACCCGGGCCCGACTCCACTCGGTGAACCGTCGGTGCGCGGTCAGTCCGGACGGGCCGAAACCCGTCGGCAGCTGGCGCCATCTACAGCCCGTCGTGGCCACGAAGATGATGGCCGCCAGCACCTGCCGGTCCCCGTACCTGTGCCGGCCACCGTCCTGCGGTCGAACCGGAGCGGCGGCCACCACCCGCTGGAACAACTTCCACAACCCATCCGGCACCAGACGCTCCACCATCGCTATCACGGCCGTCAGCCTAGTGATCGAGCCAGTTGAGACGATCTCTAAGCGTCGACTCCACGGTCTGCCGCGCCCATCAACATGCGGCCGGAGCCCGCAAGCAGGGCAACCTGCAGAAGGAACCACCAGGCGGCATCTTCACCGAACCTCATGATCACGGGCTGGGAAGATCGCGCGGCGGGTTCACCACCAAGCTCCACCTGGCAGTCGAGCATGGTCAGAAGCCCATGTCGATCGTGGTGACGGCAGGGCAGCGCGGGGACTCACCGCAGTTCGAACCCGTACTGGAGAAGGTCCGTGTGCCCCGCCTTGGGCCGGGGAGGCCACGGGTCCGCCCCGATCGGGTGCGTGCTGACAAGGCGTACTCTCGCAAGAATCGTGCCTACCTGCGCCGCCGCGGGATCCGCTGCACCATCCCGGACAAGGTAGACCAGGCGCGCAACCGCCAAAAGCTCGGCTCCCGCGGCGGCCGGCCTCCGCATTTCGACCCGGCCGACTACCGCGAGCGCCATGCGGTCGAGTGCGGGATCAACCGCCTCAAGAGGAACCGTGCGGTCGCCACCAGGTACGACAAACTCGCCGTCCGCTACGAGGCGACCGTGCTGATCGCAGTTCTCAACGAATGGCCTTGAACGGAGGCGGCCTTCCCGTCCTCGTTCACCAGTCCCGGCCGGCGGTCAGCACCTCGGCATCCGCGTCCGTGAACCCGTATGCCGACGCGACGAAACAAAACTCATCGCAGATCCACTCGCGCGCAACCGTCTCGATCCCGCTGCCAGCCGCCACGAACTCCCTGTCCAGCAGGTTGAACTCCTCCGTCGCAGCCTGGGTGAGCCCATACAGAGTCTCCAGATCCGACGGCTCCCCGGTCTCAATGCGCTCGCACAGCCGCAGCAGGATTGATTTCCCCCCGTCGACCACGTGATCAGGGAAGTACGGGTCGTCGTACATCGGCTGCAGGAACGCGTGTCCCGCGACCTGCTGGTTTGTGATCGGCATGGCGTTTCCCTACCCCCGCGATGAGCTGACGCACCGATCATCCACAGCACCACTGACAACGACGCTCCCCATGCAGGGCAGATCCCACGCGACCAGGACTTTCACAACACCCCCTAAAAGAGCGTTTTGTCCTGGCGAGGTTGTTTCGCGTCGATTCGCAGACCGAGCCGGTATGGGGCTCTCGGGGCAGATGTGCCTGATGCGGGGCAAG
>NZ_JBVJPA010000043.1:0-22783 GCF_055582885.1 Streptomyces sp. NPDC107454 | reverse complement strand
CTCGACGGCGTTCGAGAACAGGCGAACCGCCTCATCGAGCAGTCGATGCAGGAGTGGGGGCGTGTCAGCCAAGGCGAAGCAACCGAGGGCTGAAGTGTGGGTTTGGTCCGTGACTGGTCCGGAAGTACTGGTCAGGAGCGGTACAGGTGGGAGGAACTCGGAGTTAGCATGCAAGCCGGGCTCGGCCGAGAGCAAGCTGAGGGAAAGGCGCCTGAAGGGTGAAAGACCAGGTCAGGCGCCTATTTTCGTGCGCCTAGAAGAAGCCCAGCTTCTTCGGCGAGTACGACACCAGGAGCTTCTTCGTCTGTTGGTGGTACGCCGTCAGCATGTCTCTGACCAGCGGCGATGTGGGACGCGGAAGGTGGGCGGCAGACGTTGGCCCGGGCATGGTCGGGATCTTGATCGTCTCCTCGGCGCCCGCGTGATCGCGGCCGTCCACGAACCACGCGACGACGGCGAACGCACGGACACGCAGGGGAGCCCCGCGGGTCGAAGGCGGGCCGCGTGGACGGTTGTCCTGACCGCGGGTCTCCCTCACCCTCGGCCCTGTCCGACAATTGCGGACGGTAGGGGGCCGACGGCACCTACCGATCCCAGTTCGGGAAGATGTGTAGGTCGTGATTGATGCGCCGGTTCGCATGAGCCTGGCCCAGAGCGGTCAGAGCTGTGATGAGCTGTTGCCTCACGTCGGCCGGCCGGATTGAAAGAGATGGCCGGCCCGACCCGAACCTGGGATCGGTAGAGGTCCTGGCAGCGAGAGCCTCGCCGCATGGACCTGCAGAAGATGCTCGGGCTGTGGTGGACGGTGCCCGCTGGGCTGGCGTTGTTGGGCTATGCGTGTTCGCTGGCCGGGCTGACCCGGCCGCAGCGGGCCGTGTGGGTGACGGCTCGGGTCGTGGAGGTGGATCCGCCGGGACACGGTGAGTCGGGGGAGCACGGGATGCCGGTGACGATCGCCTACCAGGACCCCGGCACCGGGCGGGAGTTCAGGCTGCGACACGAGAACAAACGTGGCGACCGGGTACTGGTGGCCTGGGTGGGGCAGGAGTTCCCGGTCCGGTTTCCGCGACGGCGGCCGGAGCGGTTCTATCTCATGCTGGACAGCGAGGGGCGGACATCCGGGGTCGGCGGGCCGAACTGCATGGTGATCCTTCTGGTGTTGGGACTGGTCGTCCAGTCGTTCTTCGACTGGGGCTGGCAGTGGGGGCTGATCTGCGTGGGCGGCCTGCTGCTCCTCGTCGTCGCGCTGAGCCGGGACGGCGAGTACGCCCGCGCCCGCGCCGCCCAACTGGCCGAGGGCGTGACCGTCCAGGGGCGCGTGGTCGCCGTCACCAGGGACGTCTACTCCGACGGCGAAGGCGGCGAGAGCGTCAGCCACGCTTCCGTCGTCGCCTTCACCACCCATGAGGGCGTCGAGGTCACCGCGCTGTGCGAGCAGGGCATCCGGGACATCGCCGAGTCCCTCGGCCGTGACATCCCTCTCCGATACGCGCCCGCCGACCCGTCCCTCCTCACCGCCGACCCCGACCACGAACGCCATGAGCGCACGTCGAACATCAGGTTCATCGCCGCTCTGCTGGTCACCGGGATCGCCGCGATCGGGGTGGGCGGATACTGCCTTCACCACCCCTGGCCCTTCACCTGACGATGCAGGTCAGGGCCGCCCAGAGGAGGGGCGAGTGCTCGATCCGGCCGTCGGCACGCCACTGGTCGAGCTGCCGTCGCTGCCAGGCGCCGAGATGGCGGACCGGGTCGTGGTCCTCGTGGGCCGCGTCCACGGCGACCACGGCCTCCGTGAGTGGCCGTACGGACTCCGGCAGACCGGCCAGGCGGTGGAAGGCGAAGCTGGTGGGGAGCACCCATCGGGTGGCGGTGACCAGTTGGGCGCCGTTGTGGATCATTGCCGTCGCCAGGCCGAAGGACTCGGCGAAGCGGAGATCGCCGCCGCTCTCGCAGGCGATCAGCGCGACGCGCGGCGGCGCGGGCCAGAGCTGAGCGCCCGGCACACCATCCGCGCCCAGCGGGAGCGTGCCCAGGAGAAGATCCTTGGCCGACAACGGGCGGTGCGTGCGCACCGGTTCGGTCATCCCCGTGGTCTCCGGGCCGCAGCACAGATGGAGGGTGGCGTCCTCGCTCTGCCCGCCCTCGACGGGGGCGCCGCTGACGTGACCGACGTACATCAGGCGACGGGCACCCTTGCGCAGCGCCTCGCCCAGCCGGTCGCGGTCGAGGTCGGTGCGGCGGAAGGCCTCGGAGGGGGTGGCGACGGACGGTACGACGGTGCCCGAGTCGAGCCTCCGCTGTACGAGGGACAGCAGCGCCGGGTCCGAGCCGGGCTGCCCCAGGACCGAGCCGAGCGGGGAGTCGGCGCGGAAGCCGGGGACGCGGGGGTCCAGGACGAGAATCACGGCGTCCGAGTCCGGGTCCTGACCGGTCGGGGTGGTGCCTGCCCGTCGTAGCGATGCCGGTGCCGTGGTCGCGATGTCCACGAGGTCGATCAGCCGTACGGCGCTGTCGTCACCGTCCACGGCGAGCAGCTCCCACGGGACCTGGGCGACCCGGGGCGACGGCTGGAGCCGCATCAGCGGACGGCCCAGGTGGGCGGATACCTGGCGGATCTGGTCGGTCAGGCCCGGCGGCCACAGCACCTCGGCCAGCATGCGGGAGAGACGGCGCTCGTCCTCGTACGTGGCCAGCGCGCCGGACTCGAACGCGCGCCGCATGCCTTCCGTGCCGCCGCCCGGCAGCTCGGCGGCCAGCGCGCGGATGGCCTCGTCGACGTCCGGCCCCGGGGTGTACCCCGTGCCGAAGCCCTGGGCCCCACGGGCCCACGTCCAGGTCATGTGCAGGTCACCGGCGTCGGCGAGGCGGACCTGGACCACCGGACGGTTCGGGTCGGTCAGAGCGTCGGCGGACAGAACGGCACCTCTTCCTCGCTCACGATCCGCCGGTGATAGCGGAACTCGGCTGCCCGGACGTACTCCTGGAGCGCGGTACGGCCGCCCGCCTCCGCCGACATCACGATCTTCGGTGGCGGTGCGACCCGCAGGCCGACGGAGGCGGCGGCCTCGGCCGCGATACCGCCCAGCGTCAGGGGAGCGTCGTCATCGGGGGCGTACGTCTTCATGGCGGCGTCCGGGAAGACCGCCGCCTTGTCGGCGGTGGATGTACGGCTCAGCGCCAGGGAGGCGCCCGCGCATCGGTGTTCCACCAGCTCGAAGATCAGCCCCTGGTCATTGCTGCGGAGGGCCAGGCGGAAGACCAACTGCATGGCCTCGTCGGCAAGTTGGAACCACTGGTTGCGAGCGTGAGCGGTGGCGAAGTCGTAGCGGGCCGCTTCCAGCGCCAGAGCTGCGGGCAGGGCGAGGGAAAGCACGTTGGCGATCGAGGTGCGTTCGTGGACGCCGTGGTCGGTCCGGTTCAGGTTGTCCTCGAGGGTTCGCGCGAGCATCAGGTCCACCTGGGCGCACCGCTCGTACACCCCGCGCTCCTGGTACACGTCCCGCGCGCCTTGGGCGAGCCGCTTCATCTCGTCGATGTCGCCCCGCTCGTACGCGTGCCGGGCGCCCATCAGCATGGTGTCGGCGGCGGCGATCGCGGCACCGACCTGCTGGAAGCGGGCGAGGCTGGACGCCGTCAGAGCGGCAGCGCCGACCGCGTCCCCGCGGTGTGCGGCGATGGCGGCACGGGCCTGTTCGCAGACCGCCAAGTCCTCGGCCTGGCCCTGCCGTTCGAAGAACTCGGCGGCCTCCGCGTACAACTCCTCCGCGCGGTCGAGGTTGCCGGCCTGCAGCGCCGCGTACGCCCGGTGGGAGAGCACCTGTTGGCGCCCCGCGTGGTGGCCCAGCGTCAGATAGGCCTCCTCGGCGCGGGCGAAGTAGTCCTCCGCCTGCTCGAACCGCACCGTCGAGGCGCAGACTACCCCCAGACAGTCCAGCAGATACGGCTCGGCGAGCGGCGCGTCGGCCAGCAGCGCGGAGGCCAGTTCCTCGGCCGCGCCCCAGGCGCTGCGGTCCATCAGCAGATGCACCCGGCTCAGGCCGATCTCGGCGGTGCGCCGCCCCTCGAGGTCGTCGAACTCCGACAACAGGGCCGTCGCCTCGTCCATCGCCTCCTGCGCCTCGTCGAACTGCCCGGTTCTGCGCAGCAGTTCGACCCTGGCCAGCAGTGTCTTCAGCAGGATCTCCAGCCACAGCCGGCGGCCGTTCGGTCCCATCGGCACGGACGCGATGCCCCGCACCAGATCGAGGGACCGCCCGATGGACAGGGCCGCTTCGGGTAGATCCGTGGCCGCGAGCTGAACCGTCCCGATGTCGGACGACAGGTGCCCGCGCAGGAGTCGTACGTCGGGGGAGTCCTCGAACGACTCGGCCACGGCGAGGAGTTCGCCGTAGACGGCCAGCGCCGCCGGGAGATCCGGGGTGAGTTGATGGCGTTCGGCGAGCGCGAAGCCGCTGTCGAAGGGCTCGCCGTAGCTGAGCCCCACCGCCTGCTCTTCCTGTTCCGTCGCGTCTTCCGGGTCCTCCGGGTCCTCCGGGTCCTCCGGGTCTTCGGTGTCTTCCGTGTCTACCGGCATTGGCTAGTAGTCTTCCTCCATGGCAGCGGCAGCCCCGATCTCGGCGAGGAACGGGCCCGGGTGCGCGGCCTCGCCGTCGCGCGTTGCCGCCGCGACGCCGAGCCGGTGCCGGGCCAGGGCTCGTACCGCCGCACGTGCCGCACGGTCATCGGCACCCGGCCCCGGGTCGAACCCCGGTAGCAGGATGCCGACTTCGACGCCCGGTGTCGTCGAGGCCGGGATGTCCAGGTCCGCCCGGCCGGCCCACACGTCGTCCCGCCTGGCCAGCAAAACGCGGTTCGGCGGGCCGCCGTCCACGTGGACCTCCGCCGCGAGGCGCACCCCGTCCACGGGGGCCGCCATGCCGGCGACGACCTCGACCTCGATCTGCCGCCCTGCGCCGAGCGCGTACACCGTCCAGGACACGGCGTCCTCGGCCGCGTCGACGAAGCCGGGAGGACAGCGGCACCAGTCGTTGGTCCCCGAGCCCCGGGCGGTCACACGGCCGGTCGCGGTGCGGAGGCTACCTGCCGCGAGGGTGAACTCCTGTTGCTGTACGAAGAGTCCGGCGAGGTCGAGCGGCGTGACGGTCGGCGTGTGGTCCCGTTCCAGGGCCGACCGGAGGCGCCGTAGCGCCTCCCTGTCCAGCCCGCCGTTGTCGGCCGCGTCATCGATCATCCGTAGGACACGGTCCAGTTGGCGAGGCGAGGCCTCCGACTGCCGCCAACGGATCAGTGGGTCGAGCGCGGCCAGGTGCTCGTCCAGTAGTTCGGCACCCTCCAACTCCCCTTGATCGTCGAGAAGTTGCTGGCATTCGTGGGTCAGTGCGGCCAACTCCAGCCCCAGCACGTCCGGTTCGAGCGCGGGAATCCCGTCCAGGTACGACGTCGGCCACCAGCGGGCCGCCCAGTGCCCGAGGGCGAGGCGGGCGGCAGCCTCGGCGAGGGCGGTCGGCTGCTCGGGCAGCGTCAGTTCGGCGGCCGGCGTTCCCGACGCGACGGCGTCGACAGCGGCGGCCGTACGCTCGCCGTAGACCGCCCACAGCCACTGCTGGGCCTGCCCCACGTCGTGAATCTCCGCTGCCGGCAGACCTGTTGGGCCGAGGACGGGCCAGGTCAGAACGGCGCCCGCGACTTCGAGAACGGCCCGGGTGAAGGTGGGGCCTGCGGAGGGTCCCGCGATGCGTACGGTGCGGTCCTCGGCTCGCGTGATGGCACAGCGCCGTTCAGGCATCACGCGCTCCTCGGCTCGGCGGCGGGCTCGGGGGTCGCCGACAGGGTGCGCAGTGCCGTACGGACTCGGGCGCGGTGGTCCATCATCACCGAGCGGGCGACCCCGTCGAGCACGCCCCAGGCCGCTGCTGCGTCGGGCAGTGCCGCGTTGCGGACGTCGCGCCCGTGCAGCCGTACCCAAAGGCGCCGCATGTACGCGGCCCACGGGGTGCGCAGGTCCTGGGCGAGGGTGTTCAGCACGCCGCCGTCCGGGTCGGGGCGGGGGGAGACGGTCATCCTGCGGGCTCGGAGGACCGAAGCCTCCCGCTGCCAGCGGCTGTTGACGATGCGGTGTGCCGCCGTCGACCCTGCCACGGAGGTCCCGGTGCCGAGCGGATCGAGGCCCACCGCGAGTCGGCCGCCGAGCACGACGGTGACGCGCAGGCTCTCGTCGTGCAGGCCGAGCGGGGCGCAGCTGCGGTCGACCTCCCGCCGGACGAGCTCCGGCACGGTCGGCAGGTGCTCGCGGTGGGTCGACGCCTGGAGCACGGTGAAGAGCCGTTCGAAGAGCGTGCGGTCGAACGGCGCGGGGAGGGTGGCGGTCGAGGCGCTCCGGCCGACCTCGGGGCGTGGGGGCACGCGGTGCGCGGTCAGTCCGAGGTGCGGGGGTACGTCGGCGCGGTCCCAGACGTCGGCCGGGTGCGCCGCCCACAGGGCTCGCCCGAGCAGGCTGCCGTGCCTGGCTCGGACCATGGCGGCGAAGGCCGGCGCATCAGCCCCCGCCGCACCGCAGGTCTCAAGAACCTCGGCCGCCGGGCCCGTATCGACGGGGCCCGGTACCGCTTCGCGTCCGTCCCACCCCGCTACCAGCTCGGCGTCGAGCCGGGCGCGGCGGGCGGCGTCCGCCAGATGCTCCTTCAGCGCCTCCACTGTCCGTCCGCCGGAAGCATCCACGACGTCTTCGAGTACCGCCCTCGCCACCGCGTCCGCGCCGGGCCCCGGCGCCCCGTGCTCGGTCGCCAGCTCGAAGCACCGTTGGAAATACAGGTCCTGGGGGTTGCCCGCCACGATCCCCAGTGCCCGGCGGGTCTTTTTCAGTAGCGTGAACCACCGTGCCGTCGCTTGAAGAACCGCGCCGGACTCCCGTATCAGCGCGTCGAGTTGCTCCGCCTCCCGCGCGTCGAGGAAGTCGGCGGCGAGCTCCGGACGCAGCGCGGGCCGGACGATCAGCGGCAGCACGATCAGCTTGACCGTCCGGGTCAGCGGCGCGCCACCGGGCCCGCTCAGCGCCTTGGGACCCGGCCCGAGGCCGCGCCAAGCCCTGTCGATGACCATGGCGCGCGGACGGCGCTCGCCGGTCGACGGCTGGCTCGGAGACGGCATGGGCAGAGCGTACGTCCTGGGGGAACTGACGGTCGAACCTGGGATCGGTAGGCGCTGCCCGCCTCCTAACGTCCACACCACCAGGCAGAACGGACCGGAAGGGCAGGCAGGGCATGGGAATCTTCGGCAAGGGCAAGAGTCGCGACGAGAAGGCCGCCAAGATCGCGGAGCAGGTGGCCGGTGGCAAGGGTTTCTACGGCCGTATGACGCGCGCGGCGCTCGGCGGAGAGGACTACGCCAAAGTCCAGCAGTCGCTAGGCGCGTACAACTCCGTTGCCACCGTGCAGCAGTTGCTCGCCACGGGCGTACCGACGACCCCCGCCGTCGTCGTGTCGATCAGCGACACCGGCAAGCTGGTCAACTTCGACCCGGTCGTCGACCTGGTCCTCCAGCTGACCGGGGTCACCGCAGACCTGATCACGCTCCAGACCATCGTCTCGAAACTGAGCATCCCCCGCGCCGGTGATCAGGGACTACTGATCGCGGACCCCGCCAACCCCGGCGGCTACCTCTACGCGGGAGCCGGAGCGACGCCGTGACGACACCGCCGAACGAAGTACTGGCCAACGACACCACCCTGCTCACCTTCGACGGCCGGGTGCTGGAGGTGTTCGGCTTCGGCGACGCGCACCGCCTGCACATCTGGCAGGAACCCCGGCTGGAGTTCGGCACCGGCCGCAAGCCCAGGATGGAGATCATCATCGGGCAGCCGGGACTGCCCCGCCACTCCTTCCCCTACGACCCGGAGCGCCTCGACGCCCTGCGTGCCTTCGCGGCGCGGCTGGCGCGGGGCGTGGCCGAGAGACCGCGGCTGTGACGTGACCGGCGGGGAGAACGGCCCCGCGCCGACACAGGTGTCGAAGGTCGGTCCCTGGGCAGCCGCCTGGATGTACCTCTTTCTCGTGGCGCTCGGGCTGTTGGGACCGTTCCTGATGGTCCTCGGCGTCTTCGCCGGCCAGGGCTTGGTGATCACCGGCATGGTGTGCACGGTGATCCTCGTACCCCTGGACTTCGTGCTGGGGATCACCGTCGCCGCCGAACGGAGGCACAATCGGCGGCTCGACGCCTTCGGGGTTCCGGCGACCGCGGAGATCACCGAGCTGACCGAATGGGACACCGGGGACGACGGCGGTGCCGTGGTCGTCCTGCGGGTCAGCGGACCGGGCTTCCCGACGTTCGAAGCCACCTGGAAGCGCTCGCAGCATCCCGCCCTGCGCGTGGGCCTCCGCCTCGACGCCGTGGTCGACCCGTCTCGGAACCTGTTCCGTGTCGTGCTGTGACCAAGCCGACGGAGACCACGAGGCGTCTCAACTCCTGCGGGAGTCCTACCAGATGGCCGATCTCCGACGCACCGAGTCCGAGAGGAGCCCCTACCATCTTGCCTGGCCGAGGACGGGGGTGCGGCTGTCCGCTGATGCCGTCGGCGACGCCGCAAACGGGCCTGGCACAGGGGGCGCGTGGGGGACGCCGGGGTGTGAGCCCGCTCCGGCGCTGGAAGAGGTGCGGCAGCGGCGGCCCGATGGCGAGCTCGTGGCAGCCGTCGCGCGCGACGAGAGGGATCGTGCCGGCGTCGTCCCTTGCGAAGCCGGGTGATCACGTGCCGGGGACGTTGGCGAGCAGCAGAAGCCGTTCTTCGTCTCCCGTGCGCCAGGGCCACGGCCCGGGTGCCTGCGTGCCGTCCGGCAAGGGGAAGGTCCAGCGGAGTCCCCGGAGTTCGGCGAGGGTGGTCACCCCCCCCGGGCACGGAACGCTCCTTCCCGGTCGTGCCAGCCCCTTCCCGGCAGGATCGCCTCACCGACGCGCTCTGCGAGGTCGGGCGAGCAGTTCCGGCAGCCTGGTGCAGCCCTCCGCGCGGGACGGGGTGGGGCGCCCCGAGACGATCTCCCGCAGTGCCCCTCGACCTCGCGGGTGTCCGTAGCGCGCAAGCGGCTCACCTGCCTTTCGTATGGGGCGGATTGCGGCGACGGCCGCACGGACGAGATTGTCGTCGTGGGAGCCGGTCATGGCCCGAAAGAGGGCCTCCTCGACGGCGAACGCCGATACGTACTGTTCAGCCACTACGCTCTCCCTTGGCCTTGAACAGGGGCCGGTCGGCGTGCAGTCGGGCCCGGACCCAGTCGGGGCTCGGCCGGCGTGACTCCGGGAGGGCCTCCTCTGCGTCCCCGTCCTCTTCCTCGTACACCTCCGGGACAAAGATCTCGCGGACAGCCCGAAGTTGCTCGGGCGTGGGGTCGTACGCGTCGATCTCCACGCCCAAGGTGCCCCTGCGGTAGTCGCTGAACTTGTCGTCGAGGACCAGAGCCCGGGCGTGCGCCGCGCCGGCGACCTCGAAGGTGATGTCGTTGTAGTGGGCGTGGACCACGCCCCGTGCGCGCAGGTCGCCCTCGACGTAGAGCGCGTCGTACGACACCAGGTCCCGTACGACCAGGTCACCGAGGACGACCAGCATGCCGAGGCCGGACACGTGGTCGCCCTGATCGTCCTCGCTGTCCTCCGCCACGACCAGCGGCTTTCTGACATGGCGGGCGGCAACGACATCTCCGCCTCCACCGTGCGCCGCTGGCTGCTGGAAGTGATCGAGTTGCCACGGACGGGAACGGCGCGCGGTGCGCCGCAGACGAGAAGAGGAATGCGCAAGTGAACACGGTACGAGCCCGGGTGTGGCAGTTCCAGGTGCAGGAGCCGGTGGTGACCGTCACGGAGGTCGGGCAGGTCGGGCCGGCCCGGCTCATCCACATCAACGCGCTCGCCTGCGACCACAACCGCGGAGGGCGTACCTTCCCGAATGATCCTTTGATGGTCACCGAGTAGGCCCGCGTTCGCAGCGCGGGTCGGGAAGGCACGCCCGTGCTCAGCGTAGTGAACGCCGAGGGTTCCACCGTCCGGCCATATCATCGACGAGATCGTCCGCGAGGGCGCCCGCCGAATGCTCGCCGCCGCACTGGAAGCCGAAGTCAACCAGTCATAGCCGAGTTGGCCACGGAGACCGACGAGCGCGGGCGTC
This sequence comes from Streptomyces sp. NPDC107454, assembly GCF_055582885.1. NCBI lineage: Bacteria > Bacillati > Actinomycetota > Actinomycetes > Kitasatosporales > Streptomycetaceae > Streptomyces > Streptomyces sp. NPDC107454. Next base: position 12,630 of record NZ_JBVJPA010000043.1, on the reverse strand, counting down.
GTTTGGTGGTCCGCAACGGCCACCACCGGTCGCGGACCGTGACCACCGCCGCCGGCCCGGTCGAGGGTACGGCCCCGCGCGTGAACGACAGGCGCGTCGATGCGGCCACCGGCGAGCGAATGCGGTTCTCCTCGAAGATCCTGCCGCCCTGGTGCCGGAAATCGCCCAAGGTCAGCGAGGTTCTCCCGCTGCTGTACCTGCACGGCCTGTCATCCGGGGACTTCGTCCCGGCGCTGGAGCAGTTCCTCGGCTCCTCGGCCGGGCTGTCGCCGGCGACCGTGACCCGGCTGACGAAGCAGCGGCAGGACGACCACGCCGCCTTCCAGCAGCGCGACCTCGCGGCCAGCGACTTCGTCTACGTCTGGGCCGACGACGTGCACCCCGAAGTCCGCCTGGGCCAGGCCCACTCGTGCATCCTGGTCCTGCTCGGGGTGCGCCTGGACGGACCCAAGGAGCTGATCGCGCTCGCGGAGGGCCTGCGCGAGTCCACCGAGTCATGGGCCGACCTGCTGCGCGACTGCCGCCGTCGCGGCATGCGCCACCCCGAACTGGTCGTTGGTGACGGCGCGATGGGCCTGTGGAAGGCGCTCGCCGAGGTGTTCCCCACCACTAGGCATCAGCGCTGCTGGACAAGGCCCGAAACGTCTCGAACGCCCTGCCGAAGTCCGCTCAGCCAGGCGCGACGAAGGCGATGCAGGAGATCTACAACGCCGAGGACCGCGCACACGCCGAGAAGGCGATTGAGGCGTTCGCGAAGACTTACGGCGCGAAGTGGCCCAAGGCCGTCGCGAAGAGCACCGACGACCGGGAGGAGCTGCTGGCGTTCTACGACTTCCCCGCCGAGCACTGGATCCACCTGCGGACCACGGATGCAATCGTCAAGGAGGGCAGGTCACGGGTCGGCGCCGGGGATGGCGGGCAGGCGGGGACTGCCGGGGCTACCGTCCGCGGACGGCGGCACCCTGAGAGACGAAACTCCGCGCGCGCTGGGGGAGACGGGCGGCCTTCAGCGCACTGTATCTCCCGCTCGCCACGAGTTGGAACTTGACACCCTCCCGACTTTCGGGGTGTTCGTAGCCGTCGGGGAGGAACCGCCGGTAGTGCTCGCTGGCGCGTTCGAAGAACTGCGGGCGCTCGGAACGGGAGAGACATCCCTCGAGATTGAGAAGGAAGAGGTAGTGACGAATCATACGAGTGAAGAGAAAGGGAGCCACAACGTCCAGGGCGTCGCGCTCCTCGAGCAAGTCGAAGGTCTCCTCGTATCGGCCGAAGACGTCGAAGTGGGTGCCGTCCGGTGAACCTGCGGGGTGTTGCGTGTGCCGACGACGGATCTGGACGCAGTTCCATTTCAGGACGGCGACCCGGTCGGCGGCGAGCATGGCGCGGTGGACGACTGTGACCTCCTCGTGGAGACCGTCAGGGAACGCGAGTTCCTGCCGGATCCACAAGTCGCGGCGGATCAAACGGTCCCAGGAGTAGGCGGGAGCACCGAACAACTCGGGCTGGTCGATCGAGGCGAAGGGCTCACGTCCCTGCCGGGCAAGCAGGCCGGCGGCGGCACCGGGCCACGAGCGGCCGCGATGGAGGCGAGTGTGCCCGAAGAGAAGAACATCCGGCTCGTCTGCCGATTGCAGCTGATCGCCCATCGCCTGAAGCGTTTCACCCCCGATGATGTGATCGCTGTCCAGGAACAGCAGGTAGTCACCGGCGGCGCGCTCCGCCCCCGCGTTGCGTATCCGGCCGATGCCGACGACGCCCGTCAGCCGAACGACCGAGACCCGCCCATCGCGCCGAGCATAGTCATCCACCAAGTCCGCAGGGCATTCAGCAGACTGGTCCAGGACCGCGACAACCTCCACGTCCCGGAAGGACTGGTTCAGTATCGAATTCAGGCAGACCTCCAGCTGTCCCTGAAGGTCGTGCGCGGCGACTATGACACTGATCATCGGGGAACCGAGCATAGTGATCGAACTTAGGTGGACAGCTCGCAGCGTGACAAGTCCCGCGGGCACCCAGTGCACAGCAACATACAACTCGCTCACCTGAGACCTCGGAACCCTCACCTGCCCCACACATCTGGCGAAGCTCCGTTCTAAGCTTGGCCTACCTTCCAAGCGTGGGTCTGAGTCGATCATTCGTAAGATCGGCGGGCCCGCAGCCGGGTGGCGTCCGGCTCGACGATCGCGATCCGCGAACCCGCGTACCGCCAGGGCGGTGACGGCGTACACCGTCCGCCCGGGCCAGGACGCATCGTCGCCGTGTGCGGGTCGCGCGCCGCAACGGTTGAACACCTGCGCAACTCTTAAAGTGTTGGCGTGGAGAGGCGAACACCTCGTGCCCGAGGCGGCACGGTGACACGTGAGGTCCGACGGGCTGAACGGGCAGGGAACGCAGGGGAGCGGCGGCGCCGAGGGCACGCAGGAGGGACGGCCGGCCCGCGGCGAGGTGTGCTGTATCGCGGTGGGTTGCGGGCGGGGCGGTTCTGGGACCGCCCATTGACGGCGTATTACCTAGTGGCTGGCAGTGCGGTGCTGATCGCGGGGCTGGGGCTGGTGATGGTGTACTCCGCCTCTCAGATCCAGGCCCTGCGGTACGGGCTGTCGCCGACGTTCTATCTGCGCAGGCAGGTTCTGGCGGCGGCGGTCGGGCTGGTGCTTCTTCTGCTGGGTGCGCGGATGCCGGTGCGGTGGCAGCGGTTGCTGGCCTATCCGCTCCTGGTCGCGGTCTTGGTGCTGCTGGGGCTGGTACAGGTGCCGGGACTGGGGCGGACGGTCAACGGCAGCACCAACTGGCTGTCCCTTGGCGGCCCGCTCGTGCTCCAGCCCAGCGAGTTCGGCAAGCTCGCCTTCGTCGTATGGGGCGCGGACCTGCTCGCACGCAAGCAACGACATCAGTTGCTGGGCCAGTGGAAACACCTGCTGGTGCCGCTGGTACCCGGAGCCCTGCTGTTGGTCGGACTGGTGCTGCTGGGCGGGGATATGGGGACCGCGGTGATCCTGTGCGCGGTGCTGTTCGGCCTGTTGTGGCTGGCGGGTGCGCCGCTTCGGCTGTTCGTGGCCGCCCTGGCGGGGGCTGGACTGCTGGCCGCCGTGCTGATCACCACCAGCGGGCACCGGATATCCCGCTTCGCCTGTCTCGGGGCGAGCGACCCCGGCCGCGGTGATCAGTGCTGGCAGGTGGTGCACGGCCTGTACGCACTGTCCACCGGCGGGCTGTTTGGCAACGGCATCGGCGCCAGCGTGGAGAAGTGGGGCCAGTTGCCGGAACCACACACCGACTTCATCTTCGCCGTCACCGGAGAGGAACTCGGGCTCGTGGGCACGCTGTCCGTGCTCGGCCTGCTCGCCGCGCTGTGCGCGAGCGGACTACGGATCGCCGCCCGCACCGTAGATCCCTTTGTACGGTTCGCCTCCGGAGGGGTAGTCACCTGGATCGCCGTGCAGGCATCCATCAACATCGGCGGAGTCCTGGGACTCGTGCCGATCGCCGGGGTACCCCTGCCGTTGTTCTCCTTCGGCGGCAGCGCGCTCGTCTCGGCCCTGTACGCCGTGGGACTCCTGCTCTCCCTCGCCCGCAGCGAGCCAGCGGTCCGTACGGCGCTCACCGCCCGCAGACGTGCCGGAATCCGGGCCGCCCTTGCGCGCGTGCGGCCCTGTCTGCGACCACGCAACCGATGAGGCGGCGTCATCGTCCAGGCGCGGGATCCCCGGAGGAAAGGAGACGAGCGGTCCCGTGCGACCGAAGCCGTACCGTACGTCAAGGCCGGTGCGCGTGCGGTCCGGTGCCGGGGCAGTGACGCACGCCGGGAGACGGTCAGGCGGATGCCCTGCAGGATGCCGGCGGCCACGCAGCAGGCGAACATCGACGAGCCGCCGCAACTGACGAACGGCAGCGGCAGGCCGGTGACCGGCATGATGCCCAGGTTCATGCCGATGTTCTCGAACGCCTGGAAGGCAAGCCAGGCGATGATGCCGCCACCACCGTCCCGGACAGGTCGCTGCACGTGCGGGCGATGCGCAGCGCCGACCACAGCACCACGCCGAGCAGGGCCCGGCGCCGACAAATCCGAGTTCCTCCCCGGCGACGGTGAAGACGAAATCGGTCTGCTGCTGCTCGGGCACGAACTGGCTGGTGGTCTGGGGGCCGAGGAAGAGGCCCTGCCCCCAGCAGGCCGCCGGAGCCGATGGGAATGCGGGCCTGGCTGGTGTTGTAGGCCACGCCGGAGGGGTCCAGGGCCGGGTCGGCGAACGCGGCGAACCGGTTGAACTGGTACCGGTCCAGCAGGTGCAGCTGCCACACCGCGACTGCGCCCAGCGCGCCGGCCGACAACAGGCGGCGATCCACCGCACGGGGTCGCCCAAGCCGCCTGATCAACTACTGCCCAGCGGGTGCATCCTGCCTGACGATTCACGATGCGCGAGTCGTCACAGCGACGACTCGGCCGCTGGGGGCTTCCCTGCCGTCGCTGCAGTAGCGCGATTCAAGGGCACCAAGGACGCGACGACGAACAGACCGAAGAGGGTGATGGGCAGCAGCCCCACAGGACGCAGCAACCTCGCAGGATCATTCACGTGACCGGGAGCACTCGCTACCACGGCTGCATCAGGTGGGGGAACCCTTTAGAGGTTGCGCAATCCGGTAACCATTAAACTCGGCACCCTTCGACCTCAACCGAGTGCGGCCGTCCGCACGGACGCGGACGCCGCAAGGTCTTCTTTCATCGGGGGATACATGCCGGATCCTGAGCTTTCAGGGGACGAGAGCAGCATCACTTTCGAGCGGTTCCTGGACCAGGCCCTGAACTCCCAGCAGGTCGGGTACGCCCTGGACCGCTGTGGTGGGGCACTCAACCGCGAGCAATTGCGCACCAAGGCGCTTGAGGCGCGTACCGCCATCGCCGCCGCCGTGGCCGTTGAGTATCAGGGCTATCGCGAAGCGAGGGCCGCGGCCGCTGAGCGGGACGGCCGACAGGACGCCGCTGATGTCGCGACGGCCGGCGCACGCAGCGGAGGCAGTCTTCTGCCGGTTCTGGCGGTGCTCGTGCCGAGCCTGGCGAGCGTCGCAGCGGCCCTTTTCCTGCTGTCCGGGTTCGGTATGCGTGCTATCGGCGGGCGCCCCTACATTGGCGGGGGTCTGATCACGGCAGGCCTGATCGCCGCCTCCGTGGCTTTCGGCGCGGTGATCGGCGATCTTGTCTGGCTGCTGATGGCGGCGGCACGCAACCGTCCCGTCGCGGAGCACGGGCTGTCCGGTGACTCTGATCCAGATGTGGACCAGGCGCGAAAGGCGTGGGAACTGGCTCTGCTGGAGCGCGGGATCCTGCCGTTCCTGCTGGGGCGTCTTGAGGAAGGCCAGGTGGGGGGAAGAGCTGGCCACGCCCCGCGTTAGCCCACGCGGTCAGGTACGAGGGGTGCGGCAGCGTCCGCCCAGTCGTGGACCGGCGCGAGGACTGCCATCGAACGCGACGGCGGCCAAGTAACCTACCCGATTGGAGACTTCACCGGGCGACATGTGCCGACAGAGACGCGGGGCGGGCCCGGTCGCGCTGATATCTTCTACAGCACTGTAGAAAAGAGTTGGCTGCCTGGTTCGCTGTCGAACGCGACGTGGGCGGCCCGTGGCTATCGGAGTCGACATGGCCCTGTGGGACCGCATCAAGGAATCCGCATCGACGATGCAGACCCAGCTCGTGGCGAAGAAGAACGACCTGAAGAGCGGCGCGTTCCGCGACGCGAGTATGGCGATGTGTGCGCTCGTCGTGGCTGCCGACGGAAAGATCGACCCGGCCGAGCGGCAGCGCGTCGCGCAGCTGATCTTCAGCAATGAGGTGCTGCAGAACTTCCCCGCCGAGGACCTCCAGCGCCGTTTCGATGACAACCTGAACAAGCTGACCGCCGACTTCGAATTCGGCAAGGTCAGCGTGCTTCAGGAAGTCGCCAAGACGAAGAAGAAGCCCGCCGAGGCGCGCGCGGTCATCCAGATCGGCATCGTCATCGGCGGCGCCGACGGCGACTTTGACGCTACGGAGCGCGCCGTGGTCCGCGATGCCTGCTTCGCCCTGGGGTTGCCGCCCCACGAGTTCGACCTGTGATCACCCGAACTCTCTGAGGCGATCACCGCTATGGCCGCCAGAGGCACCCCTGTCGGCCACAGCGAGATGAGGGCTGGAATCAGGATGAGCGATGACGGCTGATTGGCGGCCCGTGGCGCCGGCCCTGAGGGCGGGTTAGAGCGGGGTAGTCGCACGCAGGAGCAGTGCCAGTGTGATCGCCGAGTTCGCCGAGAACATCGCAGACAGGGTGGCGCCCCCTGTTGCGGTCCAAAGTGCCAGGCCCACGGTAGTGAAGGCAGGTGGCCAGGCGCGCACCGTGAGTGGAGGGCCGAGCAGGGCCGCGACCCGGCGCGGGAGAGGGCCAGGTGCGGCGAGGGCCGCGAGCGTCGCTGGTGAAGTGCCGCCCGAGACGAGGGCGGCCTTGCCGATCGCACGGGCGACGACCTTGCGGCTGCCGACGGCCTCGGCGGCCTGCTCGTCCGCCCATCGCTCGGCCATGTAGGTCACCGCCGAGTGCAGGGGCCACAGGAACGGGTTGGCGCAGGCCGCCAGTTGCACGGTCAGGAGGTGGCGGTGGTGCCGGGCGGAGAGGTGGGTGCGCTCATGGGCGAACAGGGCCCGGCGCTCCCGAGAGGTGAGACAGGCGAGCATGCCGGTGGAGACCACGATCCGGTCGAGCGGCCCGCCGGGGAGTGCATAGGCGTACGGCTTGGTGTCGGGCAGCACCGCCACTGCTGTGCGCGGCAGGCCCGAGAGCGCTTTGTGGGCGCGCCGCCGTACCCGGCAATGACGAAGTAAGGCCCGGCCGCAACTCACGACAACCGTGATCAGTGCGGGAATTGCGACCTTCCCGGCGATCTCGTGACGTGGCACGCTCCGGCGCACCTCAGGATCCGACCAGCCGTCCGGCAGGGGGTTTCCGGGCAGTTGTGCGGTGCCGACCACCATCAGCAGCGCCAGGCACAGCGTGCTGCACAGAGCCATGACACCGGCCACGACGGTCAGCAGCACCGTGGCGGTGCGTGGATGCAGGCGCTGCTCGGCCAGGCGCGCGATAGGCCACGCGGTCAATGGCAGCACGAGCGGCAGAAAGACGAAGACCCCCATGACTGCTTCAGTCCTCCGCCTCGTTGCCCGCTTGGTCCAGCAGTTCGCGCAGCAGCTGCCCGTCGTCGATCGGCAGCGTGGTGATGAAGCTCGCGAGCACTGCCCTTCGGTCGTGTCCGCCGTCCAGCACGCGGTGCATCTTCAGTGCGGCGAGTCCTGCCTCGTCCGCGGTGGGCATCCACACGAACGATCGGCCCTCCCGTCTGCGGGCGACGGCCTTCTTGACCAGCAGCCGGGTCAGGACCGTCATCACGGTCGTGTACGCGAGATCGGCGGCCAGACGCCCCTGGACCCAGCCCGCAGTCACTGGCCCTTCAGCGGTATGAAGCGCCGAGAGGACCTGCGTCTCCAACTCGCCCTGTGCTCTGCGCTGACGACGCAGAGGGGATTCCGCCACCCTCGATTTCCCTCCCGCATCGACCCCACTTCGCCCCGCGTGTACGTGCGCCGTACATCGTATAGAGCCGTGTCCGCAGTTTGTCTCCACCGGTCGCGGCGCGCGCAGCGGAGCCGCTGTCCGGTAACGGCTACGGGCCAGCTCCGATTTTGGCAGGTGCGGCAACGGCCGGAGGCCGGTGAGTCACCGGGGTCCAGCAGCGCGCGGAGGGGGCTGTCCGTCGGCCCCGGTAGGGGCGCGAGGAACCGTGCCCTTACGGCTTGCCGGTTCATTTGCCCGTCCATCACTGTGCGCATGCACGGAGCGGCGAGGGCGCCGGATCCCAGGAAGGCGCGCCCGCCTCGCTCGCGGAGCGCCATTCCATTGGCGTGGAGCCGGGGCGGCGCGGTCAGCGATGGTGTGGGCGAGATCGCCGCTGAGCACCTCCGTCACACGGGCTGTCGGTACCGGGCGACGGGTGGCATGAAGGACCGCCTGTACCTGAGCCTCCAACTCACCGGAGCGCGGCCGTGCTGTGTCTGTCGTCTCGTCACATCCCATTCATCCCAGGTTCTTTGCTCGCCTGCGGTGACGCATGGCGCAGTCGGCGGAGTCTGCTCGTGCCGTCCTCTCGCTGGTTTCTACAGTGTTGTAGATTCTAGCTCGGATCCTTTCCCGGATCTGAGCCGACCGCATGCGTGGAGGAATGGATCATGGGTGTTTCCCTGGCCAAGGGTGGCAATGTGTCTCTGAGTAAGGAGGCGCCGGGCCTGAGCGCCGTGCTGGTGGGACTGGGCTGGGACGTGCGCACGACGAGTGGCGCCGGCTTCGACCTCGACGCGTCCGCGCTGCTGCTGAACGAGTCGGGCAAGGTCGTCTCCGATCAGCACTTCGTCTTCTACAACAACTTGAAGAGCCCTGACGGTTCGGTCGAGCACACTGGCGACAACCTGACTGGTGAAGGTGAGGGCGATGACGAGAGCATCAAGGTGAACCTCGCCGCCGTGCCGACCGACGTCACCAGGATCGTCTTTCCTGTCTCCATCCACGATGCCGAGAACCGCGGGCAGAGCTTCGGGCAGGTGCGCAACGCGTTCATCCGCGTGGTCAACCAGGCCGACGGCGCCGAACTCGCCCGCTACGACCTGTCCGAGGATGCCTCGACGGAGACCGCGATGGTCTTCGGCGAGCTGTACCGCAACGTCGCGGAGTGGAAGTTCCGTGCCGTGGGGCAGGGTTACGCGTCAGGGCTGTCCGGGATTGCCGCCGACTTCGGTGTCAATGTCTGACAACCGTCCGCGCCAGTGAGCAGGGTGGGGGGCGAGCCCCCGGCCCTCATCCGCCCGTACGGTGAGCTGGTCGTCCGTGCTGTGCCCGCCGAGCCCGACAGGGAGGCCGTGTGACCAACGTCCCCGGCCTTCGTCCGGAGGACCGAGCGGACTCCGAGTCGGTGCTGTGTCTGGCTTGACCTCGTCAACATTCGCTCTGCGCTGGGTCGGAGTTCGCCGCGTCGGTCACCACAGCCGGGTGGGTGCTTGCCCTCACCGCGGTAGTGACCGCACTCGTCGGCCCTCTGCGCTGTGCTGCGTACGGCCGTCCTCCAGCGCAGTGGCCGAGGGCTCGACGGCCAGGGGCCTGAGGGCGGAGACACCGTGGATGGGACCCGGGAGAAGTGGCGGTAGGACCTTCTGGAGCGGGGCGCACTGCCCCACCTGCCCGAATCCTTCGCCCCATAGATCGCTACCCGAACAACCAGCTAATGAAAGCGAGATGACGCATGTCGGTCAACCTGAGCAAGGGTCAGCAGGTCAACCTGAGCAAGTCCGACGGCAGCGCACTGAGTTCCGTACGGATGGGGCTGGGCTGGCGGGCCGCTCCCCGAAAGGGGTTCCTGGCCAAGCTGACCGGGCCGCGCGATATCGATCTGGATGCCTCGGCCCTGCTCTTCGCCGGCCGTCAGCTGTCCGACGTCGTCTTCTTCCAGCACTTGGTCAGCGACGACGGATCCGTCCGGCACACCGGGGACAACCTCACGGGTGGTGCGGGCGCCGGTGACGACGAGACCATTCTCGTCGATCTTGCCCGTGTGCCCGCGCACGTCGATCAGATCGTCTTCACCGTCAACTCCTTCACCGGCCAGACGTTCGCCGAGGTCGAGAACGCCTTCTGCCGATTGGTCGACGAAACCACCGGCGCCGAACTGGCGCGTTACACCCTTAGCGGCGGCGGTACCCACACGGCGCAGATCATGGCCAAGTTCCACCGCAAGGGTGGTTCCTGGCAGTTGCAGGCCCTCGGTGAGCCCGCGGCCGGTCGGACGTTCCAGGACCTGCTGCCAGCCATCAGCGCGCACCTGTAGCCCCGGCCTTCGAGGGCCGGAAGCCGTAGCCGGTCAGTCCCGCGAGTTGCCGAACAGGATGCGGTACCCGATGAGCAGGACGAGTGAGCCGCCGATGGCCGCGCCCCAGGTGGTCAGGTCGAAGAACTGCTTCTCCACGGGGCGGTCGAAGAACCGGGCTGAGATCCAGCCGCCCACGAAGGTGCCCGCGACACCTATGAGGGTCGTACCGATGAAACCGCCCGGATCGCGGCCGGGAAGCAGGATCTTGGCAATCGCTCCCGCGAGAAGCCCGAGGATGATCCCACGGCCCGCGGTACGTTGCCCGACGGTTCTCCCGGCATTTCCTTCAGTCAGCCCGTCCAGAACTCGATCTACAGCCCACGGCAGGGAATGACGAATCTTGGCACGGTGGTGGACAGCCACAGCGGCGTTGCCGTGCCGACCGGCTCAACGCCGTAATAATCTTCGAGAGGTGATGGATTCGTGTTCTGGCTTGAAGAAGTGAGGCGCATCATGCCCTCCCATCCGGGAGCCGGGGGCACAGTGGACTGGGGCACCATCGAGGACAGTTGGGGCACTCGTTTCCCCAGCGACTACAAAGAATTCATGGCCGAGTACGGCGAAGGTGCCATCGATGACTACTTGTCGTTGATGGCACCCGAGGCCCATAGCGAACCCGGCGGCGAGTCCTCGTACCAGGGCATGCAACAGGAAACGTGGAACGCGGAGGACATGTGGCGGGCCGCCAGGCCGGAGGTGGTGGAGACTCCGCGCCTCGTCGCCTGGGGAGTGGATTCCAGTGCGGACCTTCTGTGCTGGCTGGCCACGGACGCCGATCCCGACAAGTGGCCCGTGGTGGTATGGAACCAGGACGACGCGCGATGGACCGAATACCGGTCCGGAATGGTGGACTTCCTGTGCCGTCTGTTCCGCGCGGAATTTGACGAATGCCCGCTGGGCGCGGTCTCACTCTGGGGGGTCGCTTCCCCGCGTTTCCTGCACAGGGCCGAGGAACAGCGGCTGCGGAAGGCCGGAATCTCCCCGTGGACCGGTGAACCCGATCCGTTCGCGGGTATGTTCGGAGACTGAACGAACCTCTTTCCGAGTGGCGGTCAGCGGGTCCCCCGAGAACATGCGCAACTGCGAGGTGAGGTGATGCTCGCCTACGCCGTCGAGCGCGGGCACACTTTCTATAACCGGCTTCTGTGCCGGCGCGCTGTTCTGGGGATGAACAAGAGAGAACGAGCTGGAGACGCTGCCCGCACCGGTGGACAACCCTGGCGGCAAGAACGACTGACGCGACCGCTACACACATGAAGCACTGAGCCTTTCCGTGCGCCCAGCAGAACAGGAGGTGACACCGTGACGTAGCGGTGTTCTTGCTGTTCGGAAGCTCGTCGTCGCCTGCCGGTGGAAGTCCGGTCCGGGTAGCTGCCAGGAGGCCCGGTAGCAGGCTGGCGGCGTCGGAGGGAAACGTCCGGCGTCGAAGCCCAGCGTCAAAGGCCCTGCAAGGGGGAGCGACGATACGGTCCGTAGCATCACGCGAAGCCTGCGGCATCGTTACTCAGCCACTCTTTCGGGTGGGACGAGGGAGTGCCGAGCCCTTCGAAATCGGGGTGAAGGCCATGGAAGCGGTGAAGATCCTGGACGGGCAGCCGCGAAGAACTTCCCGGCGTATGGGGTGCGGAACGTATCGAAGGTGGCGATGGGAACTGGGGGCCCTCTCCGGCCCGATGACCTGCGGATAGACGTCATCGGAAGCGGCGCGTCCTATAACCGGTGACCCCGGGAAGTGGACGCGGGCCGGGTGGGCGTCGGAGGTGGCCGTAGTACCGCTTGCAACCGGGAGACAACACAACTCCCGGTGAGGGAAGGGTCACTGCTTCGTCGCTGCGTCATGAAGTGAAGGAGGAGCTCGGTGAGTGCCCGTGTGCTAGTGCTGGATTCCTCAAACGAGGTACATATATCGGCGTCGTAGTCGTCGGGTTGGCGGTTCCGGTCTGCCCCGGATCCATGGGTTCGCACGGGAGTTGGGTTGACTGGTCGCGAGGGCGGTGGCGTATGCGATGTCGTTGGGGTTGGCGAACGAGCGGCCGGCGGGGGCGGCCTTGCGGAAGATGCGCCACCAGCCTTCCTGGAGGTTGAGCCAGTACGCGCCGACGGGGATGAAGGCGTGGTGGATGCGGGGATGTTCCTCGAGCCAGGTCCGGGTGGACAGGCTGTTGTGGCTGGACAGGTTGTCGGTGACGATCCAGATCTCGCCGTTCGGGTTGGCGTCTTCGACCTGTTGCAGGAACTGCTGGTGGAAGATGCTGTTGCGGGAGGACGCGGTCGTGGTGAGGGCTTGGCCGTCGGTGGGTCGCAGGCCGCCGTAGACCCAGGTTTTCTCCGGTCCGCGGCTGTAGTCGAGCTCCGCTTTGATCCGGTGCCCGTCGGGTGACCAGGCGGGTGCGGGTGGGAAGGTGCGGGGGATTACCGGCCCCGGTTCGTCGGCGCAGATCACCGTCGCGTCGTCGGGCGGGTGGGCGCAGAGGCCGATGATCCTTGTCCTTCTGGGACGAAGTCTGGGTCCTTCGACCACATCCAGGACCGGGTGCGACGCCGGCGCACACCCTTCGCGAGAAGGATGCGGCGAACCTGCGAGCGGCCCACCTCGATTCCCTCGCCCCGCGCTGCCGCGGCCAGCCAATCCAGCGTCCACTCGGACGGCCCCGACTCGTCGAAGGCCCACAGTTCCCCCACGGGCTCCCACCG
>NZ_JBVJPA010000042.1:0-24431 GCF_055582885.1 Streptomyces sp. NPDC107454 | reverse complement strand
CATGGCCGGACGCGAGCTCAACCGGATCCGCACCCGGGAGCGCACACTGCGCACCAAGCTGCAGAAGAAGAACACCCCGTCCGCCAGGCGTCGGCCGAAGAAGCGGCGGCGCAAGGAAGCGCGGCGGGCCAAGGACATCAACCACAAGATCGCGAAGCATGTGGTGGCCGAGGCTGAACGCACCGGTCGCGGGATTGCCCTGGAGGATTTGACGGGCATCCGTGAACGGGTACGGCTTCGAAAGCCCCAACGGGCCACCCACTCCAGCTGGGCCTTCGCCCAGCTGGGGCAGTTCATCGCGTACAAGGCCCGCAGGGCGGGGGTGCCGGTGGTGCACGTCGATCCGGCGTACACCTCCCGCACCTGCGCCGAATGCGGGCACATCGACAGAGCGAACCGGGTCTCCCAGGCTTGGTTCGCGTGCCGGTCCTGCGGATTCGTTGATCATGCAGACCGGAACGGCTCCCGCAACATTCGCGCGCGAGCGCGGGCGTTGTGGCGACGCGGGGCGCAGTCAACTGCCCCAGACCCACCTCCCGCACCCGTGAGTGGGACAGGACGCAAACGCAGCACCACAGCCAGTGGCGCCCGTTGTGCAAGCCCGGGACTTCAGTCCCGGGTTGTTGACTTTGATTCTTGCGAGGAACTCTGGGCGTTTGCGCCCGGGAGGAATCGCATCCTTGGTGGGGCGGCGCGGAGCGCCGCCGTGTCGTGGCGGCGGAGCCGCTGATGGCTCACCCGGGACGTTTCTGGTATTCCTGGCGCAAGTGGCGCGCGGGGAACCCTCTGGGCTTTCCCGTATTGCCTAATACTCCAGTTGTAGATCGTCATCTTCATGTCTGGTTCGCGGCTTGTCGGGGGTAATGGACGGCCTGGGATCGGGTCTGGTGGCGGCGTCGCCCATGGGGACCAATCGAGCCGGTGGGCTGTGCCGTGGACGGGCCGGCCTTCTCACCGGGCGGGGGCAGGGTCAGTCAGCTGTCGAGGTCGATCGTGAAGCGCCTCTTGCCCACACCGATCGTGTCGGCGTGGACCATGCCACGAGCCCGGTCGAATACCCCGGTGCCGCCGGTGATCGCGTTGTCGAACGAAGGGGGAGGACTCGCTGTGAGATTGCCGAAGACCATCCCCTGTACGGTGATTTGGCCGCCCGGGAGGTTGTAGTTCACGACGCACACCTCCGCCTGGTCGTTGATGTCGGCGGCCTGGGTGGTGATGCAGGTGCCGTCGGTTTCGCCGACGACCTGGTTGTCGTGCTCGTCGTAGAGGACCGAGCGGAAGACGGTCCGATCGCCCTGAGCGGGGGCGCCGCCGGGGTTGACGGGGAAGCGCGTCTGCTCCGCGAGATGGCCGATGAGTGTGATGACCCGGTCTCCGCCCTTGGCGTGGGCGAAATCGGTGTCCGTCGCGGCGGCGTCCGCGACAGGGGCGCAGGCGAGAAGGGTGACCAGCGCAGTGGCCGTGCCGAGACAGGCTGCCCTGATGGGGCGCATCGTGTGGCTCCTGAGGTTGATGTTCATGGGTGGTCAGGTGCCGCATTCATAACCTCGGCTCTGCCGCCGCCCGGAACGTCCCGGCGCGACCCACCGGCAGATCCGACCAGTCGGACCAATCCGGGACGAGAGACGGCCCGGGCGACCACACACCACGAAAATCGCGATCTGCAACTGGAGTACTAAGCGACTGAGCCCTTTGCCATCAGAACAGGTACTCAACCTTCGATGCGAGAGATACGCGACGCCCAGACTTCAGTGAGAACGCCCGAGGTTCGTTGCGAGGGATCAACCGAGGTGGCACCAGCCATCGGACCCGGTGACCCCACCCCGCGTATTTCGTCACCCCGCAAGAGGCATTTCGTCGGTTCCCCTGGGCGGGTGGTGGACCGGCAGGTGCACATGATCCTTCGACCCTGCGGCGGAACAGGCAGACGAGGGCGAGGCGTTCACCGCCGAGAGTCTTGCTCTCTGCGGCTGCCATGTCGGCGAGGGCCCAGCCCTCGGCCTCGACGGCTTCGATCTGTTCGCCGACGCCGGTCATGGGTCGGTAGTTGCGCTGGTCTTGTTCGCCTCGATGAACTTGTACGCGAGGACCCTGTGCCCCTCGGCGTAGGCCCAAGTGTGGACGGACACGGCCCCCTGCTTGGAAGCCTGGGTGACGTAAGGCGATTGTCGTGCCGCCCCCTGTTCTCGATCGACTCCCAGTCGGCGGCCAAGTCGCCGGTCTGGAGCCGGGCCGGGACACACGTGTAGCTAATTCCAGCTACAGGGCCGCCCAAGTCTGTATGCGGATTACGGCGATCGTTCGTCATCGAAGTAAATTGACGTAACGGGCTCAACGGAGGCGCCGAGGTCGTTCTGATCCAAAGTGTGGGTCTTCCTAGTGACAAGCGGTGTGGTCAGGCCTCTTATAGCCCGCGATTCGAGTTGACTCAGCCGACGCGTGAGACCAGTATCGGGATTGTAACTTCGTCGTTGTGCAGGTATCCAGGCGCCCGAGATTTACAACGCGCGGCGCTTCTTTTCCCGCACACTGGCCCGCAGGGCTGCATTGGCACTCAGCCCGGCAGCGGAGCTGAAACACCCCGGCGGAGCCAGCACCTTCAGGTGCGGGATGAAGGAAATTCGCGGTTAATGCGCTAGGCCTTCAATTGGCCGGACGTGTCTTCTGAGTGGCCGAGAACACCACGATCGGATCGGACCACGCTCTGCGCATCGCATGACCAGACGCCGAAGCGAATAGTGCTTAATACGGAAGAGAGGAGCACGCGCGTGCGGCACACTCGGAAGCAGAAGATGGCGACAGCAATAGTGTCGGCGGCAATGGCTGGAGGAATAGCCGCCATCGGGGCCCCTGCCTCAGCGGCGCCGGCAGTGACCGGCGCAGTTTCCCACGTCCAGACACTTGCCAGTAAAGGCACATCGCAGGCTCAGCCCCTGCTGCCGGAAAAGCCGTGCAAGCAGAAACACTGCAATACCGGCAACAATCAAGGATCGCGGGGCGGCAACACCCAGGGCGGCACCCAGGGCGGCGGCAGCGGCAACACCCAGGGCGGCACCCAGGGCAACGGCCGCGGGAACACCCAGGGCGGCACGCAGGGCGGCGGCTCCGGCAACACCCAGGGCGGCACGCAAGGCGGCGGCTCCGGCAACACCCAGGGCGGCACCCAGGGCGGCGGCTCCGGCAACACCCAGGGCGGCACCCAGGGCGGCGGCTCCGGCAACACCCAGGGCGGCACCCAAGGCGGCGGGGGCGGCAACACCCAGGGCGGCACCCAGGGCGGCGGGGGCGGCAACACCCAGGGCGGCACCCAAGGTTGATCATTTGACTGGGCGGAGCCCCGGGCCTCGCTCAGTCAGATCGGCCTCGTCGGTTGACGAAGGGCGATCAGATGAGTCAGCGCCTCGCAGAGGGAACCTCTGCGAGGCGCTGAGGTTGGATGGCCCGAGGGTGAAGGCCAACGGGACGGGCCATGCCATGGATGGGGCGCCCCTAGCGCGCTGAATGAGACAAGTCAGTTCACTCGCAGCTTTTGGAGTGATGAGAATTGCGGAAGGCAACCTTCCAGAGTTGCCGCCTGGCAGTCGCAGCCTCCGCCTGCCTGGCGGTTTGGGTATGGAGCGCACCAGTGAGTACGGCAACCGTCCCGTCGCACACCTCGCAGGCCGCGCCCGCGAAGTCGGCGCTTCGGTGCTATGCGACGCGAAGCGACCCGGCGGTGGTTGTGTGCTATCGGCTCTCGAAGAAAGCCGAGTACAGGCACGGCATGATTGTTTACGTGCCCATTCTCATTCAGGTTCCTACGCCTTCAAATCCACCGTCCGTGATTGTCGTCGACAGTCTGGACGATATTCACCCGAACGGATAACACATCCGAGAGCAGCCAGCAGCGGTGCGCCCAGTTATGGGACGCGAGGATCAATTACTCATTGATTACCCTTTAGAGGTTCTCCAATGCACCACACTTCAGGGCCAAGCGGGTGAGATCGGCCCTACGGCGAGAGCCATACTTTCTGCGCAGTCGCTCCAGGTGTGTATGAACCGTGTTTTCGGTGATATTCAACTTGCTGGCAATCTCACGATCTGTGGCACCGTTAGCGACAAGCTGCAATATTTGTTTCTCGCGTCTGGTGATACGGGGAGGAGACGCAGGTAGACTCTGACCGGCGAGACTGGCGCCGAAGTAACTTCTTCCTGAGGCGACGGCGCGGATGGCTGTCACCAACTCCGAATCGTCGGTTTGCCGATTCAGATATCCGCGAGCACCGGCTTTAATGCACGGGACGGCATCGGACTGCGCCTCCGATGTCGATATCACAATGACTGCGTACCCTTGTCTATGCAACTGAGCGACCTGGTCGGATGCCGCCTGGTCGGACAGATGCAGGTTGGTCAGTACAATAATTTCTACGCCATTCGCCTCGCGGAGCAAGGCATTCACGCTTTTAACGAAGGTCGTGATCCGCAGGTCCGGTTGGGCATTGACTGCCTGCGCGAGACCGAGCTGAAGCAACGACCAGTCGCAAATAAGGGCTACAGACGTCACAGACGGGCTCATGAGAAGCTCCAGCGTAGGTGGGGCCACCGGCCACATGACGCAGCGGAGTAGACGGCCGGTGCTTCCCGCCGCCTGACTCCAGACTCAGCTCTTCCGCGGGAAGTAGCACCCCGGATGGCCCGTACGGGGATGACGGGACGCGTGGCCGGGTCAATCGCTTCGGCTGGGACGGGGGCGAGCATGTCGATCAGCTTCTTGGCCGGCGGCTGCAGCTCGTCAGTGTCGGCGCGTCGAGCACGGCAACAGTGCTTGTTCTGACTGCTGGGCACGGTTCAGGAGCTGCGGCCGTGTCGTGTAGTGGCTGATGCAGGCCTGGTGCCGGCGCCGGCGGCGCCAGTCGACCAGTGCAGGATATCGCTAACTGTCCCGCCAAGGCGATTTGTCCCCGCCTCCCGCCTCCGGCATCCGGTGGCGGGGAGGGATGTTTCCGGCATCAACCGCTCACCGATCCCCACCGTGACCGACAGCTTGCCGAGAAGACCAAGAGATGGCTTCGCAGGGATTGCGGAATCGGCACGCCGTCCTGGCCATCGCGAGGAAGGTGGTACGTCGGCGGGGGCACGGAACCTGATGGTGGAGGGCTGTTCCCGATATGGAATCAACACCCTGCGCTTCACAGCGAGTTGACCTCGGGTCACATCGGTGACGCACCTACCGGATCGACGGGCCCGATACGGGAGCAACACGTTGGCCTCAAAGCCTTAGCCCTTAGCCCTTAGCCCTCGCGCAGCTTGCGCCCCACGCGCTCGTCGTGCACGAAAATGACCAAACCCACCGCCAGCAGAACACACGCGGCCCAGACCGCCCGCACACCCCATGCGAAGGTCAACCAGCCACCGCCGAATGCCCCCGCGAGGAACGCAAGGACGACGCCGGCGAACTGGCGCGCCCGACGCCTGGCGTCCATGTCCCCATTGACCACTGCCGCGTACGCGTTCTGCATGGCTGAACGGAGATTGCCCGTGGTCATCGTGCTGTTGTAGACGGCGTCAACAAGCGTGCGGAAGGTGGTCATCTGCACTGCGGCCATGAAGGCGATAAGGACGGTGACGAGGGTGTCCGGCGCGCCGGCGGGGATCAGACCGACCGCTGCCAGCACGACGAGCTCCAGCACCATGGCCGCCCAGGCCGGCTGACGCAGCATCGCCGCCACCCTCGGCCGCTGAAGGGTCTCAGCAACCAGGACACCGGCCACGAAGGCAAGAATCGGCGGGAGGCGTTCCAGCGCCTGCCACCAATGCCGCTCGGCGGCGGCGATGCCCAGCAGGACGACATTGCCGCTCTGCGCGTTGGCGAACACTCCCCCTCGGCTGATGAAGGTGTATGCGTCAAGGCCGCCGCCAACCAGTGCCAGCAGTGCTGCCAACCGCACCGACCGGATCGCCGGCGTCGGAGCAGTCGACCGGGCGGGGCCGACTCCGGGGGCGGAACCCCGCGCTCCACCGGCCCGGGGCTGCGGCTCGGCGTCCGACATGCCTCCACCTCCATATTCTCGGCCTGCTGGCACTCCATATACGGTCAGGGGGTGACTGGCTGAACCGGTTTCTTTTGATTGCCCGCATTATCTGCGCCCCGCATTATCTGCGCATTTAAAGTCACCGAAATCATATAGCCGACGGAGTCGTTGATCCTTACGTGTCACCCTCGTGCGGCAGTCGCCAGACCGGCAGAATCAGGCCCGCCGGCTGTCCGCACAGGCTCCATGGGCAAGCCGCTGGGAACCGAATTGAATGGCTGCGACGGCTGCCTTGAAACCCGCCCGTGTGCATCGTTCGTTGTCGTCGTGACGCGAGCCCGCCGCAGGGCGACCTCCTGTTCACCTCGTGTCCGGCAAGCCGGTACGGGTGCGGGGCCGCGCTGATCGAGTGATGGCGACAGCCGTGTCCTCGTTGCGCCGCATGGTGTGCAGTTCGGTGTGGTGTCGTTCTGCTGGTGGTCCATCCGTGTGTGGGCGGTCCGCCCACCTTCCCCGGAAGCCCGGGCGACAGACAGGGCGGGGACCGGGAACGGAGACCACGGGATGGCGAGCTCAGCGGCCGCGGTGTTGTCGGCGGCTCAGCCTTGGACCGCTCAAGACACCTGGCTCCTGGTGGTGGTGGGTGTCTCCATCGCCCTCGTCGTTCTGCTCATCAGCTGGTTGAAGATCCACGCCTTCCTGGCCCTGACGGTGAGCTCCCTGACCGTCTCACTCCTGGCTGGACAGCCCGCCGAAAAGGCCGTCGTCTCCTTCACGACCGGAGTGGGCCGTATTACGGGCTCGGTTGGCGTGCTCATTCTCCTTGGCGCGATTCTGGGCCGCATGCTGGCCGATTCCGGCGGTATCGACCGGATCGTCGACACCTTGACTCGCACCGTCCGGCCGGAATGGCTGCCGTGGGCGATGACCCTGGTCGCGGCCCTCGTCGGGTTGCCGATGTTCTTTGAGGTCGGCTTCGTCATGCTGATGCCGTTGGTGCTGCAGCTGGCGAAGGAGCTCCACTACCCGGTGCTGCGCGTGGGCATGCCCGTTGTGGCCGGTCTGGCCACTGTGCATGCGCTCGTTCCCCCTCATCCGGGGCCACTGATCGCGATCCAGGCAGTGCACGCCTCGATCGGGCTCACCATGCTTTACGGGCTCCTGATTGCCGTGCCCTGCGCCATCGTCGTCGGCCCTCTGTTCACCGCCTATATCTGGCCCCGGGTACCGGCCCACGTGCCCGACTCCGTCGAAGCCGCCTTCACCACCACCCCTCACGACAAGAGCGAGGACACGGGCGCCGGCGGTGATGTGGAGGGTGTCGAACGAGCGCCACGCAGGCTACCGAGCCTCCCGGCGACCCTCGGCACCATCCTGCTCCCCATTCTGCTGATGGCGCTCAAGGCGGTCTTCGACAGCATTCCCATGTCCCACGGCACGCTGTACACCGTCGTAGAGTTCCTGGGCACCCCGATGATCGCACTGCTGGTGGCGGTATTCGTGTCGCTGGTGACCTTCGGATATGCGCTCGGCGCCGACCGGCGCCACATCCAAACATCCCTGGCCAAGAGCTTCGCGCCCGTCGCGGGTGTACTGGTGATCGTCGCAGCCGGCGGAGGATACTCCCAAGCCCTGCAGGACACCGGTGTCGATCGTGCCGTCACCCTGGCGGCAGGTCACCTCCACCTCTCGCTGCTCCTGCTCGCCTGGCTGATCGCCGCCTTGATGCGACTCGTCGTAGGGTCCGGCACCATTGCCACCATCACCGCAGCCGGCATCGTCGGCCCCCTCGCGAACGGCCTGGCGCCCACTCAAGCAGCGCTCCTCGCCCTCGCCCTGGGCTCGGGATCGACATTCATGGGGCATGTCAACGATGCGTCGTTCTGGATGGTCAAAGAGTATTTCGGGATGTCGGTCGGTGGCACGCTCAAGACCTGGACCGTGTCCCACACTCTGCTCTCGCTGACATCCCTGGGCTGCATCATGCTGCTCAACGCTGTCGTCTGAGTTCAGCCTCAGGAGAAAGAGGCGACAGGCACGTCATCCACCCGCTCCATCGACTGTGGGATCCCCCGCGTCCGGAGGACGTTTTAGCGTATTCGCAGTGATCCTTTGATCAACCCCAACCACTCAGGTAGGTGAGCTGTCATGCAAAACGAACGAAAGGCCGGTCGAGGCCGTGTCGTCGTCGGCGTCGACGGCGAGAAGGGCAGCACCGCGGTACTGCAGCGCGCGGCGGAAGAGGCACGACGCCGGGATGCCACCCTCGTGGCCGTCATGGTGTGGAGCCCGTTCGGGGGCGAATACATCGAGCGTATGTTTCCTTGTCCGGAGCTGAGCGCATCGCAGGAGGCGGTGGCCCGGGAAATACTCGACACGCAGTGCGAGCGCGCTTCTCTTCCCAACGACGTGCCGGTGGAGCACCGAGTGGCAAAGGGCGTTCCTGGACCGGTACTGACGAGTCTGGCTCGGGGAGCCGAAGATCTGCTGGTGGTGGGCCGCAAGCGCCGACAGATCCTCCGGCGGCTGCGTCACACGGTCGACAAGTACTGTCTTCAGCACGCGGCATCACGTGTACTGGTCGTCACCGCGCCGTAGCTGCGTCCCGGCTGGGCCGCACATGTCCGCGCCGGCCGGCGAAGGGCGCGTCGCGTTCCTGCACCCCACGCGCCGGCCGTCCCCGCATCCCGTGCCGCCACGCATCGGCCAACTCCGCGGGTAGGAATACGTGATCCGCCGCGCAGGGCGGTGCGGGGTCTGCGGGCGAGGGGACGGTGATGGGCCGGCCGGGGCAACCACCGAGGGCCATGACAGCGGGACCGGCCGGCAGCCGGGGCCTGCGAGTGGTCCTTCCAGGTACCAGGAGGCCCCGCTGCCGCAGTCTGTGGGTGCGCGCGCCCGCAGAGCCCGGCACGCTGTGCCTGACGTGTGATCGTCCCGGACGAGCGGCCTACCGGCAGGGGTCGGACGTCAGGACGGCCGGCTCCCGGGCCGTCGACGGGACTCCGGTTGCAGCGCCGGGTACTCGAGGAAGTGGTCGACTCCTGGCATGTCGCTACCCGGGGGAACGACCTTGTCGACGGCGTCGAGTACGTCGGCGGCGAGGCGGACGTCCACCGCGGACAGAGAGTCCTGCAAGTGCTGCCTGCGGCCCGGCCGGCAAGATCATCGTGCGGGGGGACAACCTCGAACGGCGGCGCGCCCACGGTGCTGGTGCGGGAGCCGCCCCGGCAGGGCCGGGCAGCGGGAGTTGGGCCTGTGGCGGGCGTTCCGGCGGTCGGCGCCTTGGCTAATCTGCACGGGTGACCACCGACTTGACCCTGCTGCCACGTGTCGCCTACCGCGGGCAGGAGGTCACCGCGCCCCGGCTCCGCGGTCTCCTCGCGCTGCTCGCGGGCGACTTGCGCACGGGCTGCAGCACCGAGCGGCTGGTGGCGGGGCTGTGGCCGGACGAGCTGCCGGAGCGGCCGGGAAAGGCGGTGCAGGTCCTCGTGTCCAGAGCGCGGGCGCAGCTGGGCGCCGGCGTCCTCGCGAGCACGCCGGCCGGATACCGGCTCGTGCTCGCCGAGGACCAGGTCGACAGCTCCGCCCTGCTGCTGCACGCCGCCGCGGGCGCGGACCGGGCCAGGTCCGGGGACCACGCGGGATCGCTGGCCGCGGCCGAGGCCGGGCTCGCGCTGTGGGAGGGCACTCCTGACGGGGCCGGCAGCGCCGACGACCCCGTGGCCGCGTTGCGCGCCGAGCGCGCCCCCATCCGCGGCGCGCTCGTGCGCGCGCGGGCACTCGCGCTCGCCCGGCTGGGGCGGCATGCGGAGGCGGCCGGGCCGCTGGCCGTGGCCGCCGCGGAGCATCCGCGCGACGAGGAAGTGCTCGCCGAGCTGCTGCGCGGTGAGGCGGCGACGGCGGGCCCGTCCGCCGCGCTGATGCGCTACGAGGCGTACCGGCGTGAGCTGCGCGAGACGCTCGGCACGGATCCGGGCGCCGGGCTCAAGGCCGTACAGCAGGAGCTGCTGCGCGGCGAGTCGCCTGTGGTCCGGCACGGTGTGCCGCACGAGCCGAACCCGCTGCTGGGCCGGGACGAGGACGTCGCGGCGGTGGAGCGGCTGCTGTGCGCCACCCGCGCCGTCACCGTCGTGGGCCCCGGGGGCCTCGGCAAGACCCGGCTCGCGCACGCCGTCAGCCGCCGGGCCGAGCAGCGCGTGGTGTATTTCGTGCCGCTCGCCGGTGTCACGGCGGACGAGGACGTGGCCGCGGAGGTGGCCTCCGCGCTCGGCGCGGGCGAGGGGCGGCCCGGCGCTGTGCGCGGTCACGACCCGGTGTCCGGCATCCTCGGTGTGCTCGGCTCCGGGTCCGCGCTGCTGGTCCTCGACAACTGCGAGCAGGTCATCGCCGGTGCCGCCGGCCTCGTACAGGCGCTGGTCTCGTCCTCGAAGGACCTGCGGGTGCTGGCCACCAGCCGGGCTGCGCTGGGCCTGACGTCGGAGGCGGTGTACGCGCTGCCGGAGCTGGGTCTGGACATCTCCGTCGAGCTGTTCACGCAGCGGGCCCGGGCGGCCCGGCCCGGTGTGGAGCTGCCGCCGGATGCGGTGGCCGGGCTGTGCCGTCACCTCGACGGGCTGCCGCTCGCCGTGGAGCTGGCCGCGGCGCGGGTGCGGGTGCTGTCGGTGCCGGAGATCGCCCGCCGCCTCGGTGACCGGTTCGCGCTGCTGCGCGGCGGGGTGCGGGGTGTGCCGGAGCGCCACCGCACGCTGCACGCGGTCGTGGAGTGGAGCTGGAACCTGCTCGCGCAGGACGCCCGGGCGGCGCTGCGCACGCTGTCCGTGTTCCCCGGCGGTTTCGGCGGTGAAGCGGCGGAGCGGGTCCTCGGCGAGGATGCGCTGTTGCTTCTCGAGCAGTTGGCCGGTCAGTCGCTGCTCACCGTCGCCGAGACCCCGGCCGGGGTGCGGTTTCGGATGCTGGAGACCGTACGGGAGTTCAGCGCGGCCCGGCGGGCGGAGGCGGGCGGGGACGAGGAGGCTGTGAGCCGGTTCCTCGCCTGGGCGCGGGACTTCGGGGTCGCGTACCACGACGCGCTCTTCGGCTCGGACGCGCAGGCCGCCTGGGAGCGGATCAAGGCCGAGCAGGACAACCTCGTGCCGGCCCTGCGGCATGCCCTGGCCCGTACGGACAACCCCGCCATCGCCGCCGTCACCGCCGTCCTTGCCAGTCTGTGGTCCACCGGCACCAGCTTTCCCCGCCTCGCCGCCCTCGCCGCGGACACCGGCCCGCCGCTGTCGCACTACCGTCCCGGGCCCGAGTACGTCGAAGTCGCGCGCACCGCCGCGGTGTTGGGCACGGCGACCGTGTTCATGGGCCCCGGCCCGCGCGCCGTACGCCAGCTCGTCACCCTCCGGCGGCTGCCCCCGGCCCCGCCGGACACGCTGATTCGGGCCACCGCGGTCGTGCTGAGCGCGATCCCCGAGATACGGCCTCCCGGCTACGACGTGCTGCGGAGGCTCTGCGAGGGCGAGAGTGAGGGTGAGGGCGGCGGCGAGCAGCCGCTGCTGTCCGGCATCGCCGAGTGCGTCGCCTGCTACGTCTGGGAGTTCGAGCACGACATCGACCGCGCGCTCGTCTCGGCCCGCCGGTCGGTCGCCGGACTGGCGCTGGTCGACAATCCGTCCGTGCAGCTCATGGTGCATTCCCGGCTGAGCGAGCTGTGCCTGCGCACGGGGCGGGGCGAGGAGGCGTACGAGCATCTCAAGGCGGCGCTCGCGGTGCTGCCGCGGCTCGGGGACGGGCACGACTACATCAGCATCCGCTCGCTCCTCGTCTTCGCCTGCCTGCAGCGCGGCGAGACCGACGAGGCCGAGGACTGGCTGCGGCAGGCGGAGCGCGACAACACCCCGCAGCAGGACGACTTCTACCGGCCCGACCTCTGCGGGCGCGCCGAGATCGCGCTCGCCCGCGGACTGACGGAGGTCGGGCTCGGCCTGTGGCGCGGCGTCGTGGAGCGGATGCTCGCGGCCGGCTCGCTGCGCGACGGTGACGCCCGGCTCGACCCGTGGGCGTTCCTGATCCAGTCGGTGGCGGTGACGGCGCACGCACACGCCGGCCGGCTCGGACTGGTCGCGG
Organism: Streptomyces sp. NPDC107454; assembly: GCF_055582885.1. Taxonomy (NCBI): domain Bacteria; kingdom Bacillati; phylum Actinomycetota; class Actinomycetes; order Kitasatosporales; family Streptomycetaceae; genus Streptomyces; species Streptomyces sp. NPDC107454. The sequence goes on along the minus strand of NZ_JBVJPA010000042.1, from coordinate 12,306 downwards.
AGGTGGTCGACCGGCTGCGGCAGCGGCTGCGGACGCTGCTGCGCGATCCGGTCGGCTCGCCCTCCGAACTCCCCTTGTTCGGCACGATGTTGCACGCCCTCGGTATGACGGGGCTCGCGTCCGGCGACACCGGTGCCGTACGGATGATCGCGCTGGCCGAGCGGCTGGGGGTGCTGCGGGAGTTCCAGCCGACGATGTCGGTGCAGCGCGCCCGGCAGGCGGCGGAAGATGCCGACAGGGCGGCGTTCGCCGACGCGGTGTCGGAGTACGCCGCCCTGGAGCGGGACGAGTTGCGGGAGGCAGCCCGCGCTGTCATGGCGGTTACTTCGGGTCGCGGTTGAAGGACGCCGTCGACCAGCGGTAGCCGAGCACGGTCAGGCCGACGCACCAGGCGATCGCGATCCACCCGTTGTTGCCGATCCCGGTGCCGAGCAGCAGGCCGCGCAGGGTCTCGATGGCCGGGGTGAACGGCTGGTACTCGGCGATCGGCTGGAACCAGCCCGGCATCGTGTCGGCCGGGATGAAGGCACTGGAGATGAGCGGCAGGAGGATCAGCGGCTGTGCGCTGTTGCCGGCCGCCTCGGCGTTCGGGCTGGCCATGCCCATCCCGACGGCGATCCAGGTGAGTGCCAGGGCGAACAGCGCGAGCAGGCCGAACGCCGCCAGCCATTCCAGGGCGGTGGCGTTGGTGGACCGGAAGCCGATGGCCACGGCGACGGCGCCGACGAGGACCACGCTGGCGATGCACTGCAGCACGCTGCCGACGACGTGCCCGACGAGCACGGAGCCGCGGTGGATCGCCATCGTGCGGAAGCGGGCGATGATGCCCTCGTTCATGTCGGTGGCGACGGACACCGCGGTCCCGATGACGGTGCCGCCGATGGTCATCATCAGGATGCCCGGGACGATATAGGCGATGTAGTCGGAGCGGTCGGCGCCGCCGATGCCCGTGCTCATCACGTCGCCGAAGATGTAGACGAAGAGCAGCAGCAGCATGATCGGGGTGAGCAGCAGGTTCAGGGTGAGGGACGGGTAGCGGCGCGCGTGCAGGAGGTTGCGGCGCAGCATCGTGTTCGAGTCGCGGACGGCGAGGGAGAGGGCGCTCATCGGACGTTCTCCTTGGGCTGGCTGGGCTGGGTGGGGAGGGTGGTGGGGCCGGTCAGGGCGAAGAACACGTCGTCGAGGTCGGGGGTGTGCACGGTCAGCTCGTCCGCCTCGATGCCGGCCGAGTCCAGCCAGTCGAGGATGGCGCGCAGTTCGCGCTGGCTGCCGTCGCTGGGGATCTGCAGCGCCAGTGCCTCGTCGTCGCGGGTGACCTCGCGCAGGGCTACGGCGGCGGACCGGTAGGCGTCGGGGTCGGTGAAGCGGAGCCGGACGTGTCCGCCGGGGATGAGCCGCTTCAGCTCGTCGGCACTGCCTTCGGCGGCGAGCTTGCCGTCGTTCAACACCGCGATGCGGTCGGCGAGTTCGTCGGCCTCGTCCAGGTACTGGGTGGTGAGGAAGACGGTGACGCCGTCGGAGACCAGCTCGCGGATGATCTGCCACATGTTGTGGCGGCTGCGCGGGTCGAGGCCGGTGGTCGGCTCGTCGAGGAAGATGATCCGCGGGTCGCCGACCAGCGTCATGGCGAGGTCGAGGCGGCGCTTCATACCGCCGGAGTAGGTGGAGGCGGGCTTCTTCGCGGCTTCGGTGAGGTCGAAGCGCTCCAGCAGTTCGGCGGCGGCGCGGCGCCCCTCCTGCCTGGACAGGTGGTGCAGGTCTGCCATGAGGAGCATGTTCTCCTCGCCGGTGATCAGGCCGTCGACGGCGGAGAACTGTCCGGTGACGCCGATCGCGGCCCGCACGGCCTGCGGGTCGGCGGCGAGGTCGTGACCGCCGACCCGCAGCTCGCCGGCGTCGGCGGTGATGAGGGTGGAGAGGATCTTCACGGCGGTGGTCTTGCCGGCGCCGTTCGGGCCGAGCAGGGAGAAGACCGTGCCGGCCGGCACCGCCAGGTCGATGCTGTCGAGGACCGTCTTGTCGCCGTAGGCCTTGCGCAGCCCCTTGGCCGCGATGGCGAGTGAGTGCGAGGTCGTTGTCGTCATGCCGAGGAGGTTGCGGCAGGGCGCATTCAGCGCGGTTTCACGATGGTTTCAGTGCCCTGGAACCGGGCGGCGCAGGGCACTGTCTTGTTGCCTCCCTGCCGTTGCGGGCCCCTCAGCGCGGCTGCCGCCGCGCCCCGGTGGGCCGGGCCCGTGCCCGGGCTGCCGGGTGGGGGCGGGAGGTGTGCACGGTTCGTACCAACGCGGTCTGGACGGGCGGCTGTCGGGTCTCGGCGGGTCGTCGTCCGGTTCCGGGTGCGGCGGTGCCTCTGCGGCCGCAGCCAGGCGGTGCGCGCCGGGTGGCCCTGCCGACCCGCACCACTTCGAGACCTGGGCCGTCAGGTCAGAACGGGCCCTGGAGGCTGCCGAGTCTGTCGGTCAGACGCAGGTTCTCGGAGTAGTCGACGGGGCAGGCGATCACGGAGACCGTGTCGTCGTCGAGGGCGCGGCGCAGCACGGGCAGGAGTTGGTCGGCGGACTCGATCGCGTAGCCGCGTGCGCCGAAGCTTTCGGCGTAGGCGACCAGGTTCGGGTTGGTGAACCGGGTATGGCTGTGGCGGCCGAGTTCGAGTTCCATCTTCCACGTGATCAGGCCGTATTCCTCGTCCACCAGGACGAGGACGACCAGCGGGATTTGTTCGCGGACGGCGGTTTCCAGTTCCTGGGAGTTCATCAGGAACGAGCCGTCGCCCATCATTGCCAGGACTCGCCGGTCCGGCCGGGCGAGCTTGGCGGCGATCGCGCCCGGCAGTGAGAACCCCATGGTGGACAGGCCGTTGGAGACCAGACAGGTGTCCGGTTCGTAGGCGGGGTAGAGGCGGGCCATCCACATCTTTCCGGCGCCGGTGTCGGCGAGCACGATGTCGTGGCGGTCCAGCGCGGTGCGGACATCGGTGACCACGCGCTGCGGCACCAGGGGGAAGGCGTCACTCTCGCGTCCGTACTGGAGTTCTTCGTCGAGCAGCGTACGGATCTTCTCGCTGCTTCCCGAGGCGTAGGTGAGTGCGTCGGGCAGTGCTGCCACCAGTGCGTCCAGCGCCTGTGAGGGGTCCCCTTTGACGCCCACTGCCACCGGGTAGTGGGCGTCCACCTCGGCGGGGAAGCGGTGCACGTGAAGGATCCGCTTGTCGCCGTTCGGGTTGATCTTGACCGGGTCGAACTCCTGGATCTCGTAGCCCACGCAGATCAGTACGTCGGCCGCGTCGAAGCCGAAGTTGCCGTAGTCGTGGCGCATGAAACCGATCGCGCCGAGAGCGTTCGGGTGATCGTCGGGGAAGACACCCTTGCCGTGGAACGTGGTCGCGACCGGGATGTTCAGCCGCTCGGCGAACCGCACCAGGGCGGCCGAGGCCCCGGCTCTGGCGGCACCGTGGCCCGCCAGCACGACGGGGTTTTGTGCCGCGGTGAGCACCTCGACCGCCCGCGCGATCTGGGAGGAGGACGGCGCGTCGGCGCGCACCGCGTCGATCTGCAGGGGTGCCAGCGGCTCGGCCGGACGCTCTGCTTCGATGTCCTCCGGCACCGCCAGGAACACGGCGCCGGGGCGCTCGCTCTGCGCGGTCTTGAACGCCTTGCGCGTCATCTCCGGCACCGCGTCCGGACACGCGATCTGGGCCGCCCACTGGGTGACGGGAGCGAACATCGACACCAGGTCGATGACCTGGTGCGACTCCTTGTGGGTACGGCGCAGTGACCCCTGCGCGGCCAGGGCCACCAGCGGCGCGCTGTTGGTCATGGCGTCGGCGGTGCCGAGCAGCAGATTGATCGCGCCGGGCCCCAGCGTGGCCGAGCACACCCCGGCCCGGCCGGTCAGCCGTCCGTAGATCTCCGCCATGAACGAGGCGGCCTGCTCGTGGCGCACCAGGACGTACCGGATCCCGGAGCCGTTCAGGGCGTCGACGAAGCGGATGTTCTCCTCACCGGGAATCCCGAAGACGTACTCCACGCCCTCGGCCCGCAGGCAACGCACCAACAGGTGCGCGACGTCCTCCGCTGCTGCCGTGTTCCGCGACCCGGTCGCGCCTTGGGTGCCCATGAGACGAACGTAGGCACGCCCGCCTGCCCCGGCCACTCCTCAGCCGTCGGCGGGGCCATTCGGAGGCGTTGCGATGGCGCCTGCCGCGGTCGGGCCCGCACGCTGGAACAGGTTGTGGACGCGCCGCCGTGCCCCGTGCGGCTTCAGGACTCTGGGAGGACCGTGTGACCGCTTCGTCGCCCGCCACCGACGCACCGCCGGCCCGGTACGACGACCTGCGCGCTCTGGTGATCAACTGCACCCTCAAGCGCTCGCCGGAGACGAGCAACACTCAGGGGCTGATCGACCGCAGCATCGCCGTCATGGACGCGCAGGGAGTGCGCGTCGATGTCGTCCGGGCGGTGGACCACGACATCGCCACCGGTGTGTGGCCCGACATGACGGAGCACGGCTGGGAGACGGACGCCTGGCCGGACCTCTACCGGCAGGTCCTGGCGGCCGACATCCTCGTGCTGGCCGGCCCCATCTGGCTGGGCGACAACAGTTCCGTGATGAAGCAGGTGATCGAGCGTCTCTACGCCTGCTCCAGCCTGCTCAACGAGGCCGGACAGTACGCCTATTACGGCCGCGTCGGCGGCTGCCTGATCACCGGCAACGAGGACGGCGTCAAGCACTGCGCCATGAACGTCCTCTACAGCCTGCAGCACCTGGGCTACACCATCCCTCCCCAGGCGGACGCCGGGTGGATCGGCGAGGCGGGCCCCGGCCCCTCGTACCTCGACCGCGGCTCGGGCGGCCCCGAGAACGACTTCACCAACCGCAACACCACCTTCATGACCTGGAACCTGCTGCACCTGGCCCGGGCGTTGAAGGATCTCGGCGGCATCCCCGCATACGGCAACCAGCGCACCGCGTGGGATGCGGGCTGCCGCCGCGACTACGAAAACCCCGAGCACCGCTAGGGACCTCGTTCGGCTGCCTCGATGCCGGGGTTCATGGGCGATGGCGTCCGAAGACGACCAGCCTCAGCAAGACGAAGCGCAACACGGTCACCAGGGCGAAGCTGGGTACCAGCACCAGGGTCTCCGCCGCAGGTGACGCGGTGGGCCGGTAGTGGCGGAAGAGCAGGACCGACCCGGTGGTGACCAAGTAGGCCACAACGAACAGGCCGCCTGCCGCCAGATGGGCCTGGGCAGCGCGGACCGGAGAGCTGCGGAAGGTCAGCCGCCGGTTCGCTTCGGTGTTGAGGACGGTGACGGCGAGAAGGGAGGCGAGATTGGCCACCGGCGGAGGGGCCCAGTGGCGCAGCGCCCAGTACAGCAGGGTCTGGCCCGCTGTCGAGGCGATGCCGATGACGGCGAACCAGCCGACTTGTCTGGTCAGCGTGGTGCGGCCGGGCTGGGCGGAGGCGCTGTGCCGTGCGCTGAGGCGTCGCACGCCTCCATCATGGGGCACGGGTACGAGGGCTTGCGGGATCACTGAGGCAGCGGCTCGGCCGTTCGGCCGTGGACGGACACCCGCACGCACCTCAGGCCCGGACAGCCGCCTGGCCTGTGTCAGTTTGCAGGTGCCCGTATGTGCCGCGCAGGGGACGGAAGGGGCCCCTTGACGGCGGTGACGCCGGCCGGGGCCCCTTGACGCGGTGAGTCCGCGTCAGCCGTCGGACTCCGGCGAGGGGATGTAGGCGCCCGGGACGTCCTTGGGCGCGAAGATCTTGCTCTCGCCGGGGTAGGGCCTGGTCCAGCCGTGGGTCTGGTACCAGGTGAAGTGGTTCATCTGTGCGGGGTTGGCGAAGTCGGGAATGGCGCCCGGCCCGGTCAGCCGCTGGTGCGTCTTCCACTCCTCCCACGTCGCCGCGAGTGCCCGCTTGTCCGCTGGCACCTTGGCCGAGGGCACGGCCGCTGCGCTGGGGTCCTGCGGCGCCGGGGTGTCCGGGCCGCAGGCGGGCGGGGTCTTCAGGCCGTCGGTCAGCGAGGTCCGGTTGGGCAGCGCCTTGAACGGCGTGAAGTCGGGGTGGCGGGTGAACGCCCCGCGCATCGGGCTGGCCGCGCTGTCCTTCTGGTTCATCGGGTGGATCCCGAGGATCTGCTCGATGGTCCGGATCATCGTGATCTGCGAGTAGTAGCGGCTGTCGACGGCGGCGTGCTGGGCCCAGGGGCTGATGATCTGGATGGGGGCACGGTGGCCGTCGACGTGGTCGAGGCCGGCCTGGGAGTCGTCCTCGACGACGAAGATCGCCGAGTCCTTCCAGTACTTGCTGTGCGAGATCTCGTCGACCATCCGGCCGACCGCGAGGTCGTTGTCCGCGACCTGGGCGGCCGCGTTCGCCGGACCACCGGTGTGGTCGTTGGAGAGCCAGAACATGTTCAGGTTCGCCGGACCGTTCTTCTCGAAGTCCTGCTTCCAGATCTGTTCCTTGTAGATGTCCGGGACGCTGGTGTCGAACAGCGGGAAGCCGGGCACCGACACCTTGTTGAGCGACGGGATCGCCGAGCCCGTCTGGATGGGGTAGGCGGTGTCCTGCCCGGTCGACTCCATGTTCTTGGTGTCGCAGTACAGGTTCTGCCAGGACGCGCCGGCCGGCTTGCTCTCGAACGACTGGAACTCGCCGAAGTCCCTGACGGACTTGCCGGCCGCCTGCGCGCCGGTCCAGATGAAGCCGGTCTTCTGGTGGCCCAGAGCGTCGTCCTCGGTGTCGTAGCTGCGCGTGTACTCACCGGCCGAGGACTCGGTGTACTCCGGGTCATCGGCCTGCATCAGCCAGTTGTGGCCCTCGGCGGAGTTCGTGCCGATGTCGTACGTGTTGTCGTACAGCCCGAACTGCGATGCCAGCGCGTGCTGGTTCGGCGTCACGTTCTCGCCGAACTGCGTCACCGACGGGTCGCCGTTGCCCTGCGGCATGTCGCCGAAGACCTGGTCGTAGGTCCGGTTCTCCTTGACGATCATGAAGACGTGCTTGATCGTCGAGGGAGCGCCGAGCCGCGCCGGGACCGGGACCGGCTTCTGGCTGCCCTTGCCGTGGGCCAGCGAGACCGAGCCGCGCGTCCAGCCGTTCTGCTGGAAGACCTTGCCCGTCTGGGACCTGATGACGCTGTCGTCCGGCAGCGTGAACTGCGTCAGGCTCGACGTCGTGTCGTGGGTGCCGTGCCCGGCCTTGCCGGTGGGGCGGCGGGCGTCGATACCACGGGTGTTGGAGACGACCACCTCCTTGCCCACGGTGGTGATCTCCGCGGGGAAGTAGTCCGTCGGGAGCAGGCCGACGTAACTGGCGGGCTCCTGCGGGGACTTGTACCGGTAGACGGCGACGGCGTTGGCGCGGCCGAGCGTCACCAGCAGACGGCCGTCGTCGGTGAGCGTCACCGCGTTGGGCTCGTAGCCCACCGACGCCTCCGGCCACGGCTGGGTGGCGATGGTCTGCACGACCTTGTTCTTGCGGGTGTCGATGACCGACACGTTGTTGTCGGCGGTGTTGGTGACGAACACCGCCCCGTTCTTGGCGTACAGGGCCGTGGGGTGCAGACCGACGTCGATGCTCCCGACGGCCGCGGCCGGGTCCGCCAGGTCGATGACACTGACCGTGCCGGTGGTGGTGGCACCGGTCTGCGGGTTGGCCGGAACCTGGGTGCCGTAGGAGTTGATCGTGGTGTCACCGGCCCTGGCCGGACGCCCGCCCTCGTTGCTGACGTAGAGCTTGTTGCCGGCCAGGGCGATGCCACGGGGTGCGTTGCCAACGGCCCAGCTCTGCTTGATGGTCCCGGTCGCCGCGTCGATGGCGGCCACCCGGTTCTGGCCGTTGACCGCGCAGTACACGGTGGAGCCGTCGGCCGAGAACACCGCGGCACCCACCAGTGCGTGCTTGGAGCCGTCGGCCGGGATCGGGATGGCCGTCGGGCTGGAGAGGGTGCCGTCCGCGTTCACGGTGAACTTGGTGTAGCCGTCGCTCTGGCCCAGCCACAGCTGCGAGCCGTCGGGCGAGTACGTCGGGCCCTCCTGGCCGACGGCGCCGCTCGGGATGCGCAGGTCGTCCGTCGCGGCGGTGCCGACGCGCTGCTTCACCTGCCCGGTCTTGAGGTCCATGACGACCAGCGACGCATCGCCGTCGGTGACCGAGGCCGCGAGATGGCTCCCGTCCGGGCTGACCGAGGACGACATGATCTTGCCGTTGTTGATGACGGTGCGGCTGCCGTACGGGGCGATGTACTGGTCGCTCGAGATGACCTGGCCGTTGGCGGTGACCTGGCCGACCTGCTGGGTGGCGAACTGGCTCGTCGAGGCAACGGCGGTGCCCGTGACGGCGAGGGCCACTGCGATGCCCGCCGCCACCAGAGTGCTCCGGCGGCCGACGCGTCTGCCCAAGAGGCTGATCTGTTCCTTCTCGTTGCTCCGGCGCTGCCGTACTACCTGCATGGAGTCATCCCTTCGGGGTGGCGAGCAGGTCGACGTTGCCGTCGAACTGCCACAGCGGGTTGGGTGCGTCCCCGGTCGGGGTGCGGACCAGGAAGTAGCCGTTGACTTCCTTCGGTCCGTCGCCGTCGGCCATGAAACGACCGTCAGGTGTGAGGTCGAGCTGATAGATCGCCGTTCCCGCGACCTCGATGCCGGGCAGGTGCCAGGACACGACGCAGCGCCAGTCGTTGCCCGGCCCCTCGGCGGCGACCTTGACGCTGCCCTTATCGCACGTCGCCGTGGCCTTCAACTGCGCTTCTGTGACGGCGGGTCGGTTGAGCTGCTCGGTCTGCAGGCGATAGAGGTGGGCGAACGCCGTGGCGAGGGAGCGCTGCACCTTGTCCTGCTCGATCCCGGAGCCCGAGGCCCCGCTCGCCGAGGCGAGCACCGCGACCGTCACAGCGACCAGACCGGCGAGCGGCAGGCCTGCGGCGGTGACCGCGCGGCGCCCCGAGCCGTCGTAGGTCGGGTTGGTGAAGTCGCGCCGCAGGAACAGCACATAGGCCAGCACGGTCGCGGTCACGGCCCACAGCAGGCTGACCACGATGCCGATCAGGAGCGGGCCGAGCTGCATGGGGCTGGTGAACAGACCGTTCCAGGCGATGAAGGCGTAGCTGGGCAGGGCGAGGCGTACCGCGACGGGCAGCGGCATCATCTGGGCGAGCTGCATCGCGAGCGCGACGAGCGCGGGCAGCAGCAGTCCCATCGGGGAGCGCCCCAGCGTGACGGACCCGAGCAGTCCGATCGCGGCGAGGGCCAGGGTGGGTGCGAGTACGCAGATCCAGGCGAGCAGGACCTTGCCGGCGGCGTCCGCCGGGCTCAGCAGGTGGCCGTCGAGGCCTGCCAGCGGCTGGTTGCCGACCGCGACGATCCCGCCGGCCGTGCTGGATGTGGCCAGTCCGGCCACGAGCAGCAGGATGACGGTGAGGCTGGCCAGTGCCTTCGCGGCGAAGATCCGCCTGGGTGAGCGGACCGCCACCAGCAGGTGGCGCCAGGTGCCGAGCCGGTCCTCGGAGGCGAACACGTCGCCGGCGACCACCGAGGTCAGCAGCGGGAGTGCCCAGGTGCCCGCGAAGCCGAGCATCACCAGCGTTCCGGCCCACCCGGTGGCGTGCATCCAGCGGCCGAAGAGGGTGTCGGAGGGAAGTGTGCTTTGCTGGCTGACCGCGGCGACGAAGAGGGCGGGTGCGATCCAGCAGGCGAGGACCAGCAGGCGGATCCGCCATTGCGAGACCAGTTTGACCAGTTCGAAGCGGTAGGCGCGCGGAACGGAGACGCGGCGGACTTCGGCAACGCTGTCGTGGGTGAGGGTCGCGGTCACCGGCCGGTCTCCTTCTGCTCGGTGAGGGCGAGGAACGCCGCTTCGAGCGGCGACACCAGGGGGGCGAGCTCGCGCAGCGCGATGCCCGCCTGTACGAGCCGCACCACCAGTTCGTCGAGGGCGGGAACCGGCGCGCGCACGACGAGCGCCTCGGCGTCGTGGCGTGTCCCGGTGTCGTCGACGACGCGGATCGCGGCCGTGTCGAGGGCCAGCCGGCGGGCGGCCTGGGGGTCGGAGGTGAGCAGCCGGTAGTCGAGTTCACGGCTCTCGGCGGCCAGCTTGCTCAGCGGGCCGGAGAAGACGACCCGTCCGGTGGCGACGATGGTGGCCTCGGAGCACAGTGCCTGGAGGTCGTCCATGCGGTGGCTGGAGAGCACGACGCTGGTTCCGTCCGCGGCGAGCCGGGTGAGGACACCGTGTACGTGTTTCTTGCCGGCCGGGTCGAGGCCGTTGGAGGGTTCGTCGAGCACGAGCAGCCGGGGCTTGGTGAGCAGGGCGGCGGCGAGTCCGAGCCGCTGGCGCATGCCGAGGGAGAAGCCGCGGGCCTGGTCGTCGGCGACATCGGTGAGCCCGACCTGGTCGAGCACGTCGTCGACTCCCGCTGTCCGCGCGTCGTGGCCTCGCAGAGCGGCCAGCGCGGCGAGGTTCTGCCGGGCGGTGAGCGAGGGGTAGAGGCCGGGCCCGTCCACGAAGCCGGCGACTCCGTCGGGAGCGGCGAGCGCGCGCCTGAGCGGCGTGCCCAGGATCTCGAGGTGGCCGCTGTCGGCGACGGCCAGGCCCAGCAGGAGACCGAGCAGTGTCGTCTTGCCGGCGCCGTTCGGTCCGACCAGGCCGTGGATCTGGCCCTGCGCCACGTCCAGATCGACGCCGTCGAGTGCCACGACGTCACCGAAACACTTGGTGATCCCGCGAGCCTGGACTGCGAGAGGTGTGTCCATGAGCCCCTTCTTCCGAAACACTCAGGGACCTTAGGGACGGCACACAACGCAGGCACAGACGGCCGGCTGAACGTGCAGGAAACGGATCGTCAAGGCGTCGGCAAGTCCGGGTGCACAAAATGGCCGTCATCGAGCCAGAGTTGGGCAACCTCAGGAGGCACCGGATCCATACGAAGTACCGTCGCCCGCACTTCGGTGCGTGCCCGGCCGCCGGCGAGGTCGGCGAGAGCGGCCAGGTCCTGGGGTGCGGTGCGGAGTGCCAGGACGCGGCCATACGCGCCGACGCCCGCCCCGGCCGCCTGCTCGCGGCGGTTCGCGACCGGGGCACGTGCCCTCAGGAGGACTGGACGGTCAATCGTCGTCATCGAGCACGGCCACCGCGCCGAGGGCGGCCACGGCGGCCGCTCCGGCCCGAAGACCACGGCGCGCATCGCCTGCGCGGGCCCGGGCGCGGGCGCGCAGCCGACGCACCGGACGCGAGCGGCGCCACGCGGATGCGGCGGCCCCGGTCCTCCGGACGAGGGAGGGGATCGCGGAGATCGACGGGAACTACCCGAGCAAGGGTGCGCGGGGTGAGCGCGGTGCCTGGTTCCGTGACAGCGAGGGGAACATGCTGGGCATCGGCGAGCCGGTCGTCCGAGGAGAGTGCCCGATCGTTCGTGGAGGGGTGCTGATCAAGCGGGGAGGCACACATGCGTGTGCTGATCGTGGGTGGGACATCCGGCATCGGCCTGGCCTCCGAGAGCGCCGTCACGGAGTTCACGGCAAGCTCTTCCCGGCAGGCCCGTCCGGCGCCGCGGTGGACCCGCGGGCGCCGGGTGCGCAAGCCGCTTGTTCAGGTCCCCGCGCCGTCACCTGTGCGGAGGTGCGCCGCTCACTCGAAGGGGGTCAGGAAGTCCCGGGTGGCCAGGGCCCTGTTCACGATGCGGGTGTCGCCGATCCATCCGTAGAAGCCCTGCCCGAACTGCTCGTCGAACTGTGTGGCGCCGATGACGAAGGGCTTGCCGAGCGTGGTGATGCCGGTCGACGGCTGCGACGGGTTGCGGGCGATCTTCGAGCCGTCCACGTACATCACCGTCCGGCGGCCGTCGTTGACGAGTGCGATGTGCATCCACCGGCCGACGGGCACGGCATGGCTCCACGACGTGGGGTCCGCGTCCTGCTCGTAGGGGTAGACGACGAACTGGAGGAACCTCTCGGGCGACAGGTTGAGGCTGCAGGTGGGCTCCAGCGGGGACCAGCCCGTGGTCTTGCCCGCGTCTCCGTTGCGGCCCTCCCAGCTGAGGATGCCCATCCAGCTGTGGTCGCCCTCGAACGGCTCGGGCAGCATGAGGTACGTCTCGATGGTTTGACTTGCTCCTCGGGCTGAAGCCCGAGGATTCTGGCCTTCTCTCTCGTTGCTGTGCCACTACGCGGCACGGGCTTCGGGAGGGAATCCGTGGCTTCCTGCTTCGTTGCGCTGTGCCAGAACGGGTTCTGGTCTTGTCGGCGCTCCACAGGCCGATACCGCCAGTCCGGCGGCCTTTTTCACGTTGCGTGCGGAGT
>NZ_JBVJPA010000041.1:0-25543 GCF_055582885.1 Streptomyces sp. NPDC107454 | reverse complement strand
GAGCACAGCAAGATAAAGAGTCCACAGCAAGCTAACGAGTACTCAGACAGAACCGTCACGGACGTCGTGGACTCTCCAGCAGGACGGTTAGATAAGCGCGGCCATCGTCGACCGGCTGACCTTCAACGGCGCCATCATCCAGACCGGAACCGAGTCATACCGCCTCGCCCACACCAAGGCCCAGGCCGAGCAAGCCCAGGCCAGCTGAGTGGGAGACCATCGGACGGGGCCAAGCAGAAACCTCGGTTGACCTTCACCTTGGGGGAGCCCACAGCATCAGTGGGGCCGGGCGACGTGCTCGGCATGAGGAGGAACGAGCATGGGGTTGCTGACCATCGGGGCGTTCGCAAAGGCGTCCCGGCTGTCGCCGAAGGCGCTGCGTCTTTACGACGAGCTCGGCCTGCTGACCCCCGCCCGTGTCGACCCGGTGACCGGCTACCGCCTCTACGCACCGGAACAGCTGGAACAGGCCCGACTGGTCGCCTGGCTGCGCCGCCTGGGAATGCCCCTGGCCCGCATTCAACACGTCTGCACACTGGAGGCAGTCGCGGCGGCCCAGGAGGTCCGTGCGTTCTGGGCCCAGGTCGAGGCCGACACCGCCGCACGGCGGGACCTGGCCACCTTCCTCATCGACCACCTGTCCTGGAAGGACCCCGCCATGTCCCCGACCGCCAAGTCCCTGGGAATCCGTTACGCCGCTCTGTCCGACACCGGCCGCGTCCGCGAGAGCAACCAGGACACCGCCTACGCCGGACCCCGGCTGCTCGCCGTCGCCGACGGCTGCGGCAGCCAAGGAGCCCCTGCCAGCGCAGCCGCCATCGGCGCGCTCAAGCACCTCGAAACCGACAGCATCCCGGCCGGCAATCTCCTCAACGTCCTCGAAGACGTCATCGAACAGGCCAAGCAGGCCGTCCACAACATCGCCGGGAGCGGCTCTTCACCCGAAGGCACCGGCACGACACTCACCGCGATGCTCTGGACCGGGTCACAGCTGGCCCTCGTCCACATCGGCGACTCCCGCGCCTACCTCCTGCGTGACGGAGAACTGTTCCAGATCACCCACGACCACACCATGGTCCAGTCGATGGTCGACGAAGGACGCCTCAGCCCGGAAGAAGCCGCCTCCCACCCTCAGCGGTCGCTGTTGGTCCGGGCCCTGGGCCAGGGAGCCGATACCACCCCTGACATGCGCCTCCACGACACCCAGCGGGGAGATCGATATCTGCTCTGCTCCGACGGTCTGTCGACCGTCGTGCCGACCCAAGACATCCGCCGAGTGCTCGCCGAGATCAGCGAACCCGAGCAGGCCGTCCGTGAACTCATAGCCCTCGCCAACGGCTCCGGCGGCCCCGACAACGTCAGCTGCGTGGTCGCCGATGTCATGGAACTCCAGCAGTAGGAGCGAGCGGCATGCACTTCGAGTTGCACCAGATCCGCTCTCAAGAACTCATCCGCGAAGCCGACGCATGCCAACTCGCCCAACAAGCCCGGAGAGCCAAGTCGACTGCCCGAACCATGGCAGCCAGCCCATTGCGACCGACTCCACGGCGGCTGCTGGCCTGGCTCCGCGGGTGAACATCACGCTGCCGACGGTTGAGTGGGACACCGACCACCCGCCCTGTCTCACTCAACCGTAGGCACGGCAAGTCAGAGCCTCACCCTGCCCACAGTTTTCTGGGACAGGACAGCAGGCGACGCCGAAGGCGCTCTTGATGCGGACGTTCCGTCTCTTATCAGAAGCAAACGGGCGGGCCCCGCGGCACCAGAGTGACATCAAAAGTCGGTTCTGGCACAGATCTTGGGGAGTCGTCGCGGAGTGTTACCTCGCTGTTCGATTGCGAGGAGACTGGTCGCGTGAGACCGCGTGCGCCCTGTCGTCCGACGATCGGAAGTGACGCTCCCTCAGGTGTCCGTCGGCTGCTGCCCTGGTCGGTTGTTGACCGTGAGGGTGCTGGTCATGCAGACCGATGCACCGTTCTGGGACTCGCTGGTGTTCGACGGGATCGACGATGTGGACGTCGAGGCGGTGACGGCCGCGTTCGGCACAGCCGAGGTGATGGCGAGAGGTCGTGCGGTAGGGGCGGCGTGTCCAGACTGCGGTCGCTTCTCGGACCGAGTCCACGACCGGTACCAACGCAGGCTGAAGGACCTTCCGCTCGTTGAACAGGGCTTCGTGATCCGGTTGACGGTCCGGCGTTTCATCTGCGGAGTGGCGGACTGCCCCCGTCGGACGTTCGCCGAGAGGTTCTCCCGGCTGGCCGCCCCGCACGCACTGTTCACCACGCGGCTCAACCACGCCCTGGAGCGAGTGGGGCGCGCGCTGGCCGGGCGGGCCGGCGCGCGGCTGGCTGCCCAGCTGGGCTTCGGAGCCGGCCGGATGACCTTGTTACGCAGGGTCATGGCGCTACCGGATCCCCGGTTCAGCACGCCGCGGGTCCTGGGCGTGGACGACTTCGCGATCCGTCGCGGCCAGACCTAACCCTCCGCAGGGCTCCGGCCGGCGCGGCACCGCGGCCGCCGTCTGTGCGACAGGTGACCGGCTGGCTCACTCGGCACCCCACGGCCCTGACCGAGGAAGACAGGGCCGGCCTGAAGGAGGTCCTGGCCCGTTGCCCCGAGCTGGACAAGGTCGCGGGACATGTTCGCGACTTCGGCGAGATGCTCACCGACCGCCTCGGCTCGACACTTCCCACCTGGATCGACGCAGTCGACGCCAGCCAGTTACCCGGCCTCACCGGCTTCGCACTGCACCTGCACCGAGACTTCGACGCCGTGACAGCCGGGCTGACACTGGACTGGAACTCGGGCAGCGTCGAGGGTGCCGTGAACCGCATCAAGAAGATCAAGAGGCAGCTCTACGGCCGAGCCGGATTCGAACTACTCCGCAAAATGATCTTGCTTCAGTAGCCTTCGCGACGATGTTGGTGTGTCGCTAGTCGGCCCGTGCAAGGTCAGAGTTCAGTCGTCCAGATCCCGACAGGATGCTCACTCGGCGGCTGCCACAACTGAGGCTGCGACTGCCGATGCCGTTCCTCAGCCTGTTCTTCCCAGTGAAAACGGTCATCCGCGTCGGGCCACACGACCTGCAGCACAGGGAAAGGAGGTCGTCGGTAGAACCCGATGGCCCGCCCGAAGAAGGTTCGGTACCAGCGGAGGTCAACGTGCCTGAGCGCGACGTGGTGACCGTCGACAACGCCAGGGTGCCTCTGGCCGTCAGCCAGTACAGCGCCCGCGGCGGACTTCTCTCCAATGCTGTTGAGCATGCGGTACATGGCGTGGATATCGAGTCCGAACACGGCGAGCTCAGAAGCGCCGTGGGTGTGTGCGAGGCCGATCGTGTAGGCGAATCCAGGACCGATGTCGTCCTCGGGAACCATGACGACGTGCCATCCGTGCTGCTGCACGTTCTCGATGATCGTCAGATCCATGCGGTTCGCCTCGCCTCGGTCGCCGTAGTCATGGCAGAGGACGCAGCGGCACTGGAACGGATCAGCAGTCATACGCGGAGGCTACGAGGTGAGCGTTTGAGCCGGACAGCCGGGCTCGCGACCAGGAGCACACCCAACCATGACCGCCTTCGACACTTACGGCACGAACACCCACACCGCCAGGCAGCTTGCCGACCTGCTGACCGATCGCCTTGGCACAGTCTTCGTCGAACGGGACAGCGACTACCTGGGCATCTACCTGCTCGCCACCCTCAACGACGCCACCCGCATCCAGGTCCAGCCGAACGCCATACCCGGCGACGACGGGGACAACGACCTCTACGACGAGGAGCACCCCGACCTGCCCGTGCTCCTCCTGGTCACCGCCCCGAGTCCAGACCCCGCCCTCCAAGACCAACTCGCAGGCATCGAAGGACTCGCCAGGCTCACCCCAATGCGATGCTGAAGTCAGAACTTGTCCACAGGTATTGACGATTGCTCCACTCGAGAGGGACACGTCCGCGGCCTGTGGGCTGCGGAAGCCCTTCGCAGCGTCGGGGCAGGACATACGGACGCCGGCCTCGCCCATTCGCGGACCGAACGAGCGGCGGCCCCACCGGGAGAACCGGTGGGGCCGCCGCGGGCAGGCGTGTCAGCCCTCCTGCATCCCCTCGGGCATCAGGTGCGGCGCACGGGCTCCGAGAATGCCGAGCACCTCGTCGAGAGCCGTCCGCCGCAGCTCGGGGAAGAACTTCTCGTCGATCCGGTCCTCCCGGGCCCAGATACCCGCGAGCGCCGCCGCGCACATCTGGGCCAGCACGCTGCTGAAATCCTCGCGCCGCAGGATCTCGAAGATCTCCTGCTCGAACCAGGCGCCGGAGTGATCCTCCAAGTCCATGGCCGCGTCGAGCTGGTCCCCCTCAGGCGCCGTGGGGTCGTTGATGATCGCGAGCAACTGGACCGCCACAGTGGCCTCGGACGGTGGCGTGGTCGTCATCGGCTCAACCCCTCCTCTCAGAAAAGATCTTTGATGCCGTCGGCGATGCTCTCACCGACGCCGCTGCCTATGATGCCGCCCGCGATGCCGCCGACCGCGATGCCGACGGGTCCGAAGGCGAAGCCGATGGACGCCCCGGTCTCGGCTCCGTAGGACGCTCCGGCCAGACCGCCCGCCAGGCCCGCCGCGTCACGCGTCGCCGTGCTGACCTTCTGGTCGCTCGGCGCCGAGGCCACGGCGATCGACCTGACGCTGACGCAGGCCGTCGTCTACGGGCATCGAGTGGCAGAACTCGACACTGGCCTCACCGCCTTCGTGACGCTCCGAGGAGAAGGCGTCCAGCGCCTCATATCGGGCACCCTCGCCTCCGGATGGCAGGTCATCCAAGGCGCCAACCTCTCGCCCTAACCAAGCGATCCACAGGAATTGACAATTGCTCCCAGGGAGTGTGGCGGTATCGCTCTCCGCTTCCGTGTCGTGACGTGCATCACCTGGTGGCGGGTGCGGAAAGTTGCCGGAGGCTTCAGCCGCCATTCCGCTTCACAGAAATCACACAGGCCCCGCATGGGATGCACACGTGAACAACGTATTCCGGAACAGGTCTCGTCTCCCCGGAGCGGTATGTGCATGCACCTGTAGGCCCTGAATTTCCCTGTTCTGTTCACGTATTCCCTGTCTATGGTGAGCGCCGCGTGCGGTGGATCTTGACCAGTCCAGACACACGCGTCTGTCATTCGGCGACCGGGGGAACACCGTCGCCCACGGGGAGGGGCTGCTTCGTCATGCCGTCATACCGGCCGTCCGCGCACGCTGGTCCAGCCTGCGCTGTGCGCCCCTGACTCCCGCTCAGGACCGCTGTTCTCCCCTTGTCTTCGACCGGGCCTGACTACGCCCGCCCCCCTTGAACGAAGAAGGAGATGCTCTGTTGCGCCCCAGACCGTGGTTGCGTATGCCCGGATCACGAAGATCCGGATTCTTCACTCCCGTCGTCACGTCCGTGGCCGCGCTGGCCGTCCTCGGCGGACTGGCTGTCCAGCCCGACCTGCTCGGCCGGGGAGCGGACGCCGATCCGGCGGCTGCCTCGTACGACTGGAATGTGGACACGGCTGCCGAGCAGTTGCGGCAGGACCAGTGCCTCATGGCCGATGTGCTGCGGCTGGGCGGCCCGTCCATGGCCACGACCGCGCAGGACGGCCTGAACCAGCCCGCGGACAAGCTTCATACGCTGGCCGACCGGAAGAACTGGGAGAAGACTCCGCTCGCCACCGCGTACCAGACGGACCGGGACGCGGCGGGCAAGGAACTGGACGCCCTGCATACTCTCCGGGACGGATGGCGGAAGCCGCTGGAGGGTCTGACGAACCCGGCCGGTTTCACCGACACCGACTTCCACTGGCCTCCGGGGTCCCCGGGGGACGGGCAGGAGGACTTCTACGGCCAGACCGGTCTGACGAAGTGGACCGCCGACCGGTTCTGGAAGAACGACGGCGACTTCTATGCCGACTCCACGCCCAGGGCGGACGCGGCGACCCTCAAGGCCGTTGACGACCTGGGCAGCCCTCTCTACGGCAAGGACCCCGACCCTGTCGGGCTGCCGGCCGACGAGTGGAACCGGGCCCTCGCCGAGCGGGACGCGTTCAAGTGGCTGCACGGGGCTCCCGGGGAGAACGCGGGCGCGGACAACGCCCGTATGTTCCTGGCGTCGGGGGGATTTCCCCGTAGCGCCCCGCAGCCGGGCACGGCGGAGTACCGCATCGCGGTCGAGGATTTGAAGTCCCGGTTCGCCGCGTGCGCGTGGCGTGACCCGATCGATCCCGACAACGTGCTGGGTGACGTCTCCGGCACGGCCGCCACGGAGTGGCAGCAGGAGATCGCCTCTCAGGCCACGCAGCGCAACCAGATCCTGAACGCCAGCAAGGACGCCACCAAGTCCCTGGCGGCCGGCGCCAAGGCACTGGGTGACCTGCTGGGGTACTCGTGGGTCGCCGACCACCTCGCGCGCTGGCAGGACTACTGGTCCGCGGGCGGGGCCGGCTGGGTCGGCGACGCCCCGGCGGTGATCGAGGTGCACGCCGCGCAGGGCAAGTGCCTTGACGTCGAGGGTGCGAAGAAGGACAACGGCACCCCCGTCCAGCTGTACACGTGCAACGGTTCGGCGGCGCAGGAGTGGAAGGTCTACGGCGACGACCGGGGGCTGCACCTGCAGAACGTCAACTCCCTGAAGTGTCTGGACGTTTCGAACAACAACCCGGCGAACGGCACGAAGATCCAGATCTGGACGTGCAGCGGCTCCCCGGCGCAGACGTGGGAGTTCAACCTCCGTGCCACCGGCAGCCTGCGCAACGTCGGCACCGACAAGTGCCTTGACCTGCACGAGTACACCAACGGCTACAACTCGTGGCTGTACACGTGCAACGGCACGGGGCCGCAGCAGTTCGACGTCACGCCCTCCGGGCACACCGGCACCGTGCCGCCCAAGGCCCAGTTCGACAAGGCCAAGGCCGGCATCACGGCCGTCCAGACGGCGGCGAAGAAGCAGCTCGACGTCCTCAAGACCCAGCTCGCCGCCGTGAAGAAGGCCGCGACCGCCTCGGACGCCGCCGAGCAGGCCTCCTACATCATCGCCGACACGGGCGGCGCGCCGCGGGGGCGCGGTCTGCTGGTCGGGCAGCAGAAGGCACAGGTCACCCAGGGTGCGGCGGCCGCACTTGAGGCGATGGTGAAGGCCGGCGAGACCGCCGAGGCCGCCACCCGCGCCTCCGGCGGCGACAGCCAGACCATCGCGGAGCGCGCGCTCGCCCAGGCCGCCCAGGTGAAGGCGGAATTCCGCAAGAAGGCCGCCGAGACGGCCGAGTTGCAGGCCAAGGCCGCGACCGACGCCGCGAAGGTGCACCGCGACAACGCCAAGAAGGACAAGGAGACCGCGGAGGCCAAGCTCACCGAAGCGGTGAAGGCCGAGGGCGACGCCAAGGCTGCGGCCGCCGACGCGCACGCCAAGCGGCTCGCCGCCGAGGCCGAGGAGAAGACGGCCAAGGCGGAGAAGGAGAACGCCGCCGCCAGCCGCGCCGAGGCGGCCGAGCACCGCAAGAACGCCGAGTCCGAGGCGACGAAGGCGAAGGACGCCAAGGGCAAGGCCGAGGCCGCGGAGAAGACCGCCGGGGACCGGCGGGACGACGCGGTCAAGGCGAAGGATCACGCCAAGTCCCTGCGGGACGACGCCTGGGACGCCGAACAGAAGGCCGACGCGGCCCGCGCCAAGGCTGACGCCAAGACCGCCTACGCTGACTCCCTGGACTCCGGTGACGCGGCCGACGCGGCCCGCGCCGCCGCCAACGACGCGGACAAGGCGGCCGACGACGCCGAGACCGCGGCGGGCAGGGCCCGCTCCGAGGCCGACGCCGCCACCCAGGCGGCAGCCGACGCGGACGCCGCGGCCACCCGCGCCGAAGCGGCCGCCAAACGGGCCCGCTCCGACGCGGACGCCGCCCAGGCGGACAAGCTGAAGGCCGACGCGGCGGTGAAGACCGCCACCAGCGCGGTCGCCGACGCCATCAAGGCCTCCCAGGACGCCTCCGCCGAGGCCAAGACAGCCGTCAAGCTGGCCAACGAGGCCGAGCAGCACGCCAAGGACGCCAAGACCCAGGCGAACGCGGCGAACGCAGAAGCCGGCAAGGCCCTCGCCGCCGCGGCGAAGGCCGCCGGGTTCGCCCACGTCACCGCCCAGGCGGCCGTGGACGCCGGCGAAGCGGCCAAGCAGGTCGCCAACCCGGCCAACGACGCCATCCAACTCGGCTCCGCCTACGTCGACACCGACTCCGCCGCCGGCCTGGTCGTACTGACCGGACAGGCGTCGAAGACCATCGCCGACCAGCAGCAGGCCGTCGCCGACGCCCACGCCAAGAACGCCGCCGCCGAGGCACAGGCCGCCAAGAACCTCGCCGACCAGGCCAAGGGCGACGCCAAGGAGGCCTACCAGCACGCGGCCAACGCCGCCCAGTACGCGGCCGACGCCCGCACCTACTCCAAGGAGGCCCTCGGCTACGCGGCCGACGCCGCCAAGGCCGCATCCGCCGCCGCGGACTCACTGGCGCGCACTGTCGAGTACGACAAGCAGGCCGCCGAGGACGCCGCAGCCGCCGACAAGGCAGCCGGCAATGCCGAGGGCTACGCCAAGGACGCCCGCGACTCCGCCGACGCCGCCGAACTCGACGCCGAAGCCGCCCGCTCCGCCGCCACCCAGGCCGAACAGGACGCCAAGGACGCCCGAGCGGCCGCCACCCGCGCCGACACGGCCGCCACCGAAGCCGAACAAGCCGCCAAGGACGCCGACAAATACGCCAAGGAAGCCCAGGACGCGGCCGATCGGGCCGAGAAGGCGGGCAAGGCCAAGCAGATCGACGACGGAACCATCACCGACGAGCGCGGCTCCATCGGCAACGTCTTCTACGTCGTCGACCACATCGAGAAGATCGGCGAGCCGGAGGTCGTCACCAAGTCGGGCGGCTGCGACCACTGGTGGGACCACCTCGCCTACCGGGGCAACTGCACGATCACCTCGAAGATCCGGTACAAGGCCGTTCTCAGCCTGTACCTGTGCGCCGCCGAGGGCATCGACCCGCAGAAGCTCATGTGCCCGACCGATGCCACGACGTATCTGGGCGAGGTCAAGACCGACGAACTGTCCCAGGAGGTCACGCACACCATCACGATCGCCGAGTGGCAGGACGGCGTCGATCCCATCGACATCCTCTTCGGCAGCTGGATCAAGTGCGCCCAGAAGTTCACCTCCGGCTTCGAGAGCGGCAGCTGGGGCGGCTGCGCCTGGGCGTCCCTGGACGTCGCGAGCCTCTTCGCGGGCAAGATCATCCGACCCATCGCGGAAGCGCTGCGCGCCGTGGACGCCGCGTTCGCCACCGGCATCGGAGTCCGGGACGCGTTCAAAGCGCTCAAGGCCATCGACGGCATAGACACGGCGGCGGTCGCCGCGATCGAGAGAGAGGTCGAACTCTATGAGGACCTGACGACCGCGTGCACCAGGAACAGTTTCCCTGGCGAGACCCAGGTCCTCATGGGGGACGGAAGCCACAAGGCGATCCGCGACATACGCCTCGGTGACCTGGTCCGCGCGACAGACCCGGAGACCGGCCGGCCGTCGGTCCGGCGGGTGACCGACACCCTGCGGCACGACACCCGGCGGCTCGTCGACATCACGGTGGCCGACGGGAGACTGTCCAGCACGCCTGGCCACCGGTTCTTCGTCGAGGGCCGTGGCTGGACCCTGGTCTCCGCCCTGCACATGGGCGACAGCCTGCGCACGCCGGACGGGACGTTCCGCACCGTCACGGCCGTCAAGGACCGGGCCGGCCTGGCACCCCAGGACGTCTTCGACCTGACGGTCGACGGCATCCACACGTTCTACGTCAGCACCGAAGGCGCCCACCCGCAGAGCGTCCTCGTCCACAACTGCGAGGACATCGTCGCCGACGAGGACATCGAAGGGGCTCACACGATCAGCGAGCACGTGAACAAGACCGACGCCCAGATGGAGGCGAAGGCTCTCGACCCGAGGACCACAGGGGGTGTGGCCACCCGTTGGTTCAATACCGACATCGCCCGGGACGCCGTCAACAAGGCCATGACACAGTGGCTCGAGCACAGCCCGAAGCACCTGAAGGAGCTCACCGATTGGGAGACCGAGCAGGCGCAGAGGATGGGGCGCAAGCTGCCCACGAAGCTCAAGACGATCCGCTGGCAAGTCAGGGACATCGAGACCGGGGGCAAACCACTGGGCCACAAGTGGGTGAAGACCGGCGAAACTGCCCAGAAGAGCGAAGTCACGTCCAAGTGGGTCATCGTGCAGCTGAAGTACATCGGTAAGAAGGTCGCTCAGCACCGGCAGGGCAAGTGGGTCGTGTACACCTCATATCTGGAGGGCTGACGATGGCACACGAGCCTGAGAGCGACGCCGAGGGAGACTTCCTCGAGGGCGTCTACACGACGGACATCGGGCTGACCTGGCTGGCCTCGCAATGGGAGGTGCTGGAGGAGTTCTACAGGAAGTACGTCCAGTCTCACTCTGACGAGGGCCCCGCCGTGGTGTGGCTCAAGATCGCGGAGTCGTCGGTCGACGAGTTCGACCGCTCGAAGGCCGTCCAGCTCGGTCAGGACGTCCAGCGGCTGCTGCGCTCTCCGCTGACGGACGAGACGATCCGCACGGTCTGGCTCGCCGCCACCCACGGGGTCTTCGATCCGGGCGAGTACGGCATGAGCGCCGGCGCCTGGCTGCAGAAGGCCGAAGGGGCATGGCTGGCCCGGGTGCGCCAGAACGATCCCGCGTTCGTCCCCCCGCCGCCGCGACCCGTGGTGGACGAGGAACTTCGGCGGGCCGTCCTCCAGGTGATCCGCCCGGTCGCGGAACAACTGAGCCTCGCAGTCGAGAACCCCCCGTTCGGCACTCCGGTGACCGGCCTCGTCCCCGCGCTGGAGCGGGTGGTCACCGAGTCGTGCGCGGATCTCGGCTACCGGCTGTTCCTGCGCGCCATGAAGGCGTACCACGTACCGGCCGACAGACCGGGTCTCGTCGCCCTCGGTGAGCGGTTCGACTACCCGGAATGGGTCGTACCTGAAGGGCTCAACGACCGGACCGACTGACGCCGTGGCACAGGGGCGGGTGGACAGACACAAGTCCGCCCGCCCCTGTGGTCCGTCCTGGATCCGGCGCCCACGTGCCCCCGTTACCTTTTCCGTGGCCCCGCATTGGGGCGCCTGGCCCCCGGGTCCGGTATGGCTGTGTGCCCCCTGTCGTACGGATGACAATGCCGTTGCTTTTGGGGTGTGCGCGGTGTTGAGCCATGCGTGTTGGTGTCGCGTCTGGAGCAGCTGGGGTTGGGCATCCTGACTCGGTCGTGTCCTGCTGAGCTGGTGGACCGGGTCGTTGCCGAGGCTGGGTGTGCGGAGAAACGCCGACGTGTGCTGTCGGCCCGGTTCACGGTGTACTTCGTGCTCGCACTGTGCCTGTTTCCGCAGGCCGACTACTTGGAGGTCCTGCGGCTGGTGAAGGCCGGCGAGCCGACGCTTCGGCCTTGGGCGGGGGTGAACAAGTCATCTCTGACCCGTGCGAGGCAGAGGCTGGGCTGGCCGGTCACGCGAGAGCCGTCCCGGGCCGTGGCCCGACCATTGAGCCACAGGACGGAACTCTTCCACGGGCTACGGGTCCTGGCCCTGGACGGAATGCTGCTGGCCGTCCCCGACTCTGCGGGTGCCGATAATTCATCCGCCCAGGTCACGGTCTTGACGCCGGCCGTTGGCCGTCCTCGCCGCTCGCCCCCAATATGGTCACGTGCGCAGGGCATCGGCGGCATCATGACCTGTCGTGCTACTGCGCTTGGCCTATCTCGCTGCGACCAACACCCTGGCGCTCCTGCGCCTGCTCCCGATGAGCGACCGCGACAAGGACATCGAGATATTGGCGCTGCGGCACCACCTGCTCCTAGTACGCCCCGACACGATCCTGCGCTGACGTCGCAACCTGCTCAAACGACGCCATGCCACGACCTGCACGCCCAAACGGCGCCAACGACCGCCCACCGTCCGCTCAGTCCGCGCGCTGATCCTGCGCCTCGCCCAAGAGAACTCCTCATGGGGGTATCGCCGGATCCACGGTGAACTCGCGACCAGTGGGCGAAACGTCGCCCACGTCGGGCGTGGGGCTGCCGTCGAACGGCGAGCGGACGTCTGGGGCCGTCCGCCACATGACCGCGGACCGGGCCGCCTGCACAGGGGCCGGCCGGAGGATCCCGCAACGATGCTCAACAGGCGGCGTTGCGAGGGAGAATGGCCGCCATGACGTACGAAGGCTCCTCCATCGACCCGACCAGGCCCAGCATCGCCCGCGTCTACGACTACCTGCTGGGCGGCAAGGACAACTACGCCGTGGACCGTGAGATCGGCGACGTGTTCAAGCGCGACCTGCCCGGTTCGGTGGCCATCGCCTTCGCCAACCGCGCGGCCCTGACCCGGGCGGTCGGGGAGATCGCGAAGACCACCGGCATTCGGCAGTTCATCGACCTGGGCAGTGGTCTGCCGACCGCCGACAACGTCCACCAGGTCGCGCAACGGCACGCCCCCGAGTCACGGGTCGTGTACGTCGACACCGATCCGCAGGTGCTGGTCCACGGTCGGGCGCTGCTGGAGAAGAACAACCGGACCCGGGTCGTCGCGGTCGATGTGCGCAACCCCGAAGGCATCCATACCCACCCGGACACCCTGGAAATGATCGACTTCGGTCGTCCCGTGGCCGTCATTTTCAGCGCCATCCTTCACCACGTCAACGATGAGGAGGACCCGGCCGGCATCGTCCGGTACTGGCGCGACCAGGTACCCTCCGGAAGCTACTTCTTCGTGAGCCACTTCCGTTCCGGCAACAACCCGGAGACGGCCGAGGCCGAGAAAGTCCTCCAGGAGACGTTCGGCCGCGGCCGGTGGCGCACCGACGCGGAGATCGCCTCCCTGCTGGACGGCCTGGAGATCCTCGAACCCGGGATCGTCCCCGCACCCCTGTGGCGTCCTGAGGAGGTCGACAGCCCATGGAACAGCGGTGAGGAACGGGAACTCACCGTCTGGGAGCGCCTCATCGCCGCCGGACTGGCCCGGAAAGCCTAGCCATGATTCCCCGGTGACGATCGCCGGACAGTTGTCAGGTGGCGTATCCGCGCGACCGGGACATCACCGGGACCACGTCGTCCGGCCTGGTGCACTTCGTCACGAGCGGCGCTCCCAACGGGCCGGGCCTGCCGACGTGAGAAACTCCATCCATGGTCTGTGACCTGCAGATTTTCGCGAATGGTCAGTGGTCGCCAGAGGGGTGTGTCAGGTCGGTGGATCGTGCTGTTGCGACTGTGCGGGTGTCGATAATTCATCCACCCAGGTCCCAGCCTTGATTGCCTAGCGGCGAGCCACGCATGCCGACCTTTGATTGTCTTCCCGCGGACCAATGCGGACGGCGTCATGATCTCTCGAGCCGTATCCTCGCTGAGCTCGCCGGCGGCCACGCGGATCGCACATGGGACAAGTGGATGCGCGAGATCATCCGGCCCACCCGCTCATCCTCGACGACTTCGCCATGCGTCAACTGACCGCCCAGCAGGCCGATGACCTTTACAAACTCGTCTCGGAGCGGCAGGGCCGGTCTGTGATCATCACCAGCAACAGCGCGCCCAGAGACTGGTATCCGCTCTTCCCCAACCCTGTCGTGGCCGAGTCGCTCCTGGACCGGCTGATCAACGCGATCCATCAGGTGATCATGAACGGGCCCAGCTACCGCCCCAACAAGCGGCCCAGGAACCCCACCGACAAGCCGCCAGCCAGATAGGCCAGGGCTCTCTCATCCGGCCCCATGAGAGAGTCCTCCCCATGATCGAGACCTGGGTCTTCAACGACGGCGCCGCGCCGGCAACAGCCTCCGCGGCGCCGCAAATGCTGCGTGACCGGATCGCAGCCGGCCGGCTCGAGACCTGGATCCGTAGTTCCCGCGGCCGCTCCCTTGGCATCATCAGCAACACCTCCCGCGCGCTCGCGATGCTGCTCGACAGCGAAGACGATCCTGGCGAGCACGCCATCAGCCCGGCAGCCGACGGTTCCAGCACGGGCTTCGTGCTGACGAACGGGCAGCACGACGAGTATCCCGACGAGGACACCGTCCCCCTCACCGAGGCTCTGCGCATCATCGCCCACATCCTCGACACGGGTCTTCCACCTGTTGACGCACCTTGGTCGATCGACCGCTGACAGCCGACCGCCTGGGGAATTGCCTGGTCACAACCCCTGGGGAATTACACCGTCGTTGACATGTGGAACTCCGAGTGGTGCCATCCGCAGCACTGTAGGAGTGGTAGCGCCGCATGCGGGGGCGGCTCACCAGGTCGTGGAACACCTCGATTAGCCCGTAGAAGGTGTCTTCGTCCCACGTCTCCGGTGTCAGAGGCTACAGATCGGGGATGCCCAGGCGCCTGTCGATCACCTCGGAAGCGTCTGGCAGTTCGCTGCCATCGTCGACGCATTCCTCGCCGAACACCTCAACCGGCACTGTCACGTTGGCTGGCAGGGTGGGATGATCTTCTGGTTGATCATGCTGGAGGGGGATGGCCCGTGGGGAACGTATCGCCGTCGTACAAGGGGCACCGGTACCCGGTCGAGGTCATCTCCCACGGCGTGTGGCTGTATCACCGCTTTCCGCTCAGCTTCCGTGAGGTGGAGGAGCTGATGCTCGAGCGCGGTGTGATCGTCTCCTACGGGACGGTCCGCCGCTGGTGTGTGAAGTTCGGGCAGCAGTACGCCAACGCACTGCGCCGCCGACAGCCCCGGCCCGGCGACAAGTGGCACCTGGACGAAGTCTTCATCAAGGTCAACGGCAAGCAGAAGTACCTGTGGCGGGCCGTCGACCAGGACGGCTACGTGCTCGACGTCCTTGTGCAGAACCGGCGCGACAAGGCCGCAGCCAGGCGCTTCTTCCGTCGCCTCATGAAGAAGACGGGTGCGGTGCCGCGGGTGGTCGTCACCGACAGACTCCGCTCCTACGGCGCCGCCCACCGCGAGGTCATGCCCTGCGTCCAGCAGCGGCAGTCGAAGTACCTGAACAATCGGGCGGAGAACAGCCACCAGCCAACGAGGCAGCGCGAACGCGCGATGAAGGGCTTCCGTTCCGTCGGTGGGGCGCAGCGGTTTCTGTCCGCCTTCAGCGGCATCTCACCCCACTTCCGGCCCCGCCGCCACCAGATGACCGCACACAACTACCGAGCCGAGATGACCATCCGCTTCGCGATCTGGGAACAGATCACCGGCGCCGTCGGCCTGGCCACCACGATCTGAGCACAGGCCCCGAACCGGGCCCAACCACTCCCCGACGCACCGTCAGACACCCACGCGCCCAACAACGTGACAGCGCCCGGCCGATCCCTGCCACCCCCGTCGTCTACGGGTCCGGCAAGGGGCTCTCAGTGTTCCGGACCTCAGATACCGCAGGCCTGCTCAGCAGGCTGCCAGCTGCGGCTGACCCCATCAGTACTTCTTCGAAGTCACGCACCCACTGGCGAAGCATCCGATGGGTAGCGCTGCTCCACTCCCAGAGGAAATCGATCATGTCGTCCGGGGCAGTTTGAGGATTCCGCTGCGGCCTTCCCCGGGCAAGAAAGCGGTCCTCGAACCGCCGGCGTGCGTACACGTCCCCGGTCTGCTCAAACCAGCCCAGGGCAACAAGAGCCAGCGTCTGCCCCGCATATTCGGCGAGGGCAAGCTGATTCCGCTCGGACGCCTCCTTGCCCACGGCGAGCAGGATCGCGCGGTAAAGGTCCGGGGAGAGCATTGGGACATCGCGATGTTCTGCGGCACGCGGAACTGCCGCCCCTGCCAACGGCCTTGGTCGGACCCTGATGCCGATGAATGAGGCCAGCAGGCGTCGCGCCAGCGGCAGCTGGCGCTGCTGTTCCAGCGTAGGGGGGCGTCGTCCCGGCGCCTGCACGCCGAGCGTGGCGGCGACGATCCGATGAGGCAGTGAGGGCCGGGCTGTCATGCTGTCTCCCCGCCTTCCCCCGTCGGCATGCCGCCTTGCGACGTCGCCTCATGGCGGCGTACATCACCTGAGGTGGTTGGCGCTTCATCGGCAAGCAGCCGCGGAGTCGGTGGCAGGACGCCCTCGCCCGCGATGCGTCTTGGTGACGGCTCTTGCCGTGAAGCGGCGGCCG
This sequence comes from Streptomyces sp. NPDC107454, assembly GCF_055582885.1. Classification (NCBI taxonomy): domain Bacteria; kingdom Bacillati; phylum Actinomycetota; class Actinomycetes; order Kitasatosporales; family Streptomycetaceae; genus Streptomyces; species Streptomyces sp. NPDC107454. The sequence continues at coordinate 9,380 of NZ_JBVJPA010000041.1, read as the reverse complement.
GCTGAGGAGGGGACGGTGCGGCAGAAGGCAGTGGCGCAGCCGGGGCCTCGAGAGGGTGTGCTTGCAGCGGGCTCCCCTCGGGTGGGGCGGAGCCGGTCAGCGCCTCGTTCAGTGATGGGATGCGGCACAGTTGGGTGAGAATCGTTGGCGCCGACATTCCGATGACGACGGCAGCATAGGTGCCGGTGATCTGCCCGCCCGCCCCCATGGCCCAGGCCCCGCCCGCTCCCATGAGCGTGTGCAGCACTCCTGCGACGGGATCGGCTACCGGGTCGAAGTACTGCCCGAACCTTGGCGATTGGCTTTCAGTGTCGGGTGGCAGCCGCCGGTAGACGCGGCGATCTGCCTGCCAGTCCTCAAACCGGGCAAATATGTCGACCAGGCAACGCAGGGCACCCCCTGCCGCTCCCAACAACAACAATGTCGGCGCGTCCACGACCCCCCCCTGGGACAACGCCCGCATGTCGTGCGGAGCCGTCCGCTTGGAGCCTAGCGGCCAAAGAGCCCCGAAGAGCCCTGGCTTGGACTGCCGGGTCTCCAGGTCCGGAGAGGACGGTGTCCCGGGCCTCATCTTCCCCAATCTCCAGCATCTTCGGATCATCGCCGGCTCCAACGTCTCCTGCGATCTGCCCCCTTCTCCGGCCTCTCCCGAAAGTGCACATTTCCCGTGCAACGCTGACCGCATGCATGCCATCGGACTGGAGGAGTTCGCTCCAGACCAAATCACGCTGTTTCCCCGTCCCCGGCACCCTGTGCCCCAAGCGACGGCAGAAGCCCCGCCCTGATCAAGCCGACAGCCGGTGGTTGCCCCAGGAGACCCAGGGGGCTCGCGGGTGCTGGTTACAGCAGCTACGGGGCAAGGCGGGCCAGCATTCTGGCGCGCTCGATGGCGAGGGTGGGGTCGGCCTGGTAGTCGTCGAAGCCGAGGATCGGCGTGAAGAGGGGGTGACGCGCGGTGCGACCGTATGCCAGGGGGTCCCGAAGCGGCGCCCGGTCGACTTCCGGGCCCTCATCGCCACCAATGCGGACAGCGCCGCCGATGGGGTCCGTCTCACGCCACAGGTTCCGCCAGACATCGATCTCCAGGTGGAGACGGTTGAGATGCAGGGGACCGAAGTAGGCCGGGAAGTAGCGCCCGTAGATGCGCGTCAGTGGACAGCCGTATGTCAGGAGAGCCACCCTGCGGCGCTGCTCCGGACTCATCTGCAGGGCAGCAGCAGCTACCCAGACAGATCCCTGTCCGTGGGCGGAGAAGATCAATCGTCCACCGGTCTCCCGCATCCATGCCGTGGCCCGCCACTGCAGATCGGGCACGGTCCGCTCGGCAAGGCACGGTGGCCCGAACGGGTGGGCGGCGCGCGGCCAGAAGGTGGCGATGTCCCACAGCAGTCCGGCGGACCGGCGACTGGCCGGGTACTGGTAGGCGAGGCAGCCGAGGGCGAACAGGCCGACGACGGCAAGGAGGAAGAGCCATTCGGCGAGCATCTTGCCCAAAGCGACGGAGGCATCGTCTCGGGTGAGTACGTCCAGCAGCGAGGGGGCCGCCCATGTCGCGACCGCACTCGTGCCGAGGCTCAAGGCGGCCGCAACAGCGAACACACCCAGCAGCAGCGGCAGATGATCCGTGCTGTGCGCTGATGCCCTGGCCCGGGTGATCTCGAAGGTCCGCTCGAGGTCCGGAGGCTCCCCCGGGTAGTCCCGTTCCACGTGGTATCTCAGCCGACGCGCCATGAGCAGCCGGTCAGCCCACAGGAAGCACGTCGACGCGGCACCGGCGAGCAGCATCACCACGAATCCCCATATCGAAGCCTCCAGGAAAGCAGGCGGCCCGGTGACAGGGTCGGTGGTGCCGTCGAAGAACTCGGCCGCCAGCAAGGCCTGGCCGGCAGTGAGGGCCACACCGGACCAGACCGCGAGGAGGAGGACAGCCGGTCCGCCGAAGCCGCGCAGAATCCCGTGGTAGGTCCGTTCCCGGCGTATCAGGAACACGCAGGCGATGCACAGCGCGATGACGAGAGCCGCCTCGGCGGCAAGGATGCCGCCGAAGATGAGGGACGTGCCCGGCAGCCGTCCGGACGGTGTCCATCCCTCGCGTGCCCATCCCGCGTACAGGAAGGTCCCTGCCACGAGCAGGGCGCCTCCCCGGGCCAGCAGCCTCGGAAGCGCGGTGGCCCTCTCATCGAGTCGGCTTTCACTGCGTTCGGATGTGATGACGACAAACAGCGCCAGCACGGCAACCAGCGCCACCAGGGCGGCCAGGAACCACCCAATAGCGGGAAGCAGCCCGAAGCCGTGGTGCCGGTCGCGGTCCAGACAGGGGATCAGGACGAACGCGCCGACCGTGCACAGGCCCAGCGCGACGTGCGCCCGGCGCAGCCTGGCCACCTGCTGTTTGCCGTACCAGAAGCCGGGCCGGGACAGAGGCTCGCCGCCACCCGGATCGCCGTCGAAACGCCCGTCGGCGAACGGCATGAGCGGGCGCAGGACTTCGGTGCGCCGCCAGGTCCGGCGTCCCAGCACGGCCAGACAGGCCAGCACGGCCAGGGGCAGCATCGCTCCCAGCACCAGTCCGCGGCCCGGCGTGGCCTGCCACCAGCCGTCGCCCTGTGCGTTCAAGAAAGCCAGCCAGGTGTGGTCCTGTGTGCAGGCCGCGGAGTTGCCGCACTGCCAGAACACGAGGTCCATGGAGACTTCTGCATAGGTGGCGACGAGGTGCACGGTGAGGACGGCTGCGGCCAGCCGGACGCACACGTTGTAGCAGCGGGAGGCGGGCCTCGCTGTCCGGGGTTCGGCGGGCCGCACCCAGTGCGCCAGGTTGACCAGCAGCAGCGGCAGCAGGAGCAGCCACAGTCCGCGGGCAGCCGCGCTGCCCGTCTGGGGGGCCAGCAGGTAGGCCTCCGGAACGCTGTGGCGTCCGTAGTCCTCCGGTCTGCTCTCGGCGTCGGCGTCCTCCGCGCGCCGGTGGATGCCGGCCACGCGGTCTCCGAGGATCCGGCAGGTGCGCGGGTCGCCCAGCACATCGTGCGAGGGCGTGGCGTATACGCCCGACACCAGGATCTCGAGTGTGGGTACGGCAGGCCGCTCGGCCGAGGAGCGCAGCGGGGCCCAGCTCTCGCCGATGACGGGCTGTTCCTCGGACCCTGTGATGCGAGGAGTCGGCCGCTTCTCGCCTGGCCCTGCCTGTTCGCCGGGCTGTCGCTCCTGCGTCATCAACTCCCCCTCGGTCGTGTCCGATTCGCCGACCTCCTCCCCTGCACCGTGTGGCATGGCTACTCTGCCGCACAGGAATCCATCGGGGTAAGGGGGTCGGAATGGAGACGGGGGTTGTTCTGACGGAGGTCGCTCTGCCGGGTGGTGCCCGCATGATGGTTCAGGCCGTCAGCGTGGCCCCGGGGCGCGGGGCGGCCCCGGCACGGGCCGGTGAGGCGTTCGAAAACTCCGTCGACGAGGAGGTCGGCTTCTTCAGCCACGGGCTGGGGCAAGTGACGGAGGCTCTGGGATCGTTCGCGCAGGCGATCACCGAAGCCCTGAGCCAGGCCAGGCCGGACCGCGTCACGGTGGAGTTCGGCTGCCAACTGGGCGTGGAGCCGGGCGGGTTGATCGCGCTGATCACCCAGGCCGGGGTGGATGCCAACCTCAACGTCACGCTGGAGTGGGAGAGGGCTCCGGCCGGCAGTGCGGCACCGTCCGCGCAGGGCTCCTCTTCCGCGGGCTGATCTGCGGAGCCGAAGATGGCGGATGCACCGACGGGCTGGGGGCGCCTGCCCTCCGCTCTGAGCCGCAGAACGCTCGCGCTCAGCACCACAGGACGCCGCGGGGACACCGGATACGGCACCGGCTTCTTCGTAGGCCCCGGCCTGGTGCTGACCTGCGCGCACGTCGTGTGCCCGGACGGCCGGCCCGCGGCCACGGTCGACGGCTTGTGGCAGGACGGCGACGGCGAACAACACCGGCTGTCCTTCCTGCCGGTCGCCGACAGCGACGTGCGGCCTTTCGCGGGCGGAACGGGCGCCGATCTTGCCCTGCTCCGACTGCCGACGCTGTCGCAGGAACACCCCTGCGTCGCCCTGTCCCGCGGGCCGGGTGACCTGGAGCCGGGCAAGAAGCTGCACGTGTACGGCCATCCGCGGCATGCCTATTGGGGTGGCGATTCCTTCGATCTCTCGGTGGTGGGGGTGTCGCGGCACCGGGCGGGCGCAGTGCTGGTCAAGGCGATCGGATCCGAGGTGTGGGGCGGGGTCAGCGGCGCTCCGGCCATCGACACGGAATCCGGGTGCGTCGTCGGGGTCGTGCGGGCCAAGCAGCCCGCGGAGGGTACCGGGCGCGAGTACGAGTCGCGGCTGGTGCCAGCCCCGGTGGTGTGGGACTCCTTTCCCGAACTTGCCCAGGCGCAGCACCTAGGCCTCCCGCAGCTGGACGAGTGGCTCGACCTGCTGTCCGACTCCCAGCTCCAACAGGCCAACTGGCGCTGCTCCGGGCCCGACATGACCGACTACATGACGCTGGTCCGCGAGGCGACCGAGCACAGCGGCTACCTGGAGGCCCTGGCCGCCTCCCTACGCGCCCGCGGAACCGCTCCGCGCATGGGCGACATCTACGTGCCGGTGCGGGCAAAGCCCGGACACGACAACGAGTCGCCCGCCTCACGCTGCATGCCGGTGGAATCGTCCGCTCTGGCGGGCGGAGCCCACATCGTCGGCGGGCCAGGCACCGGCAAGTCCAGCCTGCTGCGGGCGGTGGCCAGGGACGTCGCCGAGCAGTGGCTGAACGGGAGTCTGAGCGACTACGTCCCGGTGTACGCGGCCGCGCCCATCCTCGCAAGCAGTACCGGTCCCGGTGGTCACTGGGACCCGTTCGCCATGCTGGAATCCGCCGTCGCAGCCGACCTGCGCCCCGCCCTGGCCCTGCAGCCGGGCAGGACCAGCAAAAGCCCGCTGGCACAAGCCTTCGAGGATCCGCCCTTCCCGGCCCGCAAGTGGCTCGTCCTGGTGGACGCGGTCGACGAGGTCCAGGACGGGCAGCTGCGCGACCTGCTGGAGGACGCACTGACCAAGTACGCCAGCACCCCGCATCTGGCGCTGGTGGTCACCAGCCGCGAGTGGTTCTGGTCGCGCGGGATCGAACAGGCAGGCCTGGAGAGCCTGCGCCTGTGCCGGCTCAACGAGAGCATGCACCGGGCCCTGGTGGCCAAGTGCCTCGCCGCCTTCCGGCTGTACGACGAGGACGCGGTGGAGGACTTCCTCCGCGAACTTGCGGCACGGCGGCTCACGGACCTCGCCATGCAACCGATGTTCTGCGTCGCCCTGTGCCGGGTGTTCGCCGAAGCCGGCCAGCGAGCCCTGCCCGCGGGCCGCGGAGCGCTGTTCGACACGCTTACCGACATCATGCTGGCCGGTGCCGCCCGACGGGAGAGCGCCGTCGACGTCCGGCCGGAACGCCTGCGCGAACTGCTGATGACCCATGCGGGCGAGCGGGAGCGCCCCAACCAGGTGCCCCTGTCCCTGGACAGTCTCATCGACCACCTGCTGGACCGCGAACGCCCGGCCTCGTCCAAGGCGCGGTGGAGCGAAATGGTCCGCGCTCACCTCTACGGCTCCGGCCTGCTCACCCCCAACTCCACCGACGAACAGCCCTTCTCACACCAGCTCCTGGCCGCCTATTTCTCGGCCCGCTACTGGGGAGCACGGCATCCGCAGCCCGGCCCGGACCACGTCCGCGAGATCGCCGTGAACTGCATGAAGAGCCACACCGAGGACCATGCCCTGTTCTGCGCGGAGCACATCATGACGAGCGCCCCCGACGTCGTAGCCGCACTCCTGACGTCCTGGCCCAGAAACCGCCAACGCCCCGTCGCAGTCATGACGGCCAAACTCGTCCGCGGCGGCGCGCCAGTCCCCAAGAGCCTGCTCGCACACACCCTCAAGACCCTGACCCGGTGGGCCGCCAAAGCGGACAGCCCTGGCCCGTCCCGGACAAGCCCCTCCCTGCCGAACGAGCCCGGCTGGCCGCAATGGGCGGCCGCCCAAATCACCTTCCTCGAACAGCAGTTGTAAAAGGCTCGGCGGCTGCGTTGCTCCAAGTCAGGTGCCGTGCCGTGCCGATCAGAGCTACGCCGCACCAAACGCGTGGATGCCGTACGCCCTCGTCGGGCGGCTGCCGACCCTGATCTGAGGGCGTTCACGAGGGTGTGGAGGGCGTCGATGCCGCCAGCGTCGATCAGGACTTCACAGGGCCTATAGGCGTACTCACGGGACCTGCGGCAGTGCCGTCTCTCCAGTCTGCGAGATCACACGTCAGGCGCCTTTGAACGGCTGCCCAACCGCATCTGATTGGAGCCCTTCATGGCTGTCCTCTGCCAGCTCACCGAGCTCGGTGAATTCCGGCTCGCTCCCCGGCCCATGCCGGCGTGCGAGCGCTCGATACTCGACGCCGCTCCTGCGCGACGGAACACACACGGCGGGTGGGTACGGTGAGCCGGACGCCGGATACCGAGACGGACCCGATGCCGGGGCCGGTGCGCACGGGCCGCCTCAGTTTCGAAATCTTCTCGCTGGCCCGTACCCACCGGGCCTATGCGGGCCAGCTCTTGCGTGATCTGGGTCTGTACTCCGGGCAGGAACTGCTGCTGATGCAGTTGCTGGAACGGGACGGGCAGACCCAGTCTGAACTGCTTGCCGCTGCGGGGCTGGACCACTCCACGCTCTCGAAGTCCCTCAAGCGGATGCAGGAGGCCGGACTGCTGCGTCGTGAACAGGCAGAGCACGACCGGCGGGCGATGCGCGTGTGGCTCACCGACAAGAGCAAGGCGATGCGCGGGCCGCTCGAGGACATGTGGTCGAGTCTGGAACAGGCATCCGTGCGCGATCTCGACGAGCGGAGCATCGAAGAGTTCATCGCCACCAGCGAGGCCATCAGCCGAGCCATCATCCAGCGCCACGAGACCACCCACACCACCGGCCCCTCCCCCGCAGGTCTCACCTGAGGGGCGGACGGTCGTGGCCGTGAGCCGTTGAACACGTTCCGTCGGGATGCTCGTTGATCCAGGACAAGCCACCGAGGTCCAGTCGGTGGCGTGTGCGGGTGACCGCCACGTAGGCCAGGCGGGCCTCGCCGTCGTTGATCGGGCCCGGTGCACTGCTGCTCGTGCCGTCCGGCTGGGCACGGGCTTGGGGCTGGGTGAAGTCGTCGGCGATTTTCACGCGGGCCCATTCGCGGCCCTTGGCCCTGTGAGCAGTGGAGACGGTGACTTCGGCCTGCTGCTCGGGAACGAGTTGAGCAACAGCGGCGAGGACGACGTCCGTGCCGTAGGTGTCAACGAGGCCGACCAGGGGCTGCAGGTCGCGTCCGGCCGGGTCGTGGGCGGCGTAGTCCTGCAACTCGCCCCAGGAGGGAAACAGGACCAGTTCGGGGTGGACGGTGCGGCGGCCCTCTTTCAGCTCGCGGGCGGCCAGCGCCAGAGTGGGGTTCTTCCATCCTGCTCAGCTGTTCCCACCGGTTCCCTACGTGTTCCGGTGGGAACCGTTCGCCATCCAGGGGCTGTTCTGCGTGCGACATCACGCCTGACATCTCAGTAACGGCGGACCCAGGTGCGCCCGCACGGCCCATGGCTCCCTGACTTCGGTCAGGAGTCTTGTACGAGCAACCGACCCTGCGTGGCGTCCGGCGAGACGAACGCGAACGCTGTAGGCGCAGCGCCGAGATTGAGGTAGAACGGCTGGAAGTTCGGGCTCAGCTGCAACGTCAGCTTCCAGGGGCCGCCGTCAGGCCAGTCATCGCCTTGAAAGAACGCGGGCGTTCCACCGATCTTGTCGCCGCTGATCTGCTCCCAGTAGTGATTGTGATCGTCGGGCGGCAGCCTCCCGTGGTCGTGCTGAGGACGGAAGTCGGGGTCCTTGTCCGGCTGGAGCCGGACGGTGTACTCGGCGTCGGACCCATCCTCGACGTGGTACAGGGTGGGCCCGGTGGCCATCGGGAGCGTTGAACCGCCGTAGACACCACCCGGCTGCACGATGACCGCGTTCGCGCCCTCATCGGGAAACGCGACGTCGGGGTCGAAGAACGTCTCGTCGCCGTGCTCCGCGTGAGTCACGAAGACGTACGCCAGCTTGCCTCGCCCCGCGTCGCCGAGCACTGCCCCGAGCTCGATCTGGCAGATGAAGCGCATCGGCTCATCCCATGCGTCGTTGACTGGCCACTGTGACTCAAAAAGCCACACCGGCTGGCCCCCGAACTTGGTGACCGGGGCGGTGATCGGCACTGAGGCGGGAACGAACGCCTCGATCCTCAACGTCGGAACCATAAGCACTCTCCTCGTCGTGACGGTCAAGGAGGCGAGGGTGCCTCGTCAGGCCGGATTGCCGACTCGTTGATACAGACACATTCGAACTGACATTCAAAATATCATTGCCGCTTGCCGATCCGCTTGAGCGCAGGCAGACACCCAAAGCGAAATGGGCACTTCCACACACCGCTCCAACGAGTGATCCGCACGTCTTCGACGTGGTCGGCAAAGCGGACGATGCCCGCCTGACGGCTCGCCAGCTGCCCGTCTCCGGTCCGGAGCCCGAGGGACGGCCCGGGCGTGCGGGCGCGCTGTTCTCCATCCCGGTGCAGGTTCGCGTTTCGAGTGTCCCTTTGTTGTTGACGGCGGCCCCTGTCCGACCCAAAGGCCAGCACGGTGAGGCGAACAGATGTCCTGTCGCATGGAACCTGTCGGATTCTCACTCGTTCTCGTTCGTGCCGGCGGATTCTCGTCGCCCCGCGTGGCTGGCGCCGTGCGGGGCCAGCACGCGCAGCCCACGTGTCCTTTCGTTTCCGGTGGGCAGGTTCGCGGCCGTTCGCGTACGCCGTGACCAGTTCGTATCGCCCCCAGTCTGGCTATCACCAGGAGGCAGGCTGTGGAGCACCCAACCGTGAGACCTCTGGTTGGCCGGATGGTTCGCCGGACGTGAGTCGCGGCCTTCACAATGGGGTCAGGATCTCTCACGTCGAGGACCAGTAAGCGGGCGCCAGCGCCGATCTCCTCGACGACCCCCTGTCCGAGCCTGGGGTCGCGGGCGCCGGACCGCGGATTCCATAAGGAGTCGGACGGCTTCAGGGGCGGTGCGGCAATAGGGGGAAGGGGTGCGGGTGGCGGGCGCTGTCTGAAGGTGATCGATGGCGGTATGCACGCGTGAGCATGGGGTGGGGCTGCCGGACGAGGCGGTCCAGTGCGGGCAGGGTGAGCCACTGGCCTGCAGGCCGAGAGGGCGCTTCAGCAGGAGGTTCGCCAGCGGGCGGGCCGTATTAAAGAGCGTTTTGTCCTGGCGAGGTTGTTTGGTTCGAGGTTCAGGTGTCGCGCCAGTTCAGGGTGGATTCGCGGGTGAGTCTGCGGCTTATGA
>NZ_JBVJPA010000040.1:0-29728 GCF_055582885.1 Streptomyces sp. NPDC107454 | reverse complement strand
TCGCCGCCGAGAGCTCGTAGTCAAAGACAACCGTCCACGACATCATGTTGCTGGTCAGCAGCGTGATTCAGAGACTGAAGTCGAGATAAGCGCGGCCATCGTCGACCGGCTGACCTTCAACGGCGCCATCATCCAGACCGGAACCGAGTCATACCGCCTCGCCCACACCAAAGCCCTGGCCGAACAAGCCCAGGCCGGCAGAGTGGGAGACCATCGGACGGGGCCAAGCAGAATCCTTGGTTGACCTTCACCTTGGGGGAGCCCACAGCATCAGTGGGGCCGGGCGACGCGCTCGGCATGAGGAGGAACGAGCATGGGGTTGCTGACCATCGGGGCGTTCGCGAAGGCGTCCCGGCTGTCGCCGAAGGCACTGCGTCTTTACGACGAGCTCGGCCTACTGTCCCCCGCTCGCGTCGACCCGGTCACCGGCTACCGCCTCTACGCACCAGAACAGCTGGACCAGGCCCGACTGGTCGCCTGGCTCCGCCGCCTGGGAATGCCCCTGGCCCGCATCCAGCACGTCCGCACGCTGAATGCAGTCGCGGCATCCCAGGAGGTCCGCGTGTTCTGGGCCCACGTCGAGGCCGACACCGCCGCACGGCGAGACCTGGCCACCTTCCTCATCGACCACCTGTCCCGGAAGGACCCCGCCATGTCCCCGACCGCCAAGCCCCTGGGAATCCGTTACGCCGCTCTGTCCGACACCGGCCGCGTCCGCGAGAGCAACCAGGACACCGTCCACGCCGGGTCCCGCCTGTTTGCCGTCGCCGACGGCTACGGCCGTCAAGGAGCCCCTGCCAGCGCGGCCGCCGTCGACGCGCTCAAGCGCCTCGAAACAGACAGCATCCCGGCCGGCAACCTCCTCAACGTCCTGGAAGACACGATCGAACAGGCCAAACAGGCCGTCCACGGCATCGCAGGGACCGGCTCTTCCCACGAGGAGGTCGGCACCACACTCACCGCGATGCTCTGGACCGGATCACAACTCGCCCTCGTCCACATCGGCGACTCCCGCGTCTACCTCCTGCGTGACGGAGAACTGTTCCAGATCACCCACGACCACACCATGGTCCAGTCGATGGTCGACGAAGGACGCCTCAGCCCGGAAGAAGCCGCCTCCCACCCCCAGCGGTCACTGTTGGTCCGGGCCCTGGGCCAAGGAGCTGACACCACCCCTGACATGCGCCTGCACGACGCCCAGCGGGAAGACCGATACCTGCTCTGCTCCGACGGCCTGTCGACCATCGTGCCGACCCAAGACATCCACCGAGTGCTCGCCGACATCAGCGCACCCGGGCAGGCCGTCCGCGAACTCATCGCCCTCGCCAACGCGTCCGGCGGCCCCGACAACATCAGCTGCGTGGTCGCCGACGTCATGGAGATCCAGCAGTAGAAGCGAGCGGCATGCACTTCGAGTTGCACCAGATCCGCTCTCAAGAACTCATCCGCGAAGCCGACGCATATCGACTCGCCCAACGAACCAGGACAGCCAAGACGACTTCCCGGACCATGGCAGCCACTACAACGCGACCGGTTCCACGGCGCCTGCTGGCCTGGCTCCGCGGGTGAACATCACGCTGCCTACGGTTGAGCGGGACACCGACCACCCGCGATGTCCCACTCAACCGTAGGCACGACAGCGGCAGAGCGACATCAAAAGTCACTGACATTGATCTTGATGCGCGCCACGGAACGGCTCTCGAACCTCCGCTTACGCGGAGAGGACCCCGGCGGCATCGCGATGTCGAAGCCGGACCGCGGTTCACCTCCGCTTACGCGGAGAGGACACGCCGAGAAGCGGGAGGCCGAGCTGAGTGCAGCCGGTTCACCTCCGCTTACGCGGAGAGGACTACCCGCTCGCGAGGCCGAGGGCCTTCAGCGCCGGTTCACCTCCGCTTACGCGGAGAGGACCAGTACCGCCACGCGTCGCCCTGCTGCCCCGTCGGTTCACCTCCGCTTACGCGGAGAGGACTCCTCGTACATCGAGCAGTACAAGGTCTACTTCGGTTCACCTCCGCTTACGCGGAGAGGACTCCGACTTCGGCGGCGGACCCTGCACCTTCTCCGGTTCACCTCCGCTTACGCGGAGAGGACCTTTGCCGCGGTGTCGCGGGTGGGCCACCAGGCGGTTCACCTCCGCTTACGCGGAGAGGACCGATGCGATCAAGGCTGCGTTCACCCCGGTAGCGGTTCACCTCCGCTTACGCGGAGAGGACACTTCCTGACCTGGCCACCTTCAGGCGGTTTGCGAATTCTTTGCGGTATCCGAGTGGACTTGTCCCGAATGGGCCTGCCCATGCTCCGGTTGAGGTTCCACGGCTTGGATTCTACGGCCCTGTTGTGGATCCGCTCTGGTCTCCGTGCAGGTGGGGGCGCATTGTCAGTGGGGCCTGTTATGCATGGCCGTCATGATGAAGCGTGAGTCCGTCTCACCGGTACACGTCCCGGTCGACGTCCGGTTTTGGGGCAAGGAGCACGGTCTTCCGCGTCCGTACCCGGTGGTCTGCCATCTGCTGGACACCGCAGGAGTGTTCGGTGCCCTGTGGGATGTGCTGCTGAGTGATCAGGTGCGTGAGAAGGTCGCAGGGGCGCTGGGGCTGACGGTCGCCGAGGCCCGGCGGGTGCTGTCTTTCTGGGCGGGGTTGCACGATCTGGGGAAGATCACTCCTCCGTTCCAGGCCCAGGTTCCGGAGGCGTTCGCGGCCGTAGAGAGCGATCCGGCCTATGCGTGTCCTCCTGGGGCGGAACGGGAGCGGGCGTTTCGCCACGAGATGGCCACCCACTGGGCGCTGGTGCAGTTACTTGGCGAAGCGGGGTATCCCGGTGGCGGCCGGGTGATGCGGACTGCGGTGAGTCATCAGGTGGCGCAGTTGCTTGGTGGCCATCACGGGTGTTTTGGCGTGGTGCTGAAGTCCAAGGAAGTGGCGCATGCCAGTGCCTATCAGCCCGGGCTCGGTGGGGATGGCTGGGCGGTGCAACGCCAGGCCCATTTCGAGGAGTTGCGGCGCGTCACGGGTGGGTGGGGGGTGCCGGAGCGGGGGTTGCCGGCCGAGCTGGCGGTGATCGTTGCCGGGCTGGTGGTCGTCGCGGACTGGCTGGCCAGCCAAAAGGAGGCGATCATCCCGCTGTTGCCGTCGGCGGGGTGGCGTGCGACGCCGGAAGAGATCGATATGCACTGGGAGCGTACACAGAAGGCAGCTCCGGGGCTGGTGGCGGGAGCTCAGCTGGGGCGGGCTCGGTTCGATGCTCAACGGTTTGAGGAGATGTTTGCGTTCGCCCCCAACAGTCTCCAAGCCGACCTTGTCGCCCGTCTGCCAGGAATGGTCAAGGAGAAGGGGCCGGGACTGCTGCTGGTTACGGCGCCGACAGGTGACGGGAAGACGGAGGCGGCCTTGTATGCGGCGTCGGTGTTGGGTCATGCGGCGGGGGCCCGGGGGCTGTTCTTTGCGCTGCCGACCATGGCCACGGCCGACGCCATGTACCCGCGGGTGAGTGCCTTCGCGGAGCACGCCGTCAGCGGTGAGCGGGCCTTGACGCTGCTGCATTCCATGGCTTGGCTCAGCCCCGCTTACTCCGCGGCCAGGCAGTCCGTGGGCCCGCTCCGGGCAGCGGGCGAGGTGAGCGCGGACCCCTCCACCGCGACCGAGGCGGGGAGGTGGCTGCGCGGACATCGGCGGGGGCTGTTGGCGCCGCTGGGGGCGGGGACCATTGATCAGGCGCTGAGCGCGGTGCTGCCGGTCACCCACAACGCGCTGCGGCTGTTCGGGCTGTCCGACAAGGTGTTCGTGGTCGATGAGGCGCATGCCTACGGGCCGTGGATGCATCAGCTGCTGAGCCGCCTTCTGGAGTGGCTCGGCGCGTTCGGTGCTCCGGTGGTCCTGCTGTCCGCAACCCTGTCCGGCCGCACGGCCTCGTCGCTGGTGGATGCTTACCGCCGTGGGGCCGGATTCCTCGAACCGTCCTCCGTGGAACCGTGCTATCCGGGCTGGATGTTCACTGGCGCCGCGAACGGCGAAGTCTGTGTGCCACGGGAGGCCGGCAGCGAGCGCCGGCGTACCCTGGATGTGCGGATGCTGCCTGTCGTCTGGGACGCGGTGGCCACGGCCGACAGTCCGGTGCGCGCGGGAGGTCGCCGTCAGGCCGTGCGCGAGGCGCTTGAGCCGGTCGTCGTGCAGGGCGGGACCGCGCTGGTGTGCTGCACCACGGTGGCCGAAGCCCAGCAGACTTTCCGTGACCTGCGTGCTGCGTTTCCCGAACTCGCGGCCCCTGAGGGTGGGTTGCGGCTGCTGCACTCGCGCTACCCGGCCAACATGCGGCAGCAGATCACGTCCGCGTGTGAGACGGCCTATGGCAAGCCCCGCTCGCCGCTGGATGTCTCCAGGCCGCGCCCGGCGTCCGTTCTGGTCGCCACCCAGGTCGTGGAGCAGTCGCTGGATCTCGACTTCGACTTGATCATCACGGATCTGGCGCCGCTGGCCCAGCTGCTGCAGCGGGCCGGCCGGGGACGCCGCCACGCGCGCGGCGCTTGTGGGCGCCCGTCGTGGGCGCTGCCGGAGGACGCGCCGCGCTTGGTCGTTCTGGAGCCGGTCGGCGAGAGCGGGGCCACTCAGGTGCCGCGGAGCTGGGGAAGTGTGTACGACGCCGGGATGCTGCACCGCACGGCGCACCTGCTGCGCGAGCGGGACGGGTCCGGGATCGCGGTCCCGGGGGACGTGCAGGAGCTGGTCGATGCCGTGTACGCGGAGGACTTCGTGGACCGGCTCGACGGGGCCGTACAGCGGGAACTAGCGCGGATGGACGCCGTGCGGCAGGCGGACGAGGCGGCCGAGGCGCACCTGGCCGACATGGTCGCCATCTGCGCTCCCGCAGACGTGGCCGGTGACCTGAACCGGCTCAGCCGCCGGGAAGCGGGGGTCACCGAGGAGTTGCTGACCACTCGGCTGGGGGCTGACAGCGGGCGGGTGCTGTGCCTGTACGAGCAGCCGGGCGGCACGCTCGCCCTCGATGAGGGCGGTGCCCTCCGCCTGCCCACTGGAGGCATAGGTGGTGTAGCTCATGCGGAGTTGAGGCAGGTGATGGCGCACGTGGCGCCGGTTCCGGGCGCCTGGCTGCGCGGGGCCGAGGGGCACCCGGCGCCGCCGGGCTGGGGCAAGCATCCGGTGCTGCGCGATCTGGTCCTGCTGCGGATGCAGCCTGCGGGAGGCGATGGCGTAGCAGCGGTGTGGAGCTGCCGCCACGGCGCCCGGACGATCCGGGTCTCCGGTGTCGGACTCGAAACCAGCTGATCATTACCCGTCACTTCCCGAAGAACGCACTTATACGGGCAACACACTTGGCTAATGTCCTCAACCAGCCGCTGTTCTAAGGAAGTCGAGCGGCGACGGTGCTGGAGGGGAACAGCATCAGCCTGCTTGCGCAGGCAGGGGAAAAGGCTCGCGTCGCTCTGCGGGCAACACACGGCTCACCTCCGCGCCTGCGGAGACCCCACCTCATTGTGACCGGCGCCCCGGCGATAGGAGTCCGATGCCCGCCAGTACGTACAACTTGTTCGTCGAACCCTGGATCCCCATCCTATGGACCCCTGCCGCACCCCTCCCCCGCCCCGAACGGGCGGGGCTGCAAGACCTGCTGCTGCGCAGTGGCGACATCGCCGCCCTCGCGATCGCCGACCCGCCCGCCCACTCCGCGCTGCTGCGCATCCTGTATGCGCTCACCGCCCGCGTGACGGGTCTGGACGAGTGGGGGCCCGGCGACTGGGGGGAACGGCGCCTGGACATCCTGGACACCGGCCAGCTCCCCCCGGAGGGGATCACCGGCTACGTCGACCGCTACCGGCACCGGTTCTTCCTGCACGACGGGGACGGGGGCCGCCCGTGGATGCAGGATGCCCGGCTGGCCGGGCAGTGCGACGCCGGCAACACCGCCGGGGTGAACAAGCTGATCGTGACGCGCCCGGCGGGCAACGCCCATGCGTGGTTTCGGCACGGCAGCGACGCCCGCCCCGACCTGCCGAGCGCCGCGGAGGCGGTGCTGAGCCTGCTGGTGTGGCACTACTACGGGCCCTCGGGCCGCTGCTCGGCCCGCGAGGTCAACGGGGTCAAGACCGCCAGTGCCACCGCCGGCCCGCTGCGTACCGCGCTGTCCTATCACCCCGAGGGGGACACCCTGTTCGAGACGCTCCTGGCAGGCCTGGTTCCCCCGGAGGTGACGGTGCGGCGCTCTGCCGATCTGTGCCCCTGGGAGCGGGAGGAGCTGCGCGACCCGGACGCCGCCCCGCCCCTGCCCTCCGGCCCCTGCTCACGGCTGACCGCCTGCTCCCAGCACGCCCTGCTCCTCGTCCCCGACGAGAACAGTCCGGGCCTGGTACGGGATGCCTACATCACCTGGGCGTACCGCGCCGGCCGTATCCCCCGCGACGACAACTATCTGATCTGGCAGATCAGCCAGCAGGGCAACCGCTACCCGCGCCCGGCCGACTCGAGGCGCGCACTGTGGCGGGATCTGGACGCCCTGCTCCTGAGCGAACCCCCCGGCACCGCACAGCCCCAGCGCCCGAAGGTGTTCGACTACGCGAGCGAGGTCTCCGAGGACCTGCGGGTGCGGGCCCTCGGCTTCGAGCAGGAGGGCCAGGCCAAGGACACCCAGTTCGTCGACGCCGGCACGCCCCCCGTCATGGGCTTCACCGAACAGAAGGCGCCCGCGACCGCGCCCGCCGTGGGGCGGATGCGGCAGCTCGGCGAAATGTACGGGCGCCGCCTGGACCGCGCAGTCAAGCGGGCCTGGGCCCAGTACACGAACGACCCGAAGGCGAACGGCGACACCTGGGCGGCCGAGGCCGCCGCCCGCTACTGGCCAGACGCCGAGGCCGAGTTCTGGGACCGCTTCCGCCAAATCGACCGCACCGGCCACACCCCCGGCGCCGGATTCGACCCGGCCGCCGCCCGCACCGCTTTCCTGCGCCTGGCCACCGACGCGTACGACACCGTCACCGCCTCCGTCACCCGCACCCAGCGCGGCGCAAAGGCGGTGGCCCACGCACGGATCGACCTGTACGGCGGGGTCCGCAAGAAGACCGCGAGCTCGCCGACCGCCTGACCGGTCCGCCCTCCCATCATCTGTCCGAGGAAGGTTTTGGATGACCACCCAGACCGCCACCGATGATCCAACTGCCGCCATGCGTCGGCGCCTTGCCGCCTACACCCGCTGGATCGAGCAGATCTGCCGGGACGATCCCGGCGCCCGCACCGCTCTGCGCTCCGGGCTGCGCCGCAGCCTCGACGACGTGCCCCGCATGCACCGCTTCGTCGCCCCGTGGCTCCCCCAGGACAGGCGGCCATCCGAGTCCGAGGAGCGGGCCTACTATGCGGTGGCCGCGATGATCGCCGCACAGCCCCGCAGCACCTACACCGGCCCCGAACCCGGCCCTGAGTCCCCACCTGGCGTTGAGCCGGGCGCGGACTCGCCAGGTGCTCAGCAGGCACCCGCTCCCCGCTACGGCACCAGTCTCGGTCTGGCCTTCGCGCTCGCTGTGACCACAAGCCCCGGCCGGGAGCGGGAGATGCGGGAGTCCACCGCCGAGTCCCGCCTGAACCTGCTGACCCGGCAGAGCACCAACGGCCTGCACCGCCACCTGCCCGCCGCCGTCTGCTACCTGCGCGAGGTGGGCGTACCCATCGGTTGGGCTCAGCTGCTGGCCGACCTGATCGCCTGGCCTGTCCACTCCGGGCGGATCTCACGGCGCTGGCTGCAGGACTACTACCGCCAGCGCAGCCAGACCCTGCGCGAGCAGGCCGACCACGCCGATCAGAACGAGGCCGACAACCCCACCCCCTAACGCGCGGCCTGCGTCTGTGCGTCCATCCACCTAAGAAAGAGGCACCCTGTGCTCGCTCCGGCCCGCTTCATCGACATCCACGTCCTGCAGTCCGTCCCCTTCGCCAATCTGAACCGGGACGACACCAACTCCGTCAAGACAGTCCAGTACGGCAACACCCTGCGCACCCGTGTCAGCAGCCAGTCCTGGAAACGCGCCATCCGTAGCGTTTTCGAAGACCACATCGGACAGGCCGCACTGCGGACCCGCCGCATCGGTGAACGCGTCACCCGCGAACTGGAAGACCGCGGCTGGCCCACCGAGCTCGCCCAGCGTGCCGGCGGCCACGCCGCGGCCGCCAGCGGCATCAAGTTCGAACTCGCCAAATCCCCCGCCGACGCCAAGCAGACCGTCCCCAACAAGGTGCTCACCAACGCCATGGTGTACGTGCCGGAGGCCGCGGTCACCGAGCTGGCCGAACTCGCCGAACAGCACCGCGAAGAACTGCAGGCGGCCAAGGACATCAAGAAGCCCGCCGACAAGAGCATCCTCCCTGTCAGCGCGGTGGAGACGGTGCTGCGCTCCCGCAACGGTGTCATCAACCTCTTCGGACGGATGCTTGCCGAGATCGACGACGCCGGCGTGGACGGCGCGGTCCAGGTCGCCCACGCCCTGACCACGCACGAGACCGACGTCGAACTCGACTACTTCTCCGCCGTGGACGACGTCACCGCCGTCTGGAACGACGCCACCGGCAGCGGCCACATGGGCCACGCCGAGTTCAGCGCCGGCACCTTCTACCGCTACGCCACCCTCGATCTGCGCGACCTGGCCGCCAACATCGGCGACGACCAACTGGCCGCTCGGGAGCTGACTGCCGCGTTCCTGGCCTCCTTCATCACCTCACTGCCCCAGGCCAAGAAGAACTCCACCGCCCCGCACACCATCCCCGACCTCGTCCACCTTTCCGTCCGCACCGACCGGCCCCTCTCCTACGCGGCCGCGTTCGAAAAGCCCGTCCAGGCGAGCGCCCGGGGCGGCTTCGCGGACGTTTCCCGCACCCAGCTCGCCGCCTATGCCCAGGCCGCGAACACCCTGCTGGGCACCGCCGGCATCCTCACCTCCGGCTGGGCCAGCCTGGAGACCAAAGACCTCACCGGCCTCGGCAATCGCCGCGACTCCTTCGACGACCTGATCACCACCTCTCTGGACGCGGCCCTCACCCGCCCGGCCGAGGCGAACGCGTGAGCGACACCACCGCGGCAGGGCTGCTGCTGCGGCTGAGCGGGCCGCTGCAGTCCTGGGGCGAGCGCAGCCACTTCAACGAACGCGACACCGCCCGCTTGCCCACCCGTTCCGGCGTTATCGGCCTGCTCGCCGCCGCCCTCGGGCGCCGCCGCGGCGCCGACATCGACGACCTGGCCCGGCTGTCTCTCACCGTCCGCGCCGACCGTCCCGGAGTGCTCCTGCGTGACCTGCACACCGTCGGCGGCGGCCTGCCCGCCAAAGCCACCGTCACCACCGCCGAGGGCAAGAAACGCAGCGGCGACACCACCACCCTCCTCACCCACCGCACCTACCTCGCCGATGCCGTCTTCACCATTGCCCTCACTGCCGCCCCCGGCGACAGCAGCCTGCTCACTCGCACCGCCACAGCCCTCAGCTCCCCGCAGTGGCCGCCCTACCTCGGCCGACGCTCCTGCCCACCCGAAGGCCCCCTCCTGCTCGGCCGCTTCGACGACGTCCTGTATCACCTCGTCCGGCTGCCGATCTCCGCACCCCGCCCCCAACACGGCCCACACGGCATCGAGTTCCTCTCCGACCACCCCCTGGACCGCCTGCCCGCACCGGACGGCACCTGCCCACCGGGCGCCGACACCGGCAGCCACTCTTCCGGCGAGGTCAACGACCACCCCCTGAACTTCCACCCACGCCAGCGCGCCTACCGCGCGCGCCCCCTCTACCGGCGCGCCCTTCATCTGCCCGCCGACCAGTTCACCGGCCTGGGCACGGACCACCTCAACAGCCTCGCCGCCTACCTGCGCGAACACCTCAACCACCCCGAAAGGAACCACCGTTGAGCGTCTGGCTGACCCGCATCGTCCCCGACCCGCGCTCCCGCGACGCCCGACGCGATCTCAGGGGCAACGACTCGGCCATGGGCCTGCACCGCCGCCTCATGTCGCTCTACCCCTCCGACGCCGGACCCGACCCACGCGCCCGCTTCGGCGTCCTCTTCCGCGTCGAAGACACCCCAACCGGGGCACACATCCTGCTGCAGAGCACCCACGAACCCGACCTCACGCGCCTTCCCGACGGCTATGGCCAGTCCGTCACCCGCCCTCTCGATCCCCTCCTGGACGCCCTCAAACCCGGCCTCACCATCCGCTACCGCTGCACCGCAAGCCCCGTCCGCAAACCCGGCGCCACCACCCGCGCCCTCTACAGCCTCCCCGCCGTCGTCCCCCTCAACGGCTCCGCCGCCGACGAATGGTGGACCCGCCAAGCCGACGCCGCCGGACTCAAACCCCTCACCCTCCACCCCCACCCCCTCGACGCCGCCCAAGGCGTACGAACCAACAACGGCAGCAGCGAGAAACAGCGCATCCGGCACAACCGCACCCGCTTCGACGGCTCCGCCGCCATCACGGACCCCGACCTGCTCCGCCAGAAAATCACCGAAGGTATCGGCCGCGGCAAGTCATACGGCTGCGGCCTCCTCAGCGTCGCCCCCACGCGCGAGGCCCCGTGAACACTGCAGCCACATCAGGAGCACAGCCGAACCACGCTCGCGCGCGGCGCAAACTCGCCTCCCCCACCGTCGCCATGCTGCCGCGCATCGCCGATTCGCTGTCCTTCCTCTACCTGGACATCGTCCGTATCCACCAGGACGACACCGGAGTCTGCGCAGAAGTAACCAGCGAGCGCCGGGGCACTGAGAAGGTCTACATACCCACGGCTGCCCTCGGCTGCGTCCTGCTCGGCCCGGGCACATCCATCACCGCCCGCGCCTTGGCCACCTTCGCCCGCCACGGCACCACTGTCCTGATCACCGGTGCCGGCGGAGTCCGCTGCTACGCAGCCACCCTTCCTGACTCCCTCACCACGACGTGGCTCGAACGTCAGACCCGTGCCTGGGCAGACGACACCCGTCGACTCGCCGTCGCCACCGCCATGTACGAAAAACGCTTCGGCGAGGCCGCCGTCCCGCCCGGCACTACACTCGCCCAACTGCGCGGGCTGGAAGGCCAACGTGTCAAAGCCCATTACCGCCTGCTCGCACAGCAGTACAAGATCGGCCGCTTCCGTCGCGCTTACGACCCGGCATCCTGGGACACCCAAGACCCTGTCAATCTCGCCCTCTCCGCCGCCAACACATGCCTCTACGGCATCGTGCACGCCGCCATCCTTGCCCTGGGCTGCTCCGCTGCCCTCGGCTTCGTCCACAACGGCAACCAGCAGGCGTTTGTCTACGACATCGCTGACCTATATAAGGCCGACCTGACGATCCCTCTCGCATTTTCCCTCAGCTCCTCTACAAATCCCGAAGCTGAAGCGCGACGCTCCTTCCGTGACGGGCTGCGGCTGTTCAAGCTCCTACCGCGCATCGTCGCCGACATCCAGGGACTCCTTGGCCTCGAATCTGCCTACGACATCCCCGACCCGGAGGAGCAGCTCGTCGATCTATGGGACCCCATCTCCGGACCAGTTCCCGGTGGCATGAACCACAGAGCGGTCACATGACCCCACGGACGAAAGAACACCCCCAGTGGCCTCAATGATCGTGCTCTCCGCCACTGCCGTCCCCGACCACCTCCGCGGAGCCCTCACACGATGGCTGTTGGAAGTCACCCCGGAGCTGTACGTAGGGACCGTGTCCGCCCGGGTTCGCGACGAACTTTGGACTTCCGTTGCCGCATGCACTGGTGACGGCATCTCAGTTCTCGCCTACCCCAGCGACAACGAACAGGGCTTCCAAATCCGCACCGCAGGAACACGCCGTCGCCACACCGTCGACTTCGACGGTCTCACCCTGATCGCCTTCAACCGAGACAGCAAAGAAATCGCAAACCCTCTCTAGAATCACAGGTCAGGAAGAGTGCTCTCCGCGCCAGCGGAGGTGGGTCGCTGGTCTTGGTCGTCGTCGACGTGGACGAACGGTGCTCTCCGCGCCAGCGGAGGTGGGTCGTCACCATCGACGTCGAACTCGACGAGGACGCCGTGCTCTCCGCGCCAGCGGAGGTGGGTCGATGTGACGGTGGGTAGTTGTCCGCCCGGGAGAGTGCTCTCCGCGCCAGCGGAGGTGGGTCGGCGTGGGGTCTGCTGGTCGTAGGGAACCTCTTGTGCTCTCCGCGCCAGCGGAGGTGGGTCGGTCCACGCCGCGCATCGCGTCGAGACTGTCCTGTGCTCTCCGCGCCAGCGGAGGTGGGTCGCAGCCGTGGACGCGTTCCCCCTCGGCGCCGGCGTGCTCTCCGCGCCAGCGGAGGTGGGTCGATGCTCGAGGGGGCGCTGACACGCTGGGTGGCGTGCTCTCCGCGCCAGCGGAGGTGGGTCGCGGGAGCAGCGCGCCGCGGAGATCCTCGCCGAGTGCTCTCCGCGCCAGCGGAGGTGGGTCTCAACGGCCACGGTGCCGTTGACCTCGATCGCCGTGCTCTCCGCGCCAGCGGAGGTGGGTCGTTGGCGACGTCCGCGTCCACCGGGCTCTGGCTGTGCTCTCCGCGCCAGCGGAGGTGGGTCGCCGCCCTAGCCGATGCCGTCGCCGCGGTGGAGGTGCTCTCCGCGCCAGCGGAGGTGGGTCGGTGCCCGGGGGCACGCCACCGGTGGCGTGCCAGTGCTCTCCGCGCCAGCGGAGGTGGGTCGTCGCTGGGCGCCGCCTCAGCGTCGTCCCAGCGGTGCTCTCCGCGCCAGCGGAGGTGGGTCGCTGCACCGGGGGCGCGGCCGGCTGGTCGGGGGGTGCTCTCCGCGCCAGCGGAGGTGGGTCGGAGCGGGACTGGCTGGTCTGCCACTCGCTGGGGTGCTCTCCGCGCCAGCGGAGGTGGGTCGACTTCGAGGGCGCGGCGGTTGCGGGCGGCGCCGTGCTCTCCGCGCCAGCGGAGGTGGGTCGTCCAGATGGAACACGTTGGAGACAGCCGGGGCGTGCTCTCCGCGCCAGCGGAGGTGGGTCGTCCGTCGGTCAGGAAGTAGCTGCGGAACGGGAGTGCTCTCCGCGCCAGCGGAGGTGGGTCGCCGCTGTCCGTCGAGGAGCAGCTCGTCTCGGAGTGCTCTCCGCGCCAGCGGAGGTGGGTCGCGTCCGGAACCGTATCTAAGCGTGTGAAGTCAGTGCTCTCCGCGCCAGCGGAGGTGGGTCGCTCGCCGCGCTCGGGAACCTGCGGAGTGCGATGTGCTCTCCGCGCCAGCGGAGGTGGGTCGTTGTGGTCGGGGAGGGGGTCTCTACCGGAGGTGTGCTCTCCGCGCCAGCGGAGGTGGGTCGCCGGAGGCGTTCGTCAACCTCGGGACCCTGGTGTGCTCTCCGCGCCAGCGGAGGTGGGTCGACCTCGTACCACGCGGTTGCGGTGAGGATCCCGTGCTCTCCGCGCCAGCGGAGGTGGGTCGGCCGGGGTGGAGGGCTCCAAGACCGTCGTCCAGTGCTCTCCGCGCCAGCGGAGGTGGGTCGTGGGAGAGCACCCCGGTGGCGAACGACACGAGGTGCTCTCCGCGCCAGCGGAGGTGGGTCGTTGTAGGTGGTGCCGTTGCCTACGGTCGGGTCGTGCTCTCCGCGCCAGCGGAGGTGGGTCGTCCTGGCAGTCGGACTTGGTGGCGTCCTTGGCGTGCTCTCCGCGCCAGCGGAGGTGGGTCGTTGCCGCCGCCCTCGGTGGGCGCCTGGCAGACGTGCTCTCCGCGCCAGCGGAGGTGGGTCGCCCTGCTCCACGCCGGGCACAGCGACCTCCACGTGCTCTCCGCGCCAGCGGAGGTGGGTCGCCGCTTCGACGGGCGTGCACTGACCGCATAGCGTGCTCTCCGCGCCAGCGGAGGTGGGTCGGACATCCTTGGTATGGGGTATGACCGCCTGTCGTGCTCTCCGCGCCAGCGGAGGTGGGTCGTGCATTCGGCCCGCGTCGATGATGAGTTCCGGGTGCTCTCCGCGCCAGCGGAGGTGGGTCGGAGGCGTGACCGTGGCCACCTTCACCTCCGAGGTGCTCTCCGCGCCAGCGGAGGTGGGTCGTACAAGCGCCTCGATGCACGCATCGTCACCGTGTGCTTTCCGCGCCAGCGGAGGTGGGTCGGCCGGATACCCGGTGCCGTGGTTCGTGGCCTGGTGCTCTCCGCGCCAGCGGAGGTGGGTCGCCGATGAGGTGAGCGCGGTTGTGCGGGGTGGCGTGCTCTCCGCACCAGCGGAGGTGGGTCGACGGTCTTGTACCGCCGTTGCCGTTCGGGGTGTGCTCTCCGCGCCAGCGGAGGTGGGTCGACGACGTCTTCCTTGCGGAGCGCGACCTGCTGGTGCTCTCCGCGCCAGCGGAGGTGGGTCGGCGCGGATCGCCGTCTTGTACTCGTGCGCCGAGTGCTCTCCGCGCCAGCGGAGGTGGGTCGGCGCGCGCCTGGAACTCGGCCAACGCGAGCAGGTGCTCTCCGCGCCAGCGGAGGTGGGTCGCTGGAGCAGGAGCGGGAGAAGACACGAGCCCTGTGCTCTCCGCGCCAGCGGAGGTGGGTCGCTCTCGTAGATCGCCATCAGCCGGCGTCCGGCGTGCTCTCCGCGCCAGCGGAGGTGGGTCGCAGGAGCACGGTCGATGCGACGAGGGCGCAGAGTGCTCTCCGCGCCAGTGGAGGTGAGTCGTTGTAGGTGCCGTGAATCTCCTCGATGGAAATGCTTTCCGCGCGAGCGGAGGCCTGGGACAGCGGCGCCTCCGCCTGGACGCCGAAGGAACGCAAAGCCTACGCCAACGACCTCGACGGCCCCCGCGACCTGATCGCAGTGTCCGCCGCCTCCAACCGGTCCAAGACTGACAAGGACCACAACGACTGGATGCCCCGTACGCCGGCTACGGGTGCCATTACCAGACCGACTGGGTCGCCGACAAAACCCGGTGGGGCCTGTCCGTCGACCCCACCGAACAAGCCACGGTCACCGAGGGCCTCAGCCGCTGCCCTGACCAGCCCATCCACATCATCCTCGCCCGCTAGCCCCGCGTCGCGGGGCGCAGCCTTGCCTGGCGCCGTTGTCACGACGGCGCCGGGTGGCGGCCCGTCCTGCTCGGCTGGAGAAGGGGTGTGTGCGACGCCGTACTCGCGGGCGAAGCGGTTGGCCTCCGCGACGGAGCCCGTCATCCGGTGCAGCCACAGCCCATACGCCACCGACTCCATCTGCTCTGGTGTCAGATACAGCCGCCACCGCTTGATTCCGTGATCACACGAGGCCGTACGGACCTGCTCCGCCAGCCCCGCGGCCGGCGGCACACGGAGTTGGCCGGTGAGGCCGACGAACATGCGCAGTGCCGCCATCTGCGTCGGGATGAGCTCCACCAGCTGCCGGTCCGGGGCTGCCTCACCGGGCGGAAGCTCGGCCCGGGGGCGGGACTGGCCGTAGGCGAGGGTGTCGTGGCCGTAGGGAGTCAGGCGGGCCACCCACCGCACGGGCCGGCCCTCCAGGACCGACAGCTCCGCGCGGTCCTCCCGGCAGGCAAGCTCCACCAGGCCCTGGTTCTCCAAGGCGTTCACCTGCTTCTGGTGCGGCGGGAGGAGCTCCGTGTCCAGCGTCCAGCCGTGCTCAGCCGCCTGCCCGCGCTCCCACAGCGCCTCCAGCACCGACAGCGCCCTCTCCCAACTCCTCATCGCACCCCCCGCCTTGTGCGCCGCGCCCGCACGTGTGCGCCGACCGTAGACGCCGAGACCGGTGTGGAAGGTGCGAAGGAGAGAAGGCAAGCCCACCGAGTGACACCAGCCGCCAGACGCGCGCCGGGCGGGACGCCGCCCGGCAAACACTGCGGCCCCCCTGCCGGATCCGGCAGGGGGGCCGCAGTGTTTGCCGATGCTGCACTCAGGGGGTGAGGTCCAGTACGCGGACCGGCTCGTCGGCCCATGTGCCCCCGTGCTCCTGGTGTGCAGAACGGCCGGGCGGCCGGGCTGCTGCCTGGCCATGACGTGTTGGTTCGCTGTGCCGAGGACCGTTCACCGGGCGGTGTAGGGCTGCGACGGTGATGTCGGCTGCTGTACGGGGAATCCGGAGCCGTACGGTGCGGCCGTTGCCCGGCCCCCTTCGTCGTCGCCGAGCATCATGTCGGGGTCGAACATGACGATCACGGCGG
This sequence comes from Streptomyces sp. NPDC107454, assembly GCF_055582885.1. Lineage (NCBI taxonomy): Bacteria > Bacillati > Actinomycetota > Actinomycetes > Kitasatosporales > Streptomycetaceae > Streptomyces > Streptomyces sp. NPDC107454. The sequence goes on along the minus strand of NZ_JBVJPA010000040.1, from coordinate 13,636 downwards.
CGATCAGGAGGACGATGAGCGGGCCGGCGAGCATGACCAGGAGGAACGACACCAGGCTGGAAGACGACTGTGACGACGCGGTTTGGCCGGTGACGTGGACGGAGACCGCGGCCATGCCGGTGTAGTGCATACCGGTCACTGCCAACCCCATGACCAGGCTCGCGCCGAGGCTGGACCACAGGCTGTGGATGGAGACCGCGGCCCACAGCGCCGCCGTGGCGGCCGCGACGGCGATGACGACGGACAGTGCCACCGTCTGTGTGTCGTAGTGGATTCCGCCGTTGGTGTGGATGGCGGCCATGCCGAGGTAGTGCATGGCCGCGACCCCGAGCCCGGTGACCGTGCCTGCCACGCCCAGGTTCACCGGTGAGCTGCCCCGGTAGCCGACGAGGAAGACGCCGATGGCGACGACGGCGATCGCGACGGCCAGGCTGAGGAGTGTTTTTGTCGTGTCGTAGCTGACCAGCGCGCCCTGGACGCTGAAGCCGATCATGGCGATGAAGTGCATGGTCCAGATGCCGCAGCCGATCGATATGGCACCCAGCGCCAGCCAGCCGGCTCTGCGGTGCGGACGCCGCAGCGACCTCGTCGTGCACCGCAGCCCAAGGCCCGCACCGAGGCAGGCCATGAGATAGGCAGTTACGGGGGTCACGGCACCGTAGTAGAAGTTGGAGACGGTGGCGGTCATGGAGGTTCCCTTCACGTGCGCCGACGGCAAGCGGCACCGCCGACTGGTTGTGGCGCACACACCCGCCCGGCCTCAGGCGGGCCATGCCGGGCGCGCCCCGGAGCGGGGCCCCTGACGAGGAGACTTCAGGGGGCACCGGGCTGCGCTGCGGCAGAGGCGAGTGTGGATCGCCCGTTCTCTCCCCTGCCGCGCGTACGGAGCGGCTCGGCCCGGCGGACCTGACCACAGCGCACGGCTGCCCTGCCGGGGAAGCAGGACACGGGGAACCGGACGATCGGATCAGGCCACCTGGCCGAGTTGTGCACGATTCAAGCACATGATGCACACCATCTCCCCATATGGCGGGCAACCGTTCGCCGAATCGATACATCGTCACCCTTCGCCGCAAAACAGAACTCGCCCACCGGGCGTCGCAGTTCCATTCGGCACACTCAACGCAGCAAGCAGCAAGGCTCGCCGGAACCCGCACCTGCTCCGCCATTCGTCCGGCTGCGCGCGTTCATGCCAACGTGGGCCGGGTGCGGTGCCGGGCGCGGGGCGCCTGTCCAAGTGGTCAGGCCCATACGAGCGGGCTGGCGGCGACGAAGGCATCGTGTGCGGCCCGGGCGACGTCGGCGTGCCGGTCGCGGTCGGCCCGGTCGGAACGCGGCGACTCGTGCTCGCGCCTGGCGGCGCGGCCGTTGCCGGACTGCGCGTGCGCGGTGTGCGTCACCAGGATCCCGGCGTCCACCCCAGACCGGCTGAGCGCAGCAAAGACAGCGCGGCCCCACGGCAGCGCCAGGTCATTGACGGCCAGAACGACGGGCGGACAAACCGAACGGTCGGTGCATGACCTCTGCGCGGCCACGGATAGGTGGTCTGTGCGCCGCCTGCCGGTCGTTCGCTAAACCGGCGGTGACGTGAGTTGCCGGCAGGGCGAGTTGATCGAAGAGCTGGCCTGGGCTGTTGCCTGTTCGACCCGCCTCGACCACCCGTTCAGCCCGTCGCGAATCCACCGTCACGGCTGGGTCTTGATCGTCTTGGTTCGACCACCGCAGCTCCGTAGGACCCAACACGCCGACCTGACCATGCAAGGCTCGCCTTTCAACCACAACGGGAGGCATTCATGCTCACTCAGATCGCGCCGGCCTGGCTGCTGTAGCAGTAGCAGTAGCTGGAGCACTGCTCATCCCAGTCGCCACGGCAACCACCGCGGAAGCTGCCAGCTGCGCCCACCACACCGTAGGCGCCTGCCGGGAGAACAGTTCGCACCCGCGAGGCGCCACGGCGAAGTGCCGGGACGGTGAGTACTCGTTCAGTGCGCACTTCCGCGGAACGTGCAGTCGCCACCACGGGGTCCAGTACTGGTAGAAGTAGGCAGCGTGGACGAGTCAGCCGCTCTGCTCTACGCCGTAATCCGCCCCCTCAGCACTTCCCGTCGGGATGCGGCTGGCCGCAGCCAGACGGGGAACACCCTCACCGCCCCCCGAGCCTTGCCGTTCAAGCGACTGAGTGTGTCAGCAAGCCTGTTGCTGAGCTGCTGGACGCCCGGGAGCTGGTCTGGACCTCGTCTCCGAGGCCAAGATCCGGGCCATTCCCGGACCAATTCGCCATTCGCCGCCGACAACGCTCCCAGTTCCGCAGGTCAGATGAGGCGCCTCGCGTGTACCACCAGCAGACCAAGAACTTGCTCGTCTCGTACTCGCCGAAGAAGCTGGGCTTCTTCTAGGCGCACCAAAAAAGGCGCCTGACCTGGCCTTTGACCCGTCAGGCGCCTTTCCCTCAGCTTGCTCTCGGCCGAGCCCGGCGTGCGTGCTAACTCCGAGTTCCTCCCACCTGTACCGCTCCTGACCAGTACTTCCGGACCAGTCACGGACCAAACCCACGCTTCAGCCCTCGGTTGCTTCGCCTTGGCTGACACGCCCCCACTCCTGCATCGACTGCTCGATGAGGCGGTTCGCCTGTTCTCGAACGCCGTCGAGGAACTTGGCGTAGTGACGGAAGAGAACCTCGATGCTTTGGCCGGCGCGGCGGGCGCATTCGGCCGGGTCCACTCCGGAGTAGAGCCAGAACGAGATCCCCGCGTGCCGGAGATCGTAAGGTCGCTAAGTACTGCAGCCTCCCGCCATGCGGTGCTCGAGCGGAGCCAGAGGGCTTGCGGGAACCCGCAATGCCCTGATCCCCGCTACACCTCGGCCCTCGGTCGCAACGGCTCCTACCTGCTGGAAGTAGATCACATAGACGATCACGCCAAGGGTGGCGACGACCTGCCCAGGGCCGTGATCGCTCTGTGCCCGAACTGTCACGCGCTGAAGACCCGTGGCACGGTGGCCGACTCGTTCCGTGACCTCCTTCGCGCCACGGCGCTCGTCAGGCATCAGGAGTTGCTCACCAAGGCTCATTGAACGTGCCCTTCGCCAGCACCGGCAGGCCAACTGTGTTGTGCGCAGTGCTCAGCGGAGCTCGTTGAGGGCTTCTTCGAGCAGGTGAAACCACACGCGTTCTTGTTCGAGTCGCACGTTGGGGCCGAACTCTCCGTACACCAGGCTGTCGTACCACGACCTGGTGGAGACCAACTTCGCCCGGTTCGGAGCAGCGCTCGGCCTCTACAGCGTCTTCCCCGTCCGCGCCAAAGGCTTCGTCATCACGCCCCAGCCAGATGACACTCAGGCATGGTCCGCCACCGTCGTGTTCGGCGTGCACCCCGACACATCCGCCGACCTTCGCGACACCCCGACTGTCGACCTGGAACTCGCCGAGGAACCAGACGTTCCCCACGACATCTGGCAGCAGGTCCACTCCCCTCCCTCATCCCGTATTCCGGCTTCCATCCGCGCAGGAGGAACTCCTCTCAACCGACCTTGAACGGCAGGCCACGAATCTCGCCTACAGGTGGTTGGTCCGCGACTTGAAGGCCATCGGCCGGCTCGACCAAACGATCACCTTCCATGACTGGACAGCGACGCCAGTGCTCCGACGAACCATCAGCTGCCTCCGCGGCCAAGGCTTCGGCGTTCTAGCGTGACGTCCGGTTCACAGTGATCCGCCCGCTTGGTGGCGTTTCGGCATGTAAAGCAGGCACGGCCCTGGAAGAGATCACAGAGTTCTCGACGCCCCGTGATCCCCGTGGAAGACCGTGCCTGCCGAAGCATCATCCCTGATCGCGCCTACCTTTGATCGGCTCTGCCACCTGATCACCGAACCTCCTCGACTACTGCTTCGTCCCTTGACCCTCGGCTGGCGCCGCGAGCGATGGGGCCCACCGGGACGCCCGTTCGCGCGTCCCCGGGAACAGCGATCAGACGACCAGGGGTTGAGGTGTCAAGCGTTCAGAAACCGCTGGAACCGCTCGTCGAACTCCCGCGGGTCCTCGGCCAGCGACGCCTTGACCATGGCGGTGAACTCGTCCACGACCACCTCGAACGCGTCGGACTCGACACCGTCGAGGGTGATACGGGCGACGTCGGCCGGGTCCATCTTGGGCACGTCGTAGCCCTTCATCATGTCGGTGTCGGCCGCGCCGAGGTGCACCGAGATGACGCGTGTGCCCTGGCCGGCCAGTTCCTGGCGGAGCGCGTTGCCCATGCTCCACAGGGCGGACTTTGAGACGCCGTAGGCGCCGTTGCCGGGGAACACGAACCAGGACGCCGAGGAGGCGATGTTCACGATCGCGCCCCCGCCGTTGGCCGCGAGGACCGGCGTGAAGGCGCGGGACACTGACAGCGAGCCCCAGAAGTTGACGTCCAGCGCGGCGCGGACGCCATCCAGGTCCCCGAGCAGAGGACCGCCTCCGATACCGGCGTTGTTGACCAGCAGGTTCACGTCGGCGGCGACGCGAGCGGCGTTCGCGACGGCCTCCGGGTCGGTGACGTCGAGGGCGAGGACCTGGACGCCGTCGAGGTCGATCGACTCGGGACGGCGGGCGGTCGCGTAGACCTTGGCGCCTCGCTCGACGAGCTGGGCGGCGAGGTGGCGGCCGATGCCGCGGTTGGCTCCGGTGATGAGCGCGGTGGATCCGTTGAGGTTCATGTCGCGTGCGCTAAAACCTGACGTCGACGTGAGAATCAAATCGGGAGCCTGCGGGGGGCGCTATGCGGATCGGGCAGGTGGCCGAGCGCGCCGGGGTCAGCGTCCGCGCGCTGCGGTACTACGAGGAACAGGGGCTCGTCGTCGCCGACCGCGGTCCCGGCGGCCACCGGCAGTACCCGGATTCCGCCGTCGAGCGGGTGAGATTTATCCAACTGCTTTACGCGGCAGGGCTGTCGAGCAAGGCGATCCTGCAGATCCTGCCCTTCCTGGACACCCTCGTCGCGGCCCCTCGCATGGCACGCCGGCTCGAGACCGAGCGTGACCGGAGCAAAGCCCAGATCGACGACCTGACCAAGGCTCATGACCGGCTCGAGGAACTGATCCGCCTCGCGGCCGCGTACGAGGACTCCCCGGCGACCTGCGAGGCGAACGAAGGCCCCGCCATGTCGTCAGCCCCGCGGCTCCCGCGCGAGCGCATCCCGGGATTGCGGCCAAACAGGCGCTGACGGCGGTCGCAGGTCGACCCGTCGGTCTCACATGCGTTCGTGCGGCTGAAACCCCGGAATGACCACGAGGGAATTCACGCGCGCCTACTCCAGTCAGGGGCAGGCCCACGGCCTCGGCAAAGTCCGGTGACGCCCGTCTGATGGTGATCGTCTGGGTGGGAGCCGGGCGGGGAGGCGAGGCGGCCACGGCCTCCGTGATCATGGAGTTCTCGACGCCCCGTGATCCAAGTGGAAGACCGTGCCCGCGAACGCATCCTCCCTGATCCAGCCCGCTCTTGAGCGGCTCGACGGCCAGCCGCAGGCCGCACCCGGTGAGATACCGCGGCTGCTGGAGCGCCTGGCCGAGGTTCCGCACCCGCGAGATCCACGCGGGGTGCGCCACCGGCTGATCGTGGTGCTGGCGCTGACCGCGTGCGCGGTCCTGGCCGGGGCAACCTCGCTGCTGGCGGTCGGCGAGTGGATCGCAGACGCCCCCTCCCACGTGCTCGAACCGCTCGGCCTGCGCCCCGATCCGGTGATGCCGCAGCGGGACCTGTCCGCCGAGAGCACAGTGCGTCGACTGCTGACCCGTCTCGACGGTGACGCCCTGGACCCGGCACTGGGACGCTGGCTGGCCGACCGCCGCACGACAATAGGTGGCGATCGTCGCTGTCAGGACGGAAGCCGTAGTCCCGGTGATTCTGAGGAGGAGAGGCGACCGCACGTCCAGGGCGGCCAGGGAACCGGCGAGACCGGCATGCTCGGTAGCGTGACCATCTGCTGCATGGAGTGTCCATGTGTCCGGCTGGTCCGTGCGACGGCTTCCGACGGAGAGTGATGAGGCTGCAATGAGTGAACTGACAAAGCCCGAGGTCGACATTCCGGAGGGTGACGCTCCTACCGAGCTGACCATCCGGGACCTGGTCGTCGGGGACGGGCCCGAGGTGAAGCCGGGCATGGTGGTCAGGGTCCACTACGTCGGGGTGGCCTTCGAGTCCGGTAAGGAGTTCGATGCCTCCTGGAACCGGGGTCAGCCGTTCAAGTTCGCCCTGGGCAGTGGCAAGGTCATCAAGGGCTGGGACCGCGGGGTGAGGGGGATGAAGGTCGGCGGTCGGCGCGAGATCATCATTCCCCCGCGTCTCGGCTACGGCAATCAGTCGCCCTCGCCGCTGATCCCGGCGGGCTCCACCCTGGTCTTCGTGGTGGACCTGCTGGACTCGTATTCCAGCACAACCGGGTGGAGCAACGCCTAGGGACTGCGCCGCCTCCGCAGCGTCCGAACGGTTCCGCTGCGACTCATCGACCGCCGAAGGCCACAGGCGACCGACTTCCTCAACGGCCTGCCCGGAGCCGCCGCCCGGACGTCTGAACCCGGCGGCCGCGCTCGGCAAACGGGGGAGGTCCCCGGCGGAATCCAGCTCGTCACACTGCCGATCACAGCGCCGGTCCGAGAAGGCCCCGCCCAGCAACAACACATTGCGCAAGCCGATCCGGACCATTTCCGGACCAGCCCCCCGTCAGAGAACCGCACCAACTGCTTTTTCCCCTGGTCAGCTTGGGTGCAACTGCTGTACCACCAGGAGACCACGAGCTTGCACGTCTCGTACTCGCCGAAGAAGCTGGGCTTCTTCTAGACACATGCGAAGAGGCGCCTGACCTGGGGTTTCCCGGTGAGGCGCCTTTCGCTCAGCCTGCTCTGGACCGAGTCCGGCCTGCGCGCCAACTCCCCGTTCCTCCCACGGCCGTACCCCTTCTGAACAGTGCTTCCGGACCAGTCACGGACCACACCGCCGGGTGAAAACCTCGATGCCCTGGCCGGCGCGGCGGGCGCACCCGGCCGGGTGGCTGCCCGGGTCATGCCGAACCACGCTGGAACGCGACGGGTCCCCCGCCCGGCCGCACGCACGGGAGTGACTGACGGCGGCGGGTCGGGGCGGTCTCAGGCCCAGAAGGGCCGTGTTCTCGCAGTTGTCGGGGCGCGGCCCCTGGAGGGAGGAGCAGGGGCGGTGGGTGGGCGGCGCGATACGGTCCCCGGGCGGCATGGGTGAGGCCTCCAGTGGGTGCGAGTGCCAGGCGCACGCCCTCGCGTCCTGCGCCCGGGAAGATCATTGTTACCGTTCGCCGATGTCCGACTCTTCACGCGACACCGCCCGGGGCGCCGGCAGGGGCAGCCCGGAACCGGTGACTACAGAGGCCTGATGCCCGCCCGCGTCGAGAAGCTCTTGTGGCTCGACCCCAGGACGATGTGGCCTGCCCGCAACGGCGCGCTGGCCTCGTGGTTCGGGGACCCCACGGGCCGTACCCGTGCCCGGTGGGTGGAGCAGCGGGGGAACGCCGACGCGGTGGTGCGGCGCGACGACCCCGACCGTTTCTCCTTCATGGTCATCGGGGACACCGGCGAGAGTGACGAACCTCAATACGCCGAGGTACCCGGCTTCCTGAGGGTCAGTGAGGGGTCGAGTTTCGCGGTCCTCGCCAGTGACGTGATCTATCCGGTCGGCAGTTACGACGACTACGGAACGAAGTTCCACCGGCCGTACCGCGACTACCCGGCCGCGATCTACGCCATACCCGGCAATCACGACTGTTATGAGGATCTCCACGGGTTCATGCCGGTCTTCTGTGACGCTTCGGCCCTCGCGCCGGAGTCCGAATCGCGGCGCACGGCACAGGAACGGCTGCGTTCGTTGCTGCGGCACACGCCGGACAAGGGGGAAGATCAACGGGACGGGCGACGGCTGCGGATGCGCCGCGTGTTCATCCTGACCGAGGAGCAGTCCATGGCCGTCATGGCGGAGCGGCTCGGGATTCCGCCGATCCGATCCGCGGGGACGCCGGTCCGGGTCACCCGGCGGCATCGGCTGGTCGCGGCGCTGCTGGGCGCGGCCGGGCGGCCCGACCGTGCCTCGCGCCTGCGTCTCCCGGTGCGCAAGGCGTACACCAAAGTCTTCTCCCCGGGGTCGGCGACCTAGAGTCCGCCGTTCTTCAAGTCGTTCCTGCTCTGGACGTCACCCCGTCCTCGGTCCGGTTGCGCTGCTTCGCCCCCACCGGCAACCGGGAGCAGGAGATCGACCCGCCGGTCGAGGACGAGGTGGTCATCCCGCTGCCGGGCGTGTCCGCGAAGCGGTCGGGTCGGTCGTCGGTCCGGGGCGCGTCGTCATGAGGTGATGTGTCAGGCGTGGGCGTCGATCGGGGTGTGTCGGCTCCGGCCACCGAAGGGTACGGGTGCGGGACCGTCGTCAGGTTGTCGGGAGGATCCTGTGGAAACTGTCCACGGGGTGCGCCCCGACGGGACCCGCACCCGCGGAACGCCTCGGTCCGTGAGGGGCGGCGGCGGTCCGTCCGGGGTCGTGCGACCCCGGACGGACCGTTCTTCACGCGCGCGATCCGCGGCCGTGCGTCAGCGCAGGCCGAACGCCCGGATCACCGTCTGGTGCACCGCGTTGCCCGCCGAGTCCTGGGCGCTCGCCCTGAGCGACACGTAGGACGCCTTCTTCGGCGCGTCCAGGCGGTACCGCCCGTCGTGATCACGCGTGGCCCGGTGCCACGTCGTGCCGCCGTCGTAGGACATCTCCAGGGTGACCGCGCCGACCCTGCCGGCGCCGACGGCCCCCGGCAGCTGGGCCGCGGTGGCGGACAGGGCGTCGTGCCGCCCGGCCCGCCCGGCCGAGTCGGTACCGACCTCGTAGTCGATCTGCACCAGCGGCAGCACCGCGTCGGAGCCGTCCGCCGTCGCCTGCGAGGTGAAGTCCCACTCGGTGCGCGTGCTGGAGGAGTACGGGGTGAACGCCACATCGCGCTTGCTGGTGACGACCAGCCGGTACGGCAGCTTGCCGGCACCGGGTGCGTCGCCCGAGACGTTCGTGAAGGTGCCCGTGCCCAGCTGGGTGGTGCCCTGGTAGAGGGTCTGCCGCTGCTCCGCTCCGCCGTCCATCTGGCTCATGCCGACGTGGTCGTGGCTGCCCCAGGCCGGGGCGTCGATGTACAGGTGGTCGCCCTTGCGCGTGGGCATGCTATAGACGTCGTTCAGGTAGGGCCGTTCGATCGGCTTGAACCACTCCTCGGACTGCGTGCTGCCCGCCCGGTAGGAGGTCTTGGCCCCGGCTTCGAAGACCAAGCCGTCCGCGTACGCGCTCTGGCTCCAGCGGTTGTAGCCCCCGGTCGAGACCCAGTCGGTGCGCTTGCCCCGCACCGGTTCCGGCATCATTCCGCCGATGGCCCAGTTGTTGTAGGTGGGCCAGTCGAACCGGAACTCGCCGCCGGTGCTTCCCGGGGCCGGGCTGTCGAAGGTCTCGTCGACCCGGGCGAGGTTCTTGGAACCGCCCTGCACCACCATGCGGGCGGGGATCTCGTTGTGCCAGGTCTGGTCCAGGTCGTAGACGTACGGGCTCACGGGCGCGGAGCCGACCGTGACCGAAGCGCCCGAGTCCTGGGCCTGCCGGACGAGCTTCTCGCCCTCGTCGGTGCTGAGCAGGCCCACGTCGAGCCGGACGGGTGTCGAACCGAACGGCGCGTTGTAGCGACGGAATCCGCGCCCGTCCACGTTGTTCACGACCAGCATGAGCTTCGCGCCCGCGGCCGTCGCGGCGGACGCCTGGTCCATGTCGGACACGTCGTCGTTGCGGCGTACCACCACGGCCTTGCCGTGCACGTCGAGGTGGGCGTAGTCGGTGCTCGCGCCCTGACCGGCGAAGACCAGCGGGAGCTTGACGGTGCCCTTGGGCAGGGGGGTGACGCCGTCCTGGCGCAGCACGTCGGTGAAGTCGGTGGTCTTGGTGGCGACGGACAGCGCGGGCTGCTCCTTGCGCCAGCGGGCCGCCAGGTAGAAGTCGCCGTGGGTCACCTTGTGGGTGGTCGGCTGGGCCCACAGGCTGTCGTAGTTGGTCTGGGTCTCCATGTAGTCCCGCCAGATCTGGCCGCCCATCAGGCGGGTGTAGTCCAGTCGCTGGTAGGTCGCCTCAGTCGGCTGAGGGGCCGTCATGTCGATGCGGTCGATCTTGGAAGCGTCGAGCGTGACGGTGGTGTCGCGGTCCAGGCGGACATCGGGGTCGCCCAGCAGCGCCATGCCCCACGAATGGGGACCGTGGACACCCTGCACCGTCTTGAAGGACAGCACCGAGTACACGTCGTTCGGCAGGTACATCTGGCCCGTGCCGGAGGCGTCGATCTCGACGAACATCGGGGAGTCGTCACCGGACCTGAGCAGTTCGACCACGCCGGACATGGGCTGCCCCTTGGCGTCCTTGAACGTCATGGTCAGCTTGTGCTCGACGTCCCCGAGGGAGACGGCGGTGTGCGCCGCGACCGTCCCGGCAGCGGTCTTCGCGATGACCTGGCCGGTGTACCGGCCGCCGGTGGTGACGCCCGAGCCGTCGATCGTCACGGTGACACCGGCGGTACCGTGCGCCGGCACGACCACCTGGGAGACGGAGAGCCGGAACACCCCGGTGGGGGCGTGTGCCGCCTCGACGCTCAGCGCGAGGGTGACGGCCGTGTCCGTGGTGTTGGTGTACGTCACCGGGCGCTGCACGCCGCTGGCGGGATTCTGCGGAACCTGCGCGGCGTAGGCGGTCGCCGTGGCGAAGACTCCGGCGTGCGAGGCTGCGGCGACGTCGAGCCGGCCGCTGCCCGCCTGGAAGGCGTCGTACCGCGGGGTCTGCCGCGAACTGCTGGCCAGCAGATCCTTCAGCTGACTTCCGGTGAGATCCGGATGTGCGGCGGCCATCAGCGCGGCGGCGCCCGCCACGTGGGGCGTGGCCATCGAGGTGCCGCTCATGGTCTGGTAGGCGCCCTCACCGTTGCCGTCGAACTGGGAGTTGGCCGCGAGGATGCCGACCCCAGGGGCGGTGATCTCCGGCTTCAGAGCGCCGTCCACGCGGGGACCCTGGCTGGAGAAGTCGGCCACGGAGTCGTCGGAGTCGACGGCACCCACGGTCAACGCGTCGCTCGCCGCGCCCGGTGCGCCGATGGTGCCGGCTGCGCCCGCGTTGCCGGCGGCGACGACGAACAGCGCGCCGGTCTCGGCGCTGAGCCTGTCGACGGCCTGGCTGAGGGGGTCGGTCCCGTCGGACACCTGGCCGTCGCCGAGGCTCATGTTGATGACCTTGGCGTGCTGGTCGACCGCGGCCCATTCCATGCCGGCCAGGACCCAGGAGGTCTGACCGGACCCGGAGTCGTCCAGCACCTTGCCTATGTCGAGGCGGGCGCCGGGCGCGACACCCTTCTCCTTGCCGTCGGAGGCCGCGCCGGTACCGGCGATGATGGACGCGACATGTGTGCCGTGACCGACGTGGTCGTCCGTGTTCTCGTCCGGTACGAAGCTCTGCCGGCCCGCGACGCGGTCCGCGAGGTCGGGGTGTCCCGCGTCGACACCGGTGTCGAGGACGGCCACGTCCACACCCTGTCCGGTGTTGCCGTCCGCCCAGACCTGGGGGGCACCGATCTGCGTAGTGCTGTCGGCGAGGTCGGCGTGGACGAGGCCGTCCAGCCAGATGTGCGCGATCCCGCCGGCGAAGGCCGGTGCGGCGGCCTGCTTGCGGGCTCCGTCGGTCGTCGCCGTCCCGGCCACAGACTTCCAGAAGTCCGCGGCGTGCGAGCGGTCCGCGGTGAGGGCGACGCCGTCGATGCCGTCGAGGGTACGGACCCGGGTCACCCCGTCGGGCAGAGCGGCGGCCCTGCTGCGCGAGTCGGCGGAGTGCGTGTAGGAGACGATGAGCGGCAGTCGGTCACGGTGCGCGTCGTCGTACCTGTCGGCGATCATGGAAGTGATGTTGAACAGCTGCCGGTCCAGGATGCCCTTGGCCACGAAGGGCAGCACGGACTCGGGGAACACGTAGAGATCGTCGCCCGACGTCAGGATGTGGGTCTGTACCGGACGTCCGTCGGCACCGCGGACGCTGACGGTGCCCCCGTTCCTGCCGTCGCTGCCGGGGCTCTGTCGGGTGGTGACCACGTCACCGGTGATCAGCGTGACGGAGTGGTCGCCGGCGGGCACCCGGTCGGACGCGGATGCGGCGGTCGGGGAGTCGGCGGCGTCGGAACGGGCCGCCGAGGACGCCGAGGCCGTCGCGTCGTACGGGCCGGCCAGCGCGAGCACGAGAGCGCCGGCGGCAACCGGCACACTCCAGCGTCTGCGGTGGTGTGCTTTCACAAGGTCTCTCCCGGCTCTGCGGTCGGCCAGAGCACGGGCGTCCTCTGCCGTCCAAGTGGCGCCGCCTGACCGGTCGTCGGCACCGAGGATGCTCGGGGCCCCTCCACAGGTGGCGTGAACGTTCAGAGTGAAAGCTTGTGAATGAGGAATGTCTAGATCAGACTCGTGTCGTAGATCGCCAGATGGCGATTCGCGCCACGGCCGTCCCGACGGCTCGCCGGGCCGTGATCTCTGGGAGGACGTCCGGTGCTGAGCGCCCTGGGGATCAGCGAGTTCGACGAGCGGGTCTACCGCGTCTATCTGACCAAGTCGGACCGGACGGCGGCCGAGATCGCCGAGAGCCTGGGCACCACGCCCAGCCGGGTCAGGCGCACGGTCTCCCGGTTGGTGGAGCTGGGCATGCTGAGAAGGGAAGGGCACGGCCAGTACCGGCCGGTCAGCCCGCACACCGCACTGCGGGCGCTGCTGGCCAGACGCCGAGCCGAGACCGAGGCGGCGTTCACCTCGGTGTGGGGCGCCGTCGACGACCTGGCGGACGAGTACCGCGCGCGTCGGCTGCAGGAGGATCCGAGCGGACTGGTGGAGGTGATCACCGGCGAGGCGGAGATCGCGCTGCGCGTCGCCGAACTGCTGCAGTCGGTCCGCACCCACTTCTGGGTGCTGGATCGACCCCCCTATCTCGGGCTCTACAGCACCGAGTTGGAGGAGGAGCTAACGATGGACCTGCTGGGCCGCGGCGTCGACATCCGGTCGGTCTACACCCCGGAGGCACTGGCGCAGCCGGAGCGTTTCGAGCTGATCACCCACCTCGCCGGGATCGGCGAGCAGGCCCGCATCCTGCCGGCCCTGCCGTTCAGACTGCGTATCATGGACCGCCGCGTCGCGCTGGTCGCGCTGGTACCCGGCCGCTACGACAGGATCGCCGTCGTCCACCAGTCGGGCCTGCTCGACGCACTCCTTGAGTTGTTCGACTCCTACTGGCAGCGTGCGCAGCCCCTCGGCGCGGCCGCTCCGGCGACGCCCGACGGCCCGAGCGCACAGGACCTCCTGCTGTTGAAGATGATGCAGGCGGGTTACAAGGACCATGCGATCGCCAGGATGTTGGGGACGAGCGCGCGCACGGTGACCCGCCGCATCGCGGCGATCGCGTCCGGCCTCGGTCTCGACACGCGCTTCCAGGTGGGGGCCGAGGCGGCCAAGAGGGGCTGGATCTAGTACTCCAGCAGCGGTTCGCTATCTGGCCTGGTCAGAGATGTTGTCCGGAGTGTAGTTGGCTGATGGTGCGTCAGGGGCGGTCTTGCCGGA
>NZ_JBVJPA010000039.1:0-29916 GCF_055582885.1 Streptomyces sp. NPDC107454 | reverse complement strand
CTCACCCGAGGCGATCACCTCACGCAACGGACGGTCGAGCACCGTGTCGAACTCGGCACACACCGCGTCGAACGCCTCCGCGAACACCGGGTACGTCGCCGCCAGTTCCTCGCCCATGCCCGCGCGCTGCGCACCCTGCCCCGTGAACAGGAACGCCGTACGGCCTTCCCTGGCCACCGTCGGCACGGCCGCGTCGAGCGCGGCGAGCAGCTCGTCCGTCCGCTCTCCGACGGCGGCGACGCGGTGCGCAAGCGCGGCCCGGCCCGTGGCCAGGCCGAGGCCGATGTCGGCAGGGTCGGCGTCGAGGTGTGCGGTGACGAACGCGCGAAGCCGCTCGACCTGTGCCCGCAGCGCCTCCTCCGTACGCCCGGACACCAGCCAGGGCACCGGTCCGGTGGGCCGCTCGGGCGCGGGGGCGATGTCGGAGGGCGCCGTGAGGACGGCGGCCTCGACGGGGGCGTCGGCGTGGGCCGGGGCCTCTTCGATGATCACGTGCGCGTTCGTTCCGCTGACGCCGAACGACGAGACGCCCGCCCGGCGCGGCGCGCCGGTCTCCGGCCACTCCCGACGCTCGGTCAGCAGTTCCACCGCGCCCGCCGACCAGTCGACGTGCGACGACGGCTCGTCCACGTGCAGCGTCTTGGGCAGCACGCCCGCGTTCAGCGCGAGCACCATCTTGATCACACCGGCGACGCCGGCGGCGGCCTGGGTGTGGCCGATGTTGGACTTCACCGAACCGAGCCACAGCGGCTCGTCCCGGTCCTGACCATAGATCGCGAGCAGCGCCTGCGCCTCGATCGGGTCGCCGAGGGAGGTGCCCGTACCGTGCGCCTCGACGGCGTCCACGTCGGACGCCCGCAGCCCGGCGGCGTCCAGGGCAGCGCGGATGACCCGCTGCTGCGCGGGCCCGTTGGGCGCGGTAAGACCGTTCGACGCGCCGTCGGAGTTCACGGCGGAGCCGCGCACGACCGCGCGCACCGGGTGTCCGAGCCTGAGGGCGTCGGAGAGCCGCTCCACGAGCAGGACGCCCGCGCCCTCGCCCCAGCCGGTGCCGTCGGCCCCGGCGGCGAAGGCCTTGCAGCGCCCGTCGGCCGCCAGGCCGCTCTGCCGGGCGAACTCGGCGAACGCGCCCGGTGTCGCCATGACGGTCACGCCGCCCGCGAGCGCCATCGAGCACTCGCCCGAGCGCAGCGCCTGGATCGCCCAGTGCAGCGCCACCAGCGACGAGGAGCACGCGGTGTCCACGGTGACGGCGGGGCCCTGGAGGCCGAGCGCGTAGGCGACCCGGCCGGAGAGCACGCTGGCCGAGTTGCCGGTGCCGATGTGGCCCTCGTGCGCCTCGGTGACTCCGCCGAGCAGGGCCGCGTAGTCCTGCCCGTTGGTGCCGAGGAACACGCCTACCGAGGTGCCGCGTGCCCCGTGCGGGTCGAGGCCCGCGCGCTCGAACGCCTCCCACGCCGTCTCCAGCGCGAGCCGCTGCTGCGGGTCCATCACCAGGGCCTCGCGCGGCGAGATGCCGAAGAAGTCGGCGTCGAACCCGGCGGCGTCAGTGAGGAAGCCGCCCTCGGCGTAGGCGTCGGCGGTCTCCCAGCCTCGGTCGGCGGGGATCGGGCCGACGGCGTCGACGCCGTCGGCGAGCAGCCGCCAGAGGTCCTCCGGCGACTCGACGCCGCCGGGGAACCGGCAGGCCAGGCCGACGATGGCGATCGGCTCGTCCAGGTCCACGGACGTGGACGCCACGGGCGGGGTCGGGCGCACCGTGTCGGCGGCGCCGCCCGTCAGGAGGGCGAGGACGTGCGCGGCCAGGGCGCGGGCGGTCGGGTGGTCGAAGACGGCGGTCGTGGCGAGCGAAGCGCCTGTCGCGGCCGTGAGCCGGTTGCGCAACTGGACGGCGGCGAGCGAGTCGAAGCCGAGGTCGCGGAAGGCGGCGTCGGGGTCGACGTCGGCGCCGCCGGCGTGGCCGAGGACGGCCGTGACGTGCGCGCGAACCAGGTCGAGCGCGGCCCGCTCGCGGTCAGGGCCGAGGAGCTCGGCGGCCGGCTCGACCGGCGCGGGCGCGGCCAGTTCGGCCAGCAGGGGCGCGGCCGCGAAGCGGTCCCAGTCGGCGTGGGCCACGACCAGGTGCGCGTCGTCGCCGCCCACCGCGAGGTCGAGCGCGACGAGGGCGCGGTCGGGGTCGAGCGGGGTCAGGCCCGCGCGGCGCATCCGTCCGGCGGCGGCCGCGTCGAGCATCCCGCCGCCCGCCCACGGGCCCCATGCCACGGCGGTGCCGGGCAGGCCGAGGGCGCGGCGGTGGGCCGCGAGCGCGTCGAGGACGGCGTTCGCGGCGGCGTAGGCGCCCTGGCCCAGGTTGCCGAGGGTGCCCGCGAGTGAGGAGAACAGCACGAACGCGTCGAGGTCGAGACCGGCGGTCGCCGTGTGGAGCGCGAGCGCTGCGTCCGCCTTGGCGCGCAGCACGGCGGCGACGCGGTCGGGGGTGAGGGAGTCCAGCGGCGCGTCGTCCAGGACGCCGGCGGCGTGGACGACGGCGGTCAGCGGTTCGTCCTCGGGCAACCGGGCCAGCAGAACGGCCAGATCGGCCGGGTCGCCGACGTCGCAGGCGGCGAGGGTCACCCGGGCGCCCGCGGCCTCGACGGCACGGACCAGTTCGTCCGCGCCCTCGGCGGCGGGGCCGCGCCTGCTGACGAGCAGCAGGTGGGCGGCGCCGCGCTCGGCGAGGCCACGGGCGACGTGGCCGCCGAGCGCGCCGGTGCCGCCGGTGACCAGGACCGTGCCCCGGGGCCGCCACTCGTGGCGGGGGCTGTCGGCGGCGTGGACGAGACGGGCGGTGAAGGTGCCGCTCGCGCGGACCGCGCACTCGTTCTCGGTGCCCGCGAGGACGGTGGCGAGGCGGCGTCGGGCGCGCTCGTCGAGGGCGCCCGGCAGGTCGACGAGGCCGCCCCAGCGGTCCGGGGCCTCCAGGCGGACCACCCGGCCGAGCCCCCATACGCCCGCGGCGGCGACGGCGGTGTCCGGGATCACGTCCCAGGAACCCACGGAGACGGAGCCCGAGGTGGCGCACCACAGTGGCGCGCCCACCCCGGCGTCTCCCAGGGCCTGGACGAGGGTGAGCGTGTCCCGCACCGGGTCGGCGGAGAGGGCGAGCAGGGAGAACACACCGGCGGCGTCGGGCGTGTCCAGCAGAGCCGCGGCGGTCGCGCGATCGGCGCCCTCGGGCAGTTCGACGTACGTGACGTCGCCACCGTGCTCGCGCAGCGCGGCGGCGCAGTCGGCGGCGAGCGGCAGGTCGCCCTCCGGGACGACGAGCAGCCAGCGGCCGGTCGGCGTCGCGGTGGACCGATCGGCCGACGGCGTCCACCGGACCCGGTGGCGCCAGCCGTCCACGGCTGCGGCGGTACGGTCCCGGTCGCGCCACGACGACAGGGCGGGCAGCAGCGCGTCGAGGCCGGCGTCGGCGGCGACGCCGAGCAGGTCGGCGACGTCGCCGCGCTCGACGGCGGCCCAGAAGGTGTCGTCCACGAGGGTGGCCTGCCGCGCCGGAACGTCGAGCCAGTAGCGCGTGCGCTCGAAGGCGGTGGTCGGCGGGTCGACCCACCGGCCGCCCGTGTCCGCGAAGAACGCGGACCAGTCGACCGGAACGCCCTCGGCGTGCAGGCGGGCCAGCGCGGCGACGACCATACGCTCGCCGGGCCTGCCGTCGCGCTGGGCGGCGACGGCCACGGCGTCCGCGTCGGCGGAGTCGGCGACCAGGCCGGACAGCACGGCGTCGGGGCCGAGTTCGAGGAACGCCGTGACGCCGACCGCGCGTGCGGTCCGCACGGCGTCGGAGAACCGTACGGCCTCGCGAACGTTACGCAGCCAGTACCCGGGCCCGGTGACGTCGTCGCCCCCGGCCACAGTGGACACGATCGGGATGCTCGGCGCCGCGAAGCCCACCGACTCCAGGACCTCAGCGAACTCGGCGAGCATCGGCTCCATCCGATGCGAGTGGAAGGCATGACTCACCGTCAACCGCTTGGTCCTGCAGCCGAGTTCGGACCAGTGGTCCGCTACGGCGAGGACGGCGTCCTCGTCGCCGGAGACGACGACCGACGACGGCCCGTTGACCGCCGCGAGGTTCGCGCCCTCGACGAGCGTCGGGACGATCTCCCCCTCCGTGGCCTCGACCGCCACCATCGCACCGCCCTCGGGCAGCGCTCCCATCAGCCGCCCGCGCGCGGCGACCACGGTCACCGCGTCACGCAGCGACCACACACCCGCGACATGCGCGGCGACCAACTCGCCGATCGAATGACCGATCAGCATGTCCGGGACCACGCCCCAGGATTCGACCAACCGGTAGAGGGCCACCTCCACCGCGAACAGCGCGGGCTGCGCGTACGCCGTATCGTCCAGACCCTCACCCGAGGCGATCACCTCACGCAACGGACGGTCGAGCACCGTGTCGAACTCGGCACACACCGCGTCGAACGCCTCGGCGAACACCGGGTACGCGGCGGCCAGTTCCTCACCCATACCGACCCGCTGCGCACCCTGCCCCGTGAACAGGAACGTGGTGACCGCGTCCGTGCGGGCCCGCGCGGACTCGACGTGTGCGGTGGGCCGGCCGGCCGCCAGGGCGGCCAGGCCGTCGGCCAGCTCGCCCCGGTCGGCGCCGACGACGACCGCGCGGTGCGGAAGCGCGGCCCGGCCGGTGGCCAGCGAGAAGCCGGTGCCCAGGACGTCGGTGTCGTCGCGGACCCAGTCCAGGGTCCGCGCGGCCTGGGCCCGCAGCCCGGTCGCGGTGCGGGCCGAGAGCACCCACGGCACGACGCCCGGTGCCCGCGCGGGCTCCGCGCCCTCGGGGGCGTCCGGTGCGGCCTCCAGGACGACGTGCGCGTTGGTTCCGCTGACGCCGAACGACGAGACGCCCGCCCGGCGCGGCGCGCCGGTCTCCGGCCACTCCCGTGCGTCGGTCAGCAGCTCGACCGCGCCCGCCGACCAGTCGACGTGCGACGACGGCTCGTCCACGTGCAGCGTCTTGGGCAGCACGCCGTGCCGCATCGCCTCGACGGCCTTGATCACGCCCGCCATGCCGGCGGCGGCCTGGGTGTGCCCCAGGTTCGACTTGACCGAGCCCAGCCACAGCGGCCGGTCCTGTTCCCTGTCCTGCCCGTAGGTCGCGATGATCGCCTGGGCCTCGATCGGGTCGCCCAGCGTCGTGCCCGTTCCGTGGCCCTCGATCAGGTCCACGTCGGCGGCCGTGAGTCCGGCGTCGGCGAGCGCGCTGCGGATGACCCGCTGCTGCGACGGACCGTTCGGTGCCGTGAGGCCGTTGGACGCGCCGTCCTGGTTGACGGCGGAGCCGCGGACGACGGCAAGGACGCGGTGGCCGTTGCGGCGCGCGTCGGAGAGCCTCTCCACAAGGAGCATGCCGACGCCTTCGGACCAGCTCGCGCCGTCGGCGGCGCCCGCGAAGGACTTGC
Source organism: Streptomyces sp. NPDC107454 (assembly GCF_055582885.1). NCBI lineage: Bacteria > Bacillati > Actinomycetota > Actinomycetes > Kitasatosporales > Streptomycetaceae > Streptomyces > Streptomyces sp. NPDC107454. The sequence continues at coordinate 24,451 of NZ_JBVJPA010000039.1, read as the reverse complement.
AGCGGCCGTCGGGGGCGAGGCCGCGCTGACGCGAGAACTCGACGAAGGTGCCAGGGGTGGCCATCACCGCGACACCGCCCGCGAGCGCGAGGTCGCACTCGCCGGAGCGCAGCGCACGGGTCGCCCAGTGCAGGGCGACCAGGGAGGAGGAGCAGGCCGTGTCGACGGTGACCGCCGGGCCCTCGAGACCGAGGGTGTAGGCGATGCGGCCGGACGCGACACTGCCGGAGTTGCCCATGCCGAGGTAGCCCTCGAGGCCCTCGGGCGTCGTGCCGAGGCGCGCCGCGTAGTCGTGGTACATCATTCCGGCGAAGACGCCCGTCCGGCTGCCGTGCAGCGCGGTGGGGTCGATGCCCGCCCGCTCCACGGCCTCCCACGCCGTCTCCAGGAGGAGCCGCTGCTGCGGGTCCATCGCAAGGGCCTCACGCGGCGAGATGCCGAAGAACCCGGCGTCGAACTCGCCCGCGTCGGCGAGGAAGCCGCCCTCGCGGGTGTAGCTCGTGCCTTCGTGGTCCGGGTCGGCGTGGTAGAGCGCGTCGAGGTCCCAGCCCCGGTCGGCGGGGAAGGCGGAGATGACGTCGCGGCCCTCGGCGACGACGCGCCACAGGTCCTCCGGCGACGTCACGCCGCCGGGGAACCGGCACGCCATGCCGACGATGGCGATCGGCTCGTCCACCCGCGCGAGGGTGCTCGGGGCCGTGGGCCCGTCGGCGGAGGCGGCGCCGAGCAGCTCGGCGAGGATGTGCCGGGCGAGCGCGGCCGGCGTCGGGTGGTCGAAGACGGTCGTGGCGGGCATTCGCAGGCCGGTGGCCGTGCCGAGCCGGTTGCGCAGCTCCACGGCGGTCAGCGAGTCGAAGCCGAATTCGAGGAACGGCCGGTCGGCGGCGACGGCGTCGGCCGAGCCGTGCCCGAGTACGGCGGCGGCCTGACCGCGCACCAGGTCCAGTACGGTCCGGGTGCGTTCGGCGGTGGGCTGGGCCGCGAGGCGGGCGCGCAGCCCGCCCGGGTCCCCGTCGCGGGCGACCCGGCGGCGCGGCGCGCCCGCGAGGCCGCGGAGCGCGGCGGGCAGACGGGTGCCCTGGTCGCGCAAGGCGGCCGGGTCGAGCCGGGCGGCGACGGTCAGGCCGCCGCCCGCGACGGCCGTGTCGAAGAGGGCCAGGCCTCGGTCGGCGGACAGCGGCAGGACGCCGCCGCGCGCCATGCGCGAGGTGTCGGCGCGGCCCGTCATGGCGCTGGCCGGGGCCCACAGGCCCCAGGCGATCGAGACGCCGGGCAGGCCGAGGGTCCTGCGGTGCTCGGCGAGCGCGTCGAGGTAGGCGTTGGCGGCGGCGTAGTTGCCCTGGCCGGGGCCGCCGAGGACGCCCGCGAGGGACGAGAAGAGCACGAAGGAGCGGAGACCGAGCTCCGCCGTCAGCTCGTGCAGGTGCCAGGCGGCGTCGACCTTGGGCCGGAGCACCGCGTCCACCCGCTCGGGGGTGAGGGACTCCACGGTCGCGTCGTCCAGGACGCCCGCCGCGTGTACGACACCGGTGACCGGGTGCGCGGCGAGCACCTGGGCGAGTGCGTCGCGGTCGGCGGCGTCGCAGGCGGCGAAGGAGACCCGGGCGCCGAGCGCGGTCAGTTCGGCCACCAGGTCGGCGGCGCCGGGCGCCTCCGCGCCCCGCCTGCCGACCAGGACGAGGCCGCCCACACCGTGCGCGGTCACCAGGTGCCGGGCGACGAGGCCGCCCAGCGTGCCGCCCGCGCCGGTGACGAGTACGGTGTCGTCCGGTCCGAAGGGGGCAGTGCCGGTGTCGTCGGAGGCCGGAGTGCGGGCCAGGCGCGGGACGAACACCTCGCCCGCGCGCACGGCGACCCGCGGCTCGTCGGCCAGGGCCACCGCGGTCTCCACGGCCCGCGAGGAGTCGGCGTGGTCGTCGATCTCGACATGGCCGAACCGGCCGGGGTGCTCGGCCTGGGCCGCACGCAGCAGACCGCCGACGGCGGCACCGGCCAGGTCCGTGGCGCCGGTGACGACGACGAGGCGCTCGGTCCTGTCGTCGGCGATCCAGCGCTGGACCTCGGCGAGCACCTCGCGCACGGCGCGACGGACGTCGCCGGGTTCGCCGGACCTGCCGGCCTCGTCGAGACGCAACAGTACGAAGCCGGCATCGGCGCCGGCGGGCGCTTCGGACGCTTCGGACGCTTCCGGCTCCTCGGACGCTTCGGACGCTTCGAGCGCTTCCGATGCTTCCGGCGTGGACACCGGGAGCCAGTCGAGGTGAAGAAGGGGGTCGCCCGCCGTGCGGGCCGCGGCGACCTGCGCGGCGGTGACGGCACGCAGCCGCAGCGCCTCGACGCCCGCGACGGGCGCGCCGGTGCCGTCGGCGAGGTCGACCGACACGGCGTCACCGCCGAGGGCGGCCAGCCGGACCCGCACCGCGCGGGCACCGACGGCGTACACGCGCAGGCCCTGCCACGCGAAGGGCAGCCCGCCCGTGCCGACCAGACCGCCGAGGCCGATCGGGTGCAGGGCCGCGTCGAGCAGGGCGGGGTGCAGCAGGAATCCCGCCGGGTCCTCCGCCTCCAACTCGACCTCGGCGAACACCTCGCCGCGCTGTCCCGTCCCGCGCCGCCACGCGGCGCGCACGCCCCGGAAGACGGGGCCGTAGTCGAGACCGCGGTCGGCCAGGTCGGCGTAGAGCTCCGACACGTCCACCAGCTCGGCGCCGGCGGGCGGCCACTCGGTCAGCGGCGTCCCGGTGTCGGTGCCCGTCGGCGCGAGGACGCCGGTGGCGTGCCGCGTCCACGGGCCGTCGTCGCCGACGAGGCGGGTGTGGACGCCGACGGCACGGCGGCCGTCGGGCTCGGCGGGGCCCACCCGGACCTGGAGCTGGACGGTGCCGTGCTCGGGCAGCGCCAGCGGCTCGCCTATCACCAACTCGTCGAGGACTCCGCAGCCGAGCCGGTCGCCCGCGGCGAGCACGATCTCGGCCACCGCGGCGCCGGGCAGCAGCACGGCGCCGAGGACGACGTGGTCGGCCGACCACGCGGGCGTGCCCGGGGCCAGACGCCCGGTAAGGACGAGTCCGCCGTCCTCCGCGAGGTCGACGGCCGCGCCGAGCAAGGGGTGCCCCGCGGCGGCCAGACCGGCGCTCGCGAGGTCGCCGAGGGCGGGCCCGGTCGGCGCGAGCCAGAAGCGTTCGCGCTGGAACGCGTACGTCGGCAATTCGACCGCCCGCGCGCCCGAACCGGCGTAGAAGGCGGCCCAGTCGACCCGTACACCGCCGACATGGGCCTCGGCCAGGTGGCCGAGGAGAGTGGCCACTCCGCCCTGGTCGCGCCGCAGCGAGCCCACGACCACGGCAGTGGCGTCGGCCGCGTCGACCGTCTCCTGCGTGCCGACGGCAAGGACCGGGTGGGGGCTGGACTCGACGAAGCCCCGGTAGCCCTGGGCGAGAAGACCGGCCACCGCGTCGGCGTACCGCACCGGCTCCCGCAGGTTCCGGAACCAGTACTCCGCGTCCAGCGCCGTGCCTTCGATCCAGCCGCCCGTCACGGTCGAGAACAGCGGAACGGTTCCCGCCGTGGGGACGACGTCGGCGAGGTCGGCGAACAGAAGCTCACGCAGTACGTCGACGTGGGCCGAGTGGGACGCGTAGTCCACCGGGATCCGTCGCGTACGCACACCATCAGCCGCGCAGGCGGCCGTCAGCTCGTCCAGCGCGTCCGGATCACCCGACACCACGGTCGCGGCGGGCCCGTTGAGCGCGGCGACCGAGACACGACCGGCCCACGGAGCAATCCGCTCCGCCACGGCGTCGGCCGACAGCGCGACCGACAACATCCCACCCTGACCGGCCAACACCTCACCGATCGCCTGGGAGCGGAGGGCGACCACACGGGCCGCGTCGGACAACGACAGCGCCCCCGCCACGCACGCGGCGGCAATCTCACCCTGCGAGTGCCCGACCACCGCCGACGGCACCACACCGTGCGCCCGCCACACCTCGGCCAGCGACACCATCACCGCCCACAGCACCGGCTGCACCACATCGACCCGGTCGAAGCCGGGGGCTCCCTCGGCCTCCCTCACCACGTCCAGCAGCGACCAGTCGACGAACCGGGACAGCGCGGCGGCACACTCCGCCATCCGCGCCGCGAACACCGGCGAAGTATCGAGGAGTTCCGCCCCCATACCCACCCACTGCGAACCCTGCCCGGGGAAGACGAACGCCACACGACCGTCGCCGCCCGCGACACCCCGCACGACACCAGGCGCCTCGACACCCGCTGCCAGCGCGGAAAGACCGGCGAGCAACTCGGCCCGGTCCGCACCCAGAACCACACCACGATGCCCCAGCACCGAACGCGTCGTACCCAGCGCCAACGCCACATCACGCGGATCGGCCTCAAGCGCGGAGCCGTGCGCGGCCAGACGCTCCGCCTGCGCACGCAGACCCTCCGCCGAATCGGCCGAGAGAATCCAGGGAAGGACCGGCAGATCCCTCTCCGCGGGATGGACCGCAGGTTCGGCCGCGAGCGGGGGCTCTTCCAGAACGACGTGCGCGTTGGTGCCGCTGACGCCGAACGAGGACACACCCGCCCGACGCGGAGCACCCGTCTCGGGCCACTCCCGCGCCTCGGTCAGCAGCTCGACCGCGCCCGCTGACCAGTCCACGTGCGGCGACGGCTCGTCCACATGCAGCGTCCGAGGCAGCACACCGTGCCGCATCGCCTGCACCATCTTGATCACACCCGCCACACCCGCAGCAGCCTGCGCATGGCCGATGTTCGACTTCACCGACCCGAGCAGCAGCGGCCGCTCACGACCCTGCCCGTACGCGGCCAACAACGCCTGCGCCTCGATCGGATCGCCCAGCCGCGTCCCCGTGCCGTGCGCCTCCACCGCGTCCACCTCCGAGGACGCGAGACCCGCGTCCGCCAGCGCGCGGCCGATGACCCGCTGCTGCGAGGGCCCGTTGGGGGCGGTCAGGCCGTTGGAGGCGCCGTCCTGGTTGACGGCGCTGCCGCGCACGAGGGCGAGGACGGGGTGGCCGTTGCGGCGGGCGTCCGACAGCCGCTCGACGAGGAGCACGCCCGCGCCCTCGGCCCAGCCGACGCCGTCGGCCGATGCAGCGAACGACTTGCACCGGCCGTCCGGGGAGAGGCCGCGCTGCCGCGAGAACTCCACGAAGGTGCCGGGGGTGGCCATCACCGTGACGCCGCCCGCGAGCGCCATCGAGCACTCGCCCGAGCGCAGCGCCTGGATCGCCCAGTGCAGCGCCACCAGGGATGAGGAGCACGCCGTGTCGACCGTGACCGCCGGGCCTTCGAGGCCCATGGTGTAGGCGACGCGGCCGGACAGCACGCTGCCCGCGGTGCCGAGGCCGAGGTAGCCCTCGACGCCCTCGGGCAGCGTGCCCGCGCCGCTGCCGTAGTCGTGGTACATCAGGCCGGCGAAGACGCCCGTGGCGCTGCCGCGCAGGGTCGCGGGGTCCAGGCCCGCGCGCTCGATCGCCTCCCAGGAGGTCTCCAGGAGGAGGCGCTGCTGCGGGTCCATCGCGAGGGCCTCGCGCGGCGAGATGCCGAAGAAGGACGCGTCGAACTCGGCGGCGTCGAGCAGGAAGCCACCCTCGCGGGTGTAGCTGGTGCCCGCGCGGGACTGGTCGGGGTCGTAGACGCCGCCGAGGTCCCAGCCGCGGTCCTCGGGGAAGCCGGTGACGGCGTCGGTGCCGTCGAGCACGAGCCGCCAGAGGTCTTCGGGGGACGCGACGCCACCGGGGTAGCGGCAGGCCATACCGACGATCGCGATGGGCTCGTCAACCGGTGCGGTGGCCGTCACGACCCGCGGTGCCCCTTGGCCCGTACCGAGCGTCTCGGCCAGCAGGTGGTCCGCCAGGGCGGTGGGGGTGGGGTGGTCGAAGGTGACGGTCGCCGCGAGCCGCAGGCCCGTCGCGGCGCCGAGCCGGTTGCGCAGCTCGACGGCGGTCAGCGAGTCGAAGCCCAGCTGCAGGAACGCCCGGTCGACAGCGATCGCGTCGGAGCCGGCGTGGCCGAGGACGGCGGCCGCGTTCTCGCGGACGAGTTCCACCGCCGCGCGGCGCCGGTCGGCCTCGGGGAGCGCGGCAAGCCGGTCGGCGAAGTCGCCGGTCCGTGCCGCCGCCGCGGTACGGCGGTCCGGGGCGGGGACGAGACCCCGCAGGACGGCTGGCAACAGCCCGTGCTGCGCGCGCAGTACGGGAAGGTCCAGGCGCGCGGCGACGGTCAGGGAGGCGGGGGCGGCGCAGGCCGCGTCGAACAGGGCGAGGCCGTCGGCGGGCGGCAGCGGGGCGACGCCGCCACGGGCGAGGCGGGCCGTGTCCACGCGGTCGAGGCCGCCTGCCATGCCGTCGGACCACGGGCCCCAGGCGATCGAGGTGCCGGGGAGGCCGAGGGCGCGCCGGTGGGCGGCGAGGGCGTCGAGGAAGGCGTTGGCCGCGGCGTAGTTGCCCTGGCCCGGGCTGCCGACGGTGGCGGCGAGGGAGGAGAACAGGACGAACGCGCGCAGGTCGAGGTCGGCGGTCAGCTCGTGCAGGTGCCAGGCGGCGTCGGCCTTCGGGCGGAGCACGGTGTCGAGCCGCTCGGGGGTCAGGGACTCCACCGTGGCGTCGTCGAGCAGGCCCGCCGCGTGGACGACGGCGGTCAGCGGGCGTTCGGCCGGGATGGTCGCGAGGGCGCCCGCGAGCGCGTCACGGTCCGTCACGTCGCAGGCGACGACGTCGGCGGTGGCGCCGAGCGCGGCGAGCTCGGCCACGAGCTCGGTGGCGCCCGGCGCGTCCGCGCCGCGCCTGCCGAGCAGCAGGAGCCCGCGTACGCCGTGGTGTGCGACCAGGTGCCGGGCGACGAGGCGGCCCAGCGCACCGGTTCCGCCGGTGACGAGCACGGTGCCGTCGAAGCCGACGGTGCCGTCCGCCGGTACGGCGGCCCTGGCGAGCCGGGGAACGCGCAGGGCTCCGCCCCGTACCGCGAGTTGGGGTTCGCCGGTGGCGAGCGCGGCGGGGAGGGCGGCGGCGGCCTCCGGGGTGTCCAGGTCGATCAGGACGACCCGGCCGGGGTGTTCGGACTGGACGCTGCGGAGCAGGCCCCACACGGCGGCGCCGGCCAGGTCGGGCACGGTGTCGTCCTGGTCGGCGGCGACCGAGCCGTGCGTCACCACGACGAGCGGAACGTCCGTACGGCCCTCGGCCAGCCAGGTGCGGACGAGCGCGAGGGCCTCGTGCGTCGCGACCCTCACCTCGTCGGGAACGGACCCGGCCGTGGCCTTGGAGACGGTAACCACGACGGCGTCCGTGCCGGTCGCGTCCAGGGTGGCGAGGGTCTCGCGGAGGTTGAGGGTGTCGACGGTGGCGCGGTCCGCGCCGGTGACCTCGGCGCCCGCGTCGGTCAGCGCGGCCGCGATGCCGTCCGTGTCGGCGCCGAGGACGGCCCAGCGGGCGGCGGTCGACTGCCCGGCCGGGCGCGGCTCCCACTGCACGCGGTGCAGGGCGTCCGCGCTCGTGCTGCCGCCGACCTCGACGGCCGGGCGCAGCCTGAGGTCGGCCACGGTCGCGACCGGCCTGGCCTCGGCGTCGGCCATGGTGATCGCGACGGCGTCCGGTCCTGTCGGCGTCAGCCGCACGCGCAAGGACCGCGCGCCTACGGCGTGCAGCCGTACACCGGTCCAGGTGAAGGGCAGTCCGCCGCGCTCCACCACACCGCCGAGGCCGAGGGCGTGCAGGGCGGCATCGAACAGGGCCGGGTGCAGGCCGAATCCGGCCTCGTCGGTGCCTTCGGGCAGGTCGACCTCGGCGAGCATCGCGCCGTCGTGGCGCCAGGCGGCGCGCACGCCCCGGAAGGCGGGGCCGTAGCCGAAGCCGGCGGCCGCGAGGTCGTCGTAGAGCGCGTCGACGGCGACCGGCTCCGCGCCGGCGGGCGGCCACGTCGCGAGGACGGCGGCGGGCTCGGGGTCGGCGGGGGCGAGCGTGCCGGTCGCGTGGCGGGTCCACCCGGTGCCGTCGCCGGGGGCGTCGTCGGGCCGGGAGTGGATCGTGACCGCGCGCAGGCCGTCACGGTCGGGGGAGTCGACGCGGACCCGCAGCCGGACGGTGCCGGAGCCGTGGAGGGCCAGCGGGGCGGTCAGGACGAGTTCCGTGACCGTGCCGCAGCCGATCCGGTCACCTGCGGCGGCGGCGAGTTCGGCGAACGCGGTGCCGGGCACCAGGGGCGTGCCGAGGACGGCGTGATCGGCCAGCCAGGGGTGGGTACGGAGGGAGAACGTGCCGGTGAACACCACGGCGCCCGGGGCGTCCGGCCGGTCGGAGTCGGCGGAGTCCTCGGCGGGCAGCTCCACGGCGGCCCGCAGCAGCGGGTGGCCGGCGGCGGCGAGTCCGGCGGTGCCGAGGTCGTCGGCGGGCTCGGCGGCCAGCCAGTAGCGCTCGTGCTGGAAGGCGTACGTCGGCAGGTCCACGGGGAGCGTGCCGGGGCCGAAGAAGGCTGCCCAGTCCACGCGTCCGCCGTGGGCGTGCACGCGGGCGAGCGCGGTGACCAGGGTCTCGGCCTCGGGCCGGTCGGCGCGGGCGCCGGCCACGGCGAGGACCTCGGGCCGGTCGGAGTCCTCCGGCAGGGCGTCGGCGACCAGCGCGCTGAGCACCGCGTCGGGGCCCACCTCGACGAAGGTGTCCGTGCCGTCGTCGGCCAACGCGCGGACGCCGTCGGCGAAGCGGACCGTGTCGCGGACGTTGCGCACCCAGTACTCGGGGTCGCACAGCTCCTCGCCCACCGGCGCTCCGGTCACGGCGGAGACGAACGGCACCCGGGGCGGGGTGAACGTCACCGCTCCCAGGACCTGCCGGAAGCGGTCGAGGACCGGCTCCATCCGGTGCGAGTGGAACGCGTGGCTGACCCGCAGCCGCCGCGTCTTGCGGCCGAGTGCGGCGAACCGTTCGGCGGCGGCAAGCACGGCGTCCTCGTCGCCCGAGAGGACGACCGACGCGGGACCGTTCACGGCGGCGAGGGCCACCGCCGGGCCGAGGTCGCCCGCGACCTCGGCCTCGCTCGCCTGGACGGCGACCATCGCGCCGCCCGTGGGCAGCGCCTGCATGAGCCTGCCGCGCGCGGCGACCACGACGACCGCGTGCCGCAGCGACAGCACGCCCGCCACGTGGGCGGCGGCCAGCTCACCGACGGAGTGGCCGAGGACGAGGTCGGGACGGAGGCCCCAGGAGTCGAGGAGCGCGGACAGGGCGACCTCGAAGGCGAACACGCCCGCCTGCGCGTACACGGTCCGGTCGAGGTCGTCGCCGCCCTCGGCCACGACCTCGCGCAGCGGCCGGGGAAGTACGATGTCGAACTCGGCGCACACCTCGGCCCAGGCAGCGGCGAACGCGGGGTACGCGGCGGCCAGTTCCTGGCCCATGCCCGCACGCTGGGAGCCCTGGCCGGTGAAGAGCATCGCCACGGTACGGTCGGGCCGCGCCTCGCCCGCGACGGCGGCGGGCGCTCCGGCCGCGAGCGCGGCGAGACCGGCGACCAGCCGCTCGCGGTCGGCGCCGACGACGGACGCGCGGAAGGGCAGCGCGGCCCGCTCGGTGGCCAACGCCGAGGCGACGTCGAGGAGTTCGGCGTCGTCGGGCAGACCGGCCGCCAACCGCTCGGCCTGCGCGCGGAGCGCGGCCGGGGTGTGACCGGACAGCAGCCACGGCACACTCGGGTGCACGAGCCGCCCGGACTCGGGAGCGTCCTGGGGCACGCCAGTGGGCTCCGGGGCCTGTTCCAGGACCACGTGGGCGTTGGTGCCGCTCACGCCGAACGCGGAGACCGCCGAGCGGCGCGGCGCGCCGGTCACGGGCCAGTCGCGGCCCTCGGTTAGCAGCTCGACCGCCCCCGCCGACCAGTCGACCTGCGGTGTCGGCCCCGTGACGTGCAGGGTCTTGGGTGCGACGCCGCGCCGCATGGCCTCGACCATCTTGATGACACCCGCGACACCCGCCGCGGCCTGTGTGTGCCCGAGGTTGGACTTGACCGAGCCGAGCAGCAGCGGCCGCTCCCGCTCCTGCCCGTAGGTCGCCAGGAGCGCCTGGGCCTCGATCGGGTCGCCGAGCCGAGTGCCGGTGCCGTGTCCCTCCACGACGTCGATGTCGGAGGGCGAGAGCCGGGCGTCGGCGAGCGCCTGCCGGATGACCCGTTGCTGCGAGGGGCCGTTGGGCGCGGTCAGCCCGCTGCTCGCGCCGTCGGAATTCACGGCGGAGCCGCGGACGACGGCGAGGACGCGGTGGCCGTTGCGGCGCGCGTCGGAGAGCCGCTCCAGGAGCAGGACGCCGACGCCCTCGCCCCAGCCGGTGCCGTCCGCGTCGGCCGAGTACGCCTTGCAGCGGCCGTCGGCGGCGAGGCCGCGCTGGCGGGAGAACTCGACGAACACGCCGGGCGTGGCCATGACGGTCACGCCGGCCGCCAGGGCCATCGTGCACTCGCCCGCCCGCAGCGACCGCATCGCCCAGTGCAGGGCCACCAGGGACGAGGAGCAGGCGGTGTCGACCGTGACCGCCGGGCCCTCCAGGCCCAGGGCGTAGGCGACGCGGCCGGAGACGACGGCGGTCGCGGCGCCGGTCACGAGGTAGCCCTCGGCGTCCTCGGGGGCGCGGGCGCCGAGGCCGTACCCCTGGCCCCAGGTGCCGGCGAACACGCCGGTGCGGCTGCCGCGCTGACTGTGCGGGTCGATGCCCGCCCGCTCGTACGCCTCCCACGAGGTCTCCAGGAGCAGCCGCTGCTGGGGGTCCATCGCGTGCGCCTCGCGCGGCGAGATGCCGAAGAAGGCCGGGTCGAAGTCGGCCGCTCCGGTGAGGAATCCGCCCCGGTCCGTGTAGCTGCGGCCGGACCGCTCGGGGTCGGGGTCGTGCACGTCGAGGTCCCAGCCCCGGTCCTCGGGGAAGCCCGACACCAGGTCCGTACCCGCCTCGACCGCAGCCCACAGCTGCTCGGGGGAGCTTATGCCGCCGGGGAAGCGGCAGGCGGTGCCGACGATCGCGATCGGCTCGGCCGCCGCATCCACGAGCGTGCGGTTGCGCTGCCGCAGCCGCTCGGCCTCACGCAGGGATCCGCGCAGTGCAGAGACGAGTTCCTCGTTGTTCGTACTCATTGGTGCTTGTCCCTCAATCCCTGCGGAGCTGATTGCCGTTCGCGATCTTGAGCAGGTCGTCGATGCCCATGGAGTCCAGCGAGTCCAGGAGCCCGGCGGGGTCGTCCTGCGTGCCGCCGCCCTGCGTGCCGTCCGGGTCGGCCGGGCGGGACGGCGGCGGCACCGCGACTCCCGCGAGACGGGCCAACTCGTCCAGGAGTCCGGCCGATCGGAGCCGGTCGAGCGGGATGGCCGCGATGGCGCGGCGCACCGCGCCGTCCGGGTCGCCGTCGGCCGCGCCTCCATCGGTACCCGGACCCGCGCCCGCCGGTGTCCGGTCGGCCTGCGGCGGCACCGCGAGTTCCGCCAGGATGTGCCGGGCCAGGGTGTCCGGGGTCGGGTGGTCGAACACCACGGTCGCGGCGAGCCGCAGGCCGGTGGCGTCCTTGAGCCGGTTGCGCAGTTCGACGGCGGTGAGCGAGTCGAAGCCCGCGTCGAGGAATCCGCGGGTGCTGTCCACGGCCGAGGCCCGGGCGTGGCCGAGCACCGCCGCCGCGTGGCCGCGGACGACGTCGAGCACCGCTCGCCGTCGCTGCTCCTCGCCGAGTCCGGCCAGCCGCGCGGGCAGTGCGGCCGCGTCGGTGCGCGGCGCCCGGGCGGGCGGGCGGACCAGGCCGCCGAGGAGGGCGGGCAGGGGGCCCGCCTGCCGGAGCAGCGCCGCGGTGTCGAGGCGGATCGCGGCGAGCGCGCCGGACCCGGTGCGGCAGGCGGCGTCGAGGAGCGCCAGCGCCTCGTCGGAGGCCAGCGGACGGATCCCGCCCCGGGACATCCGCGCGCGGTCGCCGTCGCCCAGACCGCCGGTCATGGTGCTCTCGGCGGCCCACGGACCCCACGCCAGGGAGACGGCGGGCAGTCCGAGTGCCCTGCGGTGTTCGGCGAGCGCGTCGAGGGCGGTGTTGGCGGCGGCGTAGTTGGCCTGGCCGGGGCCGCCGAAGGTACCCGCGGCCGACGAGAAGAGGACGAACGCGGAGAGGTCCGCCGTACGGGTCAGCTCGTGCAGATGCCACGCGGCGTCCGCCTTCGGCCGCAGCACGGCGGAGAGCCGCTCGGGAGTGAGCGATCCCACCACGCCGTCGTCGAGGACGCCCGCCGCGTGCACCACGGCCGTCAGCGGCGGCTCGACGTCCGCGAGGAGGGCGGCGAGCGCGTCCCTGTCGCCCACGTCGCAGGCCGCCACCCGTACGTCGGCGCCCAGGGCGGTCAGGTCGGCCGCCAGCTCGGTGGCGCCGGGGGCGGTCGCGCCCCGCCGGCCGGTCAGCACGAGGTTCCGTACGCCGTGCTCGGCGACGAGGTGCCGCGCCACGAGCCCGCCGAGGGTGCCGGTGCCGCCGGTGACCAGGACGGTGCCGTCGCCGTGGGGAGCGGTGGTGAGCACGACCTTGCCGACGTGGCGGGCCTGCGCCATCAGCCGGAAGGCCTCCTTGGCGCGGCCGACGGGCAGGTGACGGACCGGCAGCGGCGTCAGGGTGCCGGCCGTGAACAGCTCGACGACCTCGGCCAGGATCTCCTGGATGCGGTCGGGGCCCGCGTCCACCAGGTCGAAGGCCCGGTAGGACACGTCGAGGCCAGTACGGATGTCGGTCTTGCCCAGTTCCGCGAACCGGCCGCCGGGCGCGAGCAGGCTCAGGGACGCGTCCACGAACTCGCCCGCGAGCGAGTTGAGTACGACGTCCACCCCGCGCCCGCCGGTCGCCGCCTTGAACCGCTCGGCGAAGTCGGTCGTACGCGAGGAGGCGATGTGGTCGTCCGCCAGACCGGCGGCGCGCAGCACGTCGTGCTTGCCGGGGCTCGCGGTGCCAAAGACCTCCGCGCCCCAGAGCGTGGCGAGTTGGGTGGCGGCCATGCCCACTCCGCCCGCGGCGGCGTGGACGAGCACCCGGTCCCCGGGTCGTACGCCGGCGACATCGCGCAGGCCGAACCAGGCGGTGAGGAACGCCGACGGCACGGCGGCCGCCTCGGCGAAGCCCCACCCGGCGGGGACCGGCACGACGAGTCGCCGGTCGGCCACGCAGGAGGAGCCCATCGACCCGGGCAGCAGGCCGAACACCCGGTCGCCCGGGGCCAGGTCGTCCACGCCCGGCCCGACCTCGGTGACCACGCCCGCCGCCTCGACACCGAGCGGCTGGGGGTCGCCCGGGTAGAGGCCGAGCACGGTGAGCACGTCGCGGAAGGTCACGCCGGTGGCCCGGACGGCGACCCGTACCTCGCCCGCAGCGAGCGGCGGTTCGGGGCAGGGGGCGGCGGTCAGAGCGTCGACCGTGCCGTTCGCACCGGGCGCCAGGCGCCACCCGTCGGCGGGCAGGACGATCGCGTCGGAGCCCGCGCGTACGAGCCTCGGCGCGGAGACCGCGCCCGCCCGGACGGCGACCTGGGGTTCCCCGCAGGCCAGGGCGCCCGCGAGGGCGCGCGCCGACTCGGGGGTGCCGTCGAGGTCGGCGAGGACGATCCGGTCGGGGTGTTCCGCCTGGGCGGACCGCACGAGACCCCACGCGGCGCGCGCGGCGATGTCGGCGGGCTCGTCGGCGGAGACGGCGACGGCGCCGCGCGTGACCACGGCGAGCCGAGCGCCGGCCCCTTCGTCGGCGAGGAAGTCCCGCAGGACCGCGAGGACTTCGGCCGTCACCCGGTGCGTCTCGGCCACGGGTTCGGCACCGGGGCCCGTCGTGACCGGGAGGAGCACGGTGTCGGGCGCCTGGGCGCCGACCTCGGCTCCCGCGGTCCGCAGTCCGTCCACGAGGATGGTGACGTCCGTCGACGTGCCTGCCGCAGTGCCGGTCAGGGCGAAGCGGCGGGCCGGGGTACCGGTGGGCTCGACGGGCACCCAGTGGGTCTCGAAGAGCGCGTCGGGCACGGCGGGCGCCGCTGCGGGCCGCAGGCGCAGCGAACCGATCGCGGCCACCGGCAGACCGTCGGCGTCGGACAGTTCCACCGCGAGGGCGCCTGCGTCACCCGTACGGGAGAGGCGGGCGCGGACGGCCCGGGTGCCACGGGCGGACACCCGCACGCCGGTCCACGCGAACGGCAGGCCGCCGTGCGCGGGGTCGGTGATCAGGCCGCCGACACCGATGGCGTGCAGGGCGGCGTCGAGCAGGGCCGGGTGCACCGCGCAGCGGTCCGCGTCGGCGACCCCGGCGGGCAGCTCGACCTCGGCGAACACCTCGGCCGCCGGGCCCTCGCCGCGTCGCCACGCCGCGCGCAGGCCCTGGAACGCGGGCCCGTAGCCGAAGCCGGCGTCGGTGAGACCCGCGTACATCGCGGCGACATCGGCGGGCTCGGCACCGACGGGCGGCCACTCCCCCGCCACAGGCCCGGCCTCGGGCACCTCGCCCAGCACGCCGGTGGCGTGGCGGGTCCAGTCCCCGTCGGTGCGCGCGTGCAGGGCGACCGACCGGCGGCCGTCGTCCTCGGCGGCGCCGACGGTGACGCGTACCTCCACCGCACCGTCCACGGGCAGGGCGAGCGGCGCTTCGAGCGTCAGCTCCTCCACACCGCCCGCGCCGGTCCGGTCGGCGGCGGCGAGCGCGAGCTCCAGCAGGGCCGTGCCGGGCAGCAGCACGGTGCCGCGCACGACGTGTTCGGCCAGCCAGGGCCGCACCGACGGGGACAGCCGCCCGGTGAGCACGGCGCCGCCGTCCGGCAGGTCGACCGCGGCGGCCAGCAGCGGGTGCCCGGCGGCGGACAGGCCCGCGCTCCGGAGGTCCGCGGCGGGAGCGGCGGGCAGCCAGTAGTGCTCGCGCTGGAAGGCGTACGTCGGCAGGGCGACGCGCGCGCCGCCCCGGTCGGCGAAGTACGCGGCCCAGTCGAGCGGGAGACCGTCGGCGTGGGCGCGGGCCAGCGCGTCGGTGAGCGCGGCCGTGTCGGGGCGGTCGGCGCGCAGCAGCGCCACGGTCAGCGGCTCGCGCTCCTCGCCGGCACCGTCGACCCCGACGGCGGAGGAGGTGTCGGGCTCGGCCAGGGTGCCCTGTGCCATCGCGGTGAGGACGCCGTCCGGGCCGATCTCCAGGTGGCGGACGGCGCCCGCCGCGCGCAGACCGAGCACCGCGTCGTGGAACCGCACGGTCTCCCGCACGTGCCGCGCCCAGTGGTCGGGCGAGCGGACCTCGTCGGCGGTCAGCGGGCGACCGGTCAGCGCGGAGACCACGGGCACCGTCGGCGTACGGAACTCAAGGCCCGCCACGACCGAACGGAACTCCGCCAGCATCGGCTCCATCAGGGGCGAGTGGAAGGCGTGCGAGACGCGCAGGCGCCTGGTCCGGCTGCCCTCGGCGGCCAGCTGCGCGGCCGCCTCGGAGACTGCGGCCTCGGCGCCGGACAGGACGAGCGAACGCGGTCCGTTGACGGCGGCGAGGGCGACCTCGTCGCTCAGCAAGGGCCGCACCCGCTCCTCGGTCGCCTCCACGGCGATCATCGCGTCGCCCTCGGGCAGCGCGCCCATCAGCTTCCCGCGCGCGGCCACGAGCACCGCCGCGTCGGGCAGCGTGAGCACGCCCGCCAGGGTCGCGGCGGTGATCTCGCCGAGCGAGTGTCCTGCGAGCAGGTCGGGGACGACGCCCCAGGAGCGCAGCAGCGCGGCGAGCGCGAACTCGACGGCGAACAGCGCGGGTTGCGCGTACTCCGTGCGGTCGAGCACCTCGGCCGGGCCGCTCAGGACCAGGTCGCGCAGCGGGCGGTCGAGCAGACGGTCGAACTCCGCGCAGACCGCGTCGAACGCGTCCGCGTAGGCGGGGTGGGCGGTGTAGAGGTCGGCGCCCATGCCCACGCGCTGCGCGCCCTGGCCGGTGCACAGGAACGCCGTACGCCCCTGGCGGGCGGCGACGGGCCGGGATCCGGTGAGTCCTGCGAGCAGGCCGTCGGAGCCGGAACCGGCGGCGGCGAGGCGGTACTCGAAGGCGGGTCGGGTGGTGGCGAGCGCACGGGCGACCGCCACCGGGTCGGCGTCCGGGTGCGCGGCGACGTGTGCGCGCAGCCGCTCGACCTGGGCGAGCGCCGCTTCGGGCGACCGGCCGGACACCACCCACGGGACGTCCCCGGCGGGCGCGGCGGGCGCGGCGGGCGTGAGGTCCTCGACGGGCGGGGCCTGTTCGAGGATGACGTGCGCGTTGGTGCCGCTGACTCCGAACGAGGACACGCCCGCGCGGCGCGGCGCGCCCGTCTCGGGCCACGGCGTCTCTTCCGTGAGGACGGAGACGGCTCCCCTGGTCCAGTCGACGGCCGTGGAGGGGCGGTCGACGTGCAGAGTGGCGGGCAGGGTGCCGTGCCGGAGCGCGAGCACGGTCTTGATGACGCCGGCGGCGCCGGACGCGGCCTGCGTGTGGCCGAGGTTGGACTTCACCGAGCCGATCAGCAGCGGACGGTCCCGGTCCTGCCCGTACGCCGCCTGCAGCGCCTGGGCCTCGATGGGATCGCCGAGGGCGGTGCCGGTGCCGTGGGCCTCCACGGCGTCGACGTCGGACGGCGCGAGGCCGGCGCCCGTCAGGGCGGCGCGGATGACGCGCTGCTGCGACGGGCCGTTGGGCGCGGTCAGCCCGTTGGAGGCGCCGTCGGAGTTGACGGCGGAGCCGCGCAGCACGGCAAGGACCTCGTGGCCCCTGCGGCGTGCGTCGGACAGCCGCTCGACGAGCAGCAGGCCCACGCCCTCGCCCCAGCCGGTGCCGTCGGCGGCGTCGGCGAACGCCTTGCAGCGCCCGTCGGCGGCCAGGCCGCCCTGCCGCCCGAACTCGACGAAGACGCCGGGGGTGGCCATCACGGTGACGCCGCCGGCGAGGGCGAGGTCGCACTCGCCGGAGCGCAGCGCGGCGGCGGCCCAGTGGAGGGCCACGAGCGACGACGAGCAGGCGGTGTCGAGGGTGACCGCGGGGCCCTCCAGGCCCAGTACGTAGGCGAGTCGGCCGGAGACCACGCTGCCGGACGTGCCGGTGAGCAGATGGCCCTGCAGCTCGTCGGGCGTGCCGTAGAGGCTGGTCAGGTAGTCCTGGCCGCCGTAGCCGACGAACACACCGGTCCTGCTCCCCCGCACCGAGCGGGGGTCGATGCCCGCGTTCTCCAGGACCTCCCACGCGGTCTCCAGCAGGAGCCGCTGCTGCGGGTCCATGCCGACGGCCTCGCGGGGGCTGATGCCGAAGAACCCGGCGTCGAAGGCGCCCGCGGAGTCGAGGAAGGCGCCGACCTTCGCGTATCCCGCGTCGGTGACGTCCCATCCTCGGTCGGCCGGGAAGCCGCCCATCGCGTCGCGGCCCTGGAGCACCAGCTCCCACAGCCGCTCGGGCGAGTCGACGCCGCCGGGGAAGCGGCAGGCCATGCCGACGATGACGACCGGGTCGTCCTCGACGGCGGTCCGGGCGACCGGCTCGGCGGCGACGGTGCCGGCGCCGGCGCCGGGCAGCTGGTCGAGGAGGTGGTCGACGAGCGCCTCGGGCGTGGGGTGGTCGAAGACGAGCGTGACGGGCAGCTTCAGACCGGTCGCGTCGCGCAGGCGATTGCGCAGCTCGACGGCGGTCAGGGAGTCGAAGCCCAGCTCCTGGAACGCACGGCCCTCGGGGAGCGACGCGGCCGACGCGTGGCCCAGTACGGCCCCGGTCTCACCGAGCACCAGCTCGAGGAGCCCCGCCCGGTCGAGCGGTACGGGGCCGTCCTGCGCCGGCTCGGGCGCGGCGGGCTCGGCGGCCTCCGGCAGGCCGGCGAGGAGGGGGCTGCGGCGGGCCACGGTGAATGTCGAGGCGAAGACCGGCCAGTCGATGTCCGCGACGGCCAGAACGGTCTCGTCCCGGCCGAGGGCCCCGCGCAGCGCCGCGACGGCGCGCTCGGGCGCCATGGCCGGCAGGCCCCAGCGGGCCATCTGCTCGCGTGCGGGTCCTTCGGACATGCCGGCGCCGCCCCAGTGGCCCCAGGCCACGGCGGTGGCGGGCAGCCCCTCGGCGCGGCGCCGCAGCGCCAGCGCGTCGAGGTGGGCGTTGGCGGCGGCGTACGCGGCCTGGCCGCTGCTGCCCCAGACGCCCGCGCCCGAGGTGAAGAGCACGAAGGCCGAAAGCTCCTGATCGCGGGTCAGCTCGTCGAGGTGGCGTGCGCCCGCGACCTTGGCGGCTGCGACCTCGGCGAGGTCGGCCGGGGTCACGTCGGCGAGCGCCTTGTACCGCTCGATGCCCGCGAGGTGGAAGACGGCGGTGACGGGGTGCTCGGCGAGCAACCGGGCCAGCGCGTCACGGTCGGCGGCGTCGCAGGCGACGACGTCGACCGCCGCGCCCAGCGCGGTGAGTTCGGCGGCGAGGTCCCAGGCGCCGGGCGCGTCGGGGCCGCGCCGGTTCGTGAGCACGAGCCGCTCGGCGCCCGCGCCGGCGAGCCAGCGGGCGACCTGCGCGCCGAGGCCGCCGGTGCCGCCGGTGACCAGGACGGTCCCCTCGGGTCGCCACTCGGCGCCGACGGGGCCGCCCGGGGCGCGGCGCAGCCTCCTGCCGAACGCGCCGGACGCGCGGACGGCCACCTGGTCCTCGTCGCCGGCTAGGACGGCCGCGAGCCGGTCGGCCACGCGTCCGTCGACCTCGGCGGGCAGGTCGACGAGGCCGCCCCAGGCCCGGGGCCGCTCCAGCGCGGCCACCCGGCCGAGCCCCCAGACCTGCGCCGTCGCCGGGTCCCCCACAGCGTCGGAGGGCCCGACGGCGACCGCGCCGCTGGTCACGCACCACAGCGGAACGCCGTCGAGTGCCTGCACCAGGGCGAGTACCCCGGGAAGCGGCTCGGGATCGCCGGGCGCGACCAGAAGCAGGACGCCCGCGTAGCCGGCCAGGTCACCCACGCCGGCCGGCAGTTCGGCCGTCGTACGGACGAGGTCCATGCGGGCGGACAGGGCGGTGGCCACGGTGTCGGCCCAGGCGTCGCCCTCGGGGAGCACGGCGAGCCAGCGGCCGGCCGGGGTGCCGGAGACGGTCAGGGGAGTCCAGTCGACGCGGTAGCGCCACGAGTCGACGGCGGTCTCGTCCGCGTGCCGCTCGTGCCAGGCGGCGAGGAGCGGGTGGACGGCGGCGAGCGGCTCCCGGTCGGTGTCGCCCGCGCCGAGCGCGGCGGCGAGGTCGTCGGCCGAGCCGCGCACGGCGGTCCAGAACTCCGCGTCACCGCCCTGGTCCTGGGTGGGTACGTCGAGCCAGTAGCGCTCGCGCTGGAAGGCGCACGTCGGAAGCGGCACCGGGCGCGCATCGGGCAACGCGGCCGTCCAGTCGACCGGCACGCCCCGTACCGCGGCCTCGGCGAGCGAGGCGAGGAACGTGGCGGGGCCCCCGGCGTCACGGCGCAGGGAGCCGAAGGCGAGGACCTTGTCGTCGGCCTCCTGCACGGCGGCGGTGAGCACGGGGTGCGGGCTGACCTCGACGAACGTACCGAAGCCCGCGTCGAGGAGCGTGCGCGTGGCGGTGTCGAAGCGGACCGGCTCCCGCAGGTTGCGGAACCAGTACGCGGCGTCGAGACCGGTCGTGTCGAGGAACCCGCCGGTCACCGACGACACGAACGCGACGTCGGCGGCGCGCGGCCGGATCGCGGCGGTGGCGGCGAGGACCTCGGCGCGTACGGCCTCGACCTGGGCGGAGTGCGACGCGTAGTCGACGGGAATCCGCCGGGCCCGCAGGCCGTCGCGTTCGGCCGCGGCCATCAGTTCGTCCAGGGCCGCGGCGTCGCCGGACACAACGGTGGCGGCGGGGCCGTTGACCGCGGCCACCGACAGCCGCTCGCCCCACGGCGCCAGCAGCTCGCGCGCGGCGTCCTGGGCGAGCGGCAGCGCCACCATGCCGCCCCGGCCCGCGACCGCGCGCAGGGCCCGCGCGCGGGCGGTGACCAGCAGGGCGGCGTCCTCCAGGGACAGCGCGCCCGCGACGCAGGCGGCGGCGATCTCGCCCTGCGAGTGGCCGACGACGGCCGCGGGCTCGACGCCGTGGGCGCGCCAGAGCGCGGCGAGGGACACCATCACGGCCCACAGGGCGGGCTGGACGACGTCGACGTTCTCCAGCGCGGCCGGGTCGGCGAGGACCTCGCGCAGCGACCAGTCCACGTGCGGGGCGAGCGCGGCGGCGCACTCGTCGAGGCGGTGGGCGAACTCGGGCGAGGAGGCGGCCAGTTCGAGGGCCATGCCGACCCACTGCGCCCCCTGCCCGGGGAAGACGAAGGCGACCCGTCCGGGTCCACCCGCGAGGCCGCGGACGACGCCCGCAGCGGGGTTCCCGGCAGCCAAGGCGGCGGTACCGCGCAGCAGCTCCGCCCGGTCCGCGCCGACGACGACGGCGCGGTGCTCGAAGGAGGACCGGGTGGTGGCCAGGGCGAGGGCGATGTCGCGCGGCTCGGCGGTGGGCCGCTCGGCCAGGTGCGCGAGGAGCGCGGCGGCCTGGCCGCGCAGGGCGTCCTCGGTGCGGCCGGACAGCGCCCACGGCACCGGCCCGGCCGCGTCAGCGCGCTCCGGCTCGGGCTCGGCGGCGGGCGCCTCCTCCACGATGACGTGCGCGTTGGTGCCGCTGACGCCGAACGCGGACACACCGGCCCGACGCGGACGGTCGCCCGCGGGCCAGGCGCGGGCCTCCGCGAGCAGCCGCACGTTGCCCGCCGACCACTCGACCTTCGGCGTGGGGGCGTCCACGTGCAGGGTCTTCGGCAACACGCCGTGGCGCAGCGCGAGTACGGCCTTGAGCACGCCGGCGACACCCGCCGCGGCCTGCGTGTGGCCGAGGTTGGACTTCACCGAGCCCAGCCACAGCGGCTCGGCCCGGTCGGCGCCGTACGCGGCGAGCAGCGCCTGCGCCTCGATCGGGTCGCCGAGGACCGTGCCCGTACCGTGCGCCTCGACGAGGTCCACGTCGGAGGGCGAGAGCCGGGCGTCGGCGAGCGCCGCCTTGATGACCCGCTGCTGTGCCGGGCCGTTCGGGGCGGTGAGGCCGCTGCTCGCGCCGTCCTGGTTGACGGCCGAGCCGCGCAGCACGGCGAGGACCGGGTGGCCGAGGCGGCGGGCGTCGGAGAGCCGCTCGAGGAGGAGGACGCCCGCGCCCTCGCCCCAGCCGGTGCCGTCGGCGGCGGCCGCGAACGGCTTGCACCGGCCGTCGGGCGCGAGGCCGCGCTGGCGGGAGAACTCCACGAACGTGGCGGGCGAGGACATGACCGTCACACCGCCCGCGAGCGCCATCGCGCACTCCCCCGACCGCAGGGACCGCATCGCGAGGTGCAGCGCCACGAGCGACGCCGAACAGGCCGTGTCGACGGTGACCGCCGGGCCCTGGAGCCCGAGGACGTAGGCGAGGCGTCCGGACAGGACGCTGGCCGCGTTCCCCGTGCCGGCGTACCCCTCGACGCGGTCGAGGACGGGCCGCGCGGCGGAAATGTAGTCCTGGCCGTTGGTGCCGAGGAAGACGCCGACGTCCTTGCCGCGCAGCGACTTGGGGTCGATCCCGGCGCGCTCGACGGCCTCCCACGCGGTCTCCAGAGCGAGCCGCTGCTGCGGGTCCATCGCGAGCGCCTCGCGCGGCGAGATCCCGAAGAACCCCGCGTCGAACTCGGCCGCGCCGTCGAGGAACCCGCCCTCACGCACGTACGACGTCCCCGCGTGCTCCGGGTCCGGGTGGTACAGGCCCTCCACGTCCCAGCCCCGGTCGTCCGGGAACGGGGACAGCGCGTCACGGCCGTCCGCGAGCAGCCGCCACAGGTCCTCGGGGGATGCGACGCCGCCGGGGAAGCGGCAGCCCGCGCCGACCACCGCGACGGGTTCGGCGGCGCGTTCGGCCGTCTCGCGCAGCGTCTGGCGCGCCTGGGTCAACTCGCCCGTGACCCACCGCAGGTGGTCGAGCAGCTTGCTCTCGTTCTCCACGTTCAGGACTTCCCGAGCTCGTTTTGGATGAAATCGAAGATCTCGTCGGCGGATGCCGTGCTCAGCTGGTCGGCGGCGGCCGAGGAACCGGCGGTCACCGGCGTCCACTCGCCCAGCAGGCGGCGCAGCTCGGCGGTGACCTTCGCGCGGGTCGACTCGTCCGCCCCGGCCGGGTCGAGCGCGGCGAACCGGTCGAGGTCGGCCACCGACGGCGCCGTCTCCGCGGGCGCGAGCCCGGCCGCGAGGTGCGCGGCCAGTTCGTCCCCTGTGGGGTGGTCGAAGACCAGCGTGAGCGGCAGCGTGAGCCCGGTGGCCCGGGTCAGCCGGTTGCGCAGCTCCACCGCGGTGAGCGAGTCGAACCCGAGGTCGAGGAAACCGCGTTCGGTGTCGACTGCCGCCGCGTCCCGGTGCCCGAGTACGGCGGCGACCGAGGTACGGACGAGGTCGAGGACGACCCGCCCGCGTTCGGCGGCCGACAGGCCCGCGACGCGCTGCCGCAGCTCCGCCTCGGCGGGGGCCGCCCCCGCACCCGGCGTGACGGCCCGGTGGGCCTCGGGGATGCCGGAGATCAGCGGGCTGGGCCTTACGGCGTGCAGGGAGGGCGCGAGCCGCGCCCAGTCCACGTCCGCGAGGACCACGGCCGGGTCGCCGCCGGCGATCTCCCGGCTGAGCGCCTCGATGGCCCGCTCGGGGTCCATGGAGCGCAGGCCGTCGCGGTCGAGGCGCCTGCGTACCTCGTCCGCGTCGGCCATGCCGCCGCCCGCCCACGCGCCCCACGCCACCGAGGTGGCGGGCAGGCCCGCGGTCCTGCGGCGCTCGGCGAGGGCGTCGAGGTGGGCGTTGGCCGCGGCGTAGTTCGCCTGGCCCGCGCCGCCGACGACACCCCCGAGCGCGCCGAACAGCACGAACGCGTCCAGGGGCAGACGCTCTGTCAGCTCGTGCAGCGCGGTCGCGGCGTCGGCCTTGGCGCGCAGCACCGTGGCAAGACGCTGCGGGGTCAGGGAGTCGTGCACGCCGTCGTCCAGGACACCCGCCGTGTGCACGACCGCCGTCAACGGCGGTCCGTCGGCGGCGATCCGGTCGAGCAGCGCGCCGAGCGCGGTGCGGTCGGCCGCGTCGCAGGCCTCGGCCACGGCCTGCGTGCCGAGCGCGGTCAGCTCCGCCACCAACTCAGCGGTGCCCTCGGCGGCCGGTCCGCGCCTGCTCACCAGGACGACGCGGTCGGCGCCCGAGCGGGCCGCCCAGCGGGCCACGTGCCCGCCCAGGGCGCCCGTGCCGCCGGTGACGAGGACGGTGCCGGTGGGACGCCATCCCTCGGGTGCGGGGGCGGTCGCGCGGACGAGCCTGCGGCCGAGGACGCCCGTGGCGCGCACGGACACCTGGTCCTCGCCCTCGATCCCGGCGAGCACGTCGCACAGCAGGCCGACGGCGTGAGCGTCCGGGTCGGCGGGCATGTCGACCAGGCCGCCCCAGCGGTGCGGCGCCTCCAGGCACAGCACCCGGCCGAGGCCCCAGACCTGCGCCTGCGCCGGGTCGGCGACATCGCCTTCGGCCACGCCCATGGCGTCGGCGGTCACGCACCACAGCGGTGCGGACGTGTCGGCGTCACCCAGCGCCTGCGCGAGCACGAGGGTGGCGGCGGTGCCGTCCCCGCCGAGCGCGAGCAGCGACAGGACACCGTCCACCGGGCCCGCGACCTGCTCGGCGAGCCGGGCCCGCTCGGGAGCCTCGGGTACGACCAACTCGAGGGCGTCCACGCCCCGTTCGGCGAGGCCGCGCAGTGAGGCCCGTACGAGCGGGTGATCCGCGCGGGCGGCGGGGACGGCGACCACCCAGCGGCCGAGCAGGGGCTTGTCGGCCAGGCCGTCGACCTGTTCCCAGCGCACGCGGTAGCGCCACGACGCGACGGGGTCGGCCGACGGCCGCTCGGGGGTCTCCGGCCAGAAGCGGGTGCGCTGGAACGGGTACGTCGGCAGGTCGACCCGGCGCGCCCCGGCGCCGGCGAAGAAGGCCGGCCAGTCGACGGCCACGCCGGACCGGGCGAGCCCGTCGACCAGCGCGAGCGCCTCGGGCCTGCCCTTGCGCAGCAAGGGCACGGCCCCTTCGGTCAGCGCGGCGAGCACACCGTCCGGACCGACCTCGACGAGGGTGGTGACCCCGGCGGCCCGCAGCGCGGCGACACCGTCGGCGTACCGTACGGCCTCCCGCGCGTTGCGCAGCCAGTACCCGGGCGTGCCCATGTCCTCGGCGGCCCCGGTCACGGTGGACACGACCGGGATGCCGGGCGCGGCGAAGGCAACGGTGTCGAGGACGCGCGCGAAGTCGGCGAGCATCGGCTCCACCCGGTGCGAGTGAAAGGCATGACTCACCGTCAACCGCTTGGTCCTGCGGCCGAGTTCGGACCAGTGGTCCGCTACGGCGAGGACGGCGTCCTCGTCGCCGGAGACGAC
>NZ_JBVJPA010000038.1:0-34901 GCF_055582885.1 Streptomyces sp. NPDC107454 | reverse complement strand
GAGCACAGCAAGATAAAGAGTCCACAGCAAGCTAACGAGTACTCAGACAGAACCGTCACGGACGTCGTGGACTCTCCAGCAGGACGGTTAGATAACCGCGCAGAGCCGCGGATCGGTGAACGTCTTCGTCCACCCGCTGAAACTCTCGTTCGAAGCGATCGCGACGCTGTCGAACTCGGCGAAGGCCTCGTGAAGGGCGGCGGGCACTTGCCCCGTACCCGATCCAAGGTCGACCCGCACCTGACTGCCTGGACCAGCCGAGTGGGCGTCAACAACACTGACCAGGACGGCAAAGCTGCTTTGGGCTGTCGTTAGCAGCCACTGCACGATTTCTTAGCGTACTGAGCTGCGTCACCGGACCGTGATTCCCGTGTGAATACAGCCGATCGGCCGGGTGGGGCTGGTCGTGCCCCCGCCCGGCCGATTGTCATGCACTCCCGCGCTTCATACTACGCCTTAGGAGTGCACGGATTCTTGGAGACGCATTCCGCGAAGTGAATCGAGGAAGTGATGCCGTTCAGCACTCCGTAGGACTTGTAGAGCCGATGCTGGCAGTCCTCCCCCTGGACGTACTCGTCAATCATGAACTTGCGGTACTCGACCATCGGCCGGGTGTACCCGCGCTTCCCCGGGCCCACTTTCATGGTGTTCGTTACCGTCCTGCCCTTCGCCACGGTTTTGGTGACGTCGTAGCTAGTCTTCGCCTCCACCTTGCCGATGCCCCAGTCCAGGCTGCCGCCGGCCTCGCGACTGTAGGTGGAGGAACGGGTCGTGTCGGTCCTGATCTCGTATTTGAGCGTGGAGGTGGAAGAGCCGCCATTCCTCTTGCTGGCCGTGCGGCCGATGCTCTTGTACGTCGGGCTGCCCAACTTCGATACTTTGAAGTAGAAGACCTCATTGCAGCGAGTTGGTGCCGCTGACGCCGTCACAGGGATCGTGAACGACCCCAGAACGAGTGCAGATGTCACGAGGCCTGCGCCAGCCAGCCGCCTCTTTACACGGTTCATCTTTCCCCGTTTCTCTTTTTCGGTCCGCGAGTTGATCTCGCCGACCGGGGATGAGGTCAACGGGCGCTGTCATGGTCAGCAAATTCCGCTTCGTCATCCCTCCTTCAGCACTGTTTCTGCCGCATTATTCTGGCGCCACTTCGAGCAGCTGCGCCTGGCATCATTCCTCGCTCCGATGCCACCGTGCGGCAGGGTGTGTGCTTTCAGGGTCCCCTGGGCACTGCGGCGGAGTCGTTAGCACAGAGACCACAAATCTTTTAGCGATGCCTCTCCTTGTGGTCTGCTTGCACCTGGTGGCGGTAGTCCCTGGGTGGCATGCCGTAGGCGTTGCGGAACGCGCGGCTGAAATCGGCGGCGCTGGGAAAGCCGCAGCGGGCGGCGATGACGCGGATTGGATGGCCGCTAAAGGCCGGATCAGCCAGGTCCCGGCGCGCGCGTTCCAGGCGCTGGTGGCGGATCCAGGCAGCCACCGTTTCTTCTTGCTGCGCAAACAGGCGATGCAGGTAGCTGGTGGAGATGTGGTGCGTGGCGGCGATGGTGCGCGGTGTCAGTTGAGGGTCGTGCAGGTGCGCCTGGACGAAGGCGCGGATACCTAGGACGAGCGTGTGCCGGCGAGTTTCCGGTGGGAGCGAACTGTCCGCCTCCAGGGCGTGCGCGAACAGCGCGGACAGCAGGTCGACCACTACTGCTCCGAGCCGGGGTCCGTCGGCGGGCTGGTAGGAGCCGGTGTCCTTCGCCAGTTGGGTGAGCAGCTGTGCCAGCAGCAGTCCGAATCCCTGCTGTGTCGACAGCCGCAGACCGGGCACCCGGTCAAGCTGGTTCGCGGCAAACGGCAACGCCGCCTTGGGAACCTCCAGCCCAATTCCCTTGTGCAGCCTTGAGCCGTCACCCCCATGCACGTCGACAGGCCTCGAGGTGTCTACGACACACAGGCTGTCCGGACCGTACACGGCCTCCTCCTGGCCCCGGGTAGTGCGCAGCGGTCCGCTCAATGGCAGGGAGAGGT
Organism: Streptomyces sp. NPDC107454; assembly: GCF_055582885.1. Classification (NCBI taxonomy): domain Bacteria; kingdom Bacillati; phylum Actinomycetota; class Actinomycetes; order Kitasatosporales; family Streptomycetaceae; genus Streptomyces; species Streptomyces sp. NPDC107454. The sequence continues at coordinate 32,888 of NZ_JBVJPA010000038.1, read as the reverse complement.
GCAGCCCCTCGGGATCGGACTGCCGGATCAGCCTCGGTGTCCGGCGAAAGCACACTGGCTGAAATGTGGTCGGCCACACTGACACGGCGCCGAGGCCTAGCAAACGCTGAGAAGCCCTGAAATCCGTGCGGTGGTCGCTGAGCAGCTCCAGGGGCGCGTGTGTCTGACCGACTAGCTCTCGCCAGCAGTCGAACCGATCCTCCGCCGGCAGATCCTCGCTCCGGAACACTGTCTCGGTCAGCATGTTCCCCATCACCCTCTTACGAGTTCCTTCGGCACCTGAACCACGCTCACATCTGTTTCGTTCCCCCTTCGCCGGGGTCTGCACTGGACGAATCAGTCATCAGGAACAGCCGCGCAAGGTCGTGGAACACGGCCACCCTCAACTATGCCGGAGAAGATCACCTTCCAGAGACGCGAGCCGATCCGGCACCCGGCCCGGGCCGGGTCCGACGGGGGAGGAGCCGCAGCTCAGCTGCGGCTGAGGAGAGACGGGTCCAGAGTGCCGGGAAGGGCGTTGGAGTGGATCACTTCTTTGTGTCTCACAGCAAGGTCCGTCGGTTCTACGAGGCACCGCCGGGAGTCGATCTCGATACGGTGGCGTACGTCCGAAGGCCCGCTCCTCTCCCCTCCTCCGAGTGCACGTTCACTGACCGGGTCAGGTAGTCGAGGGCGGGGGCAGACTTCGCTCTACGCCCCGGCCTAACAAACCACCGCAACGCCAACTCCCTGCTCAAGAACACTTCAAGGCCCTACGCAGGGTCAGCTTCGACCCCAGCCGCATCACGGTGATCGCCGCCGCGGCTCTCGTCCTGCTCCAACTCGAATACGCCCGGACCATCTGAACGAACACCCACGGTCGTGATCCATTACTGGCAGAGCCTCACTCCATGCTGGAGCAGCTCGCCGTTCTCGCTCAATGGCACGGTGGTCGATAAGGAACGGCTCCTACGAATCTGTGCCACTTCCCCCTGGGCAGGGCGTGTCCGGTAACCCTGCATATTCGTCGTATGGCTCGTTCGGGATCCGTTTCCCAGAGTCGCACGGTGCCGTCGTCGCCACCCGTGGCAAGGGTGTGTCCATCGGGGCTGACGAGACGGACGGCAGCCTCGGGGATGCCGGGCCGGTCGGTGGCGTACTAGGGGGCGGTGTCAGCGAACTCGCTCATGCTGTTTTCCATGTGATGGCAAGACCGTCCCCGCGGACGCGGGTACGAACACGGCTCCTCAGCTACGGGGCTCCTGTTCCGCGGACGCGAGCGATGTTCCCGACCTGGAGGAGAAGGGCCTATGCGGCTGCGAGCTGGAGGAGTTCCGGAACGCCCTGGGCACGGGCGTAGTGCTGGAAGCGGGGGAGCAGGTCGTCGACGAGCTGTACGCAGCGGGGTGCCCCGATGCGACGGGCCAGCAGAAGGGACTGGGTGGCGGCGGCCGCAGCGGGCTCGGGTTCCTTCAGGCCGAGGTAGCTCGCGGCGCGGTAGGTGAGGAACACGCCTCGAGTTTTGTCCCTGGCCGTGGGCAGCAGGCGTTCGCCTTCGGTGATGAGCTGGTGGGCGCGGACAGTGTCGCCGAGGTCCAGGAGGGCCTGGCCGGAGTCCACTGCGAGATCCGCGGCGCCCACCCATGCGCACCAGGCGGGCCGTTCGGTGCCGGCGTCGTTGAGGTGTTTTTCGGCCGCGGCGAGGGCGCGCAGCACGGAGCGTCGTTCGCTGCGGCCGCCTCGTGCGGCGAGGGTGCGGGCGAGGCGGAGCTGGAGCAGGCAGCGGGCGGCGGGGTTCTCGGCGCGGGTCAGCGCGTGGCCGAGGATGTTGGCCGCAGTGGTGTGATCGCGGCGCCAGGCGGCCTGGTAGGCGAGGTCGCCCAGGAGACCGGCGCCCATGTCGTGGTCACCTGCCGCGTGGGCGTTGTGCAGGCCGGCGATCCAGTTCTGGCTGGCGTGAGTGTGGCGGCCCAGGTCGAAGCGGTGCCAGGCGACGGTCTGGGACAGGGAGGCCGCCTGGGTGTGCAGGCGCAGCCCGAGGACGGGCGTGTACCGGCCGTTTTCGAGTAGTTCGGTCACCGTGGACAGATTGGCGTCCAGCAGGATGGCGGTGTGCTGCCGCTGCTCGGTGGCGAGACCGGCGAGATGCTGGGTGGAGCGCTCCAAGAAGGCAACGAAGTCCTCACCGATCGGCTTTCCTCCGTGGGCCTGGGCGAGCGCAGTCGCAGGGCCGACGGCCCAGTCCCCAGCCAGCGCGGACAGGGCGGCGCCGGAGATAGCGAAAAAGGTGCGGCGGTCCATCGCTGTTCGCAAGGCCTCTCTCAGGGCGGGCACGGAACTGTGGGGTCCGAGCGGGACAACGCCGTCGGCGGTGAGCGGCAGCCAGTTCGGCCAGTCGTCGGCGCGGACGATGTCCGCTGGCCAGCCAAGAGCTTCGGCGATGTAAATCTGGGATTCCTCGTTGGGCTTGACGCCCCGCTCCCACTTGCGCACTCGTGCCTTGTCGGTACCCGACCGCATTCCGCGTCGGCCGGCCGCAGCCTGAACGCCGGCGACGACCGCAACCTGCGTCATGTCGCGGGCAATGCGCGCGAGGGCCTTGCCCCCCTGATCCTGAACACGGGTTATGCGGCTTCGGCCAGCGTAGTTGATGTTGTTCGGAGTCCTTGTTCGTAGGCGATGGGGCTGCGGTGTCCGAGGTGGGAGTGACGTCGGACGGTGTTGTAGCGGTGCAGCCAGCGGAAGAGGTCCAGGCGGGCCTCGCGTTCGTCGTTCCAGGCCCGGCGGCCCTGAAGGATCTCGCGTTTGCAGGTGGCGTTGAACGACTCGGCGAGGGCGTTGTCCGCGCTGCTGCCGATGGCGCCCATGCTCTGACGGACGCCCGCCCGGCGGCAGGCGTCGGCGAAGGCCCGGCTGCAGTACTGGGCTCCGTGATCGGTGTGCATCACTGCACCGGCGAGGCTGCCACGGGTCCGCTCGGCCGCTTTCAGAGCGTCGATGACGAGGTCGGCGCGCATGTGGTCGGCGATCACCCACCCGGCCAGGCGGCGTGAGCACAGGTCGATCACGGTCGCGAGATAACGGAACTTCCCGCCGGCCAGCGGGAGATACGTGATGTCGCCGACATACTTCGTGTTCACCTGGTCTGCAGTGAAGTCGCGGCCGATCAGGTCCGGCATCTTCGCCGCGGCCGGGTCCGGGACGGTGGTGCGGTGCTTCCTGCGCAGGCGCAGACCCGCCAGCCCGACGGCCTTCATGACCCGGGCAACCCGCTTGTGGTTCACTCGCTCGCCGTCTTCGCGGAGCTCGGCGGTGATCCTCGGGACTCCGTAGGTACCGTCGGAAGCCCGGTGGATCACGCGTATCCGTGCGGCGAGTTGTGCGTCGGCCTTCTGACGGACCGCGCGGGCCGGGGCGGTCCGGCGCCAGTAGTAGAAGCTCGAGCGGGAGATCCCCAGGATGCGGCACAACCGCTTGACGCCATAGCGGCGCTGGTGGTCCTCAACGAACTGGCAGCGGTTCACCAGCCCGTCTCCGAGGCGAAATACCGGGCCGCCTTGCGCAGGATCTCGCGCTCCTTCTTCAACTCGGCGTTCTCCCGTCGTAAGGCCGCGACCTCGGCCTCCAGGGCCGGCGAAGACGGCGCGGGCGGCGGCGCTGCCGCCGCCCGGCGGCCCCGGGGACGGCTGGAGCCTGCCGCCCGGATCCAGTTCCGCAGCGTCTCCGGATTGATCCCCAGATCGGCAGCGATCTGCTTGATCGTCGCCTCCGGCCGCGACTCGTACAGCGCGACCGCGTCCGCCTTGAACTCCGGCGGATAGTGCTTCATGACCACGACACGTCCATCTCTCAGATCCTCAAGATCCACCATCTCGAGTGTCCACGATCAGGGGTGAGGGCCCAGGACGTAGTCTCCCCCGGCCCTGGTCACCAGGGTCGCGGTGTCGTGCTGGGTGTGCAGTGCGTCCATCGTGACGACCACGCCGTCCAGGTCGAGGAGCTGGAGCAGTTGTCGGGCGGCGGGGATCTCGTTGCTCTTCTCGCTCACCGCGACCTGGCCGAGTACCGCCCCGGACCCGTGCGCGAGGGCGGCGACCAGGTGCGGGGCCATGGAGCCGCCGCAGCGTGCACCGCGGACCGTCTTGCCGTCGATGGCGATCACTCTGCGGCCCGCGACACGTGCGGTCCTGGTCAGGGCCCAGGCCCCCAGCACCGCATCGAGACGGTCCGCGTCCAGGCGGGCGAACAGGCGCCGCAGCGTTGACTCGTCCACCCCGCCCCGCTCCAGGCCCAGCCGTTGCAGCGCGGCACTTCCCGCGTCCCGGGCCCATTCCCCGATCGCGGTGAACCTCCGGGCTCCGGCCACCACCGCGCACACCGCCACCGCGATCAGAGCGCCCACCTGGTGCCGGACCCCGCGCCGACGGCGCGGATCAGGTATCCCGGCAAGCATCTCGACGAGGAGCTCATGATCCGGGGCAGGCGTGCGAACAGGCGCAAGGATGAGGGACGATGGCATGGCGCGGGCGTGATCCCCTGGTCAGACGGTAAGGCGTAGGAACCTCCATCCAACCGGACCGGAACACGCCCGCGCGCCTCTTCCACCCGCAAAACCCCACTTCACAGGGCTACAGAACAACTTTGCCGGGACCCTGGCCTGGATGGCGATGAGTTATAACGTCCGCTTCTGGGACATACGCGAACGTTCTGATCGGCGCAAGCCTTTCCAGATCCGGTGGACGGTCAACGGGCGCGAGAAGTCCGCGTCCTTCATCACATTCGCGCTTGCTGATAGCCGGCGCGCGAAGCTGATGACAGCGGCGCGCGAGGGTGAGCCTTTTGATGAGCACACCGGTCTGCCCGCATCTGAGTTGCGGGCCATCAAGCAGCGGACTACGTGGTACGACCTGGCGCACGAATACATCGAGCAAAGATGGGAGCGTACGCCAGGGAACACCCGCCGCACCCTGGCCGATGCCTTCGCTACCATCACGCCCGCCCTGGTGCACCCCGGCGCAACGTATTCCGATCCGCGGATACTGAGGCGTGCCCTGTACTCCTGGGCATTCAACAAGAACGCCTGGCAGCGCGAACCCGACGAGGAGTGGCTCCACGCGCTGGACTGGATGAAGCGCAACTCTCTGCCTGTCAGCGCCCTTGCGGATGCGGATGTTCTGCGCAGGGCCCTCGATGCTATGTGCCGCAAGCTGGACGGCAAGGCGGCTGCGGCCAAGACAGCCCGACGCAAGAGGGCTGCGTTCAACGAAGCTCTCAACACTGCGGTGGAGAAGAGGTACTTCGCGGAGAACCCCCTCAACGGGCTCCGGTGGAATGCGCCGGCGGTCAGGAACAGCCCGAACCGAAAGACCTAACGGAGTCCTATTAGCCATCTACGGCGACACCTTGAAGGCCAGTTTCAACGCCTCCTCCGCTATGTCCAGGTCCTTCGCAGGCAGCCAGGCACGCGCCGGGTCGATGTAGCACCGGCGACGCGGTTGGGCTTGATCCTTGACGGCAGCTGATCAACCAGCGGCATCGGCATCCGGACGGCTCTCCTGAGCAACGTACGGGCGCGGTCCCGATCCGACTCAGCCGGACCTGCCTCATGCCCGAATGATCGCGAGCACCCAGTCGCGCAGTTCGGCCATCGAGTTCTCGTCCGGGGCCTCTACGTTGAGCCGCAGCAGCGGCTCCGTGTTCGACGGGCGGACGTTGAACCAGCGGCCGTCTCCCAGATCCACCGTCAGGCCGTCGAGGCGGTCGATGCTGACTCCGTCGACGCTACGGCAGGCGGACTCGACATCGTTCAGCGTGGCCTTCACGTTCACCACCGTGGAGTTGATTTCGCCCGAGGAGACGTAGCGCGTGTACGGGGCGAGCAGTTCTGACAGCGGCTGGTGCGCTTCGCCGAGCGCGGCAAGGACGTGCAGAGCCGTGAGCATCCCGGTGTCCGCCCGCCAGAAGTCGCGAAAGTAGTAGTGGCCGGAGTGCTCGCCGCCGAAGACCGCGTCGTACTCCGCCATGCGCGTCTTCATGAAGGAGTGCCCGACCCGCGAGCGGATCGGCCTGCCTCCGTGCTCGCGGATGGTCTCCACGGCCGCGGCGGAGGTGATGACGTTGTGCACGATCGCGGCGCCGAGATGCCGGGTCAGCTCACGCGCTGCGACCAGGCCGACGATTGCCGACGGGCTGACGGGCATGCCCCGTTCGTCGACGAAGAAGCAGCGGTCGGCGTCACCGTCGAAAGCCAGTCCGATGTCCGCGCCGCTCTCGCGCACTGCCGCTTGCAGGTCCACGAGGTTCTTCGGTTCCAGCGGGTTCGCCTCATGGTTGGGGAAGGACCCGTCCAACTCGAAGTAGAGCGGGATCAATGCGACAGGCAGGTCAGCCAGTACGGCCGGAACGGTGTGTCCGGCCATACCGTTTCCGGCGTCGACAACCACCTTCAGCTTTCGGTTTCCCTTGATCTGCACCAGTGAGGTGAGGTGATTGGCATAGCTGTAGAGCAGGTCGAGATGGGTCGCTGCTCCGGGAAGGTGGGCGGGAGCCGGCATGTTGGCGGTCTCCAGCCAAGCCCTGATCTGTTCCAGGCCCGTGCCCTCACCGATAGGGGACGCCCCAGTCCGGCACAGTTTGATGCCGTTGTACTGGGCCGGGTTGTGGCTGGCCGTGATCATCGCTCCGGGCATGTCCAGGCTGCCGGAGGCGTAGTAGAGGTAGTCCGTCGAGCCAAGGCCGGTGTCGATCACGTCGGCTCCCGCCGTGTTGACGCCTGCGGCAAACGCTGAGGCGAGCGCGCGAGAGGTGGCGCGCATGTCCCGGGCCATGACCACGCACGAGGCGCCTGTCAGCCGCACGAACAGGACGCCGATCCGTTCGGCGATCTCGGTGTTGAGCTGCGCGGGAACCTCGCCGCGGATGTCATACGCCTTGATCAAGCTGGAGTAGTCGGTCATGTGGTGCCTTTCGAGGGTTGCGGACAGGTCGGCGGTCCTTTCCGACCTGCTGGGTGCGGCAGAGCGGAGAGGAGAGGTGTCTGTCAGGCGGCTTCGGATCCGGCGAGCCAGCCGAAAGCGGTGATCTCCGCGGAAGCGGTCTTCAGATCCTTCGCGTTGTCCACGCCTCGCCAGTAGCCGTTGATGCGATAGGCCGTCAGCCGGTCCTGCGCGGCGAGGGACGGGAACGTGGTGTCCTCGTGGTCCCCGACGTCCGGCAGCAGCCCGGTCACCTCGGGCTCGAAGAGGTAGACGCCCGCGTTGATCCAGTGCGGCAGAACCGGAGCTTCGTCGAACCGGGTGACACGGTCGTCGCTGCTCAGCTCCACGACGCCGTACGGTGATTTCAGCGGGGTCACCGCGATGGTGGCCAAAGCGGAGCGCTCGACATGGGTGCGGGCCAGGTCGCGCAGCGAGAAGCGGGTCAGGACGTCCCCGTTCAGGCCCGCCCAGCGCTCATCCGGGTGCGGCAGCTGACGGGCCGCGTGCTTGAGGCCACCGCCGCGGCCGAGGGGTTCGTCTTCGACGACGATGCGGACTCGCAGGGGCAGCAGGTGGGTGGCTGAGTACTCCTTGAGGACCTCGGCGAGGTAGCCGCAGGAGACGACGACGTCCTCGATGCCTTCGGCTGCCAGCCAGTGCGCTTGGTGTTCGAGGATGGGTCGGCCGGCGACTTGGATGAGGGCTTTGGGGATCCGGTCGGTGTAGGGGCGAAGGCGGCTGGCCTGGCCGCCGGCGAGGATCACCGCCTGACGGACCACCGAGGAGTCCTGGCTGGTCGTGGTGGGGTCGGGCGTGTTGTTCATGGTGTCTCCCGAGGAATGATGCGTGGGTGTTTCAGGCTCCGCTCAGCGGGCCGATGGGACGGGTGGAGACGGCGAAGCCGGCGAAGTCGACGTACTGGACGCGAGGGGTCGCCCAACTCGGATCACCGCCGCCGAAGAATGTGGAGAAGAAGATCCCCTCGATGCCGAGTTCGTTCGTGGTCCGGAACTCCAGGCCGTCGGTGTGGAGCACGGTTCTGTTGTCGACGCTCACGTCGACGGTGCCGTCGGAGCGGCCCGGGGTGTTGAGCCGGACGGCCTGCTCGACACAGACCCAGCGGCCGGTGGGCCAGCGCCAGGCGCCGCGGTCGAGCGACGTGCCGTGCTCGACGGAGGTGGGCAGGTAGGCGTACACCTCGGCCTCGCCGCCGAGGCGCCACATGTAACGAGTGGACAGGCCATCGGCGCCGTCGGGGATCCGTCGGCCACTGGTGACCGTGCCTCCGTACAGGCCGGGCAGCTTGCCGCCCTTGACGAAGTCGAACTCCCGTGGAAAGCGGATGTAATACCTCAGGTGCAGGGCGTCCGTCGGCCCCGACTTCAGGGGGAGGTAGAGCTGAGCGCCGCCTTCCGGCCGGCCGAATTTCCGGGATACCGTCGGGCTCGCCGATCCGGCCGGATACCTGACGCGCACCACCTGTCCCAGCCTGGGATCGCGGCGCGGCAGGAACACGGCCCGCGACAGTCCGAACGAGCCCCTACCTATCGGCCGTACCGTCGGCCCGAAGAACCGCTGCACACCGTTTGCGTCGTCGCTCAGCGCGGTGGTGGGAGCAGGATGCGGTGAGGCACTCTGGCCGCCGCTGTCCCCGTCGCGACCTCCGTGATCCGTCGACGGACCTGAGCATGCGGCGAGCAGGATGAGCGCTGCCGCACCGCCCAGCGCGATGGGTCGCCTTCTACGCATGAAGCCACTCCTTTCCTTGGGGGGCTTGGTGTGGGGCGACAGGCCCCGACCTGTGAGTCGGTTTGTGGGAGTTCAGGCGGTGTTGCGTACATGCCCTGCGACCTTGGGCGCACGCGTGCCGCGGTGGCGCACCTGGTGGATGGTCTGCAGAGCGATCGCCGCAAGCAGTGCGACGATGGCCGCGAAGCCGAGCCAGGGGAAGGGCGGCAGGGTGACCTGCGTGCGGCCGTGGCGCATGACCCGTCCGTCACCGGCCAGTGCCAGCGGGGCCCGGACGCGGGAGTCGGTGACGTCGAGGACGGCACCGCGGTCGGCTTCGACGCCCTTGTGCTCGGCGAGCACGTCCAGTCCGGTCCCCGCCGCGTGTACGTTCGCGGCGAGGTGCAGTCCCCGGTGGGCATCCGTGACGGCAAGTTCGTCGAGACGGGCCGGTGCTTGCAGGTCGACGGCCGTGCTCGCCCCGGAGATCGAACCGCCCTTGACCAACAGATCCGGTGAGGCGGACGCCAGACCCTTGGCGGAGGCATCCGTGATCCGCGCCCGGGTGAGCGAGACATGCGTGGCGGTCGAGGTGGCCGTCACTCCGGTCCGGCAGTCGGCCACGGTCACGTCGGTCAGCGCGACATCGCGTGCTGTGTCGCGCACGATGATTCCGGTGCGAGAGCCGGCGATGCGGGTCTTGGTGACCGTCGTCTTGGGGCCGGACACCTCGATGCCCCGTTCGAAACCGCTCACCGTGCCGCCGACGACGGTGGCGGAATGGATGTCCTTGCCGAGTGAGATCCCGGTGCGGCCGTTGGACAGGCGGGGGTTGTCGACGGTCGTACCGCTGCCGGGTCCGGAGATGGCCAGGGCGACGTCCGTGTGCCGCACGGTCGCGTCGGTGACGGTGCAGTTCCGGCAGGACAGCAGTCGTATGCCGCCGCGTCGATCGGAACGGGAGTCGACGCCGAGGAGTCTGAGGCCGTCCTGGGGCGTGGCCCGGACGCCTATGCCCTTGTTGTCACGGGTGATGACGCCCGACAGGCCCCGCCCGGCGGTTCCGCCGACGACGACGCCGTTGCGGCCGCTGCCCGCGGAGGTCAGCCGTGCGACGGAGGTACCCGTGTCGCGGTTCAGTACGATTCCGTCCTCGACGGAGTTCTTGGCGGTGACGTCGTCCAGTCGGACCCCCGTGGCCCCGGCCAGCCGCAGGCCGGTCCGGTTGTCCTCGAAGGTGGCGCCCAGGGCCGAACCGGTGCTTCCCGTTCCCCAGGTGACACCGGAGAACTTCGCGGGAGCCTGCCCGCGCAGCCCGAAACCGGAGACCGTGCTGTCGGTGACATCGAGCCTGCCGCCCGCCCCCATGTAGATGTACGGGCGCACCGGAGTGCTGTTGCCTGGACTTTCGCCGCCGGGGCCGACCGCCGCGAGCGTGGTGCCGCGTATGTCGAGGCTCGCCCGGCTGCCACGTATCCAGGTGCCGGAGGCCGCGGAGTCGCCCGCGGTGAACAACACCTTTTTGGTCACCTGTCCGATCCGCAGGCCGGCGCCGGGGCTGAGCAGGACCGCGGCCTTGACCTGTACGACGGACGGGTCGGCGTTGCTCTGAGCGATCCAGTTCGGTCCGGTGTTGGCAACCAGCCAGCTCATCGGGACCGCCCCTGCTCCCCGGCCGCGGCGGCTTGTCAAGACCCCTTGGTGGACGAGATCCACCACACCCGGCCGGATCACGATGAGCCGGTCCGGTCGGCCGACGCGCTGCCAGACGGCGAGGTCCGACTGCGCGGGGTCGGCCGCATGTGCCGTCTGCGCCGTGGCGCAAGCCACCGCCAGCGCGGTGAGCACGGTCGCGCCCGCGGTCATCGTGCGGAATGTGCGCTTCATGCGGTCGCCTCGCTTTCGGTGGGCTGTGCCTGGCTCTGGCCGGTGCGTACGACGACGCCGTTCTCGACGGAGACCTGGCGGGTCAGCCAGCGCTGTTTGCGGATGGTGGCGAGCGCGCAGAGCTTGACCACGGCCATGACGAACGACAGGAGCACGAAGCCGGGGATGAGGAAGAAGGAGGACGGTCTGCGCACCAGGTGCGGGAGTATCTTCATGGCCCGGCTGATCCACCACCAGGTGGCCAGGCAGGCGACGAAGAACCAGTCCTGGCGGATCACGGCGAGTGCCATGAAGGCCGGGGCGAGCAGCAGGGTGAAGCTGCTGACCGCTTTGTCGATCATGGTGTAGGCGAGGAACGGGTGGCGCCAGACCCAGCGCCGGGACAGTGCCCGCAGGTCCGACCGCCAAGTGTTGCGCGCCCAGCGCAGCCGCTGCTTGAGGAAGATCCGCAGCGTTCCGGGGAAGGTGGACCAGACCCGTGCCGAACGCTGCATGAAGGCCAGGTGTCCCCGTTCCAGAATCAGGGTCGTCAGCCGTTTGTCGTCGCCGGACATGCACGGGACGCCCATGAAGGTCTCGCTCATGAAGTCGTCGGAGATCTCCAGCAGCAACTGCCGGCGGTATACGGCGGTACGTCCCGACAGGCACGAGACGGCCCGGCCCATCACGCTCTGCGAGGCGTTCTCGTCGAAGTACCGGTAGTCCAGGTACATGTCGTTGACCCGCTGCAGGAAGCCCTCCGGGTTGTAGGCGTTCTGCCGGGTGCCGACCCCGCCGATCTTCGGGTCGGCGAACGGCTTGCACGTCTGCGCCGCCACGTCGGCGGCCCAGATGGTGTCGGAGTCGACAAGGGCGACCAGGTCCGTGCGCGCCGCCTCCCAACCGCGCACCAGCGCGTCCCGTTTGCCGGGCACGTCGGTGATGACGACGGTCACCGGGTAATGGCCGGCGATGTCCTGGCACGCGTGATCGGTCGCGTCGATGACAAGGATGACCTCGTCGACGTCGTTCGAGAGCCAGGATTCGATCGCCCGAGCGAAGATCACCGGGTCTTCCTGGTAGACCGGGACGACGACGCTCATCGGAAGCCGGAAGTCGTTCTCCACCGGCTTGTACAGGGCGGCCGGTGCCCGGCGAACGAGCCAGCAACTCCAGCGCACCAGACCGAGTACGCCCAGCGGCAGGTAGATGAGGTAATACCGGAGAGTGACGAGAGTGCTGTCGAGGAGTCCGTTCATGTGGCCTGTTCTCAAGAAGCCCGCACGGGCGGCGGGGCGGAGTGCGAAGGAGCGGGCGACCGCAGTAGCACCTGACGAACGGAGGCGTCAGCGACTGCGCGGGAGCCGGGACTCGGGTCGGGGGAGCCGTGGGCGTGGGGAACGCCCCAGCTGCCCGAGCCCCGGCGGCCTGCGAGGAGGCCCGCGCTACGCGGCGCTGGAGGTCGGCGATCCGGTCGGCCCGTCGGCTTCGCGGGTCATCCGGTCATTGACCTCGACCACAGCCTTGAGCAGCGGCAACCGCAGGCCGATGGAGTCGGCCATGCCAAGGAAACCCTGGGTGTCCTTGGGCAGGCAGACCCCGCCGTACGCGGCGCCGCCGCGGATTCCGTAGAGAGGGTTGATGGAGCCCTCCGCGGAGCGAGCCACGGTCTGGGCGATGGGCTCCAAATCCAGCCCGAGCTCCCTGCTCACCAGCCACATCTCGTTCCAGAAACTGATCTTCGTGGCGTTGTAGATGTTGTGTGCGCACTTGATCAGCTCGGCTTCGGCCGGGTTCGAGAAGAAGCGTATGTCGCCGCCGAAGGGCTGGAGCAGCTCGCCCAACCGCTCCCGGGTCCGGGCGCTGCGGGCCGCGACCACCGTCATCCAGGGATGCCGGAAGTCCTCCACGGCCGATGCGGCCCGCAGGAACTCGGGGTTGCTCGCGACCGTGAACCCTTCGCCCGGCTTCTTGCCCGAGTGCCGTTCCAGCAGCGGCTGCACCAGCCCCTCGGCGGTGCCCGGCGGAACCGTCGAGCGGACCACTACGACGTGGGACTCGTACGACTCCCGCAGTGCCTCGCCCACGGAGGCGGTGCCCCTCTCGAACGCGGTCAGGTCGTAGGCGTGACCGATATTGGGCGTCGGCAGCGTGAGGATGACGAACGAGCTCGGCTCGGCGCGGAGGTCAAGACCGTCCCGCGCGTCCAGGCCCTCCGAGCGGAGTGCCGCCAACCGCGCCTCGTTGACGTCGACGAACGTCACCTTGTGGCCGGCGTGGAGGAACCCCTTTCCCGTGGCGGTCCCCACGACGCCTGACCCCACGACGAAGATTCGTGCCATGCGAACTGACCTCCTGTGATGTGCGCAAAACCAGGTTCCGAATGCGGAAGCGGATGCGCGGGAACATTTGATGCGTGCGGCTGTGAGTCACTTCCGTGACCGTCACACGGAGCTAGACGAATCATCCATTCCTCGGGTTCCACCAATGCCCGCAAAATCAGATCCGGGGGTGAGGCCAGGAGGGGCACCAATCCGGCATTACGACCCCAGAATCCAGAAAATGAGCAGGCGGGAGCGCATTTGAAAACTCTTTACCCGGGCGGGTGGGTGGCGAGCGGGGGAACGCCGGAGCACTCACCGCAAATGGCCTTTGAACAGGGAAAACGCGATGCTGCGGGCGAGTCGCATCCCACATGGAGATCCTGACGTCAATCCCCCACCCGGCGGGTCCTCCGGCCGCCGGATTTCCAGGTCGACGACCCCCTTCCGGATGGCTTAGGAAATTAAAAATCCGAACCCCGTCGAAAACCTCCGCTCCTCACACCTCTGCGTCGATCGAATACCCGAAAAGAATTCCTCGGTTCAAGGGAGGTGATTCCCGGGAGGTTCGTATTGTTCGGACTTCCCGATTCATGCGACGAGCGACGAGGGGACGCCGCACGAGCCGCGTTCGAGGCCGCCTCACCTGTGCCGTCCTCCCGGCACGGGGACATGGGGCTCCCAGGGATGTGCCCCCACGGTCAATCCCCTTGCTCTAACGATTCAGCCGCGAATACGTGTGAATCTCGTCCGTCGGGCGCGGCGGAGATCCCCGTTCGACGTCCAGCCGTTCACCGACGAAGAGTCGGCCTCCGCAGGCCGGAGCAGGCTGGAATTGCCTCGGCGACCGGGGCGGGAGCCAGAGGCCGCAGTGTGCCGGTGCGGCTCGATGCCCCCCCGACTGGCGGGGGCAAGGCTCCTCGGCCGAACTCGCTGCGCGGGACCGTGTCGTCGGCCTCAGGGCTCGGCGGGGTGAACTCCGGCCCCAGCCGGCGGGTCGCGGTCCTGCGGGCGGCGGGCCCCGGTCCGGCCGTCGCTCTGCTGTTCAGGTCCGCGCCGACCCGGGAACGCCAGGAGTCCGCGATGAGTCTCGTCCAGGTGCTCGGAGGTCTCGGAGGGATGCACGTGACCTGGCGAAACTTCGCGATCACGGCTGCGCGCAGGGGGCAGAGGGTCTGGGCGAGCGCCTCGGCATGGTCGTTGGCGCTGCCGAAGGCACTGGCCTGGACCCAGGCACGCTTGAGGTGGAGATGCGCGAGCACCTCCCAGGTGAAACCCATACCGCCGTGCGCCTGTACGCAGGACGGCTCCGCATCGCGCCGATCCTCAGGATCCGACCACGCCACCTCACGGCACGCGGCACCCGGCTTCGGCGCAACGCGGTTGCAGAAGCTCTTCCTCGGGCGGCATTCCGTCCTGTGCAAGAGCCCAGGTCCCCTGGCCATGGGCTCGTCGTCTGCCCTGCCTACCGAGTGGCGCTCGCATCACGGTGGTACTCGAAGGCTGTGAGCGTCAGATCGTCGGACGCCGTCAGCTGGGGTCTGAAGTTGACGACGCCCTGGGCCCCTGCGTAACACACGGTCGGCCAGACGTGCTGCGCAAGTCTGTTGTACAGGTATGGGCGTACGACGGCCGGGACCGCGGCCCCGGCGGTCACCGTGAGGAGGAGGGCTTCCCCTCACCGTCCGCCGCGGTTCACCGCGCATCCCGAGGCCATGTGGGCTGCGTCATGACTCGAGCATGGACGGCACTTCGCTGGACTCCTGTCCCGCAGATGGTCGGTCTGCCCCCGCCGACCGGCAGAAGAACACCATACGAGTGGCCGGGTTGTCGGGGCGGAGCAACCTGGAAGCTTTCAGCGGCCTCTTAGCCGTGTGCCACAACAGCCGAGGCGGGAGAGCGACATTGATCCGGGTAGTGGTCGTGGACGACGAGGCCCTGGTCCGGTCCGGCCTCGAACTGATCCTCAACTCGGCCGACGACATCGAGGTCATCGCGACGGCCACCGGATTCGAGGCGGTCGGCAAAATCCGGGATACATGTCCCGACGTGGTGCTGCTGGACATCCGAATGCCCGATGTCGACGGTCTGACCGTGCTGAGCAGACTGCGTGCTCTGCCCGAGACACCGGTCGTGGCCATGCTGACGACCTTCGACGCAGACGAGTACATCCTTGCGGCGCTGCGTTCGGGCGCGGCCGGCTTCCTCCTCAAGGACACTGAGCCCGATCAGCTGACCCAGTCGGTGCGGACGCTGGCAGCGGGTGGCGTCGTGCTGTCTCCCAGGGCATCCCTGACACTGCTGAACACCCGGGCGGACTCGGCAGCCGACTCCGCACTGTTGTTAGAGCGCCTCACTGGCCGCGAGCGGGATGTTCTCGTGCTCCTCGCCGAAGGACTTTCCAACGCTTCCGTCGGATCGCGCCTCCACCTCAGCGCCGGGACGATCAAGGACCACGTCAGCGCAATCCTCACAAAACTCGGAGTCAGTACCCGTGTTCAGGCGGCGCTGGTTGCTCAGCGGGCTGGGCTGCTGCGGGACCGGAACGGCCTTGGCGACGCCGGATGAGCACAGGACGAGCAACTTCTCACGGGCGTCTACGGGCCCTGTGCACGACCCTGTGTCTCATCGCTCTGGCGGGGCTGGACCTGAGGCTCGACGGGGCCGACGCGACGCGCCTCCACCTGGCACTGGACTTCTTGGGCCTCGCTGCTGTCGCTTTCCGTAGGAAGGCCCCGCTCGTCGCCTTCCTGCTCACACTGCCGACCACCATGGGTCAGGACGCCACCGTCGCCCCGATCGCAACGCTTTTCACTCTGGCTGAGCGCTCCCGGAACCGTGTCCTGCTGGCTGTGTGCGCGGTGGGGTTCGCGATGGTCAATACCGTCTCAGGGGCACCGGCGGACTTCAACGCCGACGACCAGGTGTGGGCCTTCGTCTCCTTCGTCTACACACTGGCGGCCGCGGCAGCCCCCGTCTTCCTGGGACAACTCGTCCAGACGCGAGGGGACTTGTCAGGCCGCCTGATCGAGATCGAGGAGGCGCGGGAACACGAGCGAGCGCTGCACGAGCAGGCGGTGCTGGCCCGGGAGCGCGCCCGGTTGGCCCGGGAAATGCACGACGTCGTCTCCCACCAGGTGAGCCTGATCGCCGTACAGGCAGGTGCTCTCCAGGTATCAGCCAAGGACGTCGCGGCCAAGGAGGCCGCGAGGAAGATCCGTATGCTGAGCGTCGCGACCCTGGACGAGTTGCGCACGATGGTGGCTCTGTTGCGCGCTTCCGGCGGCGACCCGACAGGGCTCACGCCTCAGCCCACGCTCGCCGACCTGGACAGGCTCGTCGCCTCGAGCGGCATCGATGCGGCGGTGCACGGGGAGCTCCCCGACACCGTGGGCACGCCGACCCAGCGCGCCATCTACCGAACGGTGCAAGAGGCGTTGACGAACGTGCGCAAGCACGCGCCCGGTGCCGATGCACGTGTCGAACTGTGGCGGGAAGGCGATGACGTCGGTGTCACGGTGACCAACTCCCGGCCGTCGAGACCCTCCTTGCCGCTTCCTGGCTCGCGGCACGGTCTGGTCGGTCTGCGGGAGCGCGCGGAGAACCTGCGGGGCGAATTCCTGGCGGGACCGACTCACGAGGGCGGCTACCGGGTGAGTATGCGGATTCCGGAGTCCGCCGAATGACGCGCATCCACCCATCGCCGCGCAGCCGGGCGTGGAAGGTCGGACGTGCCGCCGTCGTGGTCGATGCGCAACCGGCGTCCGGAGACGACCGTTCGGACCACGCTCGCCGTGCGGTATGCCGCTCCGGCCGAGGAGATCGGCATCACGGTGGTCGAACCGGCATCTGCTCAGGTCACATCCGGCGCCGCCACCAAGGGGCGGTCGGATCGCGCAGCGTGTCGGTACCGCAGTGCATCTCGCCCATGCCCAGGTGATATGTGGACCAGTCATCAATGTACGACACCTTCAGGCCGACACGCGTGTACGCGGCCGTGACCGCCTGGGCGAACACGTCCTTGCCGCCAATGACCGGGCCCCACTGGCACGGAGCGAGTTAGTACGTGCGGGAGAACAGCATGCTGTTGACGGCACCGGGCGCGTACGCGCTGGTCACGACGGTCGGGGACACGGAAGCTGTCCGATTCCGTGTCCCCCGGGTGTAGAGCGCGGGGATTCTCACTATCTCGTCGTCGCCGACGCCCGTCTCTTGCTTGAGGAGCACATCGACCAGGAGATCCAGCGATGGCAGGCTCAGCTGACCGCTCTGCGGCAGGACCAGTCGGTCCTGGTGAGCATCCAGCAGGCCCTCGAAACCGCCGCCGCGCAACCCGTGACGCCCGAGACCGACGCACCGGTGCCCTCTCCCGGCCAAAAGGACACCACGCTTGAAACCCTTGTCGCCAGGAACCTGGCCCAGCGCTCCAAGCAGGGCTCCTCGGTCTTCTACACCACCCCGGACGCCGACGTCGCAGCCTCGCAGGACGAACAGGCGGGACACGAGTCGGCCTGAGGCCGCCGTTCGGGGATCATGTGCGCACGGGCGGTTGGGACACCGACGACCAGGAGCAGTCCGTCCGCGTCCGGCAGGACGCGCATCCCGGAACCCGTCGTGCCTCGGTCCAAGGGGCCCGGTTCTCGGTGTTGGCTCCCGTCGCGATCCGGGCGTGAGCTGATTCGAGGACCTTGCGAGAGAGACCGATCAGGCCCGGGTCGGCTCGCCGGTACCGGAGGGTTTCGTGCAGTCGGCTCCACACCCCGGCTCTGGACCAGATCAGAAAACGCCGGTGGGCCGTCGACTTCGAGACACCGAAGCACGGTGGCAGGGACCGCCAGGCGCAGCCGCTCACGAGTACATAGACGATGGCCGCGAACAGTGCCTCGTCGGGGGTGTTCGCCGTGCCGCCGCCCTGCGGACGCGCTCTGTGTTCCGGGATCAGCGGTTCGGCCGTCTCCCACAGTCCGTCAGGCACGATCCAGCTCCATGAAGCCCCGCGCCGGGGGACGTCAACAGCATGGGTCGCCACAGGCGCAGTGGACGTCGTCGGCGGGATCCTGGTGAGCAGGCAGTCGCCCAGCACCACAGTGGGCAACCGACGGGTCTCGGTGGCGGTGAACAAGTTTCGTCCAGCTCCATTCGTGGTCGAAGAGGCCAGGCAAAACTATGGGGTGGGCGGGGTCGGAACACGACACAGTGCGCAGGACCCTACTAAGAGTGGGGAGAGTTGCCGAGCGGCTCCTCCGAAATGAGGAGACGGGAGCTCGTCGTCCGACGGATCGCGGGCAGAACGGCGCCGTGGCCGCTCAGGCTGGGGCCCGAGCGGCCACGGCGATGGCGTACCGTCTGCCGAGGACTAGCGGTTCACGGTCACTTGTTCACGGTGCAGGTGGCGAGGGTGTCCACCTGCCGCTTCCCTGCAGTGCCGCCGATGGCGTTGACGATGCGGTTGATCGTCGCGACCCGCTTGTCCTTGAGCGGCTTCAGGATCGCGTTGTCCACGAAGTTGGCTCCGCCTTGGCCGGCCGAGCCGGCGAGACGCTTGTTGGCCTCCTGGATCTGCGTGGCCAGAAGGGCGAGATTGCGGTCGACCTCGGCCTTCGCCGCGGCGGGAACCGCCTTCAGCCGCGTCGCGACGTCCGGACAGCTCACCGTGTTGGCGGCACCGGCACCGGCGTTGTTGCCCGCGGCACCGCCGTTGTTCCCGTTGTTGCCACAGTTGCCACCCGCGTTGTTCCCGCCGTTGCCCTGCGCAGCGCCGGCACCATTGCCCTGCGCGGCACCCCCGGCATTCCCCTGCGCGGCGCCGTTGCCCTGCGCGGCACCCCCGGCATTCCCCTGCGCAGCACCCCCGTTACCCTGTGCCGCACCTCCGGCATTCCCCTGCTGCATACCCGCGTGGCCGTTACCCTGCGCGGCGCCGTTGCCCTGCGCGGCACCCCCGGCATTCCCCTGTGCCGCACCTCCGGCATTCCCCTGCTGCATACCCGCGTGGCCGTTACCCTGCGCGGCGCCGTTCCCCTGCGCGGCACCCCCGGCATTCCCCTGCGCGGCACCGTTACCCTGCGCAGCACCCCCGTTACCCTGTGCCGCACCTCCGGCATTCCCCTGCTGCATACCCGCGTGGCCGTTACCCTGCGCGGCGCCGTTCCCCTGCGCGGCACCCCCGGCATTCCCCTGCGCAGCACCTCCGGCATTCCCCTGCGCGGCACCCCCGGCGTTCCCCTGTGCCGCGCCGGCGCCGTTGTTGCAGTTGCTCGCGTTGTTGCCGCCGGCGTCGCCCGCGTTGCCGCCGTTGTTGAGCGTGCAGGTGGCGAGGGTGTCGACCTGCTGCTTCGCGAGGGGGTTACCGATGGCACTGTTGATGCGGTTGATCGTCGCGACCCGCTTGTCCTTGAGCGGGTTCAGGATCGCGTTGTCCACGAAGTTGGCTCCGCCTTGGCCGGCCGAGCCGGCGAGACGCTTGTTGGCCTCCTGGATCTGCGTGGCCAGAAGGGCGAGATTGCGGTCCACTTCGGCCTTCGCCGCGGCGGGAACCGCCTTCAGCTGCGCCGCGACGTCCGGACAGCTCACCGTGGAGGCGGCGGACTTCGTCGTCGCCTTGGAGTCGTCGCTCGAGCCCGACTGACTGGCCAAGGCGGAGCCGGTGATCACCGCTCCGGACAACACCACCGCGGCGGTCCCGCCGATCATCGCTACGCGGCGCTTGCGGTACTTCGGAAGAGCCCTGGACATATTGATACCTCACTCTGGATCAGGGGGGTGGCATCCGCCGGTGGTCGGCCGGTCGGATTCTCAAACGCGGCGCCTGCGTTCGGAGGGAAGTACGTGAACACGCCGCCCTGTACTCAGCGAGCCATGAGATTTCTGCGAATTTATTTCGAATAAGCCTCCCAACAGCGTGTCCTATGTGGCACTCGAGAATTGCGCGCCCGTCGGCACGCTGTCCCTGCACACCGGCTCCCATCGTCCTCCTCCAAAGTGATGAGGCCCGTTCCCTCCCTTCGGCTGTAGTGGCCGACGAATCACCTCCCCTAGCCTCCCGTTACACAAAAGGCAGATGAAGTCGGGCGGGTCCGGTCCTTGGACGCGCTTCGAGGAATAGCCATCGTGGGAACCTTGCTGACGAACATCTGGTCCTTCGCTCAAATTTCGGTGGGTCCGAAGGAGAAGAAAGGGAAAGTCCTGACGGGTGTTTTCGGGGAGTCCTGGCAGCAGGACATCGGTCTCCGGCATGCTCTCCAACGGAAAATTCCTTTCCCTCCTGTCGATCCTTTTCGGCGTCGGAATGGCCATCCAGTTCAACGCCGCGCTCCGCCACGGAAACCGGTTGACCTGGCGCTACGAGTGGCGTTCGCTCCTGCTCCTGGCCGACGGCTTCGCGCACTTCGCGCTGGTCGTGGAATTCGACATCCTCATGTGTTACGCGCTGGCGGCGATGGCGGTCGCGCCTTTGCTGTGGCTGCGGACCCGCTGGCTGGTCCTCGGAGCTGTGTCGACGGGTGCGTTCCATGTGTTCATGCAGATCCGCGACATGAGAAGGGATTTCGCGCCCACGCCCATTACCGACGAAAGCCTGCCGACGACCGGCGACAGCGGCCTCTGGCCTGCGCCCACCACCTATTTCGACGAGGTCGTCGGCCGGCTGAGCAACTTCTGGGACCTGCGCTCCGAGGCATTCGTCGTCGCGCCCCCGCTGTCGGCCTTCCTGTTCATCACCGGCGTTCTGCTGTGGCGCGCGGGGCTGTTCAAGAGCGATGAGCGGGCCAGGCGGCTCAGCACCCGGCTGGCAGTAGCGGGTCTGGGCATGGGCTTCCCACTCATGGTGTGGACCTCTTTGGAACTACCCGGATACGAGGTCCCCGACTATGTGTTCCGCTGCACCATCGCGCCGGTGGTGGCGTTCGGTTATCTGGGGCTCGTCCTGTTCCTGCTGTGGCGCGGCGGCGGACATGGCTTCCTCTCCCGCCAGTTGGCCGCGGTGGGCCGGACGGGCCTGTCGTGCTACATGCTGCAGAACGTCATCGCGATGGTCACGTTCAGCTCCTGGGGCCTGCGGCTGGGGCCACTGGACAATGTAGGCACGATCGTCGCCTGGGCGGTGATCAGCGGGATACTGATGCTCGCCGCGACGCTGTGGCTGCGGCGTTTCCGGCTGGGGCCGTTCGAAGTGGTGTGGAGGGCCGCCGTCGACGCGCCCTTCCGCCGTCGCGGCCGCGGGAACGCCGAAGAACGCGCAGCGGCGCAGCGACCGCGCCGCATCGACAACAACGCCCCCTCTGGGGCACCGTAAACGGAGTTCTCATGACCAGCACGTCGAGCACCTTGCCCGTGGTGGTGCGCCATACGCCCGACGTACCCCGCCCTCACCTCGCGACGGTGGCCGCGCTGATCGCCGTGGCGGCCGGGCTGGACCTCGGCGACCTCTACTGGTTCGGTTTCACGATGTACTGGCCGGCCGTCCTGGCCGTTTCCGGGGTCTCCCTGGGGTTGTCGGTCGTATGGCGCCGTACGCGTCCCGTCGCGGCTCTCGTCGTGGCCGCTCTGGGATACCTGGTCGCGTGGGCCGCGGTGGTCTCCCTTCCGCAGCCGGGACTGCTGCCGACCATGGCGCAGGCCGCCGTGTGGGTGGTGGTGTTCAGTCAAGTCGCCGAGGGCACCGGCCGGATGCGGCTCGTCGGCATCACCGTGCTCGGTGTCTGCGTAGCGCTGGAGGCCCTGCAGAGCATCCAGATGATCGGCCAGAGCGAGGCTCCCACGGCGATGGTCCTCTACGATGCGTTGAGCTTCACCTTCCCCCCGCTCGTCCTGTGTGCCGCGGCCGACGCGGTACGCGGCCGGATCCAGCTGGCCACGGCACAGGCCGAGCAGGCCGAGCAGCTCCGTGAACTCGATGCGTGTGCCGCGGCACACGACGAACGGCTCCGTCTCGCCCGGGAGTTGCACGATGTCGTCGCCAACAGGCTGAGCGCGGTGGCCATGCGGATCACTGCGGCCGGTCATGTCCGCAGGCCTCCCGCAACCACCGAAAGCGAGGTCCTCGACGAGATCGGAAAGGAGATCGACGCCGCGCTCGGCGAGTTGCGGAGCATGCTCGGGACGCTGCGCAGCGACCGCAGCGGCACGGAGACCGCGGCCCCGCCGACGCTGGAGAACGTGGGGGAACTCGCCGACCGCGCCCGCCGGGCGGGTGCCGAGGTGGAGGTCGTCGTCGCCGGAACGCCGGTTGCGCTGCCGAGCGCGCTGGACCTGACGGCCTACCGCATCCTCCAGGAGGCCCTCACCAATGTGAGCCGTCACGCCCGGCCGCCGCACGCGACCGTCAGGGTCGAGTACCAACAGGACGGTGTGCACCTGCGAGTCGATGACGAAGGCCTGGACACTGTGGCGGGGGCGCCGCCGGGCCATGGAATCATCGGAATGCGCGAACGCGCGGCACTGTGCGGCGGCCGGGCCACCGCGGGAGCCCGCCCGGGCGGGGGCTGGACCGTCGAGGCGACCCTGCCCCTGCCTGAGAGGACCACGTGACAGTCTCCATACTCCTCGCCGACGACCAGGACATGGTGCGCACCAGCATGCGCATCATGATCGATGTCGAACCCGACCTGGACGTGGTCGGGGAAGCTGCCGACGGGCACCTCGCGGTCGAGCTGGCCGCCCGTCTGCGCCCGGATGTCGTGGTCATGGACATCCGGATGCCACACATGAGCGGTGTGGACGCTACACGTGAGATCGTGAACCTGCCCGACGCGCCGGCCGTCCTGGCGCTGACGACCTTCGACCTCGACGAGTACCTGTTCGGCGTGCTGCGCGCGGGCGCCGTCGGTTTCGTCCTCAAACACGACCCGGCGTCCACCCTCATGGAAGGCATCCGGGCCGTCGCCCGGGGGGAGGGCTTCGTCTCACCGGGACCTACACGCAGACTGATCACCCGAGTGGCCAAGGACGGCTTCGATCCCGTGCCCCTGCCCAAGGGACTGACTCCCAGGGAGCACGACGTCCTCGTCCTCCTGGGGCAGGCTATGAGCAACACACAGATCGCCCGGCAACTGAACATCGAGGAGAGCACGGTCAAGACACATGTCCAAGGCGTACTGACCAAGCTCCACGTCCGCACCCGCGTCCAGGCCGCGCTCGTCGCCAGCCGGGCCGGCCTGGCCGACGGCCCCAAACCGGCCGGAAAGCCGGAAGGTCCCTGACCGGCCCGGGAAACCAGCCGTATCCGGTGCATGGCCTTGCACAACTCGCTGCAGGGCAGGGCGACAGCGGGAGACCGTCCTCGCCCGGACGGCGGGGGCGTGGGCGACAAGGGGCGCAAGCAGGCGGGAGGCCGCCGCCGCGCCGCCCGGGCCAGCGGCTAGGAGCGTGGGTCAGTAAACGACTCCTGGAATGCCGCGCCTCGTGGTGAAGTGCGGCTGCCGAGCGCTGCTCTTGAAAAGGCGTGGCTGCCGGGCAGTCGTGATGCGAAAATCAGTCCGCAACTTGATCCACATCCGCGTCCCGGAGGTCCGCATGGACGTCGCCTCGCTGCTGCCGTTGACCACGGCCCGGTTGTCGCTGCGTCTGTTCACTCCGGGCGACGCCGACGACCTGTACGTCTACCAGAGCCTGTCGAGCGTGGCGCGCTACTTGTACCGGCCGGCGCACACGCGTGAGCGCAGCGAGCAGGTTGCCGCCGAGCGCGCGGCGCAGACGGCCTGGCGCGCCGACGGGGACAAGCTGGCGCTGGCTGTCTGCCGACGCGATGAGCCCGGCGTCCTTGGCGAGGTGAGCCTCGCCCTGGCCGATGCCCGCGCCGCCCAGGCCGAGATCGGCTGGACTCTCGACCCAGGTCACCAGGGGCACGGCTACGCGACCGAGGCGGCCGCGGCGCTGGCCGGGTTTGCCTTCGACACGCTGGGCGTGCACCGGCTCTACGCACGGCTGGATGTGGAGAACACCGGGTCTGTGCGGGTCTGTGAGCGCCTCGGGATGCGCCGGGAGGCGCACCTGGTCGAGAACGACCTCGACGGGGATCGCTGGGGCAGCGAGTACATCTACGCGGCGCTGTCCGCGGATCTGGGCAGTCGATCAGGCGATTGAGCCCGACGCCGCCTCCTGTTCGTGATCTTCCATATGGGAGAATCCTGGTATGTCTGGTGGGGATGGCCTGTTCGAGGTGGATCCGGCGCGGTGGTTCAGCCGGAGACCTCGCCGACGGTGGTCGCCGAGTTGATTCAGCGTGGATACACCGAGCAGTTGGTCCTCTCTCATGACCTGCCCAGCTTCACCGACCTGCTGCCCGAAGAGGACTACTAGTACTCCAGCAGGATTTCGCTGTCTGACCTGGTCTTTCGCCGGGTGGCGGGAGTGTAGCGGGACTTCGATCGTGCGGGGGCGGTCTCACGGAGACCGCCCCTCGATCGTGCGACAACGCCGCAGGTAGTGACAGCGGCGGGCGACTGCTTGGCGTTGGCGGCGCCAGTTCGACCAGCTCAGCGCGTGGTGTCGTCCGCGGTGTCCGCTCAGGTGCGGGGGCCGGGCACGACAAGCTGCCAGGAGTCGCCGAACCTCCGCCACTGTGAGCCCGATGAGCCCGGGTGTCTCACCTGTTCCGCCCCCTTTTCCCAGGGCCGGTGTGCCGTGGCGGCCAGGAAGGCGTGAGCGAGCATGGCCAGAGTAATGTGCCGATACCAGCCCACGTAGCGGCGGACCTCGTACTGATCCATGCCGCACTCGTTCTTCGCGGCCTGGAAGCACTCCTCGATCGCCCAGCGTGCCCCGGCGACCCGCACCAGCTCCTGGACGGTGACCTGCAGGCGTGCGTAGGCGAGGTAGTAGGCGATCTCGTCGGGCTTGCTGATGCTGCGCCGGGCCAGTGCCCACCGCATCCGGTGAGGGACCTCGCCCTGATAGTCGAATTCGGCGACGGCCGGCAGCCGCACCGCTGCCCAGTGATAGACGCGGGGCCCCTTCGCGCCGTCGCCGCATGAGATCTTCTCCCATGCCTCGGCGGGTGCCTGAGCGAACAGCCCCTCGATCCGTGAACAGCCCACGCTGAACTGGGACTTGGGCACGGCCAGCACGTAGCCGACACCCGACTGTTCCAGCAGCCGACGGAATCGGTTGTCCTGGCCGTAGGCGGAATCCGCGGTGACCCAGGTAATGGGCAGCGGCGAGGCGAGGGCCCGCAGCACCATGTGCCGAGCCAGTTCGCCCTTGGTGGCGAACTCCCGCTCGTCGGGGACCCTTGCGGTGCGGCAGCGTTCCCGGTCCTCGGTCCAGGACTTCGGGAGGTAGAGCTCTCGGTCGACCAGAGCCCTGCCGCGGGTGGTGGCGTAGGCGGCGAAGACGCCGATCTGGCAGTTCTCGGTCCGGCCGGCGGTTCCGGAGTACTGGCGCTGGACCCCAGCGGAGGTGGTGCCCTTCTTGATGAACCCGGTGTCGTCGATGATCAGGACACCGTCGCCCTCGCCGAGCTTGCCGGCGACGTATTCCTGCAGGTCGTCGCGGATGTCATCGGGCTCCCACTTCGATCCGGCGAGGAGGTGCTGCAGGCCGTCAGGGGTGGAGTGGCCGGCCTGTTCGGCCAGCTGCCAGCTGTTCTTGCGGGCTACCGGGGCGAGCAGCCCGCGCACGTAGTCCCGCATCCGGCGGCGGAGCTCGACTCGGCCGAAGCGGTGCCCGATGGTCAGGAAGAGGTCATCCAGTTCGAGGTCCCATTGCGCGGCGGCAGACTCGGTGATCACCCTCGGAGGCTGCCCCGCTGCTGTCACTACCTGCGGCGTTGTCGCACGATCGAGGGGCGGTCTCCGTGAGACCGCCCCCGCACGATCGAAGTCCCGCTACACTCCCGCCACCCGGCGAAAGACCAGGTCAGACAGCGAAATCCTGCTGGAGTACTAGGCGCTGTTTCTCGGATCTCCTTACGTGAGTGGGGTGTTGGGGGCAGGCTGGCTGCATGGGACGCGGTGATCTGGCGAACGCGGAGTGGGATCGGCTGGAGTCGTTCTTACCTCGTGGTGGTGCGCGTGGAGGCCGGTGGAGCGATCACCGACGGGTGATCAACGGAGTGCTCTACCGGGTCCGCACCGGGGTGCAGTGGCGGGATCTGCCGGAGCGGTTCGGGCCGTGGGAGACGGTCTACAAGCGTCATCGCCGCTGGTCGGCGGACGGGACCTGGCGGATGCTGCTGTCGAAGGTGCAGGCCGCCGAGGACGCGGCCGGCCGGATCGACTGGGACGTGTCGGTGGACTCCACGGCGGTGCGTGCCCACCAGCACGCCGCCGGCGCAAGGAAGGCACCGCCCGCCGTCGTTCCTCCAAAAGGGGTCCTCCGGCGGACGAACCAGGTCGATCCGGTGCTTCGGAAACTGCTCGTCCGACTGGAGGAAGTGGTCAGATCGGCGAGTGTCTGGGACGCTCCCGCGGCGGCTTCACCACCAAAATCCACCTCGCAGCCGACGGACGATGCCGGCCGCTCGCACTCCTCCTGACACCCGGGCACTACGGAGACGGCCCCCAACTCCGCCTCGTCCTGGAGCAGCTGTCCGTGCCCCGCATCGGAGTCGGTCGGCCCCGCACCCGCCCCGACCATGTCCTGGCCGACAAGGCCTACACTTCCCGCGAAAACCGCCACTACCTGCGACGACGCGGAATATCGCACACCATCCCCGAACGGCTCGACCAGCGCCGGCACCGCCATGCCCGCGGTTCTCGCGGCGGTCGGCCCACCGGGTTCGACCGCGAGCGTTACAAGAAACGCAACACCGTCGAGCGGGCCATCAACCGCCTGAAGGGCTTCCGCGCGGTCGCCACACGCTACGAGAAACGGGCCTATACCTATCTCGGCACCGTCACCTTCGCAGCCCTCATCATCTGGCTCCGCACATGATCCGAGAAACAGCGCCTAGGACACTACGTCCTACAAGGACTTCCCGCGCTGGACCGAGCTCCAGCTCAGCATCTTCCCCGCCCTCCGCGAGCATGGCGCGACTGACGCTCAACTGGACCAGATCATGTACGCCAACCCTCGGCGACTCCTGGAGACGCGCGATCTGGGCGCCTATTGAGGGTCTGTCCAGCCAACAGCTCTGGTCCGTAATCGGTGGTGACACCGAGTAGCGACACGTGATCATGATCTTGTGATGGATGTCAATGAGTTTGTGGGTGTGGTGTTTTCGGGACTGTCGGCCCCCGTCGTCGAGGCCGTGACGGACGAGGGAGACGTCATCTGGGTGGCGGCGCGGACGCGGGACGATCCGGTGTCGTGCCCGGTGTGTGGGCAGCCGACGGGGCGGGTGCACGGCTTCCACGGACGGAGGGTCGCGGACGTTCCGGTGGATGGACGGCGGGTCGTCGTCTCGGTGAGGTTGCGGCGCCTGGTGTGCCCGGTGCTCGGCTGCCCGCGGCAGACGTTCCGCGAGCAGGTTCCCGGTGGCGTGGAGCGCTACCAGCGTCGCACCAACCGCCTGACTGGCCAACTCGGCTTCGTGGTCAAGGTGTTAGCGGGCTGGGCGGGCGCCCGCCTCTCCCGCGTGCTGGCGTGCGCGATCTCCCGTTCGACCGCTCTGCGGATGCTCATGCGCAGAGCGCTGCCGCCGCTGCGCGTCCTGCGCGTGCTCGGCGTCGATGACTTCGCCCTCAAGCGCCGGCACCGCTACGCCACGACCTGGCCCCCCCGGACCTCACCAAGCTCACCCCCGATGAGGTCGCCGCCCAGCTGTCCCGTACCAGCGCCGCCATCAAGGCCGCCACCGGCAAGGAGCCCACCCTCTTCCGCCCGCCCTACGGCGCCATCAATTCCACGGTCCGGTCCGCCAGTCAACTCTCGTCCGTGCTGTGGGACATGGACACCGAGGACTGGAAATACCGCGACGCTGGCAAGGTCGCTCAGACGGTCATCGCCAAGGCAAGCGCAACGACGTCGTCCTGATCCATGACATCCATCCCACTTCGGTTGCCGCGGTCCCGTAGATCCTGCGCACGCTGACCGCCCGCGGCTACCGCTTCGTGACCGTCAGCCACCTGCGCGCCACCCTCTGACCGAGCGACGGGGCGGCACCCTTGGGCCGTTCGATGCGATCGAACTCCTGCCCTTGAATGCGGCGCCCCCGTCGCCCTGCTCACCCGGCCGTCCGCCGCGACGTCATCCAGCGCGCGCCACCAGGCGCAGCTGTCAGCGGTCAGCTTTTTCGGACTGTGCCTCGGCCTCAGGCGTATCTGCCGACTCGGGCGCGGGGGCGGTGTAGAAGACGGACCTGCCCTGCTTGGTGCGCTCAGCCTGGCTCCTGGCCGCGAGCCCCTCGAGCGTGACCCGCACGACCTTGGTCGTGAACTGGCGCCCGGGGTGCGCCTGGCTGAGCGACGTGGAGATCTCCGCAGCGGAGCGCGGCTCGTTCAGCCCCGCAAGGTGGCGGCGAATGAGCTCGACCAGGGTCGGCTGAGTCCCCTTCGCGGCACTCGCCGTCCGGGCTGCGGGCTTGTCGGCCGCCGCCCTGTCCCGCGCGGCGTCGGACTTTGGTGTGCTCTGCTTCCTGCCGCGCGTGGCACCGGACTTGCGCCGGGGAGAGGGCACGGCGGCACTTTCGGACTCTGCCGCAGGCTCGACCGGCGCTGGGGTGATGCCCAGCGCCTGCTGCATGTTCACCAGCACGGTGTGGTCATGCTGCAGGACGGCAAGCTGCCCCTTCAGGGAGGCGATCTCCGCACTGATACGGTCCTGCTCCTTGACGTTGCGTTCCAGGTCACCGGTCACCTGGGCGACGTACTGCGATGTCAGTTCAGTGGCAGGAGCCTCTGTCTCGGGCATGGCGCTGACCTTTCTTCGGCGAATGACCGTGCTGTGAGGCTGTGCCGCATGGGGGGTGACGCCCCTTGGCGAGGGCTCGGCAGCCCGGCCGGGACGCCACAGGTTCCGCAAGTTGACTTGGCGTAACAGATGGTACGGACAAACAACGCCGACTGTTCCTGCCGCGTGGTGCTCTCTTGTCCCGGAGCAATTCTCAGAACGATCTGTCAGACCTCGGCATGAGCCTTTGTCACACAGTGAACGCACAGCCGGTGCTTCCTCCTCTTGCACAGTGCACACCCCCCAACCGAGGAGGAACGCCCTGTGAGTTCACTGAGGCGCATACGTACGAACTCTGCGGGGCCAGTGGCCCTCGCGCTCACCGCGGTCGTAACCGTCCTGACCGCGCCGCCGTCACCGGCCTCCGCGGCGGGACAGGCCGCACAAGCTGATCTCCGCGCGGACGTGAACCGCGACGGGCGGGTCGATGTCACCGCAGACACCGATACGACGGGTGAGGACACCTGGTCCCTCGGACGCGGAGCGGTCTACCTGCCGAACATCGACGACGACACCAGGCGCTGCGCGATCGCCGGCCCCGGCGGCAGACCGCTGCCCGACGCCAAGTTGGCTGCCTGCAACGACGCTTCCGACACCCGTGTCAACGGCTCGGCCGACGCTGCCGACCTTGCCCGGATCCGCTCCGTACCGATGGCGAACCTGCCCCGGGGAGCCAAGGGCACCCTGAAGGCCGTCACGGGAGCCAAGTACACCCATGTCTTCCTCAAGCGCGCCGGCAGCTGGGTCCTCGTCACTCCGCGGACCGTCCTTTCGGCTACTGAGCTGCGCTCCGGTGTCGAGTTCGGGGTCGAGGCCACCGACGTGATCAGGGACACCCGGAAGTGGGATGGCAGGACGGTCATCCGTCTCACCGTGACCTCGGGCGACCAGACCACATCCGACTCGGTCACTTTGCGCGTCGCCCCGCTCCTGACCCACCATCATCTGCAGCAGACCCAGCAGATGATGGTCACCAAGCTGCGCGGCGACGGCGCGTACGAGCGTCTGCAGCGCAAGTTCGTCAACGAGTTGAAGAGGGAGATCGCCAAAGCCGGCATCGGCGGGCCGCTGGTGACGTTCGACAAGTACGGGGACCCGTGGGCACAGGACTTCGTCGAGCCCGCCTACGTCAGCATGACCGGAACGGACGGGCGCCCGCGAGTGATCCGTGTGATGCTGCGCTCCGCGCAACCGGACCGTGAGGCCGGACGGGAGCTGTTCGAGAAGCTGCGCAGCAAGGACGTCGGCGTCGTCCAGGCCTTCGACAGGTCCGCACCGGCAGACTGGTCGCTGAACTCCATGGGGAACCTGGAGACCATCCCGCCCTACGCCCTGGGCGGCCGTTCGTTCCCGGCCGGTCGGATCATCATGGGCTGGCGAAAGGACAGCGGTCAGCGGCCATCGACGGCGATGCGCACCCTGTTGAAGTCCCAGGGCCTGCAGGAGCCGTTGCTGCTGGACACGTCCTGGCTGGGCGTCGGGCATGTCGACGAGTTCGTGCAGTTCCTGCCAGCCGACACCCCGCGCGGCTGGCGGATCGGTGTCGCGGACCCCGAGGGCGGCCTGCAACTGCTGCGTGACGCCAGGCGCGCGGGCCATGGCGGCACCAAGATGTTCTCCGTCTCGCGCTTCGGGAACCAGCAGGCACCTCAGGAGACCATCGACCAGGCCCTCGCCTCCCGGCATCTGGTCGCCGACAACGCCATGGCGGCCCGGCGGATCGCGGCCAACCTCGAGATCCTCAAGCGGGAGACCGGTGTCATCGACGACGAGATCGTGCGCGTGCCGGCCCTGTACACCCGCGAATCGGAGGCCCGGACCAAGAACGGCATCGACGTCCCCGTGCCCCGGCTGACCCGCATGGGCGCCGCCACACCCGTGCCGGACCTGCTCAAGGAGCACGGCCAGCAGCATTGGCTCACCCGGAGCGGGAACAACACCGCCGCGGCGGCTGCGCAGACCGTCACGACCAGTGCGTACGTGCCCGGGGCGGTCAACGGCATCCTCCTCAGCCGCGACCGTTACCTCGCTCCCCGCCAATGGGGCCCCGTCATCGACGGCAAGGACATCTTCACCGAGGCCGTCACGGCCGCCTACGCGCGGGTGGGCCTGAGGGTGTCGTACATCGACGACTGGTACACGTACCACCTCGGCATGGGGGAGGTGCACTGCGGTACCAACACCCTGCGCGATGCCTCCGCCGCATGGTGGCGGCCCACCGGAACCCCTCGGCCGTAACACCCTTCGCCCTCTGGGCACGGGCAACTTCCGGGCCCCGGCTCCGGAAGTTGCCGTTGGTCAGGGTCTCCGGAGCGGGGAATGCCGGCACGCAGAGGCACAGGGCGCACAGGGGGCGCCCTCCGTGAAAGTAGGGGGTGGCACGACAGGCCGCCGCGCGAGGCGGACATGTGATCTGCCTAAGATTGCCGACGTGAGCTGGAAAGACGCCACGACACGGGCGGCAGTCGGGCGGGCCGGGCTCGTGACGCTGTTCGTGGCGGCCGTGATGATAAACGCGGTACAGATCAGCGACAGGCGCTATCTGGTACCCGTCAGCGCCCTAGCCCTGCTGTGCGGGGTGGCCTTGCTGGTCCCCCGACTGCGTTGGCCGC
Organism: Streptomyces sp. NPDC107454; assembly: GCF_055582885.1. Classification (NCBI taxonomy): domain Bacteria; kingdom Bacillati; phylum Actinomycetota; class Actinomycetes; order Kitasatosporales; family Streptomycetaceae; genus Streptomyces; species Streptomyces sp. NPDC107454. The sequence goes on along the minus strand of NZ_JBVJPA010000038.1, from coordinate 1,577 downwards.
TCGCCCCACTCCTGTGCGGTGCGGCTGTGGCCTGGTGGGGATGGCCGATGCTGACGCTGCTGTCGGTCGCCTTGTACGACCTGGCGGTGGCCCGCCGGACCTGGTGGGCGGTCGGATGTGCCGCTGCCGCGCTGAGCGCCAACCTGCTCGGCTATCCGATCACCTCGGTGTGGGGGGTGGACCGGTACGCAGCCACACTGCTCCAGCCGTCGCTGGCCGTAGCCGTCGGCCTGTGGCAGGGCAACCGTCGGCGTCTGCTCCAGGCCCTGGCCGCTCAGGTCGAACACCTGCGTACCGAAGCCGAGCTGCGCGAAGAAGCAGCCCGAGCGGCCGAGCGGTCCCGGATCGCCGCCGAGATGCATGATGTGCTGGCCCACCGCCTGAGCCTGATCGCTCTGCACAGCGGCGTCCTGTCCGCCCGCCGTGACGGCTTGCCCGCCTGGGTCACCGAACGCCTCGCTCTGCTCCGCGCCGCATCCACCGAGGCTCTGACCGACCTGCGCAACGTTCTTGGCGCACTGCGTGACCACGACGCCATGGCCACTCCTGTGCTCCAGCCCGTCCTCCAGGACGTGAACGAACTGATCGGTCAAGTGGCGGCCGCCGGGCAGCGCGTCGAGTTGACGACCCGCGGTCTTCGCGAGCAGGTTCCCGTCACGCACCAACTGGCCGTGTACCGCATCGTTCAGGAGGCTCTGACCAACGTCCGCAAGCACGCTGACGGCGCCAAGGCGACGGTACGCATCGACTACCGGCCGCCGACCACACTCGTCGAGGTCACCAACACCCCCGGCACCCACGGCGTGAGCCCCATCGGCTCCGGCTACGGACTCGTCGGTCTGCGGGAACGCGTCACCGCCCTCGGCGGTGAGCTGAACGCCGGACCGACCGTCGCCGGCGGATGGGCGCTCAGCGCCCGCATCCCCCACCCCACCGACACAGGGCAGACCGGCAGCATCCCCACATGATCCCCGCCGTGACCGTCGACGCCGCGGCCCTTGCCGACGTCACAGCGACCAGGACCCTGCCGTCGGCATGCCTCCATGACCGTCCACGCCTGCCGGCCGGCCATCGCGGCCTGTATCGCCTGTGCCCGGCGTGATGGCAGAGACCACGCTCCAGGCCCGTGGCCGGCCTTGTCCGACCGGGGCTCGCCCGCAGCCTCCTCCGCGTCCGTTCCTCCCGAGGAGAGCGACATCGCCTGTGCTCCCGGGGCACAGGCAACACCTCGCCAGGTCACGGACACCCCGTGGATGTGAGCGCTCACCCGGCGGGAGACCTCGCGTGTCTCAGCGCGCTGGCGCCCGCGGCACGCCTCGCACCGGACGGCCCGACGCGTTGCGCGCCGCATGCCCCCGGCGACACCGCCGACGAGACGACGCACGCCTGGCGATCACCACACATGACGGGCACCGAAATCCTCAAGGACAGAAGTAGGTCCCGGTATCGAGATCCGGCCGCACGCCGGAAACCGACCCTCTCAGAGGGCCTTAAGTCCGTTTCTGGTAGCGGCCTCGTCCCGGCTGGGTGAGGAAGCCCTGGCGAGTGAGGCGTCCGAGGCGGCTGCGGGTGATGTT
>NZ_JBVJPA010000037.1:0-36742 GCF_055582885.1 Streptomyces sp. NPDC107454 | reverse complement strand
CCGGCCTCGGCCAGCTCGATCGCCGCTCGCAGCCCGGCTCCTCCGGTGCCGATCACCAGCACCATGGTGGAAATACGTTGTTCGGTGATAGCCACGGTTTACTCCGATCGCCAAGGTTGTCACTGACTACGACCGGGCCACCGAAGTATCTGTGACACGCTCGGCGCCATCGGGGTCGTCACGGCAGTACGCGGTCCACAGGCAGGTCCGAGTCGCATCGAAGGGGTCGCCCATCAGAGCGCGCGGCGGCTGTCACCACACCGTGGGTCCCTTGGTCATATCTCCAGCCAGAAAACGGTACGCCGCAAGTCGGCCGAGCGCTGATCAGCTCCGGCTGCCGGCGTTCGCAAAGAAGAGGCCGCCGACGCCGACCTGTGGTTTCCCTCCTGACGAGCCGCCCGTCCCGCTCCGGTGACCGAGTTGCCTCAGCTGTCCAGCGAGGCCACGTAGGGAGCCAGTTTCGCCGGATTCAGGACCCACATGATGCGTTCGATGCCTCGCTCCGACACATCGACGGACAGCAGAGCCACGCTGTTCCCATCGGCCGAGACAAGGACGGCCGGCCTGCCGTTCGCCTCCACCCAGCGCACGTCCCGCTGGGGCCAGAAACGTGGGGCGAAGGCGGCGAGGTACTTGGAGACATGAGAACGTCCGACGACCGGAATCCTGGATGCTCCGCGGATCCCTCCGCCGTCGCTGTAGCTGACCACGTCCGCAGTGAGAACGTCCTCGAGGACCGACAGGTTGCCGGTCTGCGCCGCGGACAGGAACACCTCCAGCAGCCGCCGGTGAGCGGCAGGACTCACGGGCTCCCTGCGCTCCGCCGCCAGACGTTTGCGGGCGCGGCTCACCAGCTGGCGCGTATTGGCCTCGCTCGTCTCCAGCATGTCCGCGATCCGCTTGTACGGGTAGTCGAAGGCCTCCCGCAGAACGTAGGCAGCCCGTTCCACAGGGTTCAGTTTCTCCATGAGGTGAAGAACCGCCAGGTCGAGCGCCTCCGCTCGTTCCGCACCCAACTGCGGATCCACGCGTGTGTCGACCGGCTCCGGCAGCCACGGCCCGACGTACGACTCACGTCGCTTCGGTGCCGACTGGGCCAGGTTGATCGCCAGACGGGAAGTGACCGTGGCCAGAAACGCGGTCGGCTCCGAGATGTCGGCACGGTTGGTGTTCTGCCAGCGCAGCCACGCGTCCTGGACGATGTCCTCGGCTTCCACGACACTCCCGAGCACGCGGTACGCGATGCCGAAGAGGTGGGGACGCGCCTCCATGAATTCCCTCGTTGCCTGGTCGAGAGAGTCTGCGTCATCCCGGGCGCGCATAAGTGTCCTCCAGAAGTGCAGCACCATGCTACAAGGCGCCGGAGCGGTGCGCGCCTCCTCCGGAGGATCTTGAACGATGCCAGATGTTGTGACACCGCTTGACAACCTTCGTACGCCGAGCGGTCCTCCCGAGGGTCGGATACGGTCTCTCATGTCACAGATCCGACTCCGCCGCACCGCCACTCGGCCGGACAGGCCCATCCTCGAACCGGTCGATGAGGAGGAACTGGAGAAGCGGGCCCAGCTGCGGGCCGCGCGACCCACCGACTGACCTGCCGCCTGCTCGCACAGGCCGGTTCGGAACGGAGCCCGTGGGCTCCGAAGGAGGGCGCGATCCGGCATGAGCGCCACTGATGTCGTGTGCTGCATGCTGACAGCGCTGTTCACGGCCGGGGCCGTCCACGCGCTGCGGTGTGGCCTCCTTTCGCGGAGTTCCGGATGGCGCAGCCGAGGCGACCACCTTCTGCACACCGTCATGGCCCTGGCGATGGCGGTGATGCCGTGGAACGAGGGCGGCATGCTGTCGGAGGCGCAGACAACCTTCTTCGCGGCCGCCGCACTGTGGTTCCCGCTGACCGCCGTCAGCCGTCACCGGCAGTTCGAACTGACCGATGTCACACGGAGGTTGCCGTTCGCGGCAGGCATGGCCGCGATGGCCTGGATGACGCACCTCGGCCACTCCACGGGGTCGATGGCCGGCGACGTGGTCACCGGAGTGCTGGCGCTGTACCTCCTCGCGTGCGCTCTGCGGTCACTGACCCGGGACATGCCCATGCTGCGCAGAGCTTCGGGCACCCCGGACAGCTCCACCAGCATCCGGGCGCCGTACACCCACTTCTGGCACGGATCGATGGCCCTGGGCACGGTCATCCTGCTGCTCATGCACCACTGACCGCCATGTGACCATCTGACAGCAACGTGTGCCACGGCGGACGGAACGGTGCCAATGTGCCACGGTCGGACACGCTCAGCGGCTGAACAATTCGAAGACGACGGCCGGCTTCCCGTCGAACCGCGCACTGTGCGCGCCGGTGCTGTCCATCAGGAAGCGGCGCGTGTACGTCTCGGGATCCTCGTCGCTCAATGCCTCGATGTACGTACGATGCTGAAGCAGCGACTGCACTGCCTGTTCGAAGCCTCGGTCCGCATGTACCGCGTGGGTGGGGTTCGTGGAGTTGGCGACGGCCACCCATCGCACGCCGTCCCAGGGCGGCAGCTCCTGCTCGGCCAGTTCCGGGAAGATCCAGCGGTTGCCCGCGTCCGCCGCCGCGTCGAGGACGGCGCGCCCGACGGCCACGTGATCCGGGGTGTTCCAGACACCCGCACCTCAGGTCGCATGATGGTTCAGAGTGATCAGCAACTCGGGCCGGTGACGGCGGATGGCAGCGGCGATGTCGCGGCGCAGGGAGATGCCGTACTCGATGGTGCCGTCCTGGTGGTCGAGGAACTCCACCGCGCGGACCCCGACGGCGGCGGCACTGGAACGCTGCTCGCTTTCCCTGAGCGGTCCGGCCTCGGCCGGTGCCAGCGTGTCGATGCCTGCCTCGCCGCGGGTGGCGAGGACGTACGCTATTTCCCGGCCGTCCTGGACCCAGGACGCGACGGCGGCCGAGCATCCGTACTCGAGATCGTCGGGATGGGCCACCACGGCCAGCGCACGCTGCCAGTCGGTCGGCATCGGCCGCAGTTGCGCGAGAGGCGGTTCGGTCACAGCGCCTGCTTTCATGGGTTGTTCCCGTCGTCGTGCGAAAACCGAGGTCGGACGAGCTCGAGACGTTGACGATGGAACCCGAGGAGCCGCGCGGGTGGGTGGTGGCGGGCCGTCTCCGCGCCGCGGGTCGGGGTGCGCGGAGACGGAGTGTGCGGGCCGGGCGGTGATCTCCTTGCCGTGTTGTGGATACACAGCTATTGACCGGGGGGACCGCATACGTGTGACAGTGCGCCCATGTGGCCTGAGTCTCATCCGTCGCCGTTCCGCCGCGGCGCACATCTCCTGACGTACCGGGGACACCGTGGTCCGAAGGCATGGCTGGACGGCGGTCAGGAGGCTCGCCGTACACGCGAGGACGACCGGCGGTCGGGTACCCGTTCCGGGTGAGACCCTCGGCTCACCCGGAATGGGCACCGGCGCGCCGCGCCGACGCGGACGTCGGGAACACGGTGTGAAAGGAGCTGTCAGCCCCGGTCGAGGATCGCCGTGAGGGCCTCCCGCAGTGCCGTCTCGGGGCTCGCCGACGGGCCCTCGGAGCGCCAGGCGACGAATCCGTCGGGGCGGACCAGCACCGCTCCGTCCTCGGTGACGCCGTGCACCTCCGCCCAGTCCGCGTCGCTCGCGGGGGAGAGCTCCGCGTCGGCGCCGCTGCCGATCCGGTACGCGTCGAGCGGGATGGACAGCTTCTGGGCGACGTCCTTCGCCGCGCTGTGCCACTTGTCCGACGAGGTCAGGAACACCATGGACCGCTCGTACAGGTCGAGGGTGGAGACCCGGGTGCCGGCGCGGTTCAGCCACATGTGCGGTGCCCGGCTGCCGGGTTCGCCGGTCAGGCGCAGGCCGTCGGGGACGATCGGCGCCGACTGGTCGGCACCCAGGACCGCGCCGCGCGGATAGCGGTAGGCCAGCGCCACGTTGAGGATGCCGCCCTTCTTGCCGCCGGGACCGGCGGCTCCCGGCGCGGGGATGTACCCGGGGTGGCTGTGCTCGACCGAACGCGACGAGGCGCGGGCGCTGGTCGCCTCCGCGACCGGGCGGCGCTCGGCGTCGTAGGACTTCAGCAGTCCGGGGCCCGCCCAGCCGCCCAGCACCGCGGCCAGTTTCCAGGCGAGGTTGTGCCCGTCCTGGATTCCGGTGTTGGAGCCGAACGCACCGGTGGGGGACATCTCGTGGGCCGAGTCGCCGGCCAGGAACACCCTGCCGTCCGAGTAGCGCTCGGCGACCCGCTCGGCGGCGTGCCAGGCGGCTCTGCCGGTGATCCGCACATCGAGATCGGCCACGCCCACGGCGCGTCGGATGTGGTCCGCGCACCGCTCGTCGGTGAACTCCTCCAGGGTTTCGCCGTGTTCGGGGTGCCAGGGCGCGTGGAAGACCCAGTGCTCCTCGTTGTCGACCGGCAGGAGCGCTCCGTCGGCCTCCGGGTTGGTCAGATAGCAGACGATGAAGCGCCGGTCGCCGACGACGGCCGCGAGGCCCCGGGAGGTGAACGTGACGCTCACGTTGTGGAACAGGTCGCCCGGTCCGCTCTGTCCGATGGCGAGCCGCTCGCGGATCGGGCTGCGCGGGCCGTCCGCCGCGACCAGGTAGTCCGCGCGGACGGTGCTGTGCTCGCCCGTCTCCCGGCTCTTGAGCTGCGCGGTGATCCCCTGCGCGTCCTGCTCGAACGACAGCATCTCGGTGGAGAAGCGCAGGTCTCCGCCCAGCTCCCGGGCGCTCTTCAGGAGCACCGGCTCCAGGTCGTTCTGGCTGCACAGGCACCACGCGCCGGGGCTGAAGCGGGCGAGCCCGCCGCCCGGGTCGATCTCCTTGAACAGCCACTCACCGGCGTCGCCCACCAGCGTCGGCGTCTGCATGATGCCGTGGTTCTCCGCCAGGACCGAAGCGGCCTCCTCGATGCGTCGTTGCACCCCGGCCACCCGGAACAGCTCCATCGTCCGCACGTTGTTGCCGCGCCCCCGCGGATGGATCGAGGTGCCGGAATGGCGTTCGACCAGCAGGTGCGGCACACCGAGCCGGCCCAGGAACAGCGAGGTGGACAGGCCCACCAGGGAGCCGCCGACGATGAGGACCGGCGTGTGCTGACCGACCTCGCCGGCCTCTTTCAATCGGTTCATTGATTGCCTCCAGCGTCACCCGCGAGGTGAGTCAGGGATGGGATGCCGGCCGCTTTGAACGGCCATCAGTTTCCATGCCCTGTGCGGAGAGGATCGCGCGCTCCGGGCACCCGGATGGCACACAGTTCACTCGTCCGCACCGGCGGGCTCGCGCGCCTCGGGGGTCGCGTCAACGATCGGCACATGGCGACCCCGGCCTTTGGGACACGGCGGTCGTTCCTGACCTTCCGTGAAGAAGAGAAGAGGTGTGCCGGATGACTACTTCGGGACGTATATCGCAATCGGCCTTCGACGGCTCCAGGCTTCGGGTGATCCTGCTGCTCGACCTGTACGAAGGTGCTCAGGAACAGTTCCTCGACGCGTACGAGCACATGCGCAATCAGGTCGCGTCCGTTCCCGGACACATCAGCGACCAGCTCTGCCAGTCGATCGAGAACCCCTCGCAGTGGCTCATCACCAGCGAATGGGAGAGCGCCCCGCCCTTCCTCGCCTGGGTGAACAGCGAGGAGCACGTCGAGACGGTCCGGCCGATGCACAACTGCGTCCGGGACACCCGCTCGATGCGCTACAGCATCCTTCGGGAGACCAGCCCCGCCCAGCCGCACGGCCAGAAGTCTGCGAAGGCGGGTATGCAGGTCGAGGCCCGGGTGGGCGAAGGTGTGGCACGCCATGCCCTCACCTTCACCGTCAAGCCGGGTACCGAGTCGAAGGTCGCCGAGATCCTCGCCGGATACGAGTCCCCCCAGGCCCAGGTCGACGACACCACGCGACTGCGGCGCACCTCCCTCTTCATGCACGGCAACCGTGTCGTGCGTGCGGTGGAGGTGGAGGGCGACCTCATGGCGGCACTGCGTCACGTCGCCCGTCAGCCCGAGGTACGGGCGGTCGAGGAGGCCATCAACCCGTACCTGGAGCAGGACCGGGACCTGCGGGACCCCGACTCGGCGCGGGTCTTCTTCACCCGGGCCGCGCTCCCTGCCGTGCACCACGTGGTGTCCGGCGGCAAGGTACCCGCGGACCTGCGCCGCCACGCGCTCTACTACCCGGCCAAGCGCGGCTGCGGTATGGAGCTGGCCAGGTTGCTCGCCCACCAGGACGAGGCCGCGGCGGAGGACCCGAAGAGCCCGGTGTACGGGAGCACGGTCTTCCAGCGGGACGACATCGTGGTGCGTCTCATCGACGTGACGGGCGAGCTGGACGCGGACCCCGTCGCCGCGCTCGGAGTCAAGGGCGCGAAGAAGGCCGCGGAGCTGGAGCGTCTCCTCGACGGTGCCGCGATCGGCGTCGAGGGCTCCCTGGAGACGGAACGCAACATCAACCGCCTCCTGTCGCACGTCGACATGATGCCCGTCACCGACCGCTCGGCGGATTCCTGACAGAGGGCCGCGGCTCCGTCCGCGGCCCTCCCTCCCCGGACGTCACTGCCCCACCCGGAGGTATCAAGCATGTTCAAGAAGCATCCACGCATCGTGGACCTGAGCGAGACGGAACCCAACCGCAGGCGCGGAGGCGACATCCGGGCCATGCTCACGCCCGCCACTGCGGGGTCCACCAGCGGCTTCATGGGCCTGGCCCTCATCCAGCCCGGCGAGCGCATCGGTGAGCACTACCACCCGTACTCCGAGGAGTTCGTGTACGTCATCAACGGCGCCCTCGAGGTGGACCTGGACGGCGACAGCTTCGCCCTGAAGCCCGATCAGGGTCTGCTGATCCCGATCAACATGCGGCACCGCTTCCGCAACGTCGGCGACACGGAAGCCCGCATGGTCTTCCACCTGGGCCCGCTCGCTCCGCGTCCGAGCCTCGGCCACGTCGACACGGAGGTGACCGACGACACCGCGCCCGGCCCCGAGTTCGCCACCGCCGGGGCGGACCTGTCCGCGCCGGACCACGGACAGCCGTCCGAGCGAAGTGAGGCCATAAAGTGACCCGGCGGGTGGCCGTCACCGGTATCGGTGTGGTCGCTCCGGGCGGCACCGGGGCGACGGCGTTCTGGGACCTGCTGTCCAACGGCCGCACCGCGACCCGCGGCATCTCGCTGTTCGACCCGGTGGGCCTGCGTTCCCGCATAGCCGCCGAATGCGACTTCGACCCGCTCGCGCACGGCCTCGCCCCGGAGCTGAGTGAACACGCCGACCGGTACATCCAGTTCGCCGTGGTCGCGGCCGGGGAAGCCGTCCGCGACTCCGGACTCGACACCGCCAAGGAGGACCCCTGGCGGATCGCGGTCTCCCTGGGCAGCGCCGTCGGCGGCACCACCCGCCTGGAACACGACTACGTCCAGGTCAGCGAACGGGGCCGGCGGTGGGACGTGGACCACCGCGCGGCCGACCCGCAGCTGCACCTGGCGTTCTCGCCCAGCACGCTGGCCTCGGTCGTCGCCGAGGAGTTCGGTGCCCAGGGACCGGTGCAGACCGTCTCCACCGGCTGCACCTCCGGACTCGACGCGGTCGGCTACGCCTTCCACACCATCGAGGAGGGCCGGGCGGACGTCTGCATAGCCGGGGCCTCGGACTCTCCGATATCCCCGATCACCATGGCCTGCTTCGACGCAATCAAGGCCACCTCACCCGACAACGACGACCCCGAGCACGCCTCCCGGCCCTTCGACGTCCACCGCAACGGCTTCGTCATGGGCGAGGGCGGCGCGGTACTGGTCCTGGAGGAGTACGAGCACGCCCGAGCCCGCGGCGCGCACATCTACTGCGAGATAAGCGGCTACGCCACCTACGGCAACGCCTACCACATGACCGGTCTGACCAGCGAGGGGCTGGAGATGGCCCGGGCGATCGACACCACGCTCGACCAGGCCCGCCTCGACCCCACCCTGATCGACTACGTCAACGCGCACGGCTCGGGCACCCGGCAGAACGACCGGCATGAGACCGCCGCGGTCAAGCGGTCCCTGGGCCAGCACGCCTACAAGACGCCCATGAGCTCCATCAAGTCCATGGTGGGGCACTCGCTGGGCGCGATCGGCGCGATAGAGGTCGTCGCCTGCGTCCTCGCCCTGAAGCACCAAGTGGTGCCGCCCACGGCGAACTACGAAACTCCCGACCCCGAGTGCGACCTGGACTACGTGCCGCGCACCGCACGCCCGCGGAAGCTGAACAACGTGCTCTCCGTGGGCAGCGGATTCGGCGGATTCCAGTCCGCGGTGCTCCTGACCGGGCCGGGTGGGAGGACCCGATGAGCACACAGCGCACGCAGCGCACTCAGCACCCCCGGCGCGCGGTCATCACCGGCATCGGTGTGATCGCGCCCAACGGACTGCGCGCCGACGCGTACTGGAAGTCCGTCAGAGAAGGCCTCGTCGTCCTGGACCGGATCACCCGCGAGGGATGCGAGCACCTGCCGCTCCGTATCGCGGGCGAGGTCCGGGCCTTCGACGCCGCGGCCCTCATCGAGGAGCGGTTCCTCGTTCAGACGGACCGCTTCAGCCACTTCGCGATGGCGGCGACCGTGCTCGCCCTCGACGACGCCGGCCTCGGCCACGGTGATCCCGCGGACCCGTACGACATCGGCGTGATCACCGCCGCCGGATCAGGTGGCGGCGAGTTCGGACAGCGCGAGCTCCAGAAGCTGTGGGGCCAGGGATCCCGGTACGTCGGCCCGTACCAGTCCATCGCCTGGTTCTACGCCGCCAGCACCGGCCAGATCTCCATCCGGGGCGGCTTCAAGGGACCGTGTGGAGTGGTCGCGAGCGACGAGGCGGGCGGCCTGGACTCCATCGCGCTCGCCGCCCGGGGTGTACGACGCGGCACCGGCGCGGTGGTCGTCGGATCCGCGGAGGCCCCCCTCGCCCCGTACTCGATGGTGTGCCAGCTCGGATACCCCGAGATCAGCACCGCCGAGGATCCCGGTCAGGCCTATCGGCCCTTCACCGCGGGAGCGTGCGGCTTCGCTCCCGCGGAGGGGGGAGCCATGCTCGTCGTGGAGGACGAGACCCGCGCGCGTGAGCGCGGGGCGGCCGTCCGGGCCACCGTGGCCGGACATGGGGCCACGTTCACCGGAGCCTCCCGCTGGGAGCGGTCCAGAGAGGGTCTCGCCCACGCGATCCGTGGCGCCCTCGACGAGGCCGGCTGCGCTCCGGAGGAGATCGACGTCGTGTTCGCCGACGCCCTGGGCGTTCCGGAGGCGGACCGCGCCGAAGCCCTGGCCATCGCCGACGCCCTCGGCAAGCACGGCACCCGGGTCCCCGTCACGGCGCCCAAGACGGGCATCGGGCGGGCCTACTGCGGGGCCCCCGTGCTGGACACCGCGGCCGCGGTGCTCGCCATGGAGAACGGTCAGGTACCCCCCACCCCCAACGTGTTCGACATCTGCCACGACCTCGACCTGGTGATGTCGAGCGCTCGCCCCGCCGAGCTGCACACGGCCCTGGTCCTCAGCAGGGGACTGATGGGCTCCAACGCGGCGCTGGTAGTGCGCCGCGGCGGCGACTCCGCCCGATAGGACCGGGCGGGAAGGAGAACAGATCCATGATCACCACCGAAGTGACCCTCATCGAACTGGCCTCGCTGATGAAGAAGGCGGCCGGTGTCTCCGTCGACCCCGAGGACCTCGAGAAGTCGTCCGACTCCCTGTTCGGCACCCTCGGCCTCGATTCCCTCGGCCTGCTCGGCATCGTCGGTGAGCTGGAGAACCGGTACAGCCAGCCGCTGCCGCCCGACGCCGAGCGCTGCAAGACCCCCCGTGAGTTCCTCGACCTCATCAACAACACCCTCAAGTCTGGAGCCTGAAAGTGGCAGGACACACCGAGAACAGCATCACCATCGACGCTCCTCTCGACCTCGTCTGGGACATGACCAACGACATCGAGAACTGGCCGCGGCTCTTCAGCGAGTACGCGTCCCTGGAGGTGCTCTCCCGCGACGGCGACACGACGAAGTTCCGCCTGACCATGCACCCGGACGAGAACGGCAAGGTCTGGAGCTGGGTCTCGGAGCGGACCGTGGACCGTGTCAGGCGGACGGTGCGCGCCCGCCGCGTCGAGACGGGCCCCTTCGACCACATGAACATCCGGTGGGAGTACGAGGAGACCCCCGAGGGCACCCACATGCACTGGGTGCAGGACTTCGCGATGAAGCCCGAGGCCCCGGTCGACGACGCCTGGATGACGGACAACATCAACCGCAACTCCCGCGTCCAGATGGAGCTCATCCGGGACCGGATCGAGAAGGCCGCCCGCGACCGTCAGAACGCGCCGATGCCCGGCTGACAGCCGGAGCTCAGGAAGGACATCCGATGCACCACGCCCTCATCGTCGCGCGCATGGCGCCCGACTCGGCCCCGGCGATCGCCGATGTGTTCGCCGCCTCCGACCGGGGTGAACTCCCGCACCTGATCGGCGTCAAGCGCCGCAGCCTCTTCCAGTTCGGTGATGTGTACATGCACCTCGTCGAAGCCGACAAGGACCCGGCGCCCGCCATCGCGAAGGTGGTCGGGCACCCCGAGTTCCGGAGCGTCAGCGAGCAGCTGTCGGCGTACGTCAGCGCGTACGACCCGCAGACGTGGCGCAGCCCCAAGGACGCCATGGCCCAGTGCTTCTACCGCTGGGAGCGGGACGCCGTCTCCTGAGGCGAACGCCCGGACACAACCCGAGGCCGCCGACCCCGCGATGGACGCGGAGCCGGCGGCCTCGGGTTTTTCCCGGTGCGCCGGGAAGTCCGGATCAGCTGGGGATCGTGCACTCGAAGGCGTGCAGATACGCGTTGACCGGACGGAACTCGTCGATGACGAGCCCCGCGTCCGTCAGCCGGTCGACCATGCTCTGCCGGGTGTGCTTCGCACCACCGACATTGAGGAGCAGCAGCAGGTCCATGGCCGTGGTGAACCGCATCGACGGGGTGTCGTCCACGAGGTTCTCGATGACGACGACGCGGGCACCGGGCCGCGCCGCCTTGCGGATGTTGGCCAGCGCCCTGCGGGTGCTGTCGTCGTCCCACTCCAGGATGTTCTTGATGATGTACAGGTCCGCCTGGACCGGGATGTCCTCACGGCAGTCCCCGGCCACGACGCGCACCCGCTCGGCCAGTGAACCGCCGCCGCGCAGCCGGGGATCGGCGTTCTCCACCACTCCCGGCAGGTCGAGCAGCGTGCCGTGCATCCCGGGGTGCTTCTCCAGGAGACTCACCAGGACCTGGCCCTGACCGCCGCCGATGTCCGCGACCGAGGACACGCCGCGCAGATCGAGAAGGTTCGCCACGTCCCGCGCCGACTGCTCGCTGGACGTCGTCATGGCCCGGTTGAACACATACGCCGACTCCGGGGCCTCTTCGTTGAGGTAGTCGAAGAACTCCCGCTCGTACACGTCCTCGAAGACGTTCCGGCCGGAGCGCACCGCCTCGTCGAGCTTCGGCCAGACGTTCCACGTCCACGGCTCGGTGCACCACAGGGCGATGTAGCGGAGGCTGTGCGGGTCGTCCTCGCGCAGCAGCCGGGACATCTCCGTGTGCGCGAAGGTGCCGTCCGGGAGTTCGATGAAGACCCCCTGGCAGGACAGCGCGCGCAGCAGCCGCCGCAGGGTCTTCGGCTGGGCCTTCACCGTCGCCGCCAGGTCCTCCACGCGCAGAGGTGTGTCGCCCAGGGCGTCCGCCACGCCGAGGCGGGCGGCCGCGCGTACGGCGGCGGCGCACGCCGCTCCGAAGGCGAGCTCCCGCAGCCGCATGGACGGCGGCGGGGGAGCCGGATCGACCGTGGTCGGGGGAGCCGGATCAACAGTGGTCATGGTGGTGCCTCGCTTCTGGGGTCGTGCTGGTGGGGGGAGGGGGAGGGGTCAGCACAGTCCGGCGGGCTCGGAGTGTGCGCAGGTGTTGCCGTGGAAGGTGTTGCCCTTGCCCTTGACGCGGTCGCGGTTGGCGAGGTCGGCCTTGCCGTTGCGCTGCACGACGTTGTCGCGGATCTCGTTGCGCTCGTTGACGGCGCCCACGAAGCTCTTGTAGAGCACGATGCCGCCGGACAGCGGGGAGGTGCCCACGTTGTCCTCGACCCTGTTCTCCGCCACCAGTGTCTTCTCGGCGCCGGTGAGGACGATCCCGGAGCCCTGGAGGAAGGGCAGACGGGGGGTCTTGGGGCAGTACTTGTTGTTGGCGTGGACGTAGTTGCGGACCACGCTCAGTGCCCCGACGCGCGGCTTGTTCTCGTCGCCCACGACGAACACCGCGGCGCAGTTGCCGGTCGCCTCGTTGTGATCGACGGTCAGGTTCCGCAGCCGCCGGACCGTGATGCCGATCCGGTTGCCGGCCAGACGGTTGTGACTGACGACCGTCCCCAGGGTGTCCCGGGCGCCCTCCTCGGTGCTGACCGTGTTGGACAGGAACAGTCCGGCGTCACCGTTGTTCTGGGCGAGGTTGTTGCGGAACACCCCGCGGACGGAGCGCTCCTGGGCGATGCCCCACTGGCCGTTCTTCTCGGCGACCACTCCCTGGACCGTCAGCCGGTCGGTGCCCGACGCCCACAGGCCGTGCTTTTTGAAGCCTCTGAGGGTCAGTGACCTGACGGTGACGCCCTTGACGCGCTTGCTGTCCGTTCCGGTGACACAGATGCCGTTGCCGGCCTTGGCGCAGCTGTCGGCGGAGGCCTTGCCCGGCACGATGACGGTGGAACGGGCACCGGAGCCGCGCAGCGTCAGGTTGGCCACCGTGACGCTGACGCTCTCGTGGTAGGTGCCGGGGGAGAGGACGACGGTGTCGCCGGGGTGTGCGGAATTCACGGCCTTCTGGATCGACTCGCCGGGGTGGACCCGGTGCACCGAACGGTGGTCGGCGGACGGGGCGGCACCGAGCACCGACGCCGTGACGGCCGCGGTGCAGGCGAGGTAGGCCATTTGTCGTTTCGTCATAGGCCGAAGCTAAAAGCGGGTGTTCCGGCCCGCCACCGCTGATCACCCAGGTGGACCGCCGATGTCACCTGCCTGCGCGCGTAAGGGTGAGCCGTCGGAGGCAGTGGCGTCGGCGGACACGCGACCGCCCCGGCCGGAGAACCCGGCCGGGGCGGTGCGGTGGTGACGCGTGGGCGCCGACGGTGTGTCAGGCGAGGGTCGCGAGCGTCGCGTTCCAGGTGGCGGAGGGGCGCATGACGGTCGCGGCCTTGGCCGGGTCGGGCTGGTAGTAGCCGCCGATGTCGGCGGGCTTGCCCTGGACCGCGAGCAGTTCGTCGACGATCGTGCGCTCCTGCGCGGTCAGCGTCTCGGCGAGCGGGGCGAACGCCTTGGCGAGGTCCGCGTCGTCGGTCTGCTTGGCCAACTCCTGAGCCCAGTAGAGGCCCAGGTAGAAGTGGCTGCCGCGGTTGTCGATGCCGCCGACGCGACGGGTCGGCGACTTGTCCTCGTTGAGGAAGGTCGCCGTCGCGCGGTCGAGGGTGTCGGCGAGCACCTGGGCGCGCGCGTTGCCCGTGCTCTGCGCGAGGTGCTCGAAGCTGGCCGCGAGGGCGAAGAACTCGCCCAGGCTGTCCCAGCGCAGGTAGTTCTCCTTGACCAGCTGCTGGACGTGCTTCGGGGCGGAGCCGCCGGCACCCGTCTCGAAGAGGCCGCCGCCCGCCATCAGCGGAACCACCGAGAGCATCTTGGCGCTGGTGCCCAGCTCCAGGATCGGGAACAGGTCGGTCAGGTAGTCACGCAGGACGTTGCCGGTGACCGAGATGGTGTTCAGGCCCTTGCGGATGCGCTCCAGCGAGAACTTCGTCGCCTCGACCGGGGACAGGATCTTGATCTCCAGGCCCTCGGTGTCGTGCTCCGGCAGGTACGCGTTGACCTTCTCGATCAGCTGCGTGTCGTGGGCGCGGGTCTCGTCCAGCCAGAACACCGCCGGGTCGCCGGTGGCGCGGGCGCGGGTGACGGCCAGCTTCACCCAGTCCTTGATCGGGTCGTCCTTGGTCTGGCAGGCGCGGAAGATGTCGCCCGCGCCGACGGCCTGCTCCAGGACCACGTTGCCGGCCTGGTCGACGAGGCGGACCGTGCCGGTGGTGGGGATCTCGAAGGTCTTGTCGTGGCTGCCGTACTCCTCGGCCTTCTGGGCCATCAGACCGACGTTCGGCACCGAGCCCATGGTGGACGGGTCGAAGGCGCCGTGGGCGCGGCAGTCGTCGATGACGACCTGGTAGACGCCGGAGTAGCTGCTGTCCGGGAGGACGGCGAGGGTGTCGGCCTCCAGGCCGTCCGGGCCCCACATGTGGCCGGAGGTGCGGATCATCGCCGGCATGGAGGCGTCGACGATCACGTCGGAGGGGACGTGCAGGTTGGTGATGCCCTTGTCCGAGTCGACCATCGCGAGGGCCGGGCCCTCGGCGAGCTCGGCGTCGAAGGACGCCTTGATCTCGGCGCCCTCGGGCAGCGCCTCCAGGCCCTTGAAGATGCCGCCCAGACCGTCGTTCGGGGTCAGACCGGCGGTGGCGAACGTCTCGCCGTACTTCGCGAACGTCTTGGGGAAGAAGGCGCGCACGACGTGGCCGAAGACGATCGGGTCGGAGACCTTCATCATCGTGGCCTTGAGGTGCACGGAGAACAGCACGTCCTCCGCCTTGGCACGGGCGATCTGCGCCGTGAGGAACTCGCGCAGCGGCGCGACGTGCATGACGGACGCGTCGACGACCTCGCCCGCGAGGACGGGTACGGACTCGCGCAGCACGGTGGTGGAGCCGTCGTCGCCCGCCAGCTCGATGCGCAGCGAGCCCGCCTCGGAGATCACCGTGGACTTCTCGGTGGAGCGGAAGTCGTCGGCACCCATGGTGGCGACGTTGGTCTTGGACTCGGGGGTCCAGGCGCCCATGCGGTGCGGGTGGGTCTTGGCGTAGTTCTTGACCGACGCGGGGGCGCGGCGGTCGGAGTTGCCCTCGCGCAGGACCGGGTTCACGGCGGAGCCCTTGACCTTGTCGTAACGGGCGCGGATGTCGCGCTCCTCGTCCGACTTCGGGTCGTCCGGGTACGCCGGGAGGGCGTAGCCCTGCTCCTGGAGCTCGGCGATCGCGGCCTTCAGCTGCGGGATCGAGGCCGAGACGTTCGGCAGCTTGATGATGTTGGCCTCGGGCGTCTTGGCCAGGTCACCGAGCTCGGCGAGGGCGTCGGGAACGCGCTGACCCTCCTCGAGGAACTCGGGGAAGAGCGCGAGGATGCGCCCGGCCAGCGAGATGTCACGGGTCTCCACAGTGACACCCGCCTGCGAGGCGTACGCCTGGACCACCGGCAGGAACGAATACGTCGCCAGGGCCGGGGCCTCGTCAGTGTGCGTGTAAATGATGGTCGAGTCAGTCACCGGGTGCTCCGCTCCACGTCTGCAACATTGCTCGACATCAAGATATCTCGTGAGCGACCCCGACTCGACAGGGGTCCGCCCGCCATCGCCGTGAACAAGCGGTGGCGCGCCGCAGGCGCCCGCCCTCGACGCCCTCCCAGGCCCCCACGGGCCGCGCCGGCCGACGCCACCGCGACCCGCGCATGGCCGAAAAGTTGCGGGTCACCCCGGCGCGCCCACTGCCGGAGCACGCCCGGGCGGCTGTCCGTGTCCAGCGCGCCACCGAGTGTCACCATGGGCGGGGCTTGCCCTCGGCCGGTTCTACCTTCCCGACCTGGCCTCGCGCTGGTGCGGTATGCCCGCCTCCAGCAGCTCGGCCCCGCCCGGCTGCAGTGCCACCGTGCGCGTGGGCGCCGGAATCCGGATGCCCTCGTCCCGGTACCGCTTGTGCAGGCGCTTGATGAACTCGTGCTTGATCCGGTACTGGTCGCTGAACTCCCCGACGCCGAGGATGACGCTGAAGCTGATGCGGGAGTCGCCGAAGGTGTGGAAGCGGACGGCGGGCTCGTGGTCCGGGACGGCGCCGGTGATCTCGGTCATCGTCTCGGTGACGACCTCGGTGGTCACGCGCTCGACGTGCTCCAGGTCGCTGTCGTAGCCGACGCCGACCTGGACGATGAGGGTCATCTGCTGCTCGGGGCGGTTGAAGTTGGTCATATTGGTGCCCGCGAGCTGGCCGTTGGGGATGATGACCAGGTTGTTGGAGAGCTGACGGACCGTCGTGTTGCGCCAGTTGATGTCGACGACGTAGCCCTCCTCGCCGCTGCTGAGCCGTATGTAGTCGCCGGGCTGGACGGTCTTCGAGGCGAGGATGTGGACGCCCGCGAAGAGGTTGGCGAGGGTGTCCTGAAGGGCGAGGGCCACCGCGAGACCGCCCACGCCCAGGGCCGTGAGCAGCGGGGCTATGGAGATGCCCAGCGTCTGCAGCATGACGAGGAAGCCCATCGCCAGCACCACGACCCGGGTGATGTTGACGAAGATGGTGGCCGAACCCGCGACACCCGAGCGGGACTGGGCCAGCGACCGGACGAGACCGGTGATGACCCGGGCCGCGGTCAGGGTCGCGACGAAGATGAGGACGACAGTCAGGACCTTGTTGACGTTGCGTCCGACCGGAGCTGTCAGCGGAAGCACCGCGCCCGCCGCCGAGACACCCGCGGCGATCGCCCCCCAGGGGACGAGCGTACGCAGCGCGTCGACGATGAAGTCGTCACCGCTCCACCTGGTGCGCGAGGCGTGCTTGCCGAGCCAGCGCAGCAGTATGCGCAGCAGGAACGCGGCCAGCAGACCCGCCACCACGGGAATCCCGGCCATCATCAGGTCGTCCAGTGTGAGGGAGTGTTTCACCGGCCGCCTCCCGTGTGACGGAGGGGAAGGCCCGCGGGCCGGATGTGCTGTGTCGTCACTTGCCACCTGCTCGAATCCGGGAATGCACGATCACGCCCGGACGTGTGTGCGTAGTCCGGGGCGATCTCTCATCCTGCCGTACTCGCGGGTACGTCCGTTACCGGGCCCACACGCTTCCGGCACGCCTGCCGACATCCCTGCCGACCACACCTGTCGGCCCGTCACCAGGGTCTCGGCCGGGGCCGATCCGGTCGAGACCGACCCGATCGAGCCGAGGAACCGCGATAGGGCACAGGCCCCGGCCCACTACCTCGCCGTGAACGAGCCGTGCCGCCCGGCGCCCGACGCGAAGCGCGCGGCACCCTCCATGCCCTCGGCCAACACGTCCATGCCGTAACGGAGTTCGACGCGCATGGCCGCCTCCTCGACCAGGCCCTCCTGGTCGAGGACCGACGCGCGGTCGCTGCGCAGGCAGGACTGGGGGAAGTCGGCGATGGCCGCGGCGAGTTCCTCGGCCTCGGCCCGGGCGCGGCCGGTCGGGACGAGCCGGTTGGCGAGGCCCATCTCGTACGCCTCCGCGGCCGGGACCGCGCGGCCGGTGAGGATCATGTCCATCGCACGGCTTGCGCCGATGAGACGGGGGAGCCGTACCGTGCCGCCATCGATGAGCGGAACGCCCCAACGGCGGCAGAAGACGCCGAAGACGGCGTCCTGCTCGGCGACCCGCAGATCGCACCAGAGCGCCAGTTCCAGGCCGCCCGCCACGGCATGCCCCGCGACCGCCGCGACGACCGGCTTGGACAGCCGCAGCCGGGTGGGGCCCATCGGCCCGTCACCGTCCTCCGCGACCCTGTTGCCGTACTCGGTGCCGATCGCCTTGAGGTCCGCGCCGGCGCAGAACGTGCCGCCCTCGCCCCAGAGCACCGCCACCCGGGCCGTCTCGTCCGCCTCGAACTCCCGGAAGGCGTCGGCGAGTTCGGCGGCGGTCGGCCCGTCCACGGCATTGCGGGCGGCGGGGCGGGAGAGGACGACCGTGGTGACGTACCCCTGGCGTTCGATCCGGACCGACATCGTGCTGTCCCCTTCTCCCGGCCATGTACGCCTTCTGCTGAGCGGCGTACGGGGAGGTTACTCCGGAGCTTCCTGTGGCGCGGATCCGTGGCGCTCAGATCACCTTGAGACGGACCAGCGCCCCCAGCGTCAGCGCCCCGGGCAGCAGCGGCACCCACACCGTGATGATCCGGTACGCCAGCACGACCGCCGTCACCACGGCCACCGGGCCGCCCGCCGCCACCAGCGCGACGATCAGCGCCGCCTCCACCGAACCGATGCCGCCCGGCGTGGGCACCATCGCGACGGCCGCCGTCGCCGCCAGATACGCGAGAGCCATGTGCAGCGGCGGCACCGCCAGGTTCATCGCCTCACCGACCGCGGTCAGCCCGGCGGCCTGCAGCAGCGGGAAGGCGAGCGATCCGCCCCACAGGGCGAGCGCGCGTGCCGGACGGGTGTGCACGGAGCGGGCCTCGCCGAGCGCGGTGCGCAGGAACGACAGCACGGCCCCGCGCAGCCGTCGTACGAGAAGAAGCGTCGCCACCGCGGCCAGGAGGAGCACTCCCGCGGCGAGCAGCAAGGGGCCGATGGCGCCTGAGGGGAGGAGGGATCCGATGTGCAGGGCTCCCGGGAACGCGATGAGCAGGCCCACCAGGAGGGTCAGCCGGGCGATCGACTCCGCGAGCATGTAGAGCGCGAGCGCGGCGGAGGAGCGGGCGAGCGGGACGCCGCACACGGTCATGAAGCGCAGATTGACCGCGCCGGCGCCGAGACCGGTCGGCAGCAGGTGGTTGGCCGCGCCCGCGGCGAACTGGGTGGCGAGCAGCCGACGCGCGGGCAGCCGCTGCATGACCGCGCCCTGCCGGGCGGAGGCCGCGGCGACCCAGGTCAGGCAGGTCGCGACGGCGGCCGCCAGCAGCCACGGCCACTCGGCCGAGCGCAGATGGCCGAAGCCCTCCATGAGGACGGACCGATGCCGCACCGCGACCACCAGGACGAGGGCGAGCGGGATCACGCACAGGACCGACCTGAGCGGGAAGCGTCGGGATCCTTGGGAGAATCCCCGGGGAAGCTTCTGGGGAAGTCGAACCGCTGTCACATCGGGAGAGGTTCTCCACGCCGCGCCAACGGGGGGTTGCGGGCGCGCGTCCGGCGGCTGACGTGCCGGGCAAGGTGCGGGAGGGGTCGTCGCCGTCGTGGGTGCCGTCATGGATTCCTTACTGTGTTCTTCACCGTGTCTTCGTTCTTCACTGTGTTTTCGTCCGGGAATTGTTGACCTCAACGATGCTTGAGGTCCTACGGTCACTCCCATGAGCATGGAGACCACAGCCTGGACCCAGCTGCACAGCGTCATGAACGCGCAGCAGGAACGCCGCCCCTTCGCCCCCGCGACCCTGCGCCGCATCGCCGCCTTCGCCCGTCCGCACCGCCGCCGCATCGGCCAGTTCGTGGTCCTCAGCGTGCTGACCGCGCTGCTGGCCGTCGCGACGCCGGTGCTCGCGGGGCGCGTCGTCGACGCCATCGTGTCCGGCGGCGACGAAGCCACCGTCATCCGCCTTGCCGTGCTCATCGCACTCATCGCGCTCGCCGAGGCGGCGCTCGGGCTCCTCGGCCGCTGGCTGTCGGCGACGCTCGGTGAGGGGCTCATCCTCGATCTGCGGACGGCTGTGTTCGATCATGTGCAGCGCATGCCGGTCGCGTTCTTCACACGTACCCGTACGGGCGCGCTGGTCAGTCGACTCAACAACGACGTGATCGGCGCCCAACGCGCCTTCAGCAACACGCTGTCCGGAGTCGTCAGCAATCTCGTCACGCTGCTGCTCACCCTCGCCGTCATGCTCACCCTGTCCTGGCAGATCACGCTGCTCGCGCTGGTGCTGCTGCCGGTCTTCGTGGTGCCCGCACGGCGGACGGGCAGCCGGATGGCACGCCTGCAACGGGAGGCGGCGAACCTGAACGCATCGATGGGCACCCGGATGACCGAGCGGTTCTCCGCGCCCGGCGCCACGCTCATCAAGCTCTTCGGGCGGCCCGAGGACGAGTCCGCGGAGTTCGCGGCGCGGGCCCGGCGGGTGCGGGACATCGGGGTGCGTACGGCGATGGCGCAGTCGGCGTTCATCACGGCCCTCACGCTGGTCTCCGCCCTGGCCCTGGCACTCGTGTACGGGCTCGGCGGCTGGTTCGCGCTGCGCGGCAGCCTGGAGCCGGGCGCCGTCGTCTCACTGGCGCTGCTGCTGACCCGCCTGTACGCGCCGCTCACCTCGCTCGCCGGGGCGCGGGTCGAGGTCATGAGCGCCCTGGTGAGCTTCGAGCGCGTCTTCGAGGTGCTCGACCTCAAGCCGCTCATCGAGGAGAAGCCGGACGCCCGTACGGTCCCGGAAGGCCCGGCGGCCGTGGAGTTCCAGGACGTCCGCTTCGGCTACCCCTCTGCCGACAAGGTTTCCCTCGCCTCCCTGGAGGAGGTCGCCGCCCTCGACACCCGGGGCGGCGCCGAGGTCCTGCACGGCGTGTCCTTCCGCGCCGAACCCGGCCAGACCGTCGCCCTCGTCGGCTCCTCCGGTGCAGGCAAGTCGACCATCGCCCAATTGCTGCCGCGCCTGTACGACACCGACGAGGGCACCGTCCGCATCGGCGGCGTCGACGTCCGCGACCTGAGCGCCGAGGCGATGCGCGAGACCCTCGGCATGGTCACCCAGGACGGTCACCTCTTCCACGACTCGGTACGCGCCAACCTGCTCCTGGCCCGACCCTCGGCGACTGAGGACGACCTGTGGGACGTACTGCGCAGGTCCCGCCTCGAAGACCTCGTGCGCTCCCTGCCCGACGGCCTCGACACCGTGGTCGGCGAGCGCGGCTACCGTCTCTCCGGCGGGGAGCGCCAGCGCATGACCATCGCCCGGCTGCTGCTCGCCCGCCAGCGTGTCGTCATCCTCGACGAGGCCACCGCCCATCTGGACAACACCTCGGAGGCGGCTGTCCAGGAGGCGCTCACCGAAGCGCTGGAAGGGCGCACGGCCGTGGTGATCGCGCACCGGCTGTCCACCGTGCGGACCGCCGACGTGATCCTCGTCGTGGAGGCCGGACACATCGTGGAGCGGGGCACGCACGAGGAGTTGCTCACGGCGGAGGGCCGGTACGCGGAGCTGTACCGGACCCAGTTCAAGAAGGACCGGGAAGTCGGCAAGGACCGGGACGGCGTGGCGGACGTCGCTGTCGCGGCGGAGGCGATCCCGTAGGACCGTCGGCAGTCAGGTGTCGTCAGTCGGCCGTCGACGGGGTGAGGGGTACGGATTCCGCTGCGGCGTGGGCGGGGCCGAGCCGGCCGCCCTCGATGTCGAGGTCGGGAAGGTGCCGCTCCAGCCACTTCGGCAGCCACCAGGCCGCGTGCCGGGTCAGCGCCAGGACGGCCGGGACGAAGGTCATCCGGATGACGAACGCGTCGAGCAGGACGCCGGCGGCGAGTGCGAAGGCGATCTGTTTCAGCATCGTGCTGTCGGAGGTGAGGAAGGCGGCGAAGACCGAGGTCATGATCAGGGCCGCGGCCGTCACGACCCGCCCGCTGTGCCGCGCGCCGCTGTGCACCGCGGCCGGCGGATTCCCGGTGCGGAGGTAGAACTCACGCATCCTCGAGACGAGGAACACCTCGTAGTCCATCGCGAGGCCGAACAGCACGGCCAGCAGGATGATCGGCAGGAAGCTGCTGACCGGTCCGGTGGTGTCCACACCGATCAGGCTGCCGAGGTGGCCCAGCTGGAAGACGCCGACCGCCGCGCCGAGGGTCGCCGCGATCGAGAGGAGAAAGCCCGCCGCGGCCTTCAGGGGCACCACCAGTGAGCGGAAGACCAGGAGCAGCAGGAGCAGCGACAGCCCGATCACGACGGCGGCGAAGGGGATCAGCGCCGAGTTGAGCTTCGCGGCGACGTCGACGCTCACGGCGGTGCTGCCGGTGACCTGGATGGTGGCGCCGGTGTCCCGCAGGATCGCGGCCCGGTCGTCGCGGATGGAGGTGACCAGTGTCTTGGTCGCCCGGTCGCTGGGCGCGCTGTCCGGTATCACCTGGATGAGCGCGGTGTGGGTGGCCGGGTTGGCCACGGGTTTGCCGACGGTGGCCACGTCGGGCAGTGCGCCGATGGTGGCGGCGACCCGCTGGGCGGCCGTGCTGGGGTCGGAGCTGTGGCTGGTGTCGGCCAGCACGAGGAGCGGGCCGTTGAAACCGGGGCCGAGCTTCTCGCCGACCCTGTCGAAGGCGATGCGCTGAGAGGAGGAGCTGGGCGCGGTGCCGTTGTCGGGCAGCGCGAGGCGCATGTCGTGGGCGGGCCAGGCCAGCGCGCCGAGTGCGGCCACGACCGCGACCAGGGTCAGCAGCGGGCGGCGGGTGACCAGCCGGAACCAGCGCTCGGCGGCGTTGGCGGCCGTGCCCGCGAGGTGTTCGTCGGTAGGGCCTGCGGTGTGTTCGCTGATACGGCCCGCGGTGTGTTCGCTGGTACGGCCCGAGACGTGCTCGCCGGTACGGCTCATGACGTGCTCGTTGGCAAGGCTCGCGGTGTGTTCGCTGGTACGGCCCGAGACGTGCTCGTCGGTACGGCTCACGACGTGCTCGTTGGTAAGGCTCGCGGTGATCTCCCCGGTACCGCCGGCGACGTTGTCGTCGGTACCGCTCGGAACGCTGTCCCCGGTAGCGCTCGCGAGGTTGTCGCCGATGGCGCCCACGGCGCCCTCGCCCGCACCGCCGACGGCCTGCTCGCGGCGCATCGCGCGGGAGCCCGGCCCGGGCGTCAGACGGGTGCCGGCGAAGCCGAGGATCGCGGGCAACAGTGTGGTCGCGACGAGTACGGCGATCAGCACCGCGCCGGCGGCGGCCAGCCCCATGGCCGTCAGATAGGGGATGCCGACCACGGTGAGGCCGGTCATCGCGATGACCACGGTCAGCCCGGCGAACACCACGGCGCTGCCCGCCGTGCCCACCGCCAGCGCGGCCGACTCCTCCGGCTCCATGCCGTGGGCGAGGTGGAACCGGTGTCGGCTGACGATGAACAGGGCGTAGTCGATGCCGACCGCAAGCCCGATCATCAGGGCCAGACTCTGCGCGGTCGAGGAGATCGAGACGGCCCCGGTGAGCGACAGCGCACCGAAGATGGCCGTGGCGACACCGAAAAGCGCGGTGACGACGGGGATTCCGGCGGTCAGCAGGGAGCCGAAGGTCAGAGTGAGGATGACCAGGGCGACGCCGACGCCGATGATGTCGCTGCGGTGGGAATCCGACGGGGCGTTGCCGAACGCGGAGCCGCCGACGTCGACCCGCATGCCCTGCTGGTTCGCTCCGGCCACGGCGGATTTCAGCTCGTCCAGCGCGTTCGGCTGCAACGCGCTCTGCGGGACCTCGTAGCGCACCTGCGCGACGGCGGTGGTGCCGTCGGCGGAGACGGTGTGAGCGTCGAACGGGCTCACCACCGCGGCGACTTGGGGCGCGGACCCGGCCGCGTCCAGCGCGGCCCGGATACGGGCGCTGTCGGCCGGGTCGGTCACCTTCTGGCCGTCCGCCGCGGTGAACACGATCTGCGCGCTCGTGCCGGAGAAGGTGGGGAAGTCGGTCTTCATCCGGTCCAGGGCCCGTTGGGACTCGGAGCCGGGGATCGAGAAGGTGTTGTCGAGCTTGCCGGTGCCACCGAAGGCCGTCATGCAGACCACGGCGGCCGCGACCAGCGCCAACCACAGGGCCAGCATGCGTCGTCGGCGGCGGAAGGCGAGGCGCCCGAGGCGGTGAAGGAAGGCGGGCATGGCGCTCCATGGTGAGAAAGCGGTCCCCAGAAACTGGCAGTCCTGCCACAATAACAAAGTGGCAGGACTGCCAAGTTTTCGCGGGGCTGGGATACTCGGTGCGTGGAGAGCGCGACAGAACCGGGACGCAGGGAACAGAACAAGCGGCGCACGCATGAGGCGCTGATCCACGCGGCGGCGCGGCTGTTCCAGGAAAACGGCTACGAGGCGACGACCGTGCGGGACATCGCCGCCGCCGCGGGCGTCGGGGAGCGGACCTTCTTCCGCTACTTCCCCTCCAAGGAGAGCCTGATCCTGCAGCACGTCCGGGACTTCATCCCGCTGCTGGAGGAGGCGATCCGGGCCCGCCCGCAGGGTGAAACCCCCCTCGCGGCCCTGCGCAACGCCGTCCTGGAACTCGCCGGTCGCGACGACTGGGCCGCCGGGATCCTCCTCGCCGGACCGCAGCCCCTGTCGACCGCTCCGTCAGGGCGCGGCGAACGCTTCCTCCTGTTCGACCTGGAGGAAGCCGTCGCATCGGCGTTCCTGGACCGCATGACGGTGGACGGTGCCGACCCGGCCGCGCCGGAAAGCGTGCTGCGGGCGTCCGTTCTGGCCCGCGCGGGAGTGGGCGTGCTGCGCGCACTGCGACTCACCTACGCCCGCCTGCCGGAGGCGGCGCGCGACGAGATCGGCGTCCTCGACTTCGCCCACGCGGCCTTTGCGACGCTGACGGATGCGCAGGGGCGCACCTCGTAGGGCGCGCATGCCATTGACGAGCGGAGAGTGGTGAGCGGTCACGCGGTCCGGCTGAAATGGCCTGCCCGTTGAGCGTGTGATGACGCTGGTCGGCCGTGCCCCGGCCGTAGTTGCCGGTCCCCGGGACGGGCGTGCCACCGTCCGCGTCCTTGTGCGGGAAGGCGCATGAGGGACATCAGCCTCTCTGGGGGAGATGTGCCTCATGCTCAGCCGATGGGGATCGCGCGCGGGCGATCACGCGCACCGAGGTCAGCGAGCTGCTCCGTCGAGCGTTTGCTCGGCCCAGATGGTCCTGGCGTCGGGCGAATGGCGGGCTCCCCACGTCTGCGCCAACTGCGCGGCGATGAACAGTCCGCGCCCCCCTTCGTCGGTGGTGCGGGCATGCCGGAGGTGGGGCGCCGTGGCGGTCGAGTCACTCACTTCGCACGTCAGCGCGCGATCCACAATGAGGCGCAACTCCAGTCGCCGCCTGGGACCCGGTCGGCAGGAAAGGGGCGCGTGCGGGCCGGCAAGAACACCGAGCCGTTGCCCCCGACGTTGGCCTGGAGGGCACAGAGGATGCCGTCGCACATCTCCTGCGGCGTGAGACTCGCCAGTGCCGGCCCTGCTGGAAAGATGCTCGTGGCGGTCGTCAGTCGTGCGGCCAGCGAAGGGGGACCAGGGAAGGCCATGACGCTGCCGTGCGGTATCTGGACGCCGGCTGCGGCGAAGGGCGCCTGACCGGTGCTGCCCATGCGGGGTCCGGGTGGCGTCTCGGGCTGGTCGACGGTGCCGTCGGGCTGGGCGATGACCGGCCCTGGGTGGCCGGCCCGCGCGATGGTGCGGGTCCTCGTCAGAGGGTCGTAGACGGCGTAGACGCAACTGATGTGGTGCGGTAAAGACTTACCAGTCCGATCACCACGTCCCGGAGCGTGAGAGGAACGACGAGGAGGCTGTGCGATCGGGACTCCCGGTCGGTCACGTCCACGACCGTGATGCAGGCGCCCGGCACCGTGCCGTCCGGGGCCAGTAGGCGCAATGCAGCGAACTCGTAGAGGCGTTCCTGGCCATGGTGGGCAGGGGGCCGGGCCGCAGGATCCGCCCGCGCACCGACACACCGCTCGCCATGACCTCGCGCACGAGAGCCTCGGCCGCCGCCGCATCGACCACGTGGTGCGATGACTGGTTCGCGGAATTCGGAGGCCGGAAGAACGAGACCGGTCACGGCATGACCGCGGAAGGGCCAAGCAGCCATCCGGCCAGGCCGGCACACGGTCGGCATCAGGCGTGTCCGGTGAGCCCGACCACCTCCTGCGCGGGGGCACCACCGACCTGACGGCCTTCCTGCGGCGCCGTCCAGGCGCAGCGGGTGGCAGCCACGCCGAGGCTGGCAGAGGATGAGAGCGCTGCTCCCGCGCCGCTAAGGAGGCCCGGACATGCGCTGGTGGTCGTCTCTGATCACGATCGGCCGGGACGGGCTGCGCATTCAGCGGGCGTTCGCCGCCCCGTCGGCGATCGCACGGGCCGTACTGGCCGTGCTGCTCGCCACGCTCCTCGGCCTGCTGCTGGACGACCCGGTGGCCGGGGCCATGGCCAGCGTCGGTGCGTTCATCTGCGGCATCGGTACGATGCTGAGCCCGCTGCGACACCCTGTGGTGAACGCGCTCGGGATGGCCGCGGCCTTCAGCGCCATGGCGGTGCTGGGGGCACTGGTGCATGGCACCACCTGGCTGTTCCTGCTGCTGCTCGCGGTCGCGGCGTTCGCCGCCGGGCTGTGGCGGACGCTGGGCGTCGCGCCCGGCATCCGGGGTTGTCTCGCGGCCATCGGACTGATGATCACGGCTGATCTCGCTCCCGACGTACATGGCGGCCTGGTGACGGCCGGCTGGATCGCGGTCGGGACCGGACTCGTCGTGGTGGTGCAACTGATCCCGCCATACGGTCCGCGGTTCGCCGCCCAGCGCCGTGCCCTTGCAGCCCTGTACCAGTCGCTCGCCGAGGCTTCGGTCGCGGCCGACTCCGCCGCCCTGGGCAGGTCCGCTCCGTTCACGGCGGCCCGGCAGGCTCTGGACGTGCTGCCGCAGTTCAGCCGGCCGACAGCGGCGGCCATGTTCGGACTGCTGGGAGAGGCCGAGCGCATTCGCCGGGCGCTGCACACCGTGCAGCTGACGGTACCCGCGGCGGCAGCGGCCGGGAACCAGGAGGCACTGGCCGCCGCGCAGGTGCTGGGCCATATCTCCCGTACGGTGGCCTCGGGCCGCGAGCACCGCACCCCCGACGAAGTCCGCACCCTCCTCGAGACGTGGGCGGCCGCCTCACCCGTGCGCGGCCGCCGCGACCTCGCCGCGCGGGTGCGGAACGCCGAGCAGCTGGCCCGGCGCTCGACCGACGACCTCCTCGGCGATGTACTGGAACCCCACGCCGAGGTGCCTGGCCTGTACTCGGGCACCCCCTCCGTGGCACGCACCGCCCGGCGGATCCGGGCGCAATTGCGTCCCGAGTCGCCGATCTTCCGCCACGCGGTGCGGCTCGCGGTGGGTGTCGTGGTCGCCGAGATCATCGGCCGGTCGATCGGCGGGTGGGGTGGGCTGGGCATCTCCGCGCACGGCTTCTGGGTGGCCCTGACCACCATGCTGGTTCTCTTCCCCGAGTACGGACACACCCTCGTCCGCGGCTGGGGACGGGCGGCCGGGGCCGTTCTGGGAGGCCTCTTCGCCTGGGTACTGTCCCTGCCGCCCTGGTCGCCCGTCGGCCTCGCGGTCGTGGCGGTGGTGCTGGCCGCTGCCTCGTTCGTGACCCTGCGGACCGGGCAGCTGATGCTCAACCTGTGGCTGACCACCTGGATCGTCTTCCTGATCCACGACGTCGGCGGGCTGCCCGGGCCCACGGCGTGGGCGCGCGCCGCCGACACGGTGGTCGGCGCCGCGCTCGCCGTGCTCATCTTCCTGGTCTGGCCGACCTGGTCCACCCGGCGGGTGCCGGGCCTGCTCGCGGAGTGGCTGCGGGTGCAGGACCGGCTGCTGCCCGAACTGCTGACCGGCTACGCCGACGTAGGGGCGACCGACCCGGCAGCCGTCGACGCACTACGGGCGCGGTCACGGCAGGTCAGGGAGAACCTGGAGGCCGCGGTGGAGCAGTCGTACGCCGAGCCGGCCGAGCACCGCGGCCCCTGGTCGACTGTGCAGCTGGAGCAGATCAGGACTCAGGTGTCCACGGTCGCCGGATGTGCCACCCTGCTGGGCGAACACCTCCCGCGTACCCCGCGGGACACCGTGCCGGAGCTGACCGAACTGGTCGATCCGCTGCACGAACACCTCACCGCCCTGGCCCGCGCCGCCGCCGGAGCCGAGACCGTGGCCCCGGGGGCCTTGCGGTCGGTCCTCGACTCCTTCACCGCCCGCTCCGGCCTGCCGACCGCGACCTCCGACGGCTCCGGCGCCACCACGACCGGCCGCGCCGTCGCCCTGAGCACCGCAACCGTCGACGCCGTGGAGGCCCTGACCACGACCATCGCCTCCCGCGACCGCCCCCGTCGCCACGCGGCAGCCTGAAACTCCGCAGAGATCCGCGGAGAGCAGTCACCTCTCGAGTGACGCGCGACGCGCCGGTCGCGCAACAGCGCCTTTGTGCGTGATGGTGCGCTCACCTGCGGATGACGTGGTCCGAGGGATATGGGGTGGTCGGCGTGACAGGTGGACCTCCGGCCCCTGCTGCCATCGGTTGCGCGTAGAAATATGGAACCGGAACCGGAGAGGTGGGAGGGAAGCCCGGCCTGGCGGCGTCGAGGTGGGCATCGAGGCTCAGTGCGGCGGTGACGAGGGCGAGGTGGGTCAATGCCTGGGGGAAGTTGCCGAGTTGCTCGCCGGTCAGCCCGATCTCCTCGGAGTACAGACCGAGATGGTTGGCGTAGGTGAGCATCTTCTCGAAGACGAGTCGCCCTTCACGCAGACGGCCGGCGCGAGCGAGGGCTTCGACGTACCAGAAAGTACAGGCCGAGAAGGTGCCTTCGGAACCGAGCAGTCCGTCGGGGGAGGCAGCGGGGTCGTACCGGTATACGAGGCCGTCGGACACGAGATCTTTCTTGATCGCGTCCAGGGTCGAGAGCCACCGCGGATCCTGCGGGGGGATGAAACCTACCGCGGGCATCCGCAAAAGGGCGGAGTCCAGGACGTTGCTGCCCAAGTACTGCGTGAACGCGGCACGCCCCGGACTCCACCCTCGCCGCAGGATCTGCCAGTAGATGGCGTCGCGTTCCTTGGTCCAGCGCTGCACCTCTGCGGGGCGGCCGTTCTGGGCGGCCATGCGGATGGCCCGGTCCAGCGCGATCCAGCTCATGAGCCGTCCATAGGTGAAGTCCTTGTCACCGCCCCGTGTTTCCCAAATCCCGGCTTCGGGACGGTCCCAGTTCTCGCACACCCAGTCCACCGTGTTGATCAGTGCCTGCCAGATGCGCCAGGTTGTCGGTAGCCCCTGCTGGTCGGCGAAATGGAGGCACTCCAGCGCCGATCCGTAGATGTCGAGCTGCAACTGGTCAGCGGCACCGTTGCCGACCCGCACCGGAGCGGAGCACCGGTAGCCCTTCCAGTGCCCCAGGGTCTGCTCCGTCAGGTCGGAGGAGCCGTCGACGCGATACATGATTTTCAGAGGGTGCTCGCCGGAACCTGCGTGTTCCTGAACGCGGTCGCCCAGCCACTCGGTGAACGCCATGGCTTCCTCGGTGAATCCCAGCCCGAGCAGCGCGTGCAGGGACAAGGAGGCGTCGCGTACCCACGCGTAGCGGTAGTCCCAGTTGCGCTCGCCGCCGACCTGTTCCGGCAGGCTGGTGGTCGGAGCCGCAACCATGGCCCCGGACGGGGCGTATGTCATGAGTTTGAGCGTCATGGCGGAGCGGTTGACCATCTCCCGCCACCGTCCGGTGTAGCGTGAACGGGCCAGCCAGGTGTGCCAGAAGGCGATGGTGTCCTCCAGGAGCCGCTCGCATTCCCCAGGCGGAACGATGCGTGGCGGACCGTCAGCGAACGTTTCCAGCACGAGGCCGCTGGTCATGCCGGCTCGCAGTCTTATGGACATGCATACGTCACCGGCGCGAATCCTCCGGTCGCCCGCGCACTCGTCGCCGGGTGTGTCCACCACATGTACGGTCACGGCCGTATCCCGGCTGGCAAAATGCCAGCCGCCCCTGCACGAGGTGACCTCGTGTGGTTGCTGCGCGTAGTCGAACCGAGGGGCGATCTCGATGTCGAACGAGATCTCGCCGCGAGTGCACCGCAGCATGCGGACCAGCCGGTGATTGCTTGTCGGATTGCGTGGTGAAGCAGGCGGCATGAAATCCACGACCGATCCGACGCCTTGCTTGGTCATGAATCTGGTGAGCAGCGCACAGGTGTCCGGGTAGTAGAGCTGCTTCGTCGCATACGTCGGCGCTTGGGGAGCGATCTTCCAGTGACCGCCGTTCTCACCGTCGAGCAGTGCTCCGAAGATGCTCGGCGAGTCGAATCGCGGGCTGCAGAACCAGTCGATCGTTCCCTCGGTGGAGACCAGCGCGGCCGTCTGCAGGTCACCGATGAGTCCGTGGTCTTCGATCAGCGGATGCTCGTTCATGGGGTCTCTTCCCGTCTCGCCTGACACCAGCGGTGACGCCGCTGCTACCGGCCGTGCCGCTCGCGGACACACCATGCGCCCCCATCTCCAGACTGCCCGGCATGTCCTGGGTTCGCATTACTCCTGAAAGCGGACGTCAAACCCGTCCTGCGCGGCCCCCGCGACCTTCCCGTGGTGATCGACGGCCGCAGCGGCGGGTCGCTTCGTGGACGCGTCGCTCACGGCGTACAGCGCCTCCAGTTCCCCCGAGAGCGCCACGTCGGCCGAAAGCGTCTTCGGCGAGTCGATGTCCGCCGCAGGGCCGGTGTCACGTAACGGGAGACGGCCCAGGTGCAGAAGTAGTTGAAGACGGTCACGGAATACGCGAAGAAGTGGCGCCCCCAGCAGCGCAGGATGACCGAAGTGGACAGGATGGGGATGTACGGCTTCCGGCACCACTGCGCCTCCAGCGCGCTGGGCAGTGGCATCCCGATCACCGACGTGACCGAGTGGATGGGGCACAAGTCGATCGAGGAGACGTACCGCACCTACCGGCACCTGATGCCGGGGAGCATCACCAAGGCGGCGCGCGTTTTGGACGCCGGCCTGTGGGACGCGGCCTCGGCCCGGTCTGCTCGGCCATCACGCGCAACGGCAGGCTAGGTACGTGTCGCTGGTCCTGACAGCGGGCTGGGCCCGGCCGCCACCGTG
The DNA here is from genome assembly GCF_055582885.1 of Streptomyces sp. NPDC107454. Taxonomy (NCBI): domain Bacteria; kingdom Bacillati; phylum Actinomycetota; class Actinomycetes; order Kitasatosporales; family Streptomycetaceae; genus Streptomyces; species Streptomyces sp. NPDC107454. Next base: position 6,123 of record NZ_JBVJPA010000037.1, on the reverse strand, counting down.
GCTGCGAACGTCGGCGGCGGCTGCAACTACCGCGAGACCATCTCCCGTTGGTTCCGCTCGGTCTTCTACCTCCAGCCCGGCCCGGACCTGATGACTGGCACTCCGACTCGGGGCACAGACTCCGCGCCGCGGTGGAACGCACGGGCTGAGTCCGCATCGAACGCGAGGTCCTCCATGGGGCCGCACGGGTAGTAGACCGCGTCGTAGTCTTCGAGGTCCACGTCCTTGAGAGAGATGGGGTGGCGGAGCTCCTCGGCTGCCTCGATGACCGCCGTCTCCTTGAGCATGTACCTCGGCGGGGTGACCGGGCTGCCAGAGATTCGGTTCGCTTCATTCTGGCGCTCATGAATGGCGCGGAAAATGAATGAGTGCCGCTCGTATGCAACGTTGAGATGGCGACGTCTCTGGGATCGCATATCGAGGTGAGGCCTCTGCGGCGCTCCTGAAGGAGCTGCTGTGGCTGTTACCGGCGCTCATTGCGATGGTTGGTTGTGCACCGATTTCCCGCCGACGTGTCATACCGGGATTTTGTTTTGAATTAGTAGATGCAGAATTTCGGCGCTTGATTCAATTCCTGACAGTTCGACCGCTCTGAGTTGCTAGTAGTCGCTTCCAGGCGCATCCTGATGGCAGGGCGGGGGGGATGGATTCGTCGGGCATTTTCAGATCGAGGTCCACACTGCGTGTAGCGGGTGGCTTCGAGGTTCGCTCGCAGTCACCATACGTGTAATCAGCTCTTGCTCGGAGCCGCTGTGGGGGAGCGGCCTTGGAAGACAGCTCCGAGGTGCTCCTGCATCGGTCCCCTGCAAGGCCGTTGATGGCTGTGGGACCAGGAAGTTGAGAGGGAGCGTTCGAGATGGCGAATGCAGCACTGAAGAAGGTCCTCGTCACGGGAGCGGGCACCGGCTTCGGGTTCGAAGCCGCCATGCGCCTTGCAAAGAAGGGCTTCGACGTGATCGCCGGGGTGGAGATCTACGCCCAGGTGCAGACGCTGAAATGGCAGGCGGCTGAGCGTGGGGTCACGCTTCGGGTCGAGAAGCTCGACGTGACGAACGACGGAGACCGTCGCAAGGCCTTCGACTGGGGTGTGGAGATCCTGGTGAACAACGCCGGTGTCGGTGAGGGGGGCTCCACGGTCGACATTCCCGAGGCGAATATTCGGCACCAGTTCGAGGTCAACGTCACAGGGCCGCTCGTCCTCACTCAGGGAATCGTCAAGCAGATGATCAAGCGCGGGGCCGGCCGCGTCGTTTGGGTGTCCTCGCGGGAGGGCTTGAACGTCAACCCGTTCACTGGCATCTACTCCGCCTCGAAGCACGCGATTGAGGCTATCGCCGAGACCATGGCCTACGAGTTGCAGGAGCACAACATCGAAGTCGCCACGGTCAACCCGGGACCCTTCCTGACAGGCTTCAACGACCGAATGTTCCAGACCTGGGAAAGCTGGGAGGACGACGCGTCGCAGCGGCTCTTCGACTATTCGAAGCTCGCCTTCCCCCGCTCGCAGTTCGACCCTGAAGCGGTCTTCGCCACGCTGACGGCCGTCGCCGCCGGAGAGGTCGACAGCTACCGCAACCTGGAGCCCAAGTCGATGCTTGAGGAGACCAAGCACCTCCAGGAGGTTCCGTGGGAGCGCAAGGTCACGGACGGCCTCGGGACCCGCCATCCGGCCATCCAGCACTCCTACGAGATGCAGCCTGAGACTCCCGTCGCCGTGTGACGCCTCCCGGGTGACAACGAGCGGCAACGCCGCATGGGATGCGCCGCGCGCAGAGTTCGAGTTCAAAGCGCCCACGTGCGGCCAGGGAAGGCCGTGAACGTAGCGGCATGGTTCGGCGAGAGTCGACGTGAGCCCAGAGACAGGCTCACGGACCAGCGCGGCCACGCTCGCGCATGAGCGCCCAGCGCTCACAACAGCTGGAGGTACAACAATGCCTGTCAGGCCAACTGTGCTGCAGGATCGCTATCGCAACCGCGGCACAGCTTTCACGCTGGAGGAGCGGGCGAAGCTCGGGATCACCGGGCGGTTGCCGGCAATGGTCGAGACCCTCGACGAGCAGGCTGACCGAGCCTATGCGCAACTAAAGCAGCAGCCATCCAACCTGCAGGAGTACATATATCTCAACGAGGTTCACGACCGTAATCAGGTGCTGTACTTCAAGCTGCTCGCCGACCACCTCCAGGAGTTGCTCCCTGTTGTCTACGACCCCACGGTCGGCGACGCAATTGAGAAGTGGTCCGTCGACTACCGCGACTCGCGAGCGGTCTACTTGTCGATCGACCGTCCCGAGGACGTGAAGACCTCGTTCGAGTCGCTGGGCCTCGGCGCCGATGACGTCGACCTGATCGTCGTATCCGACGCCCAGGAGATTCTGGGCATCGGAGACTGGGGTGTCAACGGGACTGACATATCCATCGGGAAACTCGCCGTCTACACCGCCGCGGCCGGCATCGACCCAAACCGTGTCATCGCCGTGAACCTTGACGTGGGGACAGACAACGAGCGGCTCCTCAACAATCCGTCATACCTGGGCAATCGGCATGCACGGGTCAGCGGAAAGCAGTACGACGACTTCATCTCTCTCTACCTCAAGACCGCGTCCGAACTGTTCCCAGGCGCGCTTTTGCACTTCGAGGACTTCGGGCCGTCACACGCCCGGCGGATCCTGGTGGAGAACGCCGACAAATACCGGATCTTCAACGACGACATGCAGGGCACCGGTGCCATTGTCATGGCTTCAGTGTTCTCGGCCCTGAAGGTGACCCGGGGACGCTGGTCCGAGCAACGGCTTGTCGTCTTCGGCGCAGGAACCGCCGGCACCGGCATGGCCGACCAGATCCACGCAGCCATGCTGCGTGACGGTGCAACTCCCGACGAGGCGAAGAAGAACATCTGGCTCGTCGACCTTCACGGCCTGGTCACCGATGACATGCGGGACCTGCCCGACTACCAGCAGATCTATGCGCGGCCGAAGTCCGAGGTGAGCGAATGGTCGGACGGTGAGATCGATCTGCTCACCACCATCAAGCACGTCAAGCCCACGATTCTCATCGGCACCTCCACCGCACACAACGCGTTCACCGAGGATGTCGTGCGCACGCTCGCCGAGGGCGTCGAGCGCCCGATCCTCCTGCCGCTGTCGAACCCGACGAGTCGTATCGAGGTCATGCCGTCGGATGCGGTGCCCTGGTCCGACGGCAGAGCCTTGATGGCGGTCGGTATCCCGGTCGAGCCGGTTCAGTACAACGGGGTCTCTTACGAGATCGGGCAGGCCAACAACGCCCTGCTCTACCCGGGGCTCGGCCTCGGCACGATCGTCTCGGGCGCCCGGCACGTAACGGACAACATGCTGCTGGCGGCCGCCGAGGCGGTGGCAAGCCAGGTCGATGTGTCGCAGCCTGGAGCATCGCTCCTGCCACCGGTCGCGGATCTGCGGGCGTCGTCCGCGACGGTCGCGGTCGCCGTGGCGCGTGCTGCGGCAGAGGATGGTGTCGCAACCAAGTCCCACGACAATCTCATTCAGGCGGTCCAAGACTCGATGTGGCAGCCGACCTACCCCGCGAACGACCTGGAGGCCGGCAATGAGCGATAGCCAGTCGCCCCCCAGGATGACGGACACGCCGATCGGGATCCAGGCCGGTGGACGCCGGCAGGAATTCGACAGCATGGGCACCGTCGAGGTGCCGGCAGACCGGTACTGGGGGGCGCAGACGCAACGCTCGCTCCTCCACTTCTCCATCGGCGACGACCGGATGCCGAAGGAGGTCTACCACGCCTATGGCTATGTGAAGAAGGCGGCAGCGCTCGTGAACGCTGCCGCCGGACGGCTGCCCGAGTGGAAGGAACAGGCCATCGTACGGGCGGCCGAGGAGACCATCGCGGGGGAGCTCGACGAGCACTTTCCGCTGTTCGTCTGGCAGACGGGGTCGGGCACCCAGAGCAACATGAACGTCAACGAGGTCATTTCCAACCGTGCGTCACAGCTACTCGGCGGGACGCTCGGGACACAGATGCCGATCGCCCCGAACGACGACGTCAACATGGGGCAGTCCAGCAATGACAGCTTCCCGACCGCGATGCACATTGCCTCCGTGCAAGAGATCGACGAGCATCTCTTGCCTCAGGGCCGGGAGCTCGCCGCGTCCATCGAGGCAAAAGCCAAGGAATGGGCCGAGGTCGTCAAGATCGGCCGCACGCACCTTGAGGACGCCGTACCACTTACGGTCGGACAGGAGTGGTCCGGCTATGCGGCGCAACTGCGCGCCTGCATCCAGGAAATCGAGCACAGCCGCCACGGTCTGCTGGAACTTGCCCTGGGCGGAACCGCCGTTGGTACGGGGCTCAACGCGCCAACAGGCTTCAGCCGGGACGTCGCGAACAAGATCGCCGAATTGACCGGCAAGCCCTTTGTCACGGCCGAGAACAAGTTCATGGCGCAGGGGTCCCTGGACCCGATGGTGCGGGCGCACGGAGCACTACGCGGACTGGGCATCGCCTTGATGAAGATCGCCAACGACATGCGTTGGCTGGCCTCGGGGCCGCGCACAGGATTCGCCGAGCTGCTGCTTCCGCAGAATGAACCCGGCTCCTCGATCATGCCCGGAAAAGTCAATCCGACCCAGTGCGAAGCCATCGTCATGATCGCGATTCAAGTGCTCGGCAACGACTCGGCAGTTGCCTTCGCCGGGAGTCAGGGCAACTTCGAGTTGAATGCTATGCGCCCGGTCATCATTAATAATTTCCTTCACTCCGCCCGCATCCTCGCGGACGGCATGGAGAAGTTCCGGACATTCTCCGTCAGCGGCACGGAGATCAACAGGGAGAGGATTGCCCAGTACCTGGACGAGAGCCTGATGCTGGTCACAGCGCTCAGCCCCGTCATCGGGTATCAGAACGCCGCACATATCGCCGAGTCCGCGCTGGCCAATGACCAGACACTCAAAGAGGCCGCCCTGACAAGCGGGCACGTCGACGAGAAGACCTTCGACTCCCTAGTCGATCCGCTTTCCATGGTCGGCCACGGCGTTTCGGGAGCCTGACGCAAATCGCTGGTTGCTCGCGCTCGCGGGCCGCGGCGGCCCGGCCTGCGGCCGTCAGTAAGTGCGGATGCTGACGCGGGGAAGCCTGGGTGGGAGGAGCCCGGCCAGGATCCGCTGACAGATGACGCCGGACTGCCCGACATCACGGTCCGCAGCGCCTGGCGGAGCGTGAGCAGGTCCCTCGTCTCCTGCTGGGCACCGACGGGGTCGCCCGAGCGCAGGACCCGGCCCCCGCAGGAGGGTGTGCCGCTACGCGAAGTCCGCCGACTCGTGCGCCCACCGCCGGGCGCGAACCGGCCCGCGGCCACGGTGAACTCGTGGGAGACCGTCGTCAGACCAGACGGCGGGGCATCATGACCTGCGGGCAACGGGACTCCTCGGCGGTCAGCGGTCGTGGCGGACCACCTGACCAACGCGCTCGTTCTCCCGGACAGAAGCCGATCCAGGGCCGCCAGGGGCTGGTTCCGCCGATCCCCATGCGGACTTTCCTGCGGACTCATCAGTCCTTGCCACTCCCGTACGGTCTGGTCAAAATCTCCAGGACGTGTCCGTTCGGGTCGTCGAAGTACACGCCTCGACCGCCGTCGTTGTGGTTGATCTCGCCGGAGTGCTGGTGGAACGGGTCTGCCCAGAAGGCTATGCCCGCCTCGCGAACACGGGCGAAGATTGTGTCGAAGTCGCCCTCGGAGACGAGGAACGCGTAGTGCTGTGAAGTGATCGAACCGCTCGTGTCCGCGTAGTCCAGCGTGACGCCGTTCGGTATCGGCACAGGGATGAACGGACCATACTGCGGCGCCACCTCCAAACCCAGCAGATCTGCGAGGAACCGTGCTGACGCCTTCTTGTCATGGGCGGCGACGATCGTGTGGTTGAGTTCGACTGCCATCGGCCGGCCTCCTCGTCTTGGCTGCCAGAACCACTTTCGACGCTAACAGGTGCCCGCGTCGGCGCCATCGGTCTCTGGTCCTGTCCTGCTCCGACCTGCGACCTAAGGCGTGTCCCGCAATGATCACGGAGCCGAGTACAGAGCTGTCTGATGGAGTGGTGACGTGCTCAGTCGGTGGCTTGTGGGGTGTCCAGTGA
>NZ_JBVJPA010000036.1:0-53774 GCF_055582885.1 Streptomyces sp. NPDC107454 | reverse complement strand
AACATCACCCGCAGCCGCCTCGGACGCCTCACTCGCCAGGGCTTCCTCACCCAGCCGGGACGAGGCCGCTACCAGAAACGGACTTAAGGCCCTCTCAGGGCTGGCCGAAGGCGGCCACGGAATCGAAGCGCAGCTCGAACAGCACACGGCGTTCGTCGCGGCCCGACTCACACGGCGGGCAGGCGCCCCGACTGCAGCCGTACTTGGCCCGCAACCGGTCCAGCTGTGCGCTCACGCGCGCTCCCTCGACCGGGTCGTCCTCGGAGATCTCCCGGACGACCGTGGCCTTGATGCCCAGCCAGTGATGGGCGTCGTGAGGGTTCATCAGCAGAAACGACGCCGTCGGAGTGCTGCGCAGTCATGCCACCTGCTTTCGGTGCGACGCCAGGTTGAGCAGGACCCTGTCATCCTCGTAGTCGAACCACACCGGCGTGAGGCCGGGCCGCCCCCTGCCCCCGGGTGACCGTTGTCACCAGCCCGTCGAGCAGCTGTCTGTACGCGGGATCGAAATCACCGAGACCGCGCACCGCGGCGCGAGCACCGATCTCGAACGGAAACGCCTGCCTCCGATTCGCGACCTCGCGGCTGCGACACGGTGATCGACATCGCACGGCTCCCTGGCCTCGCGGACTCTGCCATCACCGACGATAAAGGGTGGAGCCCTCCGTCACGGATGGGGCGGTGACCACTCATTTCTCAGATCGCTTGCGGCTCTCCATGAGCCGCGACGGACGGTGTCAGGACGGGACCTGCCCAAGCCGCGGCACCCGCACCGGCGCCGTGCGGCCAGAGCGGGTCACGCAACACCTCGCCGCCGCGCTGACGCATGGGCGACGGCACGGTAACGGGCCTGTGAACGATTCCGCCAGTGCAGGTCAGGCAATTGTTCAGCCCATGGGAGGAGTGTCTGAACAACTCCTCCGGCGACGAATATCGGTGTCCGGCGCCGGCGCACACCTGCGGCGCACGAGCAGGAGAACGTTCATGAACTTTGTGGCGGGTGCCGCAGAAACAGATCGGGAGGTGACCGACGGCGTCATCCCGACGCCGAGCCGTGATGCGACGCCATCAAGCCGAGCCCGTAGGGGAGGCACGGACCCGGCTTGATGGCGGTAACGGGTTTTCAGTTGTTGGTGAGGACCACCTTCAGGGCCCCTGTCTCGGCGCTGCGGGTGAACACGTCATAGCCCTGCATCGTCTCATCGAGGGGGAGACGGTGGCTGATGAGCTGGGTGGCGTCGAGTGCGCCGGTGGCGATTGAGTTCATCAGCTGGGGGATGGTCAAGCCGGACGGGATGCCGGTGGTGATGGTGATCTGCTTGGCCCAGAGCTTTTCGAGGTGGAGGGTGGCCGGGCCTTCGTGGACGCCGATGTTGGCGATGCGGCCGCCGGAGCGGACCAGGTCGGCGGCGAGTTCGAAGGCGTCCGGGAAGCCGACGGCCTCGATGGTGACGTCGGCGCCGTAGCCGTCGGTCAACTTGCCGACGAGGTCGTGGACCTCGTCCTCGCCGACGGCGTGGGTGGCGCCCAGCTTGAGGGCCATCTCGCGGCGGGCGGGGGTGCGTTCGACGACGACGATGTTGCGGGGGGAGAAGAGCTTGGCGGTCGCGGTGGCGGACAGACCGACGGGTCCGGCGCCGATGATGACGACCGTATCGCCGGGGCGTACCTGGCCGTTGAGGACGCCGACCTCGTAGCCGGTGGCGAGGATGTCGGTGAGGAACAGCACCTGCTCGTCGGTGAGCGCGTCGGGGATCTTGTAGACGGAGTTGCGGGCGAAGGGGATGCGGGCGTACTCGGCCTGTACGCCGTCGATGGTGTGGCCGAGCGCCCAGCCGCCGTGCACGCACTGGCCGTACATGCCCGTCGTGCAGAAGCGGCAGTAGCCGCAGGCGCTGACACAAGCCGCAAGGATCCGGTCGCCAGGCTGGACGTTCGTCACGGAGGAACCGACCTCCTCCACCACCCCGGTGGCCTCGTGGCCGAGAACGGTACCCGGCTTCACCGTAGGCACGCCGCCCTTGATGATGTGCGAGTCGGTCCCGCAGATCGTGGAGTGCGTGACACGCATGAGGAGGTCGGTGTTCTCGATCAGCGCCGGCATCGGGTGATCCCGGTATTCGATCTTCCCCGGGCCGTCGTAGACGAGTGCCTTCATGTCCAACTCCTTTGTTGAATGCTGGTGCAGTGGTACCGGGCGTCAGATGCCGGGCCCGTAGAGGCCGAATCGCAGGTCCGGGTCGCCCGGGGTCCAGGTGTTCGCGACCTGGGAGCGGTGTCCCATCTGCGCGACGCGGTCGATCAGTTGGTTGCCCAACTGCAGCTGGGCCGGTTCCCAGCGCTTGAGGGCGGTGGGGATGTCGCCGCCGGCCGCGAGCAGGTGCTCGTGGAGGGTCCAGGCGTCGTCGGCGGCCTTGGCCGTGCCGGCGGCGGCGTGCGGGCGGGCGGCGAAGGCGGCGTCGCCGATGATCGCCACCCGGCCCTCGGCCATCGCGGGGATACGGGTGTCGAACACGACCTGCAGGTAAGGCTGTTGGGTCCGTACGACCGTCTCGGCCGCCGCCGGTGCCAGCAACTCCTCGGCAGTCGCACGCAGTTCGTCGACGAACCGCTGCTGCACCTGGCCGGGGTGGACAGACACAGGGCACTCGAAGCCCCGCAGGTCGGTGGTGAGTTCATCGAGCACGGGGCCGGCCTGGACGTTTCGGTACCAGACGTAGTTGAGCAGCCGGTGCCCCTCCTCGATGCCCCCGTCCAGGCCGGGAATCGGGTACAGGACGATGTGCGTGTCCCGGGCCACGCTGTACGTCAGTGCCCCGCCCAGCAGCCTCCGCGTCTCCTCGCTCACCTCGCCCTCCGGGACGGTGCCACGCCAGCCCACGTATCCGGAGTACTCGCGCTGCAGATCGGGGAAGAGCCGCTTGCGGGCGGTGGAGGTGATGCCGTCGGCGAAGACCACCAGGTCGGCGGTCTCGGTCCGGCCGGAGACGAACCGCAGCGTCACGCTGTCGGCGTCCTGGTCGAAGCCCGCGCAGAACTCACCCAGGTGGTAGCGGTCGGTACCGAAGTCCTGGAGCAGCGCGCGGTAGATCGTCCCCCAGGACGAGTAGCGCCACTCGACCGGGTCCTCGTGCAGCACCTCGTTGCTCGTGCCCAGGTGGCGTACCCGGCGGGTCACCGTACTGAGCTCTTCGATGCGGCGGGCACTGCGTTCACCGAACCACTTCATGGTGGTGGGCTGGAGCACGATGCCGCCGCCGCGGTTCTCCAGAAGTGCCGGTGTGCGCTCGTAGATATCGACGGTAAAGCCCAACTCGCGCAGCAGCAGTGCGCTCGTCAGCCCTCCTATGGATCCGCCGACCACTGCGGCGCGCAGTCCCTCGTAGCTGTCCACCGTGGATTCCTCTCGCCCGGGGGTGGTGGACAACATCGTGACTCCGCGCGTGCCGCTCCATACATGTGTGAGAACACAGTAAATTGCCGTTATCGTAGGCAGCAGCACAGCTCGCATGTGAGGAGCCAGCAATGTCGTCGTCTCCGATCTCCACCCCTCCGGATCTCCTGCGCTGGATGAGCGCCATCGATGAGCTGGCCATCGCGGTGAACCAGCAGCGGGACCTGCCCGCCCTGCTCCAGCAGATCGCCCAGGCCGCCTGCACACTGCTGGGCTATGAGAGCGCGGCTGTGCTGCTGGCCGACAATGACCGCACGGTCCTGCGGATCGAGGGCTCCTGGGGGTTGAGTGAGAGCTACCTGCGGTTGGTGAACGAGGAGTCACCGCTGCTGCTGGCGCCCGAGGGCACCTTCGTCGGCAGCCCGTCACGGCGGGCCTTCGTCGAGGACACGCCCGTCATCATCGAGGACATCGCCCACGACCCCTCCTACGGCCCGTGGGCCAAGGCCGCCCAGGAACACGGCCACTACTCCATGGCAGCTGTCCCGCTGCGAAACCAGGGCGAGACGGTCGGCACCATGAACGTCTACGGCGGCGATCCGCGCCGCCTCGGACCTGGTGGCCTGGAACTGCTGCAGATCCTCGCCAGCCATGCCGGCATCGCCCTGGAGACCAGCGCCCAGCTGGAGCGTGACCGCCGCCGGGTACGCGAACTCAGCTCCCTGAACGAACTGCTCAGCCAGCACGCCGCCATCCACGACCGGTTCATCGGCGTCGCCCGGCGCGGTGGCGGTATCACCGACATCGCGACCGCCCTGGCCGAGATCACGGACCGGGCCGTCGCCGTCCAGGACCTCTCCGGGCAGACCCTGGCCGCCGTGCCTCGCGCCGGGGTCTCGGTGCGCCCGCCCGATTGGCTCTCCCGGCTCCCGGAGCACGGTGCCGACTCATTGCTCGACCTCCTCGCGCATGCCGCCCCGGTGGTGTCCTCCGAGTCCTTCCCCGGCCTGCTCGCCGGGCCGGTCCGGGTCGGAGAGGAGACGCTCGGCGTGCTCTGGCTGGCCGGGGGGACCGAAAAGGAAGACCTCCACCTGCGTGCCGTCGAGCAGGCCGCCGTGGTCCTCGGCCTGGAGATGCTGCGTCGCCGGGCGGTCACCGATGCACAGTGGCAGCTCAGGGGCGACTTGGTCGCGGAACTGGCGGGCGGGACCTTTACCGACCTTGACGCGTTGATCGCGCGCGCCGACCGGCTCGGCAGCGACTTGCGGCTGCCGCAGCGCGTCCTGGCCGTGTGCCATGAGGAGTCCGAACGGGGCGGGGAACCAGCAGGCGGTACCGCCCACTTGCTGCGCCTGGTCCAGTCCCTCGACCTGGCCCGCCCCAGGCCCAGACCACTGCTCGCCCTGCGCGACGGCGCAATTGTGGTTGTCGCTCCGGCGGCCGACCCGCAGGGGGTGGAGGACTTCGCCCGGCACATCCGCAGTGTTGCAGCCCAGGCCATGGAATGCGGCGTGCGCGTCGCGGTCAGTGAGACGTGCCCGACGCCCGACCAACTGCCCGGCGCCTTCCGCCTTGCCCTCGGCCTGCTGCGGCTCGTCCCGTACGCGCCCGACGAAGACATCCTCACGGTGGCGTCGGCGGGCATGATCGGCATGCTGCTGGCGGACGTCGACCCGCAGCACATGGGTGTCCTCGCCGAACGCTGGATCGGCCCGCTGCGTGACTACGACCGACGTCGCAGCAGTGACCTTGTCGCCACTCTGCGCACATATCTGACCCATGACCTGAACACCAACGCCACCGCTGAGGCCCTGTTCATCCATCCCAACACTGTCGGCCTGCGCGTCAAGCGCATCGAGGGTCTGCTCGGCGTCTCCCTCACCAGAGTCGGCGACCTGACCACCCTGCGTGCGGCACTTGCCATCCACGACATCACCCGGCACTTCTGAGCCGTGGCCGGCCACAACCGTTCATGGCAAGACTGTTCGGTGGCACAGTTCTTCTTCAGCCGGCGCGCCCGCCGTCATCTAGGAGGTCGTGAGTGCACGCGCGTGCCGACGCGGTGCGGCGCAGGAGGGCGAAGTTGACGAAGCCCTCTGCCTGCATGGCGGCGAAGCCGATGCGCGGCAGGTCGGCCGATGCGCGGTAGACGACGAAGCGGGGTTCCCAGCGGGGCTGGAACTTCGCGTTGAACTTGTACAGGGACTCGATCTGGAACCAGCGGGAGAGGAAGACCAGCAGTCCGCGCCAGGCGCGCAGCACCGGGCCCGCGCCGAGCTTCTCGCCACGCGCGAGTGCCGAGCGGAACATCGCGAAGTTGAGCGACACGCGCGTGATGCCGAATTTCGGTGCCGCCTGGAGGGCAGCCACGATGAGGAGTTCGTTCATGCCGGGGTCGGCCGAACGGTCGCGGCGCATCAGGTCCAGGGAGGCGCCGTCCTCGCCCCAGGGGACGAAGTGCAGGATCGCCTTCAGGTCGCCGTACTTCCCGGGCTGGTCGTCCGCCTTGTGGGCGGTGGCGATGAGGCAGTCGCCGTCGGAGGGGTCGCCGATGCGGCCGAGCGCCATGGAGAACCCGCGCTCGGTGTCGGTGCCGCGCCAGTCCTCGGCGGCGTCTCGGATCCGCTCCAGCTCCGCCTCACCGAGGTCACGTACACGTCGTACCCGGGTTTCGTAACCGGCGCGCTCGATGCGCTTGACCATCTGGCGCACGTTGCGCATCGCGCGGCCGGCGAGGGAGAAATCCGCTATGTCCACCACCGCCTCGTCGCCCAGTTCCAGGGCGTCGAGGCCGGTCTCGCGGGCCCACACCTCGCCGCCCGTCTCCGAGCAGCCCATGACGGCCGGCGTCCAGGAGTGGGCCTTGGCCTCGTCCATGAACCGCTCGATGGCGCCCGGCCAGGCCTCGACGTCGCCGATGGGGTCACCGCTGGCGAGCATCACGCCGGACACGACCCGGTACGTCACCGCCGCCTTGCCGCTGGGCGAGAAGACGACCGCCTTGTCGCGGCGCAGCGCGAAGTGGCCGAGGGAGTCGCGGCGGCCGTGCTTCTCCAGCAGCGCACGCAGGCGTGCCTCGTCCTCCTCCGTCAGGCGCGCGGCCGGGTGCTCGGGCCGGAAGGCCAGGTAGATCGTCGTGACCGCCGTCAGCAGGCCGAGGGCGCCCAGGGAGAAGGCGACGGTCGAAGAGGCACGGCCGGTGTAGGCGATGGGGCCCTCGAAGCCGAACAGGCCGTAGATGACGTGTGCGATGCGGTCGGCCAGGCTCGGGTCGCCGACGATCTGTTGGCCGTGGACGCTGACGATGACCAGGCCGAGGGCGAGGGAACCGGTGCCCATGAGGACGAAGTTGGCCAGCGCGCGCCACCTGCTGCGCGGGTCGGGCAGCGCCGCGAACTCGCGTCGGTGGCGGATCAGCAGAGCCAGCAGAGCCAGCGAGAGGAGCATCCCGAACACGGAGTGCCGGTGGGCGAATTGCGACACGGTGCCGACCGCAAGCAATGCCACGGCCGCTCGCCAGGCTCTGCGCTTACGACGACGCAGGCCGTGCGCGAGGAGGAGCAACAGCAGGCCGGCGCTGAGCGAGAGCGCGGCCGCGAACGGTCCGAGCGCGCCCGGCAGCACTTCCGCAATCGCATGCATCCGGCTGAGCCGGAAACGTGGGAAGACACCGGCCAGTACGTCTGACAGCCCCACGAACACGCAGGCCCTGGCGATCAGGGCCGGCACGGCATCGGGCCGTGGGCCGCGCACCACACGCGGCAGCCCAGGGCGCGGTGCCTCGGGCGATGTCTGCGGGGTGACGGAGTCGGTCACGGTGTTCACCGCATCACTCCGCCCTGGCGGTCCTGCTGGCGGTCGGAGACGACGGGTGGGCGTTGCAGATGCCAGACATGGGCTGGGCGCAGGCCGGCCCGCACGGTCCGCCGGCCGGTGGCGTAGCTGCCCCGGTAAGCGGCCATGACCTCGTCCACAGCGGCACGTTGACGTCTTCTGGACTTCGACGCGAACAACGCACGGATCATGGGCATGCCGGGATGGGCGGAGTAGCTCAAAATGCCACCGGGGTTCAGCAGTTCCATATACCGGCTCATCGTGCGCTCGGCCTGGAGGGGAGCGAGGGCGCGTAGCGGCCGTCCGGCGACGATCACGTCGTAGCGCTGCGTGGTGTCGAGTTCACCGCCACACGTTCGGTGCGTCTTCACCTGCCGTAGTCCGACCGTTAGATCCGGGCGGGCGGCCAGGAGGGCGTGCAGCTGCTTGACGGCACTCGGGTGGGCTTCGTCGATGTCCAGACGACTGTCGCGTGGCAGCCGGGCTATCAGCATGCGGCCCACGGCGCCTGGGGCAGCGCTCGTGAACAGGACCGTCAGAGGACGGGATGACAGCACTGCCACGGGACTGGTCAGCACACGGGCGATGGTCTTGTTTTGAGAAGTGGACCAGGCGGTCCGCAGGTCGCGGGCGGTATCGATCAGAAACATCCAGCCCTCGGCCTGACGCTGCGCCAGGACACGTGCGTGTGAGGTCGTCCAGTCGTTCATAGCCGCGATGCTAGGGACCCGTCCCTTCCCGCGGATCAGTCCTTGTGCGACGGTCGCCCCCTACGAAAGTGGGAGATACGGCGGATCGCCTGGGCGGACTGCGGCGTCGCCGATCGCGACACGGATCATGTGGAGGTGCTGCCGTTCTGCCCTGCGTCGGCGCGGTGAGGGATGCGAGCCGAGACCCGCCAGGCACCGGCGCCGGCTGGTCCGGCATTGAGGTGACCGCCGAGGGTGGTGACGCGTTCCCTCAGCCCGACGAGCCCATAGCCAGAGCGGACGGAGTCGACTTCTCCGAGCGCACCGGCCGTGTTGGTGACCTCTACCAGCGTGGCAGGCGGCCGGTAATCGACACGTACGGTCACGAACGCGCCGTCGGCGTGCTTGCGGGTGTTGGTCAGGGTTTCCTGGACGATGCGGTACACCGCCAGACGGTGGGCGGTGGGAGCCTGTTCGGGGCGGCCGTGGGTCATCTTTCCGACGCGCTGGCCGGCGGCGCGGGCTTCATCCACCAGTTCCTGCACATCTCGCACGACAGGAACCAGCGCGGCAGACGCCTCTGCGGTGCCGGACGTGTGCAGAGCACCGAGTACGTCGCGCAGGTCGGTCAGTGCCTGGGTGGATGTGGTGCGCAGCAAACCGAGTCGCTCGGCGACCGGCGCGGGTACTGTGTGGCTCTTCGTGGCCAGCACACCGGTGTGCAGGGCGATGAGGCTGAGCCGGTGCGCGAGGACATCGTGCATCTCCGCGGCGATACGGGATCGCTCCGTGGCACGCGCCGCTTCTTCGCGCAACCCCGTCTCGACGCGCAGATGCTCCATCTCGGACTCCATCGCCCGCATCAGGCGACGGCGATTGCCGAGCCACAGTCCGGTGACGTAGGCAAAGGACAACACGAACAGTCCGGACACGTACCCTTGGCCTGCCCAGATCCGGGTTGCCGGATGGCCGAGCAGGTTGGCGGTCAGTGCGACGGCGGCGCAGCCCGCCGCCATCCGCATCCGGCGGCGCACAGCCAGGTCGAACAGGGCGACTGCCAGCAGCGGCAGTGTGAGCCATCCCCACCACGCGGTGCCTGCTGTCACCAGAAGTGGTGCGACACGCCCGCGCAGCCCTGGCACAAGCAGGGCCGTACCGCACACCACCGCCGAAGCGATGACCGGGGTCAGGTACTGGCCACGGCCGTTGACCGACGCACCGTTGATGACGGCGATCACCACAAAGAACGCCACGATTGCAGCGCGCCCGAGAGCCGCTGACCACCTTGAGATCGTGTTCCTGTCCACCGTCACGATCCTAGGCAGACTCCCCTCTCGTTCCGTCCGACCATGGGTGATGCTCACCCTCTACCTTCGTAGGGGGTATGCGTGGCACAACGACGGATCCAGCGCCGGACACGGCTGCTGCCTGACTCCCGGTGACGGGATGACCGGACCTCGGAAGTTGCGCTACGGCGACGTGTTCTTGATCGTCTTCATGGTGAGATGCGAGACCACGCGCAGGACTGTCGGGAGTCCGCAGAGTTTGCGGGTGAGGAAGGACTCGTATGCGGCATGGTCCTGCACGCGGACACGCAGGAAGTAGTCGGGACGGTCGAAGAACCGGCGGACCTCAGTGACCTCGTCCCAGGAGGCGACGGTCTTCTCGAACTCCTCCACCGTATTGCCGTCGGTGGCACGGACCTCGACGTCGACGAGGACCTCCAGAGCCCGACCCACGCTCGGCTGATCGATCACGGCGCGGTATCCGGTGATGACACCGGCCTCCTCAAGCCGTCTGACGCGCCTCAGACACGGTGGCGGGGTCAGGCCGACCCGTCTGGCCAGCTCTATGTTGCTGAGCCGACCGTCCTGCTCGAGTTGAAACAAAATTGCGCGATCGATCGGGTCAAGAGCATTTTTGTTACCCATGGCCTCAATGTACCGGAACATTTGGAAATCATATTCCATCGCATTTCTTCTATTGTTTCTCCCATGGAGATATCCCTGGCTCAGCCCCAGGAACCCTGTACCGATCCCGAGCGGCGCGTGGCGCTGGCCGCGCTCAAGGACTCGGCCTCCGTAGGACTGGGCTTCCTGCCGCTGGGCATTGCGTTCGGGGCATTGGTCGTGCAGTCCGGACTCGCTTGGTGGTGCGCGAGCCTCTTCGCCGCCCTGATCTTCGCCGGTTCCTTCGAGTTCCTGCTGATCGGTCTGGTGGCAGCTGTCGCTCCGCTGGCCACCATCGGGCTGACGGCACTCCTGGTGAACATCCGGCACGTCTTCTACACGCTCTCGTTTCCGCTCGACCGGATTCAGGGATTCCTGGGCAAGGCCTACGGGACCTTCAGCCTGTGCGACGAGGCGTTCGCGCTCGCCACGGCACGGCAGGCACGTTCGTGGTCGGGGCGCCGGATCCTGTGGCTGCAGGGGTATCTCCACTTCTACTGGGCGGCCAGTGCCACGCTCGGTGCCCTCCTCGGCTCGCTGATACCGGCCGGAGTGCGAGGGCTGGACTTCGCGTTGACCGCGCTCTTCACCGTGCTGGCCGTCGACGCCGTGCGCGACGCCCGGCACGACATGACCACCCCCGGCCTGGCCCTGATCAGCGCGCTGGTCGCCCGCGTCGTCTTCCCTGGCCAGATGCTGCTCGCCGGGTTCGTACTGTTCACAGGTGCCCTACTGATGCATCGGGCCGTACTGTGCCGGAAGGGCCGCCATGCCTGACGTCCGCTACGTTCTGGCCGCCGTCGCCGTCACGGTGGCCGTCACCTGGGGCCTGCGCGCACTGCCCTTCACGGTGCTGGGGCCCTTGCGATCCAGCTCGGTCGTCCACTACCTCCGTGGTCGCATGCCGGCCGGCGTCATGGTGATTCTGCTGGTCTACTGCCTGCGGGACACACACGCCACGGTCACGGCCGCCGTGCCCGCCGCGCTCGCTCTCGCCGTCACCGTCGGCATCCACCTGTGGCGTCGAAGCGCCCTGGTCAGCGTGCTCGCCGGAACTGCCGTGTACGCCACGCTGGTCAGCACGGTCTTCGTCACCTGAAGTGCCAATGCCAGGACGGCACTTCAGAGACGGCATCTGTGGGCAGGCGTCGTCCCCGGTCCCCGGAACGGCTACCGATCGGCCGTGCGGGGCCCGGGGCGCGTCATCCGGTGGAGCGAGGGTGCAGGACCACGACAGGTATCTCGCGGTCGGCCCACGACTGGTACAGCTCGAAATCGGCGTAGACATCCAGCAGCAGCGGCCACAGCCGGGCGCGCTCCTGCGGATCTGCGGTGCGGGCGTGGACCGGCCGCCGGGCGGCGCGGATCTGTATGTGGGTGTCCGGGTGGGCACACAGGTTGAGGTACCACTGAGGGTGCTTGGGGAGTCCGCCCTGGGAGGCTACGACGACGGTGTCCGCTCCATCGGTCATATAGAGCAGCGGCGTGGTGTAGAGCCTGCCGGACTTTCTGCCCCGGTGATCGAGGAGGAGGGTGGGTACGGGCTTGCGGAAGCCGGCTGCGACGCGCCACTTTCCGCCCAGTCGGCCGCGGGTGCGCCGGTAGACCCATACCTGGTTCCTGGCCATGTACTTGAAGATTTTCGGCAGCAGTGGGGAGTCGAGTTGACGAGGTCGTGGACGCTGTCGTGACACGGATCGCCTCCGATCGGGCGCCGGCCGGGTCTGCCGTGGTGGGGGCCGGGCACGCAGTTCGTACCGCCATCAGGTGTCAAAGGCAATGGGCGCGAGGCTTGAAGCGGAGACCGGTACGAAACCCCGGCACTGACCTTCGGCTGATGACCGGGGCGTGTGTCGAAACTGGATCAAGCCGCGCCGACGCGCTCGACGAGGCCGGTGACAACGGTTCCTGCACCGCTTATTGAGTATCCGTCAGATCCTCGTTCCGTGAAGCGAACTCATTCCCGCGCAGGACAGAAACAACTCCTCCGAAAGGTGTGCTGGATGACTACCTCCGGCCGTTACCGTCTTTGGGACGTGTACGACAGGCTCGTCGGCCATCGATTTGTCGACCTCACTCATTCTTTCCATCCGGGGATACCTCATTCCTCTCTGTTCCCGGACGAGATCCGGACGGCAGTTCGTGATCACGTGGAAGACGGATTCCTGGCTCATGGATACAGTCACGTCGGACAGTGGGGGACCCATGTCGACGCTCCCGTTCACTTCGTGCAGGACGGCCGGAGCGTGGACGAGATCGACGTTCGCGAAATGATCGCACCCCTGGTCGTGTTCGATGTCACGGAACAGGTGGAGTCAAGTGCCGACTTCGTGTTCACGGTTTCCGACGTGGAAGCGTGGGAGCGCCGCCACGGCCGCATTCCGGAAGGCGCATTCGTGGCCCTGCGTACAGGCTGGTCCGACCGCTGGCCTGATCCGGACGCGTTCGCCAACCGCGACGCGGACGGCGTGAGTCACACTCCGGGCTGGAGTGTGGAGGCACTGCGGTTCCTGTGCATCCAGCGGAACATCGTGGCATGCGGCCATGACACGGCGGACACCGATCCCGGAATGATCGGGGCCGAGCAGAAGTACCCGGCCGAGGCCTACATCCTGGGACAGGGCAGATACCAGATCGAGTTCCTGCGCGGCCTGGGGGAGGTGGCCGAGGCCGGCGCCATCGTCGTTGCTTCCTTTCCCAAACCGGAAGGAGGGTCCGGCTATCCGGCCCGTGTCTTCGCCATCACCCCGTGACACGCGCACTGGGGAATGTCTCAGTCGTCAGCCGGTGAGTCCTGCGTCCCGGGCCAGGAGGGCGGCCTGGACGCGGTTGGTGACTTCCAGGGCGGTCAGTATGCGGCTGACGTGGGCCTTGACGGTGCTTTCGCGCATGGAGAGGCGGGCCGCGATGTCGGCGTTGGTGTCGCCCTGGGCGAGGAGGGCGAGCACATCGCGCTCGCGAGGGGTGAGGCGGTCAAGCAGGGACTTGGCGGTGGTGGTCTGGGGCGTGGTGGTGGCGTGGTAGCGATCGATGAGGCGGCGGGCCGCGGTGGGGTGGAGCATGGCCGAACCGCCGGCGACCAGATGGACGGCGCGCAGGATCTCGGTGGGATCGGTGTCCTTGAGCAGGAATCCGTCGGCGCCGGCGGCGAGGGCGTTGTAGACGTATTCGTCGAGATCGAAAGTGGTCAGGGTGATCACCTTCGGGGGGTGGGGGAGCGCGCGGAGCCTTGTCGTTGCGGTGATGCCGTCCATATGCGGCATGCGCACGTCGACGAGAGCGACGTCGATGCGGTGAGCGGTGGCCTGCTCGACCGCCTGGAGGCCATCAGCAGCCTGGGCGACCACGCTGATGCCGTCGTCCGTCTCGAGCAGGTCGGCCAGGCCGAGGCGGACGAGGGCGTCGTCGTCGACGATCATGGCTCGGATCATGTGCGAGTGCCGTTCTATGCGGTGCTGGTGGGGTGGGGGATACGAGCGGTCAGGCGCCAGGAGCCGGCACCAGCCGGTCCGGCGGCGAGGTGACCGCCGAGAGCGGTGACGCGTTCACGCAGTCCGACGAGGCCGTAGCCGGAGCCGGTGCTGTCCGTGCGGGAAGTGCCGGGGGAGTTGGTGACCTCCACGACAGTGACCGGGGGTGGGTAGGCGACACGCACGGTGACCCGGGCTCCGTCGGCGTGTTTGCGCGCGTTGGTCAGCGCTTCCTGGACGAGGCGGTAGGCGGCCAGACGGTGAGTGGTGGGAGCCTGTTCGGGAAGCCCTTCCACGATCAGCTCGATATCCTGCCCGGCGGCGCGGGCCTCGTCCACCAGTTCCTGCACATGTCTCATGACGGGTGTGAGCCCACAGCCGGCGTCGCCTGTCTCGTGCAGGGCGCCGAGGACGTCACGCAGGTCGGCCAGGGCCTCGACGGATGTGCCGCGCAGCAGATCGAGGCGCTCGACCACCGGTGCGGGCAGCGCGTCGCTCCGGGTGGTGAGAACACCCGTGTGCAGGGCGATCAGGCTCAGCCGGTGGGCGAGCACATCGTGCATCTCCGCTGCGATCCGGGACCGCTCCGCGGCACGTGCCGCCTCCTCACGGAGGCCCGCCTCGACCTGCAGATGTACGACATCGGCGGCCAGGGCCTCCAGCAGACGTCGCCGATTGCCCAGCCACAGACCGACGACGATGGTCAGGCTGGGCAGCAGCAGGGTGGCAGCGTAGTTCTGTGCGCCCCACAGCGAGGTGGATTCGTAGCTGAGGAGGTTGATACTCAGCGCGGCCACAGCACAACCCACCGCCGCCCACGCACGGCGGTCCGCGGCCAGGCTGAACAGCGCGACCACCATCAGCGCAAGGAGCGGCATCCCCCACCACGCCGTGGCGGCGGTCACCACGAGGGGAGCGACGGGCCACCGGAACCGGGGCACCAGCAGAGACGCCCCGCTCAGAACGGCCGCGACGGTCACAGGGACGAGATAGGAGCCGTCGTCGACCGACGCCGTGTTCAGCGGCGCGGCCAGTACGCACAGAACCACCAGACCCACCCGCCCGTAGGCAGTCCATCTGCGGCCCTTGTTCCTGCTCACGCTGCTCATCCTAGGCAGACCGAGGCGGGCTTCCCCTGGACCATCAGCCATGTCCACCTTCGACTTTCGTAGGGGGTTGGCATCGCAGAATGACGGATCCGATAGCTGAGAGCGTTTTCTAGCGTCGAATCATGAGCGATCGGACCACCTCTGACAACCGCGCCCCGATGCCTCGCCAAAGCGAGGGCTGGATGTTCCTGGCCGAAGCGGCCCGCGATCTGCGGACCACCGGCGCGATAGCCCCCAGCGGCAAGGCACTCGCCCGGGCACTGACCGAGCCCGTACGGGCCCAAGGCCCCCTGCCGCTTTCGGTGCTGGAAGTGGGTGCAGGGACCGGTGCGGTCACGCGTGCTCTGATACCCCAGCTGCCGCGGGGCAGCCGCCTGGACATCGTGGAGGCCAACCCGCGGTTCGCCGACCGACTGCAGCATCTGGTCGATGCTCATCCGGACCTGGCGGGTCAGCCCACACAGGTGACGGTGCATCAGACGCTGTTGGAAGACCTCAAGACCGACGAGCGGTACGACGTGATCGTCTCGGGGCTGCCGCTGACGAACTTCACCCCGGACCAGGTCGACCAGATCATGTCTCGGCTCATGGAACTGCTGCATCCCGGTGGCACGCTGACGTACTTCGCGTACCTGGGGACGCGCAGGGCACGCGCGCTGACCGCGTCGCGGGCGGAGGCACAGCGACATGCGGCGGTGGACGAGGTGATGAAGGGCTATCAGCGCCGGTATGCCACCGGCCGGTGGACAGTCTGGGCCAACCTGCCCCCCGCCTACGCCTGGCACCTGCGAGGGCCGCTCGTTCCCGCGCAGGACCAACAGCGCTGCCAGGACGGAACGCAGCGGTGAACGCGATATCGGACATCCTCGAACACCTCCCCCCTGCCTTGGCATACACAGTCGTGGCAGCGGCTGTCCTGGCCGAGTCGATTCTGCTGGTCGGTGCCTTCATCCCGACGCTCACCCTGATGCTCACCGCCGGGGCGCTGGCCCGCACCGGTCACATCAGCCTTCTCCTCGTGGTGGTCGTCGCTGTCGTCGCCGTCGTGGCGGGTGACCTTCTCGCTCACAGCACCGGCAGAGTCCTCGGCACTCAATTGCGGACGGGCACTCTGGGCCGCCGTATCCCCGGTGCCGCCTGGCGGCGAGCAGAGACGCTGATGACGCGGCACGGCGGAAGGGCGATCTTCTTCGCCCGCTTTCTTCCCGTCGTGCGTACCCTCGCCCCTCACTTCGCGGGCGCCACGCGTCTGCCCTACCGGCGCATCGCGCCGTACAGCGTCGCTGCGGCCGTACTGTGGGCCATCGCCGAAGCCGGCGTAGGATACGCTGCCGCGACCTCGCTCCAGCGGATTCTGACCCTTGGTGGTCCTGCTGTGGCTGTGGCCGTCCTGACTGCCGTCGGGATCATGCTCCTGTGGCGTCGTTTCGCCCGCCCTGGACCGGGTGATGCCTCCTCCCGGCAGGACGGCCCCGACCACTGTGACGGAGCCCTGGCCGGTCCACAGAACCACTCCGCCAAGGTCTGACCCGATCCTCAACGCCGTCCGCCACCGCAGGCGGCCGTCCGCGGCAGGAGCCGATAGCGTCGGCCGCGGACGCAGGCGTCGCGGCGGTCAGTGGTGGACCGCAGTCACAGGGCGCCGAAGTCAATGCGCGCAGCGGTCGTCTCGTGCCCGGGCGAAGAACAGCGCCGCAGCCGGTCGAACTTCCACAAGCCGGCCTCGTATCGCAGCCGAATCTCGAAGTGTGCGCCGTGGACGCTGGCCAGCACGGTGCTGTGGCCGAGCTGCAGCGAACGTTCTCAGCTCCCGAACTTGGCGGTGCGGTGGCTGTGCCGAGCTACGCTGTCGGTCGGCATGGCCGGGTTCAGTTCAAAGGCGCCGCGGCGGACGTGGAACCGCCACCGCTGCGATCCTCGACGATGTCGCCGTGATGCGATCGCGCTCTGGGGCCGTTCACATGATCGGGCGCTCAGCCCCTGCCGAAACTCTTCAGGGTCCCCGACAGGGGCAAACTCAGAGCAGCAGGTCTGCACGGCAGATCGTCCCGCCGGGGAACTCGAGCCTGGTGTAGCGGGCCGCCAGCGCCTCGACGATCAGATTCCCGCGGCCGTGCTCATCGGCCGCCCAATCGTCGGGCTGGAGGGCGAGAGCCGGCCCCTGGTCGGTGACCTCGACGCGGATGCCGGGCCGGTCGTCGATCAGGGTCAGGGACAGCTTCAGTGTGGCCGGGGCCAAGGCGTGGACAACCGCGTTGGTGGCAAGCTCGGAAACGACGAGCAGGACATCTTCGACGACCCCTGGAGCCGTCCTCCATTCCCGCAGCAGTGCGGCTGCACGGCGGCGGGCGATGGCGACACCCTCGCGGATATGCGGCAGCGGGAAGGTATGGCCTTCTCGAATTCCTTCAGACGAGACGTGGCTACTGACGTTGGTGCTCAATGCCGCCGCCTCCTGAAGTTGGTATCCGGCATTGAGTCAAACGTTGCGGCATGAAAACACCGCTCGCCATGGCTGTGCCCACAGTGTTTGACAACGTCCCTGTTGCATGGAACATGGGACGGCTCGCGGCTGCTGTTCTTGGGCTCCTGCCAGGGGCGGACTGGCCGGCGCTGCTGGGTGCTTGTCAGCCGCGAGAACCTCCGGATCCGTCCTGTGCCACGAGGCCGCGGTGCTCCGGCGCAAGATAGGGCGCTGACGTCGTTCCCCAGGTCATGCCTTTGCTGTGCGGCTCCAGGCGCGGCGCCAGTTCTGGCTGCCTGACGGCGTCGTCGTAAGCGTGCCTCAGGGCCGCGTTGTACGTCGGAAGTGCCGCTGTCAGGAGCCTGAGGCCCCCCTTGGTGACATTTGTGTGGATGCGGCGCCGGTCGGCGGGGCATGGGTGGCGCTGCAGCAGTCCGTGGTCCTCGAGTCGCGTGACCAGGCGCGATGTGGCGCTCTGGCTGAGTGTGACCGCGTCGGCGACGTGTCGCATCGGGAGGTGGCCGCCTGCGCCGTCACGCTGGCGGCTCAGGACGTCAAGGAGCAGGTACTCGCGTGCACTCAGCCCGTGCATGTCCTGCAGTGCTCGTTCGATGCAGGATTTGATCAGCCCGTGCAGTCGGGACAGGACATGCCAGCACTGAGCCAGGGAAACAGGTGTGGGATCTGCCGTGGCCGTCATGGATACTCCTCAGCCCGCACTTATCCGGCTGGGCCGGTGACGGGTGCGGCCCCGGGGCCGTTGAGTCCCAGACGCTGTCCCAGGCCGACGCCATGCCGGTAGAGGGCGGCTCCCTCGGCCAGCCGGTCCCTCTCCCATGCCTCCAAGGCGGCATCCACCGACGGGATCTGCTGCAGGGCGGTGAACAGGGCGATGGCGTCGGCGGCCGCCTTCTCCGCGCTGGCGGCGGTGTGCGGCCGTACGACGAACGCGGCGTCCCCGGTCAGCAGCGTCCGGTCCTTGCGCATCCGGGAGACCTGGCCGTCGAGGATCGCCTGCGCGAACGGCTCGCGGGTGTGCTCGACCAGCTCGCGCAGGGGCTGAGGCAGCAACCTCCGCGCCCGGTCCAGGAGTTCAGTGTGGGCCTGCGGTGCGATCAGTCCCGGCGGCAGGGACAGTCCGTGGGCTGTGCCGTTACGGTCGGTGGTGATGCGGTCGAGGCCGCCCGCCTCGGCCCGCACGTACCACACCCAGTTCATACGGCGCTTTCCGGGCTCGGTCGCACCGAAGTCGCCAGGGATGAAGTAGCACAGGAACTGCGTGCGGTCCCCGTCGTAGAAACTGAACCGGTCACGGAAGACTGTGCTCAGCTCCTCGGGGAGTTCGGCCTCGTCGATCACCCCGCGGTATGCGACGTATCCGGCGTAGCGCGGAGTGTCGTCGGGTGAGACGAGGCCGCGATGGCGGGAGGCGGAGCCGTCCGCGATGATCGCCAGGTCGACGGGATGGGCGGTCTCACCGACATGAACGTCGACGCCGTCGGAGTGGGGCGTGAGCGCGTCTACCTGCTGCCCGTCGCGGTACCGCGCACCCTCGAGCCGGTCCCGTAGGGGTTTGTAGATGGCACCCCAGGAGATCATCCGCTGTCGCATGAGCGTTTGGTGGCTGCGTCCGTCCGGGGCGAAGAACTGCCGGTGGGTGACCGGGACGCTGACATGGTCCGGGTCGATGCCGCAGAACATGTTCAGAAACCATGCGACGCTCGGCTGGAGCACGATGCCCGCGCCGTGGTCGTCGGGGCGGCCCGAGGACCGCTCCCAGACGGTGACGGCGAGGCCGAGTTCGGCGAGGGCGACCGCCTGGAACAGGCCGCCCAGGGAACCGCCCACGACCCCCACCGACTTGATCTCCGAGAGGCTGGTCACAGGGAGCACGCCCCGTCCTCGCAGGTGGCTCCGTTGGGGACTTCGGCGGCATGCCGCTGGAGGATCTCCATGAGTGCCTCGGTGGGGACCGCGCCGTTGACCGCCTTGTCGCCGACGATCAGCAGAGGCACCCCGCGCAGACCCAGGTACGCGACCACCTCGGCCCCGCCCGGCCGACCCAGCGGGTACGGGCGATTCCCGGGCAGGGCTCCCAGGTGCCGGTCTTCATCCTCGGCTCCTCCACCTTCGGTGCCGCCCTGGCCGCCCAGGAGGGCCTGCCCTACGTCTTCGCCTCGCACTTCGCCCCGGACCAGCTGCTGCTCGCGCTCGACACCTACCGCTCGAATTGCTGCCCCTCGGCCGTACTGGACAAGCCGTACGCGATCGTCGCGGCCGGTGCGGTGGTCGCCGAGACGGACGAGAAGGCGCGCCGCGTCTTCACCTCCATGCAGCGCCGCTTCCTCACCCTGATACGCGGGAACATGCAGTTCCTGCCGCCCGTGGATGACATCGACGCGATTTGGACGCCGGCCGAGCGCGCGGCCGGCGGGTCTATGCTGCGCGAGTCCCACGTCGGCTCGCCAGCTACCGTCCGCAAGGGACTGGCCGAGCTGGCCGAGCGCACCCGGGCCGACGAGCTGATGCTCATGTCCGAAGCCTGGGACCTCGATGACCGCATCCGCAGCCACGAACTGCTCGCCGAGGCCTGGCACGCCTGATTGGCCCCCACCTGCCCCGACCCGTCCTCGCGAGGAGCAGCACTGTGAATGCCACTTTGTTCGAATCATTCGGCCTGGGCCCCCTCAGCTTTCCCAACCGCGTCGTCATGGCCCCCATGTCGCGGGCACGGGCGGGCGCCGACGGCACTCCCACCGACCTCATGGCCACCTACTACGCACAGCGGGCCGGCGCCGGCCTGATCGTCGCCGAGAGCACCCACGTCGCCGAGGACGGCCGCATCGGGCCAGGTGCCCCGGGCCTGCACACCGACGCCCACCAACGCGGCTGGGCGCGCGTCGAGGACGCCGTCCACGCCCGCAGGGGCCGGATCTTCGTCCAACTGGTCCATGCCGGACGTCTGGCCCACCCGTCCTTCCTGCCCGGCGACTCGCAGCCCGTCGCCCCATCCGCACGAACCGTCGACACCGAGGTCTACACAGCCGGCGGGCGGCGACCCGCAGTCCAGCCGCATGCGCTGGCGGAACCGCAGATCCACACAGTCATCGACGCCTTTGCCCAGGCCGCCCGGCGCGCCGTGGCCGCAGGACTGGACGGTGTCGAGATCCATGCTGCCAACGGCTACCAGCTCCACCAGTTCCTCGCCGACAACGCCAATGCCCGCACCGACGGCTGGGGCGTCACCCCGGAGGGACACGCCTGCCTCACCGCCCAGACGGTGCGGGCCGTGGCCGCGGCGATCGGGCCCGAGCGCGTGGGCCTGCGCATCTCGCCCTGCGACAGCTATGGAGGCCTGCGGGAACCGCTCGCACACCACACATACCCCACACTGATCCAGACCCTGGCACCCGACCGCATCGGCTATCTTCACCTCACCGAGACCGGTGACCACACGCTCGACGAGCAGATACGCGATCTGTGGCCCACCGCGCTGATGGTCCCCCCGGGCGGCCGACCCCAACGACACCACCAAGGAACGCGCCGCCCATGCCTGGCTGCGGCGCGGCGCCGACCTGGTTGCCTTCGGCCGAGGCTTCATCGCCAACCCGGACTTCGTTACCCGCCTGCGCACCGGAGCCCGCCTTGACACCCCGGTGGAGACCGGCCTGTACGGCGGCGATCACCGTGGCTACACCGACTACCCGGCCCTCGACGACCTCACAGGGGCCGCAGCCGTTCCCGTGTGAGGCGCCGGGATGCGTGGCTCCACCTGAGTCCTCTGCGGACGATGTCGCCCGGTCCGAGCGCCTGGAAGCTGAACTTCGGTGCCGTGCGGCCGCACGGCCCGATGAGCCTCCCCCGGCGGGGCACGCGGGCCGGCTGCTCGGACCCCGAGGTACCGGAACGGGCGTCACTACGCTCGGAGATGGCGTGAGTCGGATTGCGCGGACACGCGCTTGGAGATGCCGTAGCCGACAGTGAGGACCGCGAACCAGACGCCCCAGACGTACAGACCAAGACGGGCGTTGGCATCCGCCGCCATCAGGATGACGACGAAGCCGAGCGAAAGAAGGGCGATCCAGTTGGTTACCGGAGCGCCCGGCATACGAAAGTCCGAAGCAGGCAGCTCACCGGCACGGACCTTGGAGCGGTAGCGCATGTGACAGACGACGATCGTGATCCAGGTCCACAGACCCACGCACGTGGAGACCGAAGTGATGTAGATGAACGCCTTGCCCGGCGAGATCACGTTGACAACCACGCCGACACCCATGACCAGCGTGGACAGGACGAGCGCGGGGAGCGGCAGTTTACGGGAGCTGAGCTTGGCCATGGCCCGTGGTGCCTCACCGTTGAGGGCCAGTCCGCGCAGCATGCGGCCGGTGGAGAACATGCCGGAATTGCAGGAGGACAGAGCGGCGGTCAGTACGACGAAGTTCATGATGCTTGCCGCCGCCGGGATACCGACCTGGGCGAAGACCTGCACGAAGGGACTGACGCCGGGGGTGTACTTGGTCCAGCTGAGGACGGACATCAGGACGACCAGCGCACCGACGTAGAAGATGCCGATGCGGATGGGGAGGGTGTTGATCGCCTTGCGCAGTGTCTTCTTGGGATTCTCGGCCTCACCCGCGGTGACGCCGACCAGCTCCACGCCGAGGTAGGCGAAGATGACACCCTGCATGGCCAGCATCGCGTGCCACGCACCGTTCGGTGCGAAACCGCCGTCGGCCCACAAATGGGTGACCGAGGCCGTGTCCCCGACCGACGAGAAGCCGAAGGTGAGCACGCCGACGCCGATGACGATCATCCCGATGATCGCGACGACCTTGACGGTGCAGAACCAGTACTCCAGCTCGCCGAAGATCTTCACGGAGATGAGGTTCGCGAGGAAGAGCACGCCGAGGGCGACCGCCGCAGTCACCCAGACGGGTACGGACGGCCACCAGTAGTTGATGTAGAACCCGGACGCGGTGATCTCCGACATGACGGATGTGATCCACAGGGCCCAGTACGACCAGCCGGTGACGAACCCTGCGAACGGGCCGAGGAACTCGCGGGCGTGGTCGGCGAAACTGCCGGAAGTGGGCCGGTACGTGAGCAACTCACCCAGGGCCCGCATGATGAAGAAGATCACGACGCCGGCAGCGGCGTAGCACGCGATCAGGCTCGGCCCGACCTTGGAGATGCCGCTGGCGGACCCGTAGAAGAGACCGATCCCGATGGCGCCGCCGATGGCCATCATCTGGACCTGGCGGGGGCTGAGCGCGCGCCGATAGCCCTCGTCGGGCACGGACGACGCGGCTGGGTCTCCGCTTTGCTGGGCTTCGGTCTGTATCGACGTCATGAGGGTGCGTCTTCCTTTCGTTCCTGTTCGTCCCTGTCAGCGGACTGGGGCAGGGTGTCGTGGGCGCCTCAGGGGAGGGTGTCCCGTACGACTGAGCGCGCCTGAGCGAACTCGGCAGCGACAGCGCCGAGTTCGCAGGTCTACGCGTACTTGCCCTCCAGCAGTTCCACGGCGACCTCAGCGAAGAAGCTGCTCTCCGCGATGGCCGGTGTGACTGCCTCGCCGACGCAGGCTCGGAGTGCCGCGACGCGCATCGCGGACTACTGGTGAGCGGTGTATCGACGAATGGCACCAAGCAGATCGGCGACGTCCTGCGGTGTGGTGGCGAAGGAGGTGACGAAGCGGACGACGCCCGGCTCCCAGCGGTCGTGGTAGAAGACGTAGCCGTCCGACAGCAGCCCTTCGGTGATCTCCCGGGGCATGCGGCAGAAGAGGATGTTGGCATCGGCGGCACCGACCAGTTCGACTTCAGTGTTGGCCTTCAGGCCCTCTTGAAGGCGCGCCGCCATGGCGTTTGCATGCGTCGCGTTGCGCAGCCACAAGCCGTCGGTCAGGTAGGCGTCGAGCTGAGCGGCGTGAAAGCGCATCTTGGCGGCGAGCTGACCGGCGCGCTTGGCCCGGAAGGCCAGTTCAGCGGTGAGCGTGCGGTCGAAGACGACAATGGCGTCGGCGGTCATCGTGCCGTTCTTGGTGGCCCCGAAGGACAACAGATCAACCCCCGCTCGCCAGGTCATCTCGGCGGGAGTGCAGCCCAGGGAGGCTACGGCTCCGGCGAAACGCGCCCCATCCATGTGCAGGCGCAGGCCGGCATCCTTGGTGATGGAGCCCAGAGCGAGGATCTCGTCGACTGCGTAGACGGCTCCGGTCTCGGTGGCCTGGGTGAGGCTCACCACGGAGGGCTGGACACTGTGGATGTCCCCGGCTTTTTGCCGCACGCCCAGTCTCAGTTCGGCAGGGTCGATCTTGGCGTCTTCGCCGCCGAACGGGGCGAGTTTCGCACCCGCGGTGAAGAACTCCGGTGCCCCGCATTCGTCGGTGTTGATGTGACTCTCGCGATGGCACAGCACGCTGCCCCAGGGCGGGGCCAGGGCGGCCAGACACAGTGCGTTCGCGGCAGTACCCGAGGAGACCAGCAGTACGTCGACGTCACGCTCGAAGATGTCGCACAGGCGGCGCCTCACGCTGCTGGTGATGCTGTCGGCACCGTATGGCCGGGCCTGACCGGATGCTGCCCCGGACACGGCATCGAGAATCTCCGGAGACGTGCCTGCCGCGTTGTCGCTGTTGAACAAGCGAGACCCAGGGGAGGCGCTGCTCATATTCAAGAGTCCTTAGTCTCTGACGTCAGTGGGGCGGGCGACGGCCGCGTCGGCATACTGAACGACACGCCGAATGCCCACTGGTGTTCGGGGCATTCCGCACACCCGAACTCGTGCTACCAACTCCGGTTCGGTTCGCCGGCGTTGCACCGGCTCAGAGAAGTCGAAGAGGGCAACGAGAAGCAGTCGACCCGGCTGACACGGGCGGGCAGTTCATGCTCCGCCCACGTCAGCTCAGTTCGCCTTGGGTGACCGCTGTGCAGCCCACACGTGCGGCCAGACTTCGATCAACGTGTGCCCATCAAGCGGCGGGATCGTCGGCCAGCGACGGGTAGTCGATGTAGCCGTGGTCGCCGCGACCGTAGAAGGTCGCCGTGTCGGGTTCGTTGAGCGGGGCGTCCTGGGCGAAGCGCTGCGGCAGGTCCGGGTTGGCGATGAAAGCCCGGCCGAACGCGATCGCGTCGGCGCTGCCGGAGGCGACTGCCTCGGCCGCCGTGCCCTTGGTGTAGCCGCCGGCGGCGATCAGCGTACCGGTGTAGCGCCGGCGCACCCAGGCGCTGTCGATGGCGTCGGCCGGCCGGGCGCTGCTCTCGTAGCCGGAGATACCGGGTTCGACCAGGTGCACGAAGGCCAGGCCCAGCGGGGAGAGCGCACGCAGCACGTGGTCGAAGAGCTCCTGGGGCTGCGAGTCGGCCATGTCCTGGAAGGCGCTGCTGGGCGAGAGCCGCACGCCGACACGGTCGGCTCCGACGACGCGGATCAGTTCCTCGACGACCTCCATCAGCAGCCGTGCGCGGTTGGCCACGGGGCCGCCGTAGGCGTCGGTACGGTGGTTGGCGTTGTCCTGGAGGAACTGGTCGATGAGGTAGCCGTTCGCGGCGTGGAGTTCGACGCCGTCGAAACCGGCCCGTTGTGCGTTGCGGGCAGCCACGCCGTACTGGGCGACGATTGCGGGGATCTCCTCGATCTCCAGCGCGCGGGGCTTGACGAAGGGGACCCAGCCGTCCCTCGCGTAGCTCAGGCTGCCCTCGATGGCGATGGCGGAGGGGCCGGCCGGCGTCTTGCCGTCGGGCTGGACGGTGGGATGGGAAGCACGGCCGGTGTGCCAGAGCTGAGCGACGATGAGGCCACCCTCGGCGTGCACGGCGTCGACCACCGGCGCCCAGGCCTCGACCTGCTCGTCGCTCCACAGGCCGGGAATGCCGGGGTTGCCGACGGCCTCAGGGGAGATGCAGGTTCCTTCGGAGACGATCAGGCCGGCGCTGGCGCGCTGCGTGTAGTAGCGCTCGGCGGACGGACCAGGGCGCCCGTCGGCGTGCGCACGGGTGCGGGTGAGCGGCGCCATGACCAGACGGTTCGCCAGCTTGAGTGCACCGATCGCGACGGGATCGAACAGGGAAGGGGCGGAAGACATGAAACTCCTTGGTACGGTGGTCAGATGCTGAGGACGACTTCGAGGGCGCCGGTCTCAGCGGCCCACAGGAAGGCGCCGTGGGCGGCTCGTCGGGTGGGAGGCGGCGGCTGATGAGCTGTCTGGCGTCGAGGGCGCCGGGGAAGCCGACGGCATCGATGGTGGCGCCGTGGCCGTCGGTCGATTTGCCGACCAGCTTGTGCACCTCGCCCTCGCCGACGGCGTGGGCGGCGCCCAGCCCGGGGCCACCTGTACCTGGCCGCTGAGGACGCCGACCTCGTAGCCGGCTGCCAGGATGTCACTGATGCACGTCACTCCCCTCTTGCCGGGGCCCTTGCCGGTCGTCACAGCATGTGGGCCCACCGCCGAGGGTTCACTGTGCGGGATCACAGAAATGAACGGGCCAGCTGTGCTGCGCCCCATATCACCAGGGGCGAACCACCACCTACGGTCGGCCTCATACCCCCTTCTCATCGGTGAGGAGTTGGAAGATGTCGATCTCCGTGTCGAAGTTCCGGGATGTCGCCGACGGCACCCAGGCGGGCCAGTTCCAAATTGGCGACCGTGCCGCCGTGACGAGCCTCAGCGACCTCGACCCCATCTACAAACAGCTGCTCGACGGGCCGGTCACCGCGGTCGTGTCCGTCACCGGCAGCACCGGCCTGTCCAACCTGACCCCGGTGTGGTTCGACTATGAGGGGGACCTGGTGCTGTTGAACCTGGCGTCCCACCGCAAGAAGGTCGAGTGGCTGCGCCGCACGCCCAAGGCGTCGTTCCTGCTGATGAATCCTGAGAACCCTTACCACTGGATGAGTATCAAGGCCACGGTCAGCCGGGAGATCTCCGAGGACGATCCCGCTGAGGGCCCCCGGGTGACCGCACAGCTCGATCGCATGTGGACCAAATACATAGGCAAGCCCGGGCCGTATGCGCTGCGCGAACCGGGAGGCAACGAGCGACGCATCCTCTTCGAACTCCGCGTCGACTCGCTCGCCACCTTCGGCCGTCCCTGAGCCACGGCCCGCCGGCCGTCGGTGACTTCGGCGCAGGTGGTCTGCCGGGCCTGTCCCACACACCTCCTGGTCCGGCAGGGCGATCTTGACGTGGTGCCGGTGCTCCGGCCTGCTGCGGCGAGACCCCCACGAGCTCTCCGGACTGCTTGAGAGCAGCCTGACCACGGCGTCGTGTACGTGTGAGGGCGGCTCTCACATTCCTCCCTGGCGTTGTCCTCGGGGTATTCGCCATCCCCGGGCTCACCACGCCGCATATTTGCACCACTGTCGCCCCCTGAGGGCCGGTTAACCGCCGAGGAAGGGAAACGATGACGGAACGGAATCCGGCCGTGGGCATGGTCGAGGCCGCGAGGGCCTGGCTGGAGAGCCTCGACGGCGGGCAGCGTGCGGCGGCCGTACTGCCGTGGCCGTCCGAGGAGGAACGCCACCGCTGGTACTACACGCCGACCGACCACGGGGGACTCCCGCTGCTTCGGATGCGTCCGGCGCAGCAGAGCCTGGCGATGCAGCTCGTCGCGACCGGCCTCTCCCGGGCCGGTTACGTGACAGCCTCGACGATCATGGGCCTGGAGAACGTCCTGGACCAGGTGGAGGGCTGGCAGGTGGGCTGGGGGCGGGAACGTGGACGCGACCCCCAGATGTACTGGCTGCAGATCTTCGGCGAGCCGAGCGTGGACGGACCGTGGTCCTGGCGGTTCGGCGGCCACCACGTGTCGGTGCAGCATGCGATCGCCGACGGACGGGTGGTGGGCAGCAGCCCGAGCTTCCTCGGGGCCGATCCCGCCGAATCCCCGCTGCTCGGCCCGCACCTTCTGCGTCCACTTGGTGCCGCGGAGGACCTGGCGCGGGACCTGGTCCGCTCGCTCGACGAGGAGCAGGCGGCCCGTGCCCTCCTCTCTCCCGTCGCCCCGGTCGACATCGTCGGCGGAAACCGCCCGCGCATCGGTGACGGCGACCTGGTGATGGCGCTGCCGGAGCTCTGGCGCGGACGGTTCACCGAGCCGCACCTGGCCGAGCGGGTCCAGTCGATGCACGGCGACGCGGAAAAGCAGGCAGGAGCCCAACCGGAGGACCACGAAGCCGTCAAGCTGACCACGGCGCCGAAGGGGCTGTCGGCTGCCCGCATGTCCGCCGGACAGCAGGAACAGCTGCGGGCGCTGCTGGAGGTGTACCTCGGCCGGATCCCCGAGGAACTCGCCGAGCGCGAGGCGGCGAAATTCACCGGTGACAAGCTCCACGACATCCACTTCGCCTGGGCCGGCGGCGTCGAGCGTGGCCAGCCGCACTACTACCGCCTCCAGGGCCCTCGCTTGCTGGCGGAGTACGACAACACCCAGCGCGACGTCAACCACATTCACACGGTCTGGCGCGACCCGGAAGGCGACTTCGGCGACGACGTCCTCGCCGGCCACCTCCGAGAATTTCACGGCCTCGGCTAACTGGGCCGTCACCTCCGCATCATCCGATAGCCGGCTTGGGCCTCTCGTTGCCCGGCCACCAGTGGGTCCGCATAGAGCCGCTGGTGCCCGCCCGGGCATTGAAGAGGGCGGGCGATTGCGGGATCACCAGCAGGTGATCCCGCAATCGCATGGGTAGCCCACCGGTTCGTCGTGCATGAACCTGCCCGCACCAGGCCAGTTCGTTCCCCACCGTGATCGAACTGACGGAGAGGCCGGTGGCCCTGGTGTGCGCCGGCAGCTTCGCGTCGGTAGAGCACAGGTAACGCACCGGCGTGGCGTCGGGGACGATCCGGAGGGCGTCGGACTCGTCGTCGCGCAGCACGAAACCGCCGCCGACGGAGTAGGTCCGCAGCGACGAGGCGCTTGTCGAGCAGGCGCAGGCTCAGCGTCGTACGGACCCGGTCCATGACCGGTCCGGCCAGCGCGGGGCGACGTGTTTGGGGGGACCATTCAGACCGAGCATGACCGCTTGCACGCCGTGCCCGTGCCCGGAGGCGCCGAGCGAGCCGAACAGTTCGACATGGACCCGGCGCATGTCCTCCAGCAGCCCGTCCCCGTGGGGAACAGCCACTCGTAGGGTCCCGCTCACCGGGTCGTCGCATCGCCGGAAATCTGCGAGCGTGACGCGTACGGCAGCCACGAACCCGAACGGGAGCCGACGGCCTGCACGGTCATGTCCGTGGTCGCCCGCACGGCGATCTGAGTCGGGCACACGGAGTCGTCGAAGGCGAACGACAGCTTCTCGCTGCGGTCGGCGTGGCTGCGGTCGTCAACACGGACGGATTGCCCATGCGCCGGCCCCTTACTGCTGCGCGTTGCGTGCATGATCGGGATCCAGCGGGTGGCGGTCACTGATGTGCTGGACGGCGAGCAATCGGTGGCTGACAGTGTCGCGCAGAGCGTCGAGCCAGCCGCGGGCACCCAGGCGCTCCGCGAACGGGTCCGGTGCGGCAAATCAGGCTCGAAGAAGGCCATTGCGCAACTCCATGACTGAACTTGCCCTTTCAGGGAGAGTTGCACAGTGGCCTTCCCCTGTTCGGGGAGCCGTCACCCTTTTCGGATGGGTGCCCCGAACGGATGCCTGCGCACGTCCGAACCCTGATCGGCTACGCCCCGCGGCGTGAAGCCGTCAAGGCCTGCTGGTAGAGCCGTCCTGCTCGGTAGGAGGAGCGGACCAGAGGACCCGACATCACTCCGGCGAAGCCGATCTCCTCGGCTTCTTGCCTCAGTTCGACGAATTCCTCGGGCCTGACCCACCGGTCCACCGGGTGGTGCCGAACCGAGGGCCGTAGATACTGGGTGATGGTGATCAGATCGCACCCGGCGTCGTGCAGGTCCCGCAACGCGGTCGAGATCTCCTGCCGGGCCTCGCCCATGCCCAGGATCAGATTCGACTTGGTGACCAGCCCGAACTCCCGTGCCGCGGTGAGCACCCCGAGAGACCGCTCGTAGCGGAACGCGGGCCGGATGCGCTTGAAGAACCGCGGTACCGTCTCGACGTTGTGCGCCAACGCCTCCGGCCGGGACTCGAACACCTGGGCCAGCAGTTCGGGGACGCCGTTGAAGTCCGGGACCAGGTTCTCCACTCCGGTATCCGGGTTCAGCGCGTGGATGTGCCGGACCGTCTCGGCGTACAACCAGGCACCGCCGTCTGCCAGATCGTCGCGGGCCACCCCGGTGATGGTGGCGTACCTCAACCCCATCGTGGCCACGGACTCGGCCACCCGGCGCGGCTCGTCCCGGTCCAGAGGCGGGGGCTTGCCGGTGTCGATCTGGCAGAAGTCGCAGCGCCGGGTGCACTGGTCACCGCCGATGAGGAAAGAGGCCTCGCGATCCTCCCAGCACTCGAAGATGTTCGGGCAGCGCGCCTCCTGGCACACCGTGTGCAGATCCTCGCTCTCGACCAAGGCTGCGCAGCTGGTTGTACTCGGGTCCCATCTTCGCCCGAGCCTTGATCCACTCGGGCTTGCGCTCGACCGGGGTACGGCTGTTCCGCACCTCCAGCCGCAGCAGCCTGCGGCCGTCCGGCGCGGGGGAGGGGGTGAGGCCACTCATCTCACAGCTCCGGGTACAACGGGTGTGCGGCGGCGAGCGCGGCCACACGGCTCCGTAGTTTGGCGGCGATGCTCTCGTCGTAGGCCGGCTTGAGGGCCTCGGCGATGATGTCGGCGACCTCGGCGACCTCGGCGACCTCGGCGACCTCGGCGAATTCGGCTTCCGCGAAGCCACGGCCGGCCAGGGCCGGTGTACCGATCCGGAGCCCGGAGGTCACCATCGGCGGGCGGGGATCGAACGGTACGGCGTTGCGGTTCACCGTGATGCCGGTGCCGTGCAGGCGGTCTTCCGCCTGCTGCCCGTCGAGCTGCGCCCCCCCGCAGGTCGACCAGCACCAGGTGCACGTCGGTACCGCCCGACAGCACCGACACACCCGTGTCCGCGACATCGGGAGCGCTCAGCCGCTCGGCGAGGAGCCGGGCGCCCGCGACGGTGCGCTCCTGGCGCTCGCGGAACGCCGGCTCGGACGCCATCTTGAAGGCGACGGCCTTGGCCGCGATCACGTGCTCCAGCGGGCCGCCCTGCTGGCCGGGGAAGACCGCACTGTTGACCTTCCTTGCGACGTCCTGGCGGTTGGTCAGCACCACTCCGCCGCGCGGGCCGCCGAGCGTCTTGTGCGTGGTGGTGACCACGTCGGCGTACGGCACCGGACTCAGATGGAGCCCGGCGGCGACCAGCCCGGCGAAGTGCGCCATGTCCACCATCAGATACGCGCCGACCTGGTCCGCGATCCGCCGGAAGGCGGCGAAGTCCAGCTGCCGGGGATACGCCGACCAGTCCGCGATGATCAGCTGCGGCCGGTGCTCCTCGGCGAGCCGCTCCACTTCGGCCATGTCGACGCGGCTGGTCTCCTTGAAGACGTGGTAGGCGACGACGTTGTAGAGCTTGCCGGAGAAGTTGATTCGCATGCCGTGGGTGAGGTGACCCCCGTGCGCGAGGTCCAGGCCGAGAATGGTGCCCCCCGGCTTGAGGAGCGCCGTCATCGCGGCGGCGTTCGCCTGGGCGCCGGAGTGCGGCTGCACATTGGCGAAGGCCGCACCGAACAGCGCCTTCACCCGGTCGATGGCGAGGGACTCCGTCACATCGACGTGTTCGCAGCCACCGTAGTAGCGGCGCCCCGGGTAGCCCTCGGCGTACTTGTTGGTCAGGACGGAGCCCTGTGCCTCCATCACCGAGACCGGTGCGAAGTTCTCGCTCGCGATCATCTCCAGTGTGCTTTGCTGGCGCCGCAGCTCGGCCCGTACGGCGGCGTGCACCTCGGGGTCGAAGTCGGCGAGAGTGCGGTCCAGGACAGACATCTTCAGGCGCCTTGGGTGAGGGCCGCGTAGGCGGCCGCGTCCAGCAGATTCGGCGTACCGGTGATCCGCATTTGGAACAGCCAGCCCGCTCCGAACGGGTCGCTGTTGACCAGGCCGGGGTTGGCGACCACGGCTTCGTTGATCTCGACGACCTCGCCGTCCGCGGGGGCGAACAGGTCGCTCACGGACTTGGTCGACTCGATCTCTCCGCACGTGTCGCCGACCGTGATCGTGGCGCCGACGGCAGGCAGGTCGAGGTAGACGACGTCGCCGAGCGCGTCGGCGGCGTGGGCGGTGACACCGACGGTCGACACCTCGCCGTCGGTCGCGATCCACTCGTGGTCCTTGGTGTACTTCAGGTGGCTGGGCAGGCTCATGGTCTTGCTTCTCCCGTAAAGGTGATCAGGCTTGGCGGCGGTAGAAGGGCAGTGCGACGACCTCGGCGTGTGCCCGGCTGCCGCGGACGTCGACGAGCAGCTTGGTGCCGGGCTCGCTCCGTTCGGCGGGCACGTAGGCCATCGCCACGGGGTGGCCGAGGGTGGGCGACAGGGCACCCGAGGTGACCTCGCCGATCTGCTCGCCGGTATCCGGGTCCAGTACGGCGTAGCCGGTGCGCGGGGCGCGGCGGCCGGTCGAGGCGAGTCCGACCAGGGTGCGGCTCGGTGCCTGGTCGCGCAGGGCGGCAAGGGCCGTCTCGCCGACGAACCCGCCGGGCTTCCCGAATGCCACCACTCGGCCCAGCCCCGCGTCGAACGGTGTGGTGCGGACGGTGAGCTCCTGGCCGTACAACGGCATGCCGGCCTCCAGGCGCAGGGTGTCGCGGCAGGCCAGGCCGCAGGGGGCCAAGCCGTGTGCCGCACCTGCCGCGCTGACGGCCTGCCAGAGGGCCACCGCATCCTGGGGGCGGCAGTAGATCTCGAAGCCGTCCTCGCCGGTGTAGCCGGTGCGGGCGAGCAGCACGTCGCGGTCCGCGATCCGTGCCGGGTCGATCGCGTAGTACTTCAGCGACACCACATCCACGTCGGCCAGTTCGCTGACGATCGCCGGCGAGTTCGGTCCCTGGACCGCGATCAGCGCCCAGTCGCCGGACGCGTCCCTGATCGTGGCGCGATAGCCGTCGATCCGGTCACGCAGGCAGGACAGCACGACCAGTGCATTGCCGGCGTTGGCCACGACGAGGTACTTCTCCTCGGCCAGGCGGTAGACGACGAGGTCGTCGAGCACGCCGCCCGTCTCGTGGACCAGCATGGAGTAACGGGCGCGGCCGACGGCGATCTTCGACGGCCGCCCGACCAGTGCGTGGTCGAGCGCCCGGCCCGCTTCGGGACCGGACAGCTCGATCTCGCCCCTGTGGGTCAGGTCGAAGATTCCGGCGGCTTTCCGTACGGCGTGGTGCTCGGCCAGTTCGGAGGTGTAGCGAAGCGGCATGGACCAGCCGGCGAAGTCGGTGAACGACACACCGAGCTGCGCATGGACGTCGTGAAGGGGTGTCTTCTTGGACATGTTGGTTCTCTCTCAGACCGTGACCGGTCGGGTTACGACGCGAAGGACTCGGGCGGCGGACAGGAGCAGACCAGGTTGCGGTCGCAGTGTGCCTGGTCGATCCGGCCGACCGGCGGCCAGTACTTGTCCGGTGTGGCGCCCGCCGGGAAGACGGCACGCTCGCGCGAGTAGGCCCGGGTCCACTGACCGGCGATCGCGGCCGCGGTGTGCGGCGCATGCCGCAGCGGGCTCCCCTCGAGGGTCCACGTGCCGGTGTCCACGAAGTCGATCTCCGCACGGATCGAGATCATCGCCTCGCAGAAGCGGTCCAGCTCCTCCAGGCTCTCGCTCTCCGTCGGCTCGATCATCAGCGTGCCGGGAACCGGGAAGCTCATCGTCGGCGCGTGGAAGCCGTAGTCGATCAGCCGCTTGGCGATGTCGTCGACCGTCACGCCCGTGGCGGCGGTGGCCGGGCGTACGTCGAGGATGCACTCGTGCGCGACGAGACCGGCCTCGCCGGCGTACAGAACGGGGAAGTGCTGTGCGAGGCGGCGGGCGACGTAGTTGGCACTCAGCACGGCTGTCCGGGTCGCCTCGGTCAGGCCGTCTGCGCCCATCATCCGGATGTAGGCCCACGGGATCGGCAGGATGCCGGCACTGCCGAACGGTGCGACGCTCACCGATCCGATCCCGTCGCGGCGCTCGGTGTCAGGGTGCAGCGGATGGGTGGGCAGGTACGGTGCGAGGTGCTCGGCCACCGCCACGGGGCCGACGCCCGGTCCGCCGCCGCCGTGTGGGATGCAGAATGTCTTGTGCAGGTTGAGGTGGGACACGTCGCCACCGAACCGGCCGGGCTGGGCGATCCCGAGCAGCGCGTTGAGGTTGGCGCCGTCGACGTACACCTGCCCGCCGTGCTCGTGCACCAACTCGCACAGCCCGGTGATGCTCTCCTCGTAGACGCCGTGCGTCGAGGGGTAGGTCACCATGATCGCGGCCAGGTCGTCGGCGTGCTGGGCGCACTTGGCCTCGAGGTCGTCCAGGTCGACCGTGCCGTCGGGCCGCGACGCCACCACGACGACACGCATCCCGGCCATGACCGCGGAGGCGGCGTTGGTGCCGTGCGCACTCGCCGGGATCAGGCACACATCACGTCCGGCCTGGCCGTTGCTCTGATGGTAGCCGCGGATCGCCAGCAGGCCCGCGAGTTCGCCCTGCGATCCGGCGTTCGGCTGGATGGAGACCTTGGCGTAACCGGTGACCTCGGCCAGCCATGTCTCCAGCTGGTCGATCAGGGTCAGGTACCCGGCCGCGTCCGTGCGGGGCGCGAACGGGTGCAGGTCCGCGAATCCGGGCCAGCTGACCGGCTCTATCTCCGTGGTCGCGTTGAGTTTCATCGTGCAGGACCCGAGCGGAATCATGCCGCGGTCCAGCGCGAAGTCACGGTCGGACAGCTTGCGCAGGTAGCGCAGCATCGCGGTCTCGGAGCGGTGCTGGTGGAAGACGACGTGGGTGAGGAAGGGAGAAATACGCAGCAGCCCCGTAGGAAGCGCCGTTGCCGTCCCGTCAGCCAAGGCGTCCAGGTCACTGCCGGCGCAGCCGAAGGCGTCGAGCACCAGGTGGACATGGTCCACCGTCGTGACCTCGGAGCAGGAGACGCCGACGTGGTCGCCGTCGACCAGCCGCAGTCGCAGGCCCTTGTCATGCGCGGCTGCGACGACATCCCCAGCACGGCCGGGGACGCGAACCAGCAGGGTGTCGAAGAACTCACGGTGCACCACCGTGATGCCGTTCGCCCGCAGACCCGCGTCGATGAGCGTGGCGTACCGGTGCGTCCGTCGAGCGATCTCGGCCAGGCCATCGGGGCCGTGGTAGACGGCGTACATCGACGCAACCACGGCCAGCAGCACCTGCGCCGTGCAGATGTTCGAGGTCGCCTTGTCGCGCCGGATGTGCTGCTCGCGGGCCTGCAGAGCGAGACGGTACGCCGGCCGGCCGGTATCGTCCACGGACACGCCCACGAGTCGGCCGGGCAATTGACGTTCGAGTCCTTCACGGACCGCGATGTAGCCGGCGTGCGGCCCGCCGTAGAACAACGGGACACCGAACCCCTGGGACGAGCCCACAACGATGTCGGCGCCGTATTCGCCTGGCGGCACGAGCAGGGTGAGGGCCTTCAGGTTGGCGGTCACCGTGACCAGCGCTCCGCGCGCCTGCGCCGCTGCGGTCACCTCGCGCAGGTCGCGCACCGCGCCCGAGCAGCCGGGGTAGGCCAACACCACGCCGAAGAAGTCGTCTTCGGGCAGCGGCTCGGCGACGTCGATCTCGACGACCTCGATACCGGCCGCGTCGGCACGCGTTCGTAGGACGTCGAGGGTCTGTGGCAGGGTGTCACGGTCGACCAGGACATGGGGACAGCTCTTGCGGGCGACCCGGCGCATGGCCGTGACGGCCTCGGCAACCGCCGTACTCTCGTCGAGCAGCGAGGCGTTGGCGGTCGGCAACCCGGTGAGGTCACCCACCATGGTCTGGAAGTTGATCAGTGCCTCGAGCCGACCCTGGCTGATCTCCGGCTGGTACGGCGTGTAGGCGGTGTACCACGCAGGGTCTTCCAGAACGTTGCGCCTGATCACCGCTGGGTGACGGTCGCGTGATAGCCGAGGCCGATCATCGCAACGGCCACAGTGTTCTGGCCCGCCAACGCCAGGAGTTCGGCACGGGCCTCCGCCTCGGTCGCGGCGGCGGGCAGGTTCAAGTCGGAGGTGCTTCGGATACCACTCGGAACGGCGGCGTCGATGAGG
This sequence comes from Streptomyces sp. NPDC107454, assembly GCF_055582885.1. NCBI lineage: Bacteria > Bacillati > Actinomycetota > Actinomycetes > Kitasatosporales > Streptomycetaceae > Streptomyces > Streptomyces sp. NPDC107454. The sequence goes on along the minus strand of NZ_JBVJPA010000036.1, from coordinate 18,679 downwards.
CTGTTCAGCGTCGGGTAACCGATTTCGGCCAGCATCTTGGCCCGGTCGGCGTCGCTGATGCCGATGTGACGGGCAGCGAACTCTCCGGACGCGGAAAACCCAGGTGGGATCATGATGGGAGGCTCTCTCATGGGGGCACCGCGAACGCGGCGCACTGGAAAGGTGACCTCCCCGCTCTGTCATCGGTACCTGAGAGCTTCACCGCCGGTTCGGCGGTTTGCACCGCGGGTGCAGGACGAAACGTCCTGTCTTTCCAGAGTCGCCTGGCCGAAGCGGCAGTTGTGCCTGAGAGATTCTGTGGAGAGTTGCTCCTTCGGCGCCGCGCACAATGGCGCGGGCTCTCCCGCTTCGGTTCGAGCAGCGTAATTGAGTTGTCGCAGTTGACCGTAGTGTCAGGCGGTAGTTGCGTCAATCCCCACTGGCAGAGCTCGGTCATGCTCCGCAGTCATCTGACAATGCACGCAAGGATTTCGGCATTGTCGGGGGATGATCGATCGCCGGTGGACGAGGCGGGATCCACGACTCGCTGCGCGTGCACGCCGTCCTCAGGCGCGAGGGAACCCATGGCCACCGTCGTTCCGGACCTGGTGCTGTCCAGTCTGGAGAACGCCTCGCCTTCCGTGACGTCGAGCCCGCCAAGCTCATTCATCACGCGGAAGGTTGCTGACAGTACCCATCCACAAGGTTCGCAACTTGCCTGCTGAGAGCGGCAATTGGCGGATCGTCGGCTCCGCCGGGGACTCGTACGACAACGTCCTCGCCACCACGGGCCGAGGCGAACCTGGTGTTCTTCGAGTACATCGGCGGACCCTGAGGTGAAAACCTCCCGAAGCCTGACCTTCAAATGCGGGAGGGTTTCACCTCAGGGCCATCGACGGCTTCGGCAACCGGCGCATCCATGAACGGCTGGACTTCCTCGGCCCATCGAGTTCGAGGAGAAGCGGGACGCCGAGCAGGCATTGGCCGAACGAGCGAACCTGAAACCCCGTCAACCTGCCCTGACCCCGGAACGGGAAGCCAGACCCGGACGATCTGCCATTCTGCCTCCGCCATGTCCGAGCCGCGAGCACGAAGGAGTGTGGCAACAGGGCCTCCCGGAACAGCTCGTCGGGTTCGACGACCCCGAGCTACCGTGAGGCTCTGCCTCCATGCGCCGACTGCAAGCGGATGGCTTCTCAGCTCTTGGCACAGCCCTCCACGCCCTCGGGGAGCTTCGCCTTGGACCAGCCCTTCGGACATGCCGTGCGGGTCACGTAGCGGTGTGCTGGATCCTGCTCGTAGTCGCGCAGGTAATCGGCCGTGTAAGGATCGGCCTTCTTCCCCGCGAGCGGCTTGCCGGTCTGAGACGCACTGAGGGAAGACTCCGGCAGCATTATGTTGAAGATGTCGGCCGTCTCCTCATCGCCCACCTTGCCAGGCGGGAAGACGTTGCATCCCTCGGTGTAGGTGTCCTGCTCGCAGACCTTGACGTTCTTGCCCGTGACGATCTTGTAGGGGACCTCGATGTCCATCGGGATGCCGTGGGGACCGTTGAGGAGGACCGCGAGTGCGACCTTCATACCGATGCCGCCCTGGGCGGGGGGCGATCCGATGCTGATGCCCGGCCATCCCTTGAGGAGCTGCTCGCGGAAGTACTGCGAGGTCTCACCGCTCACGGGGATCTGCTTGCCGGCCGCCTTGAGTGCCTTGACGCAGCCCGACTCCCCGTAGCCGCACCATATGCCGCTGACATTCGGGAACGAGGCCAACGCCTTGGCGGTCTCCTTCTGCTGCTGTGCGCTGTCCCAAAGACCGGTGTACTCCGTTACGATCTTGGCATTGAGGTACTGCGTCAGCGCGGCCTTTGCGGAGTTGTAGTGGATGTTGTCGGTCGACGTCCCCACAACACCGTGCGAAACGAAGATGTTGCCTTTGCCTCCGAGGAGTTGCATCAGGCCCTCCATGGAGTTGTATCCCATGAAGGGGTGCTTTGATCCTTCGGGTTTCGAGGTGAGGTAGGAGACGTTGTGGACACAGGGCTCCGTGACGGTTGCGTCGTACGACACGACCGTGACGCCCTGGGTGCAGGCGTTGCGGTAGGCGGCGTTGATCGCCGTCGGTGACAGGGGGTAGGTGACGATGGCGTCGGCGCCGGCAGCGACCATCGACTGGAGCTGTGAGATCTGGGCTTGCGGGTTGGGGTCGGTGAGTTCCTTGCGGACCTCGACGCAGTCGCTGTAGGGCTTCATCTTCGCCACTGCCAGGCCGAGGTTCTCGGCCTCTTCCTGCCAGGCGTTGCCGATGTTGAGCGCGCTCATGTACACGATGTACTTGCCGCCGGCTCTCGGCGCCTTGCCACCGTCGGGGACACAGCGGGATGCCGCGGCGTTCGAGCCGCCACCGCCACCCGCTCCGCCCGCGCATCCCGCGAGCATGAGGACGGCCGCAGTGAGGGACGCTGCAAGCCCAAACCATCTTCTTTTCATGGTTGCCTGACCTTTCGTCATGGCGATGTGGTCGACGTATACGGCATACCGAAGCGTCGAAGGACAACAGGGAGTGAGTGAACGGTCAGGATCGTCGGCCGGCATGTCTGCGAATGGACTTCCGCAGACCTTCGTTGCTGGCCTTCATGAGGAGGAGCGCCAGCAGCACGACGGACCCGTAGAGCACGAGTCGCCAACCTTGTGAGAAGCCCGTGGCCTGGATGACGACGGTGATCGTGGTGAGCAGTACGCAGGCGGAGAAGGTCGCCTGCCAGAAGCCGTAGCCGCTTCCGATCACCGTGCCACCGACGAGAACCGCCGCGATGGCGGGCATCAGCCATTCAGTGCCGAGACTGATCTGGGCGTTCTCCGAGAACCCCAGAAGCATGATGCCGGCGATACCTGAGGAGAGGGCACCGACGACGTATACGCTGACCTCGACTCGCTGCACAGGAAGACCAGAAAGCCGGGCAGCCGCCCGTGAGCTGCCGAGCAGGTGGGCCGTCCTCCCGAACCGTGTCTTGGCCTGTACGAGGTACCCGAGCACACCGACGATCATGAATACGAAGACGGGGATCCCGATCCCGAACAGCTTGCCGCTGCCGCTGAACAGATTGCCGATCACCTGCGGTGCGGCCGGGGATCTGCGCCCGAAGGTGAGGCCGATCGTCACACCGGTCAAGACGCCCCCCATTGCAAGGGTGACGATGAACGCGGGGATATGGAACCTGGCGATCAGGTAACCATCGACCAGCCCGACGACCGCCGAGACCGCCAGTGCCAGCAGCACAGCAGAGACGACGCCGTGGCCGTAGACGCGAGTCCACAGGGCCACGATCGTGGCGGAGAGCGCGATGACTCCTGGGATCGACAGATCCAGCCCACCGATGAGCATCACCAGGCCCTGGCCGAACGCGATCACTGCCAGGAACAGGCTCTGCGTGGCGATGGCCGCTGTCGCAGCCCATGAAGGCAGACCGGCGCTGAAGAAGTGGCCGACACACAAGGTGACTACCGACAGCAGGAGCAGGATCACAGGCCGGGCGACCCCCGGGGAGCTCAACTGAGCCTTCCACGAGAGCGGGGGATCGACGTTGATGTCGGTCGTTGTCGTCGTCATGACGGCCTTCCTCCAACCAGAGGTTCAGGCTGCGGAGCAGGCTCGGGAATTTGGTCGAGATCTCGGAGCATGGCCTGCTGGTTTTCGCTGCGAGCAGCGACCGCACCCACCAGGACAGCCACGATGATGAGCACTCCTGTGAAGATGTCCTGGGCCCAGTCACTGATACCCACCACGAACAGCACCTTCGGAATGGAGACCAGCGTGAGTCCGCCGAGGATGGTGCCGATCGCCGAGCCGCTCCCACCTGCGAAGGCGGTCCCGCCGATCGCGATGGCGGCGAAGGTCTCCAGGAGGTACGCGGAGCCGATCGATGCGTCGGCGGACTGAATGGCGGCACACATGAAGACCCCGGCCAGCGCGTACAGACCACCCGCGATGGCGAAGATGCTGATCCGGACACGTGGGACCGAGACACCGGACAAGTGCACTGCTTCCTCGTCCTGGCCGACGGCGTACATGTAGATACCAAGCCGCGTGCGCTTGAACACCAGCCATGCCACGACCAGCAGGGCGAGCACGATGAAGGCTCGCGGCACGGTCGACTGCGGCGTGTTGACCGCATCGATGAGTCCCTGCGGAACATGCCCACCGGGCATGGGCAACAGGATGAGTGACACGCCGTTGAGAATGATCAGGCTCGCCAGGGTCACCGCGATCGCCGGCAACCTGCCGACCACCACGATGAGCCCGTTGACACACCCGATGAGCGTGCCGAGCAGGACCATGACCAGCGCCGCCACCCAAGGATTGCTGTCGCTGAACTTCGTGGCAACCAGGACATTTACCAGGGTCACGACACCGGCAGCGGAAAGGTCGAACTGACCCGAGATTATGACGAGCGTGACACCGAGCGACGCGACCACCAAAGGAAGCGCCAGTACGACCCAGCTGTTGATGAGGTAGGAGTTGAGCCCACCGAGTTGGTAGTAGTACCAGAGGTACATGAAGACAGCCAGAATGAGCACGGCGCGGGTCGTGCCGTTACGCAGCCCCCGGCCCAACAGGGAAAATGTTTGATTCACCGGGAAACCTCCCCCGATCTCACGGTTGCTGTTTCCTCCGCGGCCGGCTGCCAGGCCTGTGGCGATGCCGTTCGCCTGCCGACGGCGGCTGCCATTACCGCAGACTCCTGCATCGTGTCGCCTTCCAATTCGGCGACGACACGACCGCCGTAGAGAACAAGAATGCGGTCGCACATACCAATGAGTTCCGGGATCTCGGTGGAGTACAGCAATGTCGAACAGCCTGCGGCCGAGGCGTTTCGCAGCGTTCTGTACACCTCGAGTTTGGCCGCGGGATCGATCCCTCGCGTAGGATCGAACATCAGCAGAACTTCCGCTCCGGAAAGAGCGGTGCGGGCCAGGATCGTCTTCTGCTGGTTCCCGCCGGACAGTTGTCCGACATCCTTGCGCAGGAAGCCTTCTCGAAGGTAGTTCGCACGCCCGGCCTCACGCGAGGTCTTGAGCTCTGCCCTCCGCCGGATCATCCCGAATTTCGAAACCTTCGGCAGCGCCGGCACCGAAATGTTCTTCACCGAAGTCATGTCGGCGAAGATTCCCTCACGCTTGCGTTCCTCCGGCACCAGGGCAATACCAGGACCCGACCTCAAAGCCGCTTTCGGGGAGCCCAGCTTCGCAGGGACGCCGTCGACCACGACGGACCCTGAGGACATGGAGATCGCGCCGGCCAGTGCGTAGAACAGCTCGCGCTGCCCCTGGCCTTCGAGACCGGCCACACCGAGGATCTCGCCGCGCCTGAGGGTGAGACTGACACCTCGCAGTTGTGGCTCGACACATATGTCGGCAGCCTTCAGGACCGTTGGCGCGCCGGGATCGGTAGCGGACTCTTTCGGTGGGAAAGCCACCTGGATCGACCGTCCGATCATCTGCGAGATGATTTCGTCGTGCTGGAAACGGTCCCTGGTGAACCCGCCGACGATCACACCGTTGCGCATGATGCTGCCTCGGTCGCACAGCTCCTCGATCTCGGCAAGCTTGTGCGAGATGTAGAGCACCGAAGCACCACGCGCTGTAGCGGCCCTGACGTGCCGGAAAATCCAGGCTGTGTCCGGCAGCGCCGCGGTCGGCTCATCGAGGATAAGGATGCGCGGCTCTGGGTGGAGGGCCCGCACGATCTCCAGGCGCTGTTGCGCGCTGAGCGGCAGTCGGCCGGCGAGCATAGCTGGATCGATGTCGTTGACCTCCCAACGACGCAGGATCTCGGCTGCTCGCTTTTCGACGGCCCGGCTGCGGACCACGCCTGCACGGGAGGGGAGTTCCGCGATGAGCAGGTTCTCCGCGACGGTGAGGTTGGGAAGGAGTGAGAGCTCCTGGAAGGCGGTGCGAACGCCGACATTGCGCGAAATGCGCGGGCTGCCGAGCTTCATGGCCTCACCGTCGAGACGGACCTCGCCCGAGTCGGGAACCACCATGCCGGAGAGGACCTTCACCAGCGTGGACTTGCCGGCACCGTTCTCACCGACAAGCGCGTGAATCTCGCCGGGCGAGACCTTCAGCTCCGCGTTCCTCAACGCGACGGCATCACCGTATGTCTTGTTGAGCCCGATCACCTCAAGTGCTGTCACGGGCATATTCCTTACCGTAGTAGATATGGATTTGATCCAGGATCATGACAATGCCGTAGAGGCTGCCCATTGGCCTCTTGTGGGACCAGCTGGCGCGGAGGGTTGATGTCGTGACCTTCCGCGGCGGAGGCGAGTCGTTTGAAACCCAGATGCTCGTCCGCTGTGAAGATCGACTCGCTCTGGCTGAGCTCCGTCTTGAGCGTGTTCGTCACTGCGGCGTTCTTGAATGTCTCGTAACCAGCGACGGGCTCCGAGAGCGGCGTCAGGAAGCTGATCAGGATGGGGGGATCGAGCGTGCCAGCCTCGATCGCCTTCATCAGCTGCGGGATCTTCAGATACGACGTGATACCGGTGGTGATGGTGACCTGCTTCGCCCACGGCTTCTCCGTGTGCGGCGTCATTGGTTCCTCATGGGCGCTGATGCCGGCCATACGGCCGCCCGAACTACCGGCCCCTGCTGCAGTCGCTCCTTTCCTACTTGGGGTGCTTACTGTGGTCACAGCATGTGTGCACGCCGCCGTACGTTCTCTGTGTGGGCACACAGAAATTTGAGAATCAGCTGTGCGGCTCTCTATTCCCCCGCTTTCGAGTCGCCGTCTACGGCCGGTCCGGTGCCCCTGCGTGTTCGCGAGGAGCTGGACGATGCCGATCTCCGTGCCGAAGTCGCGCGATGCCGCGGACGGCACTCAGGCCAGCCGGTTCCAGGGTGGTCACTGCGCCGCCGTCGACGGGTCCGTATGCGCGGCCGCCCCTGAGCCATGGCCCGCCGGCCGTCGGTGACGTCAGCGCAGGTGGTCTGCCGGGGGCTGTCCCACACCGCCTGCTCTGGCAGGGCGATTTTGCGGTGATGCAGGTGACTCCGGCCTGCTGCGGCGAGACCGCTACGAGCTCTCCGACCTGCTTGAGCGCAGCCCGCCGCGGCGTCGTGTACCCGCGAGGGCGGCTCTCACATTCCTCCCTGGCGTTGTCCTCGGGACATTCACTGTCCCCAGGCCAGGAGGAGCTCCACCCGCTGGTACTGCACTCCGACCGACCACGACGGATCCTGACAACAGCCCACCAGAGTTCGGTCATCAATGACGTCGCCCTCGAGCTCGGGCGCGGTGAATGGTGGCCCCGCTTGGGGAGAACGCTCGGGAGGGACCACCCTGGCCCACCTTGTCGCCGGCCTCCACCTACCCCAGCTGGGCGTCGTTGGCCCCATACCTTGGGCGCGAACATGACTCTCGGCCTGACCGGCGCCGAGGAACACGTCCGGACCGCTGCCCGGGACAGCGGTGCCGACTCCCTCGCCAGCCGGTTGCCCCACGGCTACGACATGTTCCTGGAACGCAGCCTCCGGGACGGCCAAGACCTGTCCGGTGGACAGCGGCTACGTCTCGCCCAAGCTCGCGGCTTCTACCCCAACACCCCTGTGCTCATCTGCGACGAAGCCACCGCCGCTCTCGACCCCCGTGTCGAGCCCGCGCTGTTCGACCGCATCCGCTGCCTCGCCCGCGGACGTACCGTTCTGCTCATCGCCAACTGCATAGACGGCGTTCGCATGGCCGACCGCTCACCTCCTCGAACACAGCCAGATGGCGGAATCCCGCACCCACACCGAACTCATGGCATGCCGTGGCTTCTACCACGACCTCTACATCCTCGAGGCATCCACCTACACCCGCGACTGACCCCCCGCTTCAACGCAGCACCATGCCTTGAGGGTTCGGGGCGTGTGATGTGACCCAAACGGCGGAAGTCACGCTGGTGTTGCCCGGCGCGGTGCCGTACGCCGAGACTGCCCAGAATCCAGGACAGCGAACAGGCCCTTGGCTTGGCGTTTAACGTCGCAGGTCACCCGACCTGCTGATCTGTGGTTCTTTCCGGGACAGCGGAGGCGGCCGTTCTCCACGCTTCGAGATGTCGAGTCACGAAGTACAAGAGAACGGCCGCTGTGTATGAGTCTGTCTGTCGATGCGTCCGCTGGCGAGGCGTTGGACGTGTTGTCCCGCTTTCGGGTCGAGTTCTACGAATGCCTCTACGCTCGCGCGGATGCGCTCTTCGAGCTCACTGACGCGGTGCTGTGCGCGGACGGGCCGGTGAAGACCCTGGTCGAGTTATCGCTGGCGGTCGAGCACCGGCGCGGACACGGGGCCCTGTACGCGGCATTGGACCGCGGCTGGCTGGAGCCGACGCGCCTGCGCCGCACGCTGGCTGGCCTGCCGCTGCCGAGGGCGGCCGACGGCCGGATCGTGCTGGCCGTGGACGTGAGCAACTGGCTCCGTCCCGATGCCCCGACCAGCGACGAGCGGCTGTTCTAATTCCTTATTGAGCACTCCGGTGGACCCGGGTCGGGTCACCGGGGTGTTCGAGTGGTGAGGTCTGTTACGCGTTCTTCGAGCGGGTCGGTGGAGCCTCTGGTTAGAGCGTGCGGGCGGGTCTCGAGAGCGGCGGCGCGCCTTCACGACCGTCACCACCGCGAGCGGTCTGTTGCCGGCGTTCGTGGGTGCCGGGCGGACGCCTTCGGCTGTTCGGGCCTTGATGCCTCGTGGCAGACCGGCGACGCCCGGCGCCTCCGAGCGTCAGCAACCACCACGATGATCCCTCAAGGCCGCGAAGTTAAGGATCGCGGGGTCGGCGTCAAGTGGTCGACGCGGGCGGGTGATTGGGGGGAAATAGAGCGAGACCTCTGCGTGGTTCAGGGATCGACCAAGATCATCCTGAAGAGCAGAGGTCTCGCGTGCCCAAGTGTGCCACGGTCGATGCAACTCGGACTGTCACCGTCGCGTCGGACGTCTATGCACCCGGCCATCTCGGCGAGTTGACACAGGTGCTGCCGTTCGAGCTGGTGGATTCAGTGCTGGAGGAGACCGGGGCGACTCAAAGACGGTTGCGGTTATTGCCCTCCCGGACCGGGGTGTACTTCGTGCTCGCCCTAGGGCTCTTCGAGCGAGTGGGCGCTCGCCTGGTGTGGGACAAGATGGTCGCCGGGCTTGGCGGGCTGCCCGTGGTGTCCCCGTCGGAGAAGGCCCTGCGGGATCTGCGCCGCCGGATCGGGGTGGCACCGCTGCGCGCCCTGTTCGAGGTGCTGGCCGGCCCGCTGGCCCAGCCACGCACTCCCGGCGTGCGGTACCGCAAGTGGCGCACGGTCGCCTTCGACGGCTGCAGCTCACTGCGAGTACCCGACGAGGATCGCAACCGCAGTTGGCTGGGCAAGAGCCGGGCCCGCTTCGGCCTCGCCGGCTATCCGGCACTCATGCTGATGACGTTGGTCGAGACCGGCACCCGTGGCCTGCTCGGCGCCGCCTTCGGCCCCTCGAGCACAGGCGAAAACGCCTACGCGTTGCGCCTGGTCCACCTGCTCAAGCCGGACATGCTGGTGCTGACCGACCGCGGATTCGACAGCGGTGACTTCCTCGAAGCCGCTGTCGCTACGGGCGCGCAACTCCTGGCCCGCGGTAAGTCCACCCGCCGTCCCCCGGTCCTCGCCACCCTGCCCGACGGCTCCTACCTCACCCAGATCTACCGGCTGAAGCTTCGAGTGATTGAAGCCAAGGTGACGGTGACCGGCGCCGACGGCACCGTGGTGAGCGATCATTACCGGCTCGTGACCACCCTGACCGATCCTCGCACCGACCCGGCCGAGGCTCTGATCTCCCTCTATCACGAGCGGTGGGAGATCGAATCGGCGTACTTCGCCCTGCGCCACACCCTCCTGCGAGGCCGGGTGCTGCGCTCCAAGGACCCCGTCGGCATCGAGCAGGAGATGTGGGCCCTACTGGTGCTCTACCAGGCCATCCGCACGGTGATGGTCACCGCCGTGGAGACCCGGCAGGGCACCGATCCCGACCGGGCCAGTTTCACCATCGCCCTGGAAGCCGTCCGCGACAGCGTCACCACCGCGACAGGAGTCCTGCCGCCAACCACCGGGCCGGTCGACCTGGTCGGGCGCATCGGAGGAGCTGTACTCGCCGGCCTCCTGCCACACCGACGCGCCCGCTTCAGCGCGCGCACCGTCAAATCCGGGATCTCCCGCTACCACACCTGGAACGGCGAAGGCCGCTCCAGGACCTCGACTAACATCACCGCCATCGTGGCGAAGATCCATCAGCCCGGACCGCCCCGCGCGACACCAACGGGCCCGGAGGACATGGGCTTCCCGGCCCCGGCTCCGGGCCGGTCCACAGCCGTCATGGCGATCATGCACTCGGCACCAGAGCGAGCATGGCGTGCTGCCGATATCGGTCGCCCACTCGGTATCACCAATGAGAAGGCCCTCAACAGCTTCCGTGTTCAGTTGGCCAAATGGGCACGCCAGGGGCTGCTCACCAAGACCGCCCCAGCCACGTACAGGCTTGCCTCGCCAACACCCTTGACGCCGACCCCATGATCCTTAACTTCGCGGCCTTGGATGATCCCTCGTTGGTGTTGGTGGGACGAGCCCACTGCACGGTGACCTCTCGATACGTCCGAGCCGTTCGAGTTCCGGCATAGACCGAGGCCCGCGTGGTGCGCTGGTGCCACGAACACGGCTAGTGAGGCGTAGGCCCAACCCTGTTGTGGTTGAGGCCCGGAATTAGGTCGCCGCGTGGCCCGCATGCGCTCGTGACCAGCGCAAACACCTGCATCATGGGGAGGAACTACCGTGATCTACCGCGGAATCGACTGGGCGGAAAGGACGCACGACGTCGCCCTGGTCAACGACGCCGGCGAGTTACTGGCCAAGCGGCACGTCACCGATGACGTCGCTGGTTACAAGATCTTGCTGGATCTACTTCTGAGGGAGTTCGACACCACGGAAGCCTCCAGGGCAAGTGGGTGTTGCGGGGGATCGTGCCGGCGATGTACGGCACTGGAGGAGGGGCGCGGCGCGGGCGGGGGGAGGGGGTGCGCGCCGCGCCCCTGGTCAGGCACCGGAAGCGGCGGACCATTTCTGGTTGGGGTTGCCGGTGCAGCTCCACAGCTGCACCGGGGAGCCGTTCGCCGTGCCGTTGCCGGTCACGTCGAGGCAGAGACCGGACAGGTCGTTGGTGACGCTGCCGTCCGCATGGAATGTCCACTTCTGGCTGGTGCTGCCGTTGCAGTCCCAGGTGATGACCTTCGTACCGTTCACGGTGCCGTTGCTCGCGGCGCCCAGGCACTTGCCCGCGATCTGCAGCTCCCGGCTTCCGGAGTACAGGTACTGCTGGTTGGCGTTGCCGGAGCCGCAGTCCCAGATGTACTGCTGGACTCCGTTGGCCGGATTGTTCGTGTCGTCCAGGCAGCGGTTCGAGCCTTGACCCGCGATCTGCGCGGCGGCGTTGCGGGGGCTCTTGGCGAAGGTGACCGTGGCGTGCGAGGGGAGCGTGTAGGAGAAGGACCCGGTGCCGTTCCAGGTGGTGGTGAAGGTGGTGGCGGAAGAGTTGTTGTTGTATGCCACCAGTGCCTCGCCGCCATCGGGGTTCTCGTAGGCCTGGGCCCAGATGCCGCCGCCGTCGGTGTAGCCGATGCGGGTCGCCCCGGGAGCGACGAACTTCGAGAACTGGCCCAGCTGGTAGTAGTTGTCGGTGTACGTGGCTTTGCCGGTCGCCTGGTCGATGGTGACCAGCCCGGTGCAGTTGTCACAGCCGACGCCCATCTTGGGGCCGCCGTTCGTGTCCAGGGCGAGGTTCCACAGCAGTGCGCCGTTGGCCCAGTTGAAGGTGGACTCCAGAGCGAGCTGAGTGGCGTTCATCGGGGCGATGCCGGGACCGGTGGAGCACTCGCTCTCGTAGATCTGCTTGTCCGGGGCGGTGTTGTGGAGGGTGGTCATGTTGCCCAGGTCGTTGCGGTAGCAGTGCCACGCGGTGCCGTACAGCGCATCGCGTGTCGCATGGTCGTTCAGCAGCGCGTTGGCGTAGGCGACGTCCACGTGATCGGCGTCCCCGCCCAGGATCTTCGTGGCGCTCAGGCCGGCCTGCCGCAGCGCCGGAGCCAGGTTGTCGGCGATGAAGCTCGCCTCGTTGCTCGCGGGCCACAGCATGGCCGAGTACGTGGTCGGGGAGATGGTGGGCTCGTTCTGCGGGGCGACGCCCCAGACGTTGACGCCCTTGGCCTTGTACTCTTGGAGGAACTTCACGTAGTACTGCGCCAGCGGCCCGTACATGTCGGAGCGCACGGTGCCGTTGTTGGTGCCGAGCATCGTGTTGGTCGTCTTCATCCAGGCCGGCGGGCTCCAGTTGTTGGCGAAGAGCTTCATCGCCGGGTTGAGCGCCTGGGCCTGCTTGATGACCGGGATGACGTACGCGTCGTCGTGCGCGGTGGAGAAGTTGGCCAGGGTGGGGTCGGCGACGCCGCCGTTGTCGTCGTACGAGTAGGCGCCCGGGCTGGAGGACGGGGTCGCGGTGTAGTCGGAGGAGCCCATCGGCACGCGCATCAGGGACAGGCCGATGCCGGAGCCCCTGCTGAACAGGTCGCGCATCACCTGGTCGCGGGTTGGCGCGTCGAGTTTCTTCTGCAGCAGGTAGGCCGAGGTGTCGGTGAAGGCGGCGCCGAAACCGTCGATGGTCTGGAAGGTCTTGGTGTCGTCGACCGTCAGGTTCACCGGCCCTGACGACATCGGTCCGAGCGGGATGCTCGGCTGCGGGGTCAGCGCCTGACTCAGGTCCGGCGTCGTCAGCGTCACCCCGATATCGGGGCTTGCGGCGGCTGCCGGCGTTGCCAGCACTGTCAGACTGCCCGCGGCGGCCATGACCAGTGCGGTGACCTGTGCGCAGGTCCTGTGGAATCGACTTTTGAGCAGCATGGAGAGTCCCTCTTCATGCAGGGGAGGGGCGTAGACACACGTATGGCGGGTGTTCATGGGGCTGGAGCGCCGGGTGTTATGGATGAAGGTCGGGCACGTAACCCGTCGGTGTCAACGGTTGTGCAGGGATGAAAAGGTCTTCCTTGAGGGCGTGCACGCCCGTTTTGCTGGACTAAGTGACTATTCGGGGAGGTCCAGACATGCCATGTTTTCGTTTTCGATGGGCACCTCCGCGTCCGTGACGCCTGCCCCGCTGATGGGAGGAGTACTCGACTCATTGATGGGATGGATCTGAGTTGACCTCCGGATCCTGAGCCCTCCGTAGCGCCTATCGGCTGGTCATACTCAAGTGTTGCCTCGCAAAGTATGGGCACGCAGCTGAACACCGTTTAGAAACATCCCATCTCTTGGTGAGATGGCGCGCCGCTGTCGCACAGGCGAAACGTCGCCCATCGTCCACCGGCTCAGCGCGAGGAAAACCCCATGAGACTCAGATCCGCCGTTTACCCAACTGTCTCCGCCCTCTGCGCCATGGTGCTGCTCAGCGCTTGTGGCGGAAGTTCGCAGACGGCGTCCACGGCGAGTGGCGCGCCGCTGGTCGGCGTCGACTACCCCCGTTCCGACACGGACTTCTGGAACTCGTACATCAAGTACACGCCCAGGTGCGCGGGACAGCTGGACCTCTCCCTCAAGACAACCAACTCGCAGAACGGCGTCGCCAAACTCACCGCCAACGCGCAGACGTTCATCAGCCAGGGTGTCAAGGGCATCGCGATGGCCCCGCAGGACACCGCCGCCATCGCCCCCACCCTCGCGCAGCTGGAGGCGAAGAAGATCCCGGTCGTCACCGTCGACACCCGCCCCGACAGCGGCAAGGTCTTCATGGTCGTCCGCGCCGACAACCGCGCCTACGGGGAGAAGGCGTGCCAATACCTGGGCACGAAACTCGGCGGCAAGGGCAAGGTCGTGATGCTGGAGGGCGGCCTCGACTCGATCAACGGCCGTGACCGCACGGAGGGTTCAACGACTGCATGAAGAAGAGTTACCCCGGCATCAAGGTGCTCGGAGAGGCCACCAACTGGGATGGCGCCGTCGCCGCTCAGAAGCTGCAGACCGACCTGACCGCCAATCCGGACATCAAGCGCGTCTACATGGAGTCCAGCTTCGCGCTGTCCGGCACTCTCCAAGTGCTCAAGCAGAAGGGTCTGCTGGTCGGCCCGAAGGACAAGAAGCACGTGTTCGTTGTGTCCAACGACGGCATCCCCGAGGAGCTCAAGTCCATCGCGGACGGCAAGATCGACGCCACCGATTCCCAGCCGGCCGATCTCTACGCCAAGTACGCCCTTTACTACCTGAAGGCCGCGATCGACGGGAAGACGTTCAAGCCGGGCAAGACCGACCACGACAGGCGATGGCCGCCGCGCGCCGCCACGGCGTGACCGTCTCCTGCGACCCCAACTACCGCGCCAGCCTCTGGGTCGACCGGGGCGGCCCCGAACAGGCACGCGAGGTCGACCTGCGCCTCGCCCGGCACGCCGACGTCATCGTGGGGGCCCTGGGCCTGGCCGGGAAACACCCGGTGCGGTGCTCATCGGCGCGGACGAGGCGCCGGACGCGCTCGGCGAGGTGGCCGGGCGCCCGCCCGGGGCGAGAGTACTGGCCACGACCCTGCGGGAGGTGCCGTCGGCGGGCGTGAACGACTGGTCGTCGGCCGCCTGGTCCGCGAAGACCGACTTCGTCGCCGGCCCGCGGATGCCCGGCCTGCACGTCCTGGATCGCATCGGCTCCGGCGACGGCTTCGCTGCCGGACTGATCTACGGCCTGCTCACCGGCGCATGCCTGGAACGGGCCCTCGCCTACGGCACCGCGCACGGCGCACTCACCATGACCACACCCGGCGACCCCGAGGAACCGCTCTTGCGACACCGGAAGATCACCGACACGACCGTCGAACTGACCGAGCTCGGCTTCGGAGCCTCCGTCATCGGCAACCTGTACCGGATCACCCCAGCCGCCGACGCGGCCGCCGCCGTCGAGGCGGCCTGGAAGGCAGGCATCCGATACTTCGACACCGCACCCCACTACGGCCTCGGCCTCTCCGAGCACCGACTGGGTGCGGCGCTGCGGAAGCGGCCACGCGACGCGTACGTCGTCTCCTCCAAGGCCAGCCGGCTCCTGGTCCCCAACGAGCGGCCCCGAGGCGTCCGACAGTGAGGGCTGCGTCGTACGCGACGACCTGCGCAGGGAGTGGGACTTCAGCCGCGACGGCGTGCTCCGCTCCATCGAGGACACCCTTCAGCGCACGGGTCTGGCCCGCCTGGACATCGTCTACCTGCACGATCCCGACGACCAGTGGCGGCAGGCCGCCGACGAGGCCATGCCCGCGCTCGCCGACCTGCGCGACCAGGGCGTCGTCGGGGCCATCGGCGTCGGCATGAACCAGTCGGCCATACTCGCCCGCTTCCTGCGCGAAACCGCGGCCGACGTGGTGATGCTCGCCGGGCGCTACACCCTCCTCGACCAGTCGGCGCTCGACGACGTCCTGCCCGCAGCACTGGAGCTCGGCAGGAGCGTCGTCGCGGTGGGAGTGTTCAATTCGGGGCTGCTCTCCCGTGACCGCCCCGCGCGGGGCATGAAGTACGACTACGAGGACGCCCCGCCGGACCTGGTGGCCCGCGCTCTGGCGATCGCGAAGGTGTGCGAACGGCGCGGCACCACCCTGCCCGCGGAGGCGATGGCGTTTCCCTTCACCCACCCCAGTATCATCAACGTCACTCTCGGGATGCGGAGCCCGGAACAGGTCATCCGCAACGTGGAACTCCACCGGCGGCGCCTTCCCGAAGGTCTTTGGGACGATCTTCGTCTCCAGGGCTTGATCAGGTCGGACGTGCCCGGCCATGAGACGCGCGGAGGGGGTTCGCATTGTCCCTGACGGACAAGGCCATAGCGCAGCTCCGCGAGCTGATCCGGACGGGCGCGCTGCCCCCGGGCTCTAAACTTCCTCCCGAGCCGGAGCTGGCGGCCCAGCTGGGGCTGTCGCGCAACCTGGCCCGGGAGGCGGTCAAGGCACTGGCCGTGGCCCGGGTCCTGGAGGTCAGACGCGGCGACGGCACCTACGTCACCAGCCTCCAGCCGAGCCTGCTGCTGGAGGGCCTGGGCGGTGCCGTGGAACTGCTCCAGAGCGACTCGGGGGCGCTGCTGGACCTGATGGAGGTACGGCGGCTGATGGAGCCGGCCGCCACCGCGCTGGCCGCGACCCGGATCTCCGACAAGGACCTCGCCGAAGTGAAGCGGCACCTCGACGCCATGCGCGAGGCCCGCGACGACGTGGAGCAGCTGAACGCCCACGACGCGGCGTTCCACCGGGCCGTCGTCTCGGCCACGGGCAACGAGTCCCTGCTGACCCTCCTGGAAGGCATCTCGGGCCGCACCCTGCGCGCCCGTATCTGGCGCGGCCTGGTCGACGACCAAGCGGCCGGCAGGACGCTTGCGGAACACGAGGCGATCTTCACCGCCTTGGCCGTCCGGGACGCCGCCCTCAGCCATGCGGCCGCTCTGCTGCACGTCAGCAACACGGAGCAGTGGCTGCGAGAGCACCTGCGCTCCACCGACTCCCGCCCCTGAACCGGTCAGTGTGCGACTGACCCCGGCAGGCCGGAGCGGCGCGGACCCCTGGCGGTGCCCACCCCCACCCGCGCAGGACACGGGCAGAGGCGTGCCGCTCGAGTGGGCAGGCTTGTGGTGGCGAGCGACAGATCAGTCCCCGGCAGTCGCGCGGACGCGCACCGTGGTCGGAGGAGTGCAGGACTGCTTGTCGCAGGCCTGTATCCGTACGGCGAGGTCGACCGTGTCCGCGGTGCCGCGGAGTGTGAGCGGTACCGCGATCTGCCCGTAGAGGTGGGAGTCCTCCGACTCCGGGAAGGCCGGCGGCGTCACGGTGACGTGATCGGACGTCACCTCCACGGAGGTGACGATCCCGTCCGTGGCACCGGGACCGTAGATGTAGAAGCCGGGCAACAGGATCAGGTGCAGGACGAGTTGGAGATCGTCGCCGACGCGGTACGCGGTCACCCACATATAGGCCGGGCCGGCCTCCTCGGTGCCCATGCGCGGAATGGTAAGGGTGGGTAGGTCGTTCCGGGCGATCCAGCGGTACCCGGCCCAGTCGGAGAAGAACATCCGACCCCGGTGCTCGGCCAGCCAG
This sequence comes from Streptomyces sp. NPDC107454, assembly GCF_055582885.1. Lineage (NCBI taxonomy): Bacteria > Bacillati > Actinomycetota > Actinomycetes > Kitasatosporales > Streptomycetaceae > Streptomyces > Streptomyces sp. NPDC107454. Next base: position 1,558 of record NZ_JBVJPA010000036.1, on the reverse strand, counting down.
TCCCTCTCCGCCGAGGCGTCCTTGAGGGTGCGGCGGGTGTAGCGCTCCCACAGCCGCCGCACCCGGTCGCCGATGACGCCGTTCTCGTCCAACTGCACGGCGAGCGTGTCGAGCAGCGCCGGGTCGTCGTTGGCCAGGCCGACGGCGACCAGGTCCTCATCGACCATGAACTGCCCGTCGTAATGGACTCCCTCGCGGCGGAGGAAGCCGCTGTTCTCGGCGTACCAGGCGAGTGCCGACTCAGCCGTCGTGCCGATGCCGTCGGGGATCACCTCGCCGAATGAACTGGTCAGCAGCTCCTGTGGATCTCCTGCCTGGGGGTGGCCCAGGAAGCCGAGGAAGGTGAGCAGTGTGTCGCGCGACCATTGCACGCGCAGCGCTTCGACGGGTGCGCCCGCGTAGGACTGGATGTAGTGCAGGCAGTTGACGAACAGAGCCTTGCCCAGGTCGGTCAGAGTCTCGGGGTCGTCGTGGAATCCCCACTGCAGGAACCGGGCCTGGCGTGCGACGGCGCTGTAGTCGTGAGCCTTCATGTTGATGCCGCCCAGGATGTGCTCGCAGTCGGGCGAGTCGAGGAACCCGGCGCTGGTGGAGACCAGGCCCGGGAGTTCGTCGCCCGGGGGCGCGGCGTGGATGTCGGTGACCGTGAGTTCCTGCGGCGGGGTCTTGGCCGGGTACTCAAGGAAGTTCTCGGGGGTGGGGATGACCTGGGTGGTCAGTGCTGGCACGGGCCTGGGGCCTTGGAAGATCGGGTGGGCCACGACATCGTCGTCGACGATCGCCTGGTGGTTGAGGCAGCGGCACCCCCACTCCCAGCCCAGCTTGAGACCGATCGCATCGCTGACATTGGCGCCCGCGCCGCCGATCAAGACGGTGGGGAGCGGCAGGTCGGAATCGGTGAGCTCCTCCGGAGGGTAGGGCTCCACATCCGGGTCGCCGTCCACGATCGCGATGTCGCTGCCGGTGAAGTCGAGGGAGCCGAGATCGGCGATGCTCGCGACCTTGACGGTGGCGAGGTACTCCGAGAGGAAGGCGGTCCATCTGTCCGCCCGTTCGGTTCCGGGCTGGCCGATGTAGAGCGCGCGCATTGTCGACGCCTTTCTGGGAATCAGGTTTCGAGGCATGCCGAATACCGCCGCCGCAGCCGAGTACGGAGCGCTGAGGGAAATCGGCAGAGAAGAGAAGAAGGGGGGCGAAGAAGACGGCGGACAGGGGGGTCAGATGCAGTGGCCGCCCATGCACAGGCGGTCAGGCGGGCAGTCCTGGTCGGAACCGCACAAAGAGTCGTCCGGGCTGAACCAGCGGGCCCGGAGGTCGGGCGGTGCCGCTCGGCGGCGGTTCTTGTGGAGCGGGATGATGTCTGCGGTGGACTCTCGTGTCGTCGGAAGTTCGGTCCGGGCGGCGGTCATCGCTCGGTCCCGCGCCGTGTCGTGGGGGAGTTCCGCCTGGTCAGGGGCGTCGAGCGGATGCTGTCGCTGTCGAGGATGGCCTCTGTCACCAGTACTCGGGACTGCGAGATGTGCAGTGCGGCGGCATCGGCGGCCGCCTTGTGGTCGCC
>NZ_JBVJPA010000035.1:0-63686 GCF_055582885.1 Streptomyces sp. NPDC107454 | reverse complement strand
AAGGACGCGGACTTCTCGCGCCCGTTGACCGTCCACCGGATCTGGAAAGGCTTGCGCCGATCAGAACGTTCGCGTATGTCCCAGAAGCGGACGTTGTAACTCATCGCCATCCAGGCGTATCCCTTTCACACGCCTCCCACCACGCGTCCAGATCGGCACGGCGGCAGCGCAGTTCACCATTGGGTAGCTTGATCATTCGGGGTGCCTGACCGCGAGCGCGTAGGCGGTAGAAGGCCGATGCGCTCATGCGGATTTCCGCTAGGACTTCGGCAAGCTTGAGCGCAGGTGGACGAGCCATTGATGTCTTCCTCGGGCATTCCGGATTTGTCGGCCACCCAAGCGGCAGCGCGCGACTTGTACCCACTCCGCCACAGCTGATGGGCAGGCGCTGTCAGTTACAGGGGCTGCAGGGCGCCGACATGAAGGGCCATAGTGTCCGAACGGCTCCACCGCCAAGCACAGCCGCTGCGAACACCCTCAATGGTCTTCATGATCGCCGGTTTGGCCAACCGGCGATCGTGGTCTATGTTGTGCGCTCCCACAGGGAAATTCACGGACGATCGCTAGCGGACGAAACTCAGGGGCCAGCCGGTGCGATCGGACAACGGGGTCGCGCCGTCCGTCACGAGTACCCGGAGCCCGTCGTCAATTAGCCAGTCCAAATTGTGCGCAACGATGCGCTCGGGAGCGCCGACGGCTCGGGCTATGTACCAGGGTTGGGCTCCAGGCGTGTCGCGATGCGCGCGAGGACCACTCGGTCCCGGCGGTAGCTACGTTGCAGCAAGTCCTCGCCGACCAACCCGGTCGCACAGACGCAAAGAAACAGCGCCGTGGATGAGCGTCGTAATCCTCTCGCTCCGATGTGGTCCATACGTTCAGGGCGTCAAGTGCCAAGCGGATTGAGGCGTTGAATCGGACGGATCGGAGAGCGGCATTCGACAGGGGATACTCCTTGGGTCGGGCCTCTGCGATGAGGCCGAGCAGCACGAGGTACCGGCCTCCGGCATGGCCGACCTGCAGGTCGGCCCGGAATCCTGAATCCCATCACTGACCTGGTGTTTTTCGGGGACGTTGTACGTTGACATAGCCCCAGAGAAGGTTCCAGTCCTTCGGGGCTATTTCTCGTCTGCCGTGGGCGAATGCCGGGCCGAGGGAAGTCCAACCGGAAAACGTCAGGGGCTTTCCGTCGGAGAAGAGCGGCAGGGCGTGCTCCGCCTTCGCCTGGCTCGGGCGCACCGTGAAACCGGTGCGCACGGCGCCGGCGGCCAGCCCGGACGAGAAGCCGAAAGCCTCCGAGAAAGAGGCGGCGCGGAAGTCGCTGGCTGTACTGCGGACAGACCTGCGAGTGGCGCAGATCGCTGGGAATCGGGGCCCGGAGTGAAACGGAAGGGCTACAACGCCTGAGTGTCGCGGCGTTCGCGAGGGCTACATGATCCCTTTCCAGTGCCAGGGTCACTGCTGCAGTCGACACGGTACTGAGCCTCTGCCTGCGAGTCAGGTCGCATGCACGCGTGCTGGGCTGTGTAGGTCGTCATGCGTAACTCGGGAGCCCCAGCGAGAAGCTCGTATCCCTCCCACTCGGTGACGTCCGTTCCGCACGGACTCTGCTGCGCATTTCGCTGGGCGTGCGGGGTGACCCTGTCGGGGCCAGCAGCTGCGAGGTGACGTGGGGGCGTCAGGTCTCCCGGTGCCCGCTCAAAACAGTTCTAGGTCCTCGCCGCTGGTGTCCACGATGACTGGCCGGAACTGGGCAGGAAGGCCGTCCAAGCGGTCAGGACCGGCCGCGGCGGCCACGGCAGGGGCCGTCTCGGCCAACCAGACACGAAACCGCTCGGCGGCTTCGCGGTAGGGGACTCGCGCCAGGACACGGTGCTCGCCGGAGGGGCAGAGGTCGACGGCGACCGTGAGCAGGCAGGAACGGGGCGCCTGGTGACTGCCCGTCCAGGACACGCGCAGGACACCGCAGGGCGTGCGCCCGCTGGGAGCGCGGTGGGTCGGGCGCAGCGATCGGCAGGCTGTGTGGGCGGTCCATGCGGCGAGGTGCGGCAGGGGCAGGGTGGTGCGTGCGCGGCAGCCGGGGCAGCGGTGCCAGTGGCGGAGCCAGTCGTCGGTGTCGGTGTGGAAGAGGCGTGTGTAGCGGTTCGCCACGCGGATGTCGTTGCTGTACAGGTGGTCGGGGCGTTCCAGTGTGTTGCAGGACTGGCAGAGGGGGGCGCGGACGTAGCCGTGTTCGTGGCAGTGGTCGAGGACTGTAGCGGGCGCGACGCGGCAGACAGCGCATGCCCACCCGGCCACCCTGCGGGAGGTACTGGGCTTCCTGCTGAGCACCGAGTACAGCTGGCCTTTCAGCTCCGCGTTGTACGGGCGCAGTGAGGCGGTGGGGCCCTCGGGGCTCGTCGTCTGCCGACCGCCGGCGTCTCGGGCCTGCCGGGGGCCGGAGGGCGGCTCGGTGACGGCTGCGCTTGCCTGGCGGGTCCGCGCGGCTTGCACCCACTGCGTTTCGGTGTGCTCGGCCGCATCCAGCAGCCTGACCACGGCGCGCGGCAGCCACCATGTCCGCTGCGTCCCGTCGCGGGTCTGCTCCACGAGTATCTGTCGCCAGTCGATGCCCGCCAGATGGTACGCCCGGCCGGCTTCACGTCGTGCTGCCCGCGCGCGCCCGCCCAGCTCCTGCAGTTCCCGCGTGATGCGCCGGCACCAACGCAGCGGCGTTTCCTCGTTGCGCTCCTGCCTCGGCGCCCCACGAAACGGACCGATGCGGACCAGGTCCTGCCGGTCCATTCCCACCGTGTTCAGTTCCGCGGCCGTCCGGCGCACCTCGACCTCGGGAACACTCCACTGACCGCCGCTCGCCCTCACCGTCGCGACCACATGGCCGCCGAGCAGGACGTACCCCGCCCGGGCATGGGCAGGAGAGCAGGTGAATGCCCCAGAAGCCGTCGGCACAGCACTGCCGGCCGTCAAGTCGACCCACAGAGCGTCCGCGGCACCCAGGGTGATCAGGCCGTCCGCGCGACCGGGCATGACACGCTCTGACATACCGACAGGCTAACGGCCCGCAACGCGGCAACGGGTCTCCAAGCTCCTCGGTCAGCCGGGCCGCCGCCCGCAACTCCATATTCCTGAGCATCTGGTTCGTCAGCACCTCCCGTGCCCGCAGCCTCACCATCAGAACGTCAAGAACCGGGCAAGTCACCCTCGCGCATCAGCCGTCCCCGAGCCCAGACGAAATGAGCAACAGAGTCCGTACGTCTCGCAAAACTCGGCGTACTCGGCCTCGGTGACCGCGCCGGTCGTCGTCATCTTGACCGCCGTAGAGACGAGATCCCACTCCGAGGGCCCGACAGAGACCAGCTTGAAGTCCATCAGTAGCGGCCGGGCCGCCGTGCGGTCGACGTTGCCGACCCACGCGCCGTGCACGACGCATTCGGGCGTGCCCGCGGGCCTGTGCTCCCGCCACTCGCGGAGTTCCGCATGTCGTTGCCGCAACCACCCGCGATCACCCTCAGACAGGGACGTCGCCGCCTCGATCACTCTGCGACCCGTATGAACGTTCGGGTCTGTCGAGCGGAAAGTCCGGCACGGGCAAGGGACGGAGCTGTTTCAGCAGCGTGCCGTGTGCCCTTGACGGCTGGGTAGAGTCGCGGTACCCGAGCTGGAGAGGTAGTTGTATGGCCAACGATATTGTGATCGCGCAGACGACCAGCGACGACGAGGATCAGGCGAAGGCGCTGGCCCGGGGCGCGGTCGAGAGCAAGCTGGCAGCGGGCGTTCACGTTGATGCGCCGATCACCGCCTTCTATTGGTGGAAGGGGAAGGTCGAGACGGCGCAGGAGTGGCGGATCTCGTACATGACTACGACGGATCGTCTCCCGGCACTGGAGGCGTGGCTGCACGAGCAGCACCCGTACGACGTTCCCCAGTGGATCACGCTGCCCGTGAGTGGTGGGTCGGAGGCATACCTGTCCTGGGTTGTCGAGGAGACGGCACGCGACTGACGGCCGACAGGTCATACGACGGCGTTCGCATCCTGAGCTTGCCCGTGTGCCGCGCGGGGGTCAGGAAGCGAACTGCCGCAGGTGAAGGCCAAATTCCTGCTCGCTGTCGGGGAGCGACGCTGCGATAGTCGCGGCGCGCTCCTTGCCCATCGTGTTCGGCTTGGCCTGAGCCGCTGCGGCGAACTGGCGGGACACGTAGACGCCTTGGTCAACGTCACCTCCACGCAGCAGGGCCGAAGCGAGATCACCGAGAACCACGACACCCCCATCCGACAGTTCGTCTCCGAGGCGGCCGACCGCGGTGTCGGCTGTAACGGTGAGTTCAGGACGCCCCAACTGTCCATATACGGAGAGGGCCAACGAGTCCATGCGGTACGGGGTCACGAACCGGACCCACGCCTGCTCGCTGGTGTGATCCGCAAAGTCGTAGGCGAAGCGCGCTCGCTCCAACGCCCGGAGCGCCCCCGTCTCGTCGCCGACCGCCGCGGCTTCCTCCGCGTGCCTGCCGAGGACCCAGGCGGCAGCCGTAGCGTTGCCGTGGCCTCGCACATCGTTGGCCGCTTGGGAAAGGAACTCCAACTTCGCCTTCGGCGACGAAGCGCCGTAGCTGGCATAGGTCAGAGCCAGAGCCCGGAGTGGAGGGTGCCCGGCGGTCGCCGCGCACTGCGAAGTGACCCTGTAGTAGGCGTCGGCTCTGTCGTGCTCGCCCAGGTCCCAGGCCACCCAACCGGCCAAGGCTGCGGTTTCTCCAGCGGCGATGGCGAGAGCCCGTTCGTGCTCGCCGGCACGAGACAGAGCCGCGGTGATCGCGTCAAGATGCGCCTCGACTGTGCTTTGTAGTCGCCGGGCGCTGAGGTTGAGTTCCTGGACGTGCAGTTCAGCGGCCCGGTCGATGAGCGCAACAGCGGAGGACGAATCGATCTTAGAGCCCTTGCTGAGAGCGAAGGCGAGTCGCCCCCAGGGCTCGGCAGCCGCGCTCACGCTGATAGCCGCCCCGCCCAGCAGCGTGCGACGCTTCACGGCGTCCTGGTCCTCCCCTGCATTGGCATGCCCCTCTCTCTTCCGAACGCGGGCAGCCTTAGCCTCCCGCTGTAGTTCCTCGAAGGGGACACCGCAGGCTGCCGCAATGTGACCGATTGTGTGATTGGTAGGGATGTTCTCGAAGTTCTCATAGCGGCTGATCTCTCGGCGAGTCAGGGTATCCCGGCCGGAGACAGCGTTGATCGCCTCTGCCTGCTCCTCCTGCGTCCGACCCGAATCCTGCCGAAGCCGGAGGAGCAGGTCGGCGAACGGATCTGGCATGAGTGTGACCTCTGTTGGCGGGCGGAATCCAATCATGGCCTCAATTCCCCCTCCGGTTTCCCCCCCTTGACAGATTTTTTCCCCCTCTGGATTCCCCTGGTCGACGGCGTGGCCCCGCGGTGCGATAGCCCTCATGACCAGGCTCCAAGCGCCCCCGCCCGACGGGGCCATCCGTAGCTTTGCGGCCGCAGCAGGCGCATCACGCGTGAGGTCGGTTCAGGAAGGCCGACGCAGCACATCGGCATGGGCAGCCATACCGGCGGCACCCCATGCCTGTCAGGCGGCCTTCCTTCCTGATCTCGCGCAAGTTGGGGAGATGCGCCAGACAACCAGGGCGTTCCTACGGTGGTGCCATGTTTCGAAGCCGGTGGCGGGGTTCGCCGTGCTGGCCGTCTCAGAGCTGATCACCAACGCTGTGGTTCACGGGGAGGGCGAAATCGTGCTCCGGATCGCGGTGTACGTCGACGTGGTACGCGTCTCGGTAACCGACCACAACCTGGCCCCAGCTGTACTCAAGGAGGCCGGACCCGACAGTGAATCCGGTCGCGGGATCCGGCTTCTCGATGCGATCTCAGACGCGTGGGGAAGCTGCGGCGAGGAGACGTGGTGTGAGTTCCGGCATGTGAGGGCTGCCGCTTGAGTCAGACCTCCAGCTGGTCCTCGACCATGCAAATGACGAGCAGCACAGCTCAGTCACTCCCACTACAGGAGGCGCTCCGAGGGCCGTTCGCTTGCCTTCGCCCAGTAGTTCGGTTCAAGCATCTCGCCAGGCCATGCGGGCTGACGAATCGGGCCCCGAGGCCCCATCTGTTCGAAGTACGGCGCCAGGTCGATAACGGGCGTCCCGTTGACGGCGTCGAGATCGGTGACCAAGAGATCCCGGCCTTCGACCTTGAGCAACCGCGGGTAGCTGACCGCCAGTTGGTTGGGCCGCCGGTGGTTGCGGTGGACAAACGTACCTGTCGCCGGCCAGTTCGGGTTTCCCCGAGGACTGCGTGCATGGAGCTGGACGTCTTCGGGTCCCGCCAGGTGGAAGCGCCAGGTCACGGCCAGGTGGGAGAACTCCTCAATTCCTTGCAGCGTTTCGAGCGGGTACGCGTCGTCGAGCCTGATGATCGATTCGACCCCGCCTTGGTAGTCATCCTGAACGCGGGTGTGGCCCCCGACGACCGTTGCGATCGATTCGACCTCGTACGTCACCATCGGCGCTCGTTCCTCTCCCTGGGCGTAGCGCGTGCGGCGGCCTCCGGTCGGCGCCGCGGATCTGCTCGTCGGTCAGCCTATGGCGCGCAGCATGTCTCGCGCGCGCCGGTCCAGTTCGGCGACGTGGCGACTGCCGCGTTGCCGGACGGGCGAGAGGTCGCTCTGCATCCGGACGATGACGTCGCGGGCGCGGCCGGACTGGACGCCGGCCATGGCGTCGAGTGCTTGGTTCCAGGTGGCGCATGCCTCGTCGAGGCGGCCTTGCTGGACCTGGACGGCGCCGAGGTAGCCGAGTGTGACGCTGTGGGTGCGGGCGTATTGCTGCCGACGTCGGGTGGCGACGCTGCGCTGGAAGTGGATCTCCGCGTCGAGCGGCTTGCCCATGTCGCGCAGGGCGCAGGCGGTCTCGTGGGCGAGGGAGGCTTCCTGGAAGAAGCCCACGCGACCCGGCGCATCGTTGTTGTCGGCGCGGGCGAGATCCCGCTCTGCGCGGTTAATGGCCGCGAGAGTTCCGGCGCAGTCTCCATCTGCGGCGAGGGCTCGAGCGTGGACGATCGCAAGCAGGGCTTTCTCGCGGTGGCTGGCCTGGCCATAGCGGTCGCGGGACATGGAGGCGTCGGCCAGGGCGAGCGCCCTGCGAGGGTGCCCGAGGTCCACTGCCTGGTGTGCGAGGGCGCGCAGGATGTGGCCGCCGAGCGGTCCGTCGCCGGCTTCGGCCGCGATGCGGGCGGCAAGGGTGAGGTAGCGCTGGGCGGTGCGGTGCTCGGAGGCGTCGAAGGCCATCCAGCCTGCGAGGTAGGTCATCTCTGCCACGGCCGAGTACGTGTCGCGGCGGAACTGTTCCGTGCGGAATCTACTGCCGAGCAGGGGCACTGCTTCGTCGCGAAGGTGACCGGCCAGGGCCGAGCGCCCAGAGGCTCCGCCGCGCTGCTGGTCGCGCGCGGAGTAGAAGGTCGTCAGGTCGCGGACGTCGTCGATGTCGGCCTGGGCCACCAGCCGGGGGGAGACCGCTGGGCGCTTCGCCGCTGCGGCAGGGGCAACTGTCCACCACGAGGCGGTGGGCAAGGCGAGGCCGGCGGCCGAGTACGCGGCGGTCGCCAGCAGCTTGCGTCGGTGCATATCGAGGTCGTCGCTTCCCAGCTCGGCCAGCACGGTCAGAGGGTCGACGCTCCAGTCGGAACCGCTGTCGGTCGTGCCTGTCGGCTCTTCCTCCAGCCCGAGGTCGGCCAGGGTGAGGCGGCGGCCGAGTCTGCGGGACAGCGTCTCGCGCAGGATATGGGGCGCTCTTCCGCTCGGCCGCGTGCCCTGGACCCACATGGCGATGTGGGAGCGGGAGATGGCCTCCAGCTCGCGCGCGCCGCTCTCTGCGGCTACTCGGGCAACTGCGGCGGCTGCTTGAGGCTGGGACCAGCTTGCTTCGCGCAGGAGTGCGGCGAGGGCGACGTTTCGCGCGCGGGCCATGGGCTGCCCCTCGGTTCCGAAATGATCTTTGACGCCTTTGACGGTCTTGGTGGCCGCGCAGGCATACCCCTCGGCGGGGATTCACGGTTCGCTCAACGTAGCGGCCAGATCACTCACTTTGCACGTCAACCGTCGGCGCTGCACGGCGTTTTTCCCTCAACTTGGCTTGATTCAAACAGGAGTTGTGTCATGCGTCTCTCGCTGGTCCCTCGCCGGGAAGCCTGTCAGCGCGTCGGCCGGGGCGGGCGGGACCGCGTCGCCGTGGAGTCGGGCTTGCGGCGGAATCAAGCGGTGGCCGCAGCAGAGACGGTGGCGCTCGTGCTGGACGAGGACTCGCCGCTGCCGGAGAGTGCCGCCTGTGTGGAGGACCTCGTGCGGCGTCTGCGCGGCCACGTGAGCCAGCTCGGGGTCCTGGCATCGGCGGGAGAGCCGGCCTTGCGGCGCGCGCAGCAACTCGGCTCGGACAGCGTCCCCGAGGGCTACATGCCCAGCAGGGTGTACTTGGTCAGGCTCGCCGAAGCGACCCAGGAACTCGTTGCGACCGTGCGGTCGCACGGTGTTGGACCGGCGCAGCCGACGCGGAGACGGCGTTGGTGGCAGCCGCGGATCAACGTGCTGCGCGGCGCGGTCTTCGTGGTTGCCTTCGCCTGCTTGATTCTGGCCGCTTCGGTGCCCCGGACATGACCGTCACCGGGGCAGTTGTGATCGTGCTGATTCTCGGCTCCATGCCGTGGCTGGTTCTCCGCGGCGGTCGCGCGACCGGTCCTGATGCTCCAGCAGACAAGGACTCCACGCCAACCCAGATCGAGCCTCCCTCACTCCGGTGACCCCCGGAGTCTCTTCTCACCGACAGTTCCCGGCCGTTTCGGCGGCCCTGACGCCACCCCCGGATCCGCGGGACCTAACGGAGACCCACACGATGAAACGCCTTCCGCGTATCGAGCAGTACGGCCTGATCGGCGATATGCAGACCAGTGCCCACGTTTGCGACGACGGCTCGATCGACTGGCTGTGCCTGCCCCGCTTCGACTCGTCGGCCCCCTTCGCTGCGCTGCTCGGCACGGAGAAGCACGGAGCGTGGCGCATAGCCCCGGCCACCTCATACGAGGGGAGCGCCGGTGCGACTGCCGAGCGGCGCTACGTTGGCGAGTCCCTCGTGCTGGAGACGGTGTGGACGACGTCCTCCGGCAGTGCGAAGGTCACCGATTTCATGCCGCCGCGCGACGGGGCACCGCAGGTGATCCGGATCGTCGAGGGCCTGACCGGTGAGGTCTCCATGGTCTCGGCCATGCGTCCGCGGCCGGGGTACGGCGGCGTCAGCCCGTGGATTCACGAGGTCGGTGGGCGCATGGTCGCGGAGGCCGGCGCGGACGCTCTGTGGCTCGACACCTGCGTCCAGCAGGTGGAGAAGGACGGCGTCATCGTCAGTGCCTTCTCCGTCGCCGCCGGGCAGAGCGTGGCATTCATCCTCAGTTGGTGCCCGTCCCACGCGACGGCGCCCGACGTTCCCGACCCGGAGGCCGCGCTCAGCGAGACGCTCACCTTCTGGCGGGACTGGACACGGGAGTGCACCTACGAGGGGCCCTATCGCGAACCCGTGGTCCGTTCATCGATCGCGCTGAAGGCGATGACGTACGGGCCGAGCGGTGGGATCGTCGCGGCGCCGACCACGTCGCTGCCCGAGGAGATCGGCGGAAACCGGAACTGGGACTATCGCTTCACCTGGTTACGGGACGCCTCCACGACGCTGGCCGCGCTGCTGGGAACCGGATACCGGCAGGAGGCGCAGGCATGGCGGCGATGGCTCCTGCGAGCCGTGGCCGGCGACCCGGAGAACCTGCAGATCATGTACGGGATCACCGGGGAGCGTGACCTGCGGGAGCGGGTGTTGCCCTGGCTGCCCGGGTACGAGGGATCAGCGCCGGTGCGGGTCGGCAATGGGGCAGCGGACCAGCTGCAGCTCGACGTGTACGGCGAGGTGATCGAGACCCTGTACCTCGCGCACGAGAGCGGTGTGGCCCACTGCGCCGACACCGCCGTGCTGCACCAGCGACTCGTCGAGCACCTGGCACAGCGCTGGCAGGATCCCGACGAGGGGATCTGGGAGATTCGCGGGGCACGCCGGCACTTCGTGCACTCGAAGGTGATGGCCTGGGTGGCGATCGACCGCACCATCCGCTTGGTGGAGGCCAGCTCCCTCCACATGGACCTCGACTACTTGGTCGAACTGCGGGCGAAGATCCACCACGAGGTCTGCACCAAGGGCTTTGACCCGGTGCGCAACACCTTCACCCAGTCCTACGGCTCGCAGGAGCTGGATGCCGCCACGCTGCTGATCCCCCGCGTCGGCTTCCTGCCGCCGGACGATCCGCGCGTCGTCGGCACCGTGGACGCGGTACGTCGTGAACTCTCCACCCCGGACGGGCTCGTACGCCGGTACCCGACCATCGGCGACCACGCCGGGGTGGACGGCCTGACCGGAGACGAGGGCACATTCGTCCTCTGCTCCTTCTGGCTCGTCGACGCCTTGGCCCTGACCGGCCGACTGGACGAGGCCCACGCCCTGTTCGAACACCTCCTCGCGCTGCGCAACGACCTCGGGCTCCTGGCCGAGGAGTACGACCCCGTCCAGCAGCGCCAGCTCGGCAACTTCCCGCAGGCGTTCAGCCACATGGGCCTGATTCAGAGCGCCCGGCTCCTTCAGCTCCTGGCGACGCAGCCCTCCCACCACCGCGGCGCGGTCGCGGTTCCGACGCCCCGCTCGACCTCACGCAGCACACGCCAGACCTGCGCAGACCTGACGCCGCAGCACGCTTAGCCACCCCCACACTGACGAGGATTCCCATGCCTGACAGCGCCTTCCCGGCACGGCCGGCCGCTACCGGCCACCGCAGACGGCGGCCTCCGATCGACGCGTTCACGCTGCACCGTGTCCGCCGCGCCGTGGCACTGCCCCTGGTGCTCCTTGCCGCGCTGCTCGGTGCCGCCTTCCCCCTCTGGTCGGTGTCCGCGGTAGGCCCCGGCTGGCTCCTGGCCGGTCTGGTCTGCGGACTGGCTGGGGTCGCCACGGTGGCGGCTCGCGGAGCGCGAACGGCCGCAGGGGCCGTGCAGACAGCCGCGGAGGAGGCCCGGGCAGCGGCACTGACCGCGATCACGGGGGCAGCGGCAGCCGTCGAGAAGTCGGTGCAGTGGTCGGCGGACGAGCTGTGCCGCGGGGGACGCCCGCCGCTGCCGGACCTTCAGGCGCCACCATCGGCCAGTCCGAACGCCGAAATCAACAAGGCGTTGAGTGCAGTCCAGGCGCAGGCCATCGCGTCGCTGATACGTGTGCACGACGAGTCGCAGTCCGTCGTCCTCCTGGAAGTGCTGCGCCGTCTGGCCATGCGCGAGCACGCCCTGGTCGGCAAGGCGCTTCAGGCACTGAGCCAGCTGGAGATGCTGACCGACGACCCGGAGCTGCTGGCCAAGATCTTCGAGATCGATCACCTCGTGACGCGGATGCGTCGCCAGGTCGAGAGCACGGCGGTGCTGGGTGGGCAGTCCCTGCGCAGCGTGCGCCGGCCTGTTCCCGTCGCGACGGCGCTGCGCGGCGCGGTCTCCGAGGTCGTGCAGTATCCGCGTGTGGCCGTCGCGGCCGGGTCTGTGGGCGCCGAGCTGGGTCTTCCTGGACATGTGGGTCCGGACCTGACGCACCTGCTGGCCGAGCTGATCGAGAACGCCTGCGAGTGCTCCGATCCGGCGACGAAGGTGATGGTGCGTGCGCAGCGGGTGGCGAACGGGCTGGCGGTCGAGGTCGAGGACCGGGCCATCCCCATGCATCCGCGGACGCGCGAGCAGATGAACCGTCTGCTCAAGGCGCCTGACGAGGTCGACGTCAGCGGTCAGGTGCGAGCTGGCCAGCTCGGCTTGCTGGTCGCCGCGAAGATCGCCCAGTCGCACGGGTTGTCCGTTCTCTTGCAGGAGAACGTGACAGGAGGCACCACCGCGCTGGTCGTTATTCCGGCACGGCTCCTCGTAGCGATTCCCTCCGTCGACGATGCGAGCGCGCTGCCAGAGGAAGCCCGCCCCTCCGCGCCGCATCCGCGGCAGGTTGCCACGGCTCCAGCCATCCCGACGGCAGGCCAGGTCACACGCCCCAGCACCGCAGGGGCACCGGGAGCCGCAGAGGCAGGTCAGTCTGCTGATGCGCCCGCTCTTCCCACGCGTAGACGTCAGGTCGGCTCGTTCCATCCACCACGCGAGCGGGAGCAATCCCCCGTGACCGCGGCGACGCCAGGGCTCGCAGCCGCCTTCCGCAACGGCATCCAGGCTGGCGGGGCCGCCGGTTCTCCCACCGCTTCGACAGAGCAGCCCAGGCCCTGAGCCTCGCCCTTCCTTCCACGTTCCCGGCGGCCCGTTACATCCGCTGGCCCTTCCCCCTTCTGGAGCGATCCCTATGAGCACCCACCCCGCGATGAACAACGTGACCGGCGACGCGCCCGCATCCGAGACAACGGCAAGCGGACAGCGGGACAACATGGCCTGGCTGCTGCGGCAGTTCGCCGCCGAGGTTCCGGGCGTCACCCACGCCGTGCTGCTGTCGCGAGACGGGCTGCGGCTGCTGGACAGCGACGTCGACAAGGACTGGGCGGACGAACTGTCGGCCGCGCTCAGCGGAGTGGCCTCACTCGCGGCGAACATCACCGGCCCCAGCCACAAGAAGCGGCCGGCCAGGCAGGTCGTCATCGAGCGAGACGACTGCCTGTTCTTCGTCCAGAGCGCCGGTCGCAGCGCGGCCTTCGAAAACCACCCCGGCAACGAACGCGGTGTGGTGGACACGGTCCTCGCCGTCATCGCCACCACGGACGCCGACGCGGGCACCGTCGGGTACGAGACGGGGCGCCTCGTGCAGAGGTTCGCCCCCTACATGCAGATCCCCGTCCGCGTCGGCACGGGTGCTGAGGTCCGGTGACCACACACGGCCGCGCGGCCGAGGAATCGACGTTCGTGCGGACCTACACCCTGACGCGCGGGCGTACCATGCCGCGGCACCTGCTCGGCCTGGAAACCGTGCTGGACGCCGGGCCGGGGCGCCCCGGCCCGGGCCAGGCCGAGGAATGCGACGACATCCTCACCCTGTGCCGAGAGCGCCGACGTTCAGTGACCGAGCTGGCGGGCCGACTCGGCCGCCCTGTCACTGCCGTCAAGATCCTCGTCTCGGACCTCCTAGACGCCGACGCCCTGGTCGTCCCCGTCACCTCCCCCTATGCCGCAGCCGACGCGGACGCGGATGCAGGTCCCTCCCCACAACTGCTGGCGGCCCTCTCAGCGGGCCTGAAAAGGAAGTGGCCCGATGCCATCACCTACCCCCAGGCCGGATGACCCGGCCGTGGTGCTGCGGACTCCGGCGCGCCTGGATGCCGGTGCACCTACCGTGCTGAAGATCGTGATCGCCGGGGGCTTCGGCGCGGGCAAGACCACCGCCGTGGGCGCGGTCAGCGAGATCACGCCGCTGAGCACGGAGGAGTACCTGACCGAAGCGAGCGCGGACGTGGACAGCCTGGAAGGCGTCGAGGCCAAGCAGACCACCACGGTCGCCTTCGACTTCGGTCGCCTCAGCCTGCCCGACGCGCCCGTACCCCTGGAACTGTTCCTGTTCGGCACGCCCGGCCAGGACCGGTTCGTCGACCTCTGGTACGACCTCTCCCGCGGAGCCGTCGGCGCGGTCGTCCTGGTCGATACCCGCCGCCTGGAAAGCAGCTTCACCCCCGTCAGCTTCTTCGAAGACATCGGCCTGCCCTTCGTCGTCGCCGTGAACCAGTTCGACGGAGCACACCGCTACCACCCCGAACAGGTCCGTACCGCCCTCGAACTACCCGCCTCTGTACCGGTAGTCACCTGCGACGCCCGCGACCCGAACCACGTCGCCGGCGTCTTGCTGACCCTCGTCGGCCACGCCGTGAGAAACGCAGCGGCAGGCCCCGTCCGCCCCACACCCACTACCACCCTCCAGGACGCCTGATGACATACCAGCCCACCAACCCCTACCTCGGACCGCAGACCCCGCCCACGCAGGCACTACCGCGCCGCAACATGCGGGACCTCGCCCCTGGGCCGTCCGTCCCTGCCGCCGCCGTCACCGGTCCGCAGGCCCAGCGGACGACCGAACTCGCGCGGCGGTACGAGCTGATCGAGCGCCTGGGCATGCCTACCGCTGCCAGCAACGACTTCGACGAGATGGCCCGCGACATGGCCACGCAGGCCGGGTTCCTGTACGGGTTCGTCAATCTGTTCCTGGAGGAGCAGACCTTCGTCGGACTGCACCAGCCGCCCGCGGACAGCGGGTACGTCATCGTCGGCCGAACCATGAGCCGCGACCACGGCTGGTGCCCGGAGGTCATGGCCCGCAAGAAGGCCCTCCCGCTGCACGACGTGCACGCCAGCCCGCGCTTCAGCGGCAACCACGTGGTCGACGCGGTCGGGATCCATTCCTACTTCGGCGCCCCGCTCATCCACGACAGCGGCACCGTGCTGGGCACGGTGTGCGTCATCGACCCCGAGAAGAGGCCCCTGAGCGAGGCGCGACGCCTCAGAGACATCGTCATCAACGCCGGCACCCAGGTGATGGACCACATCGCCCGCGCCCCCGTCCGCTAGGCCGTTCCACACCCCCCACCCGGGAGCCGTAGGCGATCCCCGGCCGCTCCACGTCGCGACCTTCACCCAGGGAGAGGGAGACCATGTCCGCCACACCCACCACACCGCCACCGGCGCTGCGCCCCTACCTCACCGCCCGCCACGAACTGCTGTGGGACGAGGCCGACGCCTTCGCGGCCGAGCACGTCGCGCCGCGCGCCGCGCGTATGGAGGCCGCTCCGGGCAGGGTAGAGCGCAAGGTCGCCGACCTGATGGCCGCACGGGGCTGGTTCGCCGTCACCGTCCCGTCCGCCTTCGGCGGGCTGAGTGCCGGACACGTGGCCAAGACCATCCTGGTCCACCGCATCGCCTGCGTCTCGGCAGCTGCCGCGGCCATCCTGCAGGCCACCTTGATCCCCGTCGGCGCCCTGTTGCACTTCGCCACCTACGAACAGAAGGGACGCTGGCTGCCCCGCGTCGCGGACGGTTCCCTGCTGTTGTCGATCGCCGTGACCGAACCGCAGGCCGGCGGACACATCGGCGGCATCGAAACCACCGCCGAACGCGCCGGCAGCGAGTGGGTGATCACCGGCAGCAAGATCCATATCGGCAACAGCCACCTCGCGGGAGCCCACCTCGTCGTAGCCCGAACCGCCGAGGCAGGCGTGAGCGCCTCCCAGGCACTGACCGCGTTCATGGTCGAAGCCAACCGCCCCGGGCTCGCCGTCTCCGACCACCGCCCGGGCCTCGGTCTGCACGGCTTCTCCGCCGGCCGCCTCGATCTCGACCACGTCCGCGTCCCCGAAGACCACGTGGTCGGAGAGATCGGCCGAGGGCTGAGCGTGGCCCAGAGCAGCAGCATCCTGTACGGCCGTCCCAATCTGGCCGCCGTCAGCCTCGGCATTCACGAAGCGATCGTGGCCACCACCGCTGCTCGTCTCAAGACCCGTCCCCGCTACCGGGGCACCCTGTCCGACCTGCCCGTACTGCGGGACCGCATCGGCGGCATGGAGGCCCGCCTGCGCGCCGGCCGGATACTCGCCTACCAGTCCGTGCATCTCCTCGACCAGGGCCTGCCCTGCGACGCCGACCTGATCAACGCCAAGTACCTCGGCCACCAGTGGGCCGTGCAGTCCGCCCAGGACGCCATGGAACTGCACGGCGCCCACGCCCTCGACCGCGACTACGTCCTCCAACGCCTGTGGCGCGACATCCAGCACACCTACCCGCCCGCCGGAACCGGCGAGGTCCAGCGCATACGCCTGGCCGACGCCGCCTTCGATGAGGACCACATCCAGTGGTCCGAGCGCCTCGCCGCCGAAGCTGCCTGGGCACGCCCCGGCCCGACCGCCGCATGAGCCCCCGTGCGCGGCACCCCGTGAAACCAGACCGCCGCGCACGGGCCCGTGCCGCCGGGCCCCGTCCCCCGCGGGGACCGGTGGCACCCATCCCGGTGACCGTCCATTCCAGCCGAGAAAGAGACATCGTGACCCCGCCCGTGACGACCAGCGCACCGATCACCCCCCTGACACCGACCCTGCAGCGCGTCGCCCAACACCTCGCGAACGGCCTTACACCCCAAGAGATCGCCACGGAGACAGGACTGTCGGCGGTCACCGTCCGCCAGTACATCCGCGACATCCGCGAGAGCCTCCACTGCCCGCCCCGCTGCAAGCCCCCGGTGATCGTGCACCGACTGTTCACCGCCCAGCGGGTGGCCCCTCCCACGACCGACAGGCCGACGCCGGAGCTCAGCTCGAAGCAGCTGCTGCTGCTTCGAGCCGTCGCTGAGCACAGCGATACCCGCGACATCGCCGTCGCCGCCAAGATCGCCCCGGCCGACCTGCGCGCCGCGCTCGACCAGCTCCTCGCCGACACGGGCGCACAGGACACCACCGAACTGGTGGTCCTGGCGCACAGCTGGCAGCTACTGCCGGCCGAGCAAGCCGCCCACGCGACGCGAAGCGGGGCAACCCAGTGACCCGCCCCACGACCCCCACGGCCAGCGAGGACCGCTCCGCCCCCGTCCCGTTCACGCAGGCGCCGCCGGCCGCCATCTACGAGATGCGCATGCTGAGCACCGCGGCCGAGCGCGAGGAAGCCGCCGCCCTCGTCCAGGACCGCCAGCGCTGGCTCACCCTGCACGGCCTGCCCGTACCAGCCCGAGCCGACATCCCCGCGCAGTTCCGCGAGGCGCAGACCATGCCCGCCGAGCTGTTCGAGTACGGGAGGCTGCTGGCCTGCGTGATCCCCGAGCACGACCCCGACCTCGGATGGGGCCAGGGTCCGTGCCTCTTCCTCCAAAGCGTCCACACCCTGCCCGGCCAGTCCGACGACATCACCCGCCTGATCACCCTGTGGGCGTCCGACTTCGCCGCCCGAGTCGACCTCCATGTCGTACGGGCCGAGACCCTGGCCCGCCACGCCCTCGAAGCCGAACCCCTCGCTGCCCTTCTGCGTCGGCTCACGGACACTGGCTGGGACGTGTGCGGATCCGGCCCCGGACGCGACGGCGATCGAGTCGCCCGCCTCGAACTCCCCGCCGAGCACCGCCCCGGGCTCCGCGCGCTGATCAGCTGCCAGGTCCACACGCCTCAGCCGGCCCCGGATGATCGGAGCAACGCGTGACAACCGACGAACCGCAGCGGCCCGACCTCGCCCGCGAGCTGATCGCCCGCGCCACGGAATCGGCCGCGCATTGGGCCAAGCGCGTGCGCGACCAGCTCGACGCCGTCCAACTCGGACAGGGCCGGCACACCGACCACGCCAACACCAAGGTGCTGCGCCGCATCCTGGCCGACCACGACTGGCCCGGGCACCGCCTCGTCGGCCCCGACGCGGCCCGTGCCGCGTGGAGCATCGCCCTGCACAGCGACGACGAACCCGACTTCCAGCGCGCCGCCACCACCCTGCTGGGACGTGCGGTCCAGGCCGGCGACGCGCTGGTCCAGCACTGGGCGCACCTTCACGACCGCGCGCTCATCACCAGCGGGCGCGACCAGGAGTACGGCACCCAGCTCCTGCTGCGCGCCGACGGCATCGAACTGTGCCCGCTGCGCGCGCCGGAGTCAGTCGACGCACGCAGGGCCACCGTGGGTCTGCCGCCGATCGCTGTCGCTCTGAAGGCGGTGCGCCGCCGGTACACCACGCATGGCTCTGCCGATGAAGCCCCGACCGTCGTCCTCGCGGGGGCCGCGTGAAGCAGCGGAACCCCAGGTTCTCCACCAGTCGGCCTCTCGGCCGCAACTCCGCTCCGCGAAAGGGTCGTTGACAGATGAAGCTCACCACCGCCGTCCTCGCTGCCGGTACTGCCGTCTCCCTCACCACCGCCGTGGTCGGAGCCGTCCGGCTCAGGCAGGACGCGCGGCACCAGGCCGAGCGCAACGAGGCGGTCGTCGCCCGCAACCAGCTCGACTGGCTGGCGCAGATGTCCACCAACGCCGACCTCGCCAAGCTCTGGGCGCCCGAGGACATGGACGTCGAGGAGTACATGCAGCTGCTCCATGCCAACCAGCAGATCTGCACCCTCAGCCTGCGCGACCGCCTGGGCTTCGTCCGCGACGGACAACTGCCCTTCTACGCCTCGATGCTCATGAACAGCGACGTCTGCCGACGCTACTGGGCCCGTTTCGGAGACCTCCGCGCCCAGGAGGCCGAGGGCGACGAACGCGCCGAGCACTTCACCAAGGTCCTGAACCAGGCCGCGAAGGCCCACCAGGAAGCGCAGCCCGTAGCAGCCTGACGGCACGGGTCCCATCGACTCCCAGACGTCCTGGACCAGGCGACGCCTTCGCCCGCCAGCGTCTGGCACCAAGCTCCGGGCCCCGACCGGGTCCCGGGATCCCGCACCACCCATCGCCACAAGGAGGCAAGCATGACCGCCGTGCAGACGGAGAGGCCGACCGCCCCCGTGCAGTCGGACCTGGCAACCACCGACGAGACCGACCCGTTCGGGCTCGACATCACCTTCATCGAGGGCACGCCGGCGACCGAGACGGTCCTGATGTGCAGCACGGGCGACACCTGCGGCAGCTCCTGCCCCAGTGCCTGCACCACCTCGTAAGCCGGGCCACCCCGGCAACGCGGGCCGGACGGGGCTCTCCCCGTCCGGCCCGCCCCGCCCGCCACGCAGAAGATGAGGAGAGCCCTGATGACACGGCACCGGCCCAGCCTGTACGAGGCCGCGGGGCAGGCCATGCTGCGCGCCGCGGTGTACACGACCGAGCCCGCCATGCCGCCCTGGCCGGTGGCCATAGTGCCCGTGGACGAGTGGCGCGCGTGGCTGAGCACGGTGTGGTCCGACACCGGCTTCCGCCGGACCGTGTCGCAGGCGAGCCCTCACCTGGCGGACCAGGTGCAGGCCATCATCGACGGCCGCACACCGAAGGTGCGCCGGATGCGCCGGGCGGCGCTGGCCACCGCCCGCTACGCGATCCGCTACGCCCGCCGCTCCACCCCCTACGGCCTGTTCGCCGGCGTCGCCCCGCTCGGCTTCGCCCAGGTCACGTCCGTCCGCATCGGCGACGAGCACCAGGCCGTGGCCCGCCCCGAGCCGGTCGGACTCGAGGAGATGCTCAGCACCTGGGAGAGCGACCCTGCGCGCATGGCCGACGCCGAGGTCTGCGTCAACACCCTGATCTGTCAGCGCGGCCAGCACATCCACGTGCCCTCCGAGGGCGACGCCGAGTTCCGCCTCGCCCTCAGCCCCGCGCTGCGTCTCGTACTCGACGTGGCCCGATCGCCGATCGGGTACCGCCAGTTGTCCGACAAGCTGGCCGCGGAGTTCCCCGCCGTGAGCGGCACCGCGCGCGACCGGCTGCTCGGTGATCTGCTGCGGGTGCGGCTGCTGCGCTCCTCGCTGCGCGCGCCCGCCACCGTCGCCGACCCCACCGACGTCTTACCGCCCGCGGCGCGCGCTCAGGCAGCCGGCCTGCGGACCGCGTGCGACCTGCGGTTGGACTCCGACGTGCGGCTGCCCGAGCAGGTGCTGACCGAAGTGGAGACCGCCGCGACCGTCCTGGCCCGCCTGGTCACCCATCCGACCGGGACACCGACCTGGCGGCGGTGGATCGAGCAGTTCTCCGAGCGCTACGGCGAGAACACCGCGGTGCCGGTGGAAGCGGTGACGGACCCTGACCGGGGCGTGGGCTTCCCTGCAGGCTTCGTCACGGCGAGCGAACCGCCCCGGCAGATGTCCCGGCGTGACCGCCTGCTGCTGGAGCTGGCCGGCACCGCCGCCGCCGAAGGCAGCCGCACCGTCGCGGTGACCGGGGCGATGATCGAGCACCTGGAAGCAGCGACCGGCGACAAGCCCCACGGCCTGGCGCCTCACTTCGAACTGGCCGCGCAGGTCCACGCCACCTCTGTTCCGGCCCTGGACCGGGGCGACTTCCGGCTGCGCGTGCTCACTGTCTCCCGCTCGGCCGGCTCGATGACCGGTCGGTTCTGGCACCTGTTCCCCGGCGCCGAGGAGGCGTACGCGAACCTGCCCACCGTCGATCCGGAGGCGGAACTCGCGCAGCTCTCCTTCCACGCCGGACGCGTGCCGGCCGACCTGCTCACCCGCGCGCCCCAGGCCCTGCCCCGGATCGTCAGCGTCGGCGAATTCCGCCGCCCCGAACCGCACGTCCTCTTCCCCCGCGACCTGTCGGTCACCGTCGCCGATGGCCGCCCCCAGCTGGTGGAGTCCGCGACGGGCAAGCAGCTGGAGCTGCTGGCCCCCACCGCCATCAACTTCCTGTGGAACAACTACACCCCGCCGATGGCCCGCTTCCTCGGCGAGATCAGCCGGGCCACCACACCGCAGGTGACCTGGTTCGACTGGGGCGCCGCCTGGACCCTGCCCTTCACCCCGGCCCTCACCTACCGGCGCACCATCCTCACCGCCGCCCGGTGGAAGATCCGCGGCCGCACGCTGCCCGCGCGCACCGCCCCACTCCAGCAGTGGGCGGACCAACTCCACGCCTGGCGTGCCCGGTTCCGGGTGCCGGAGCGGGTCCTGCTCGCCGAGGACGACCAGCAGCTGCCCCTCGACCTCACCCGCGACGTCGACCTGGACCTCCTGCGCGCGCACCTGGACGCCAGCCCCTTCAGCATCGCCACCCTGCACGACGCGCCCCCGCCGGACGCCGACGGGTGGATCGGCGGCCGGGCCCACAGCATCGTCGTCCCCCTGGCCAGGCGCTCATGACCACGACGACCGTGCCCCGTACGCAGGACCTGTCCGAGGGCGCCCTGGGGATGGCCCTGCTCGACATCGAGCGCCGGGACCTGTCCACCGCCCGCCGCCACCTCGCCCAGGCCACCATCCGAGGGGTGAGCACCGGAAGCAACGCCAGCCTCTTCCACGGCGCACCCGCCCTGGAGCTCGTCCTGGCCCGCGCCCACGGGGCCGGCGACGACGTCCGCGCGGCCGTCGACCGCGTCGTGGACGCCCGGCTCGCCGCCGCCCGCCGCCGTCAGGCGGCCGGCGCGCTGCCCCACCTCGCCGAATGGGACCTCATCCGCGGCCTGACCGGACTCGCCGCCCTGCTGCTGTCCCGCCGCCCGATCGCGCCCCGGCTGCCCTACGTGCTCGCCTGCCTCGTCGCGCTCGCCCACCCCGCCCGTGGTGAAGGCCGGATGCTGCCCGGGTGGTGGTCGGCGGTCGGCCCGGACGGGAAGGAGATGGCCGGCGGGCACAGCAACAACGGCATGGCCCACGGCATCGCGGGGCCCCTGGCCGTGCTCTCCCTCGCCCTGCGCGCCGGAGTCAGCGTCCCCGGCCAGGAGGAAGCCGTCGGCACGTTCGCGACCTGGCTCGACCGGCACGGCGCCCACTACTGGTCCACTGCAGCACACCTGGACGCCGACCAGCCACCCGAGGCGGAACCGGCCCGCCAGTCCTGGTGCTACGGCCAGCCCGGCATCGCCCGCGCCCAGCAGCTCGCCGCGCTCGCCCTCGGCGACCCCGCACAGCGCCGAGCGGCCGAGGACACCGTCGAGACCATCCTGACCGACCCGCTGCGGCTCGCCCGCATCACCGACTCGACTCTCTGCCACGGCTGGGCCGGGCTGCTGACCCTCACCCGCGCGGTCGCCGCCGACAGCCCCGCACCCGCACGCTTCACCCCGATCATCCAGGACCTGCACCGACGGCTGGCCGCCGACTGGGAGCACCTGCCCAAACCCGGGTTCATGGAAGGCCGCGCCGGAGCCCAACTCGCCCTGAACGCCACCGACACCACCGGCTGGACCCGCGTCCTCCTGCTCGCCTGACCTTCTTCTCCCCGCCACCTCGCAAGGAGTTTTCTGCCCATGACCTTCGACGACGAGAACCTGCCGATCCCTCCGGACATGTCCTGGTGGCACGCCTCCGTGGCCTTCCCCGACCCGCACACGGACGCCGCCCGGGCCCTGGCGACCGCGCTGGCCGGGCGCCGCTTCCACTTCCTGCGCAAGGACGCCGGCGTGCGCCTGCGCACCGAACAGCCCGCCACCGGCCTGCTGGACCAGCTCGTCGCCGACCGCGTGATCACCGGCTGGACGGGCGGGATCTACCAGCCGGAGACCCATGCCTTCGGCGGCCCCGAGGGCATGGAGGTCGCGCACGACGTGTTCTGCGCCGACAGCCCGGCCGCGCTCGCCGAGACTGGCACCCCCGGCGCCCGCGAGCGCAGCGTGATGCTGCTGTCCGCCATGATCCGCGAGGCCGGGCTGGACCCGTTCGAAGCCGGAGACGTGTACGCCCGGTGGGCCGCCCTGCGGCCCACCGTCACCCCGCCCCGGGGGACCGCGCTGGAGCAAGCCGTCTCCGCGATGCGGCGGCTGATGAACGCGGACGCCGCCCGGCGCCCCGACGCGGAGGCGGGCTGGGGCGAGCGCGTCGCCGCGTTCGAGGACGCCGGCCGCCGCCTGCGCCGGCTCGTCGCCGACGGCCGACTGATACGCGGAATCCGGAGCGTCATCGCCCATCACGCGATCTTCGCGTTCAACCGCGCGGGCGTGCCTGCCGACGCGCAGGCCGCCACCGCGTGGCTCGGCCGTCACGTCGCCTTCTCCACCGGAGAAGGAGCTGACGTGTCTACCCGCAAGTCCGCATCCGCGGACCCTAGCCTCCCTCGGATGGAGACCACCGTGACACCCGTAACCGACCCCAACCAGCTGCGCGAAGCCCTCGCCCAGCGGCTCGTCGACAGCGGCCACCTGCGCAGCCAGGCGGCCATCGACGCCTTCCGCACCACCGACCGGCACGCCTTCCTGCCCGGCGTCGACCTGGAGAGCGCGTACAAGGAGGACGCGGTCCCGATCAAGCACGACGAGCACGGGGAGATGATCTCCTGCATCTCCGCGCCGTCCATCGTTGCCACCCAGCTCGAACAGCTCGGCGCCCAGCCCGGCCACAAGGTCCTGGAAGCCGGCGCCGCAACCGGCTACAACGCCGCCCTCCTCGGCAAGATCGTCTCCCCCGGCGGGCAGGTGTGGACTCTCGACGTCGACCAGGACCTCGTCGCCGGCGCGAGCCAGCACCTCGCCGGGGCGGGCGTCGACAACGCCACCGCGGTGATGGCCGACGGCGCGGCCGGGCTGCCCGAGCACGCCCCCTACGACCGGATCATTTTCACCGTCGGCGCCGGCGACGTCCCCGGGAAGATCCTCGACCAGCTCGCCCCCGGCGGACGCATGGTCCTGCCGATGCGCATCCGCGGCAGCATCTCCCGGAGCTTCGCCTTCGAACGCGACGGCGACACGTGGAAGACCGTCTCCTGCGAGATGGCCACCTTCATCCCGCTGCGCAAGGGCGTCTGCGACGACCTGTACACCCTCGTGCCGATGGCCGGCGAGGGCAACGTGCGCCTGGAGACGTTCAGCGAGCAGGACGTCGACCGCGACGCGCTGCGTACCGTCCTCGACCAGCAGCAGACCAAGCTCTACACCGGGGTGAAGTTCCGGCAGGGCTCGGCGTGGGAGTGGCTGTACCTGTACCTGGCCTGCGTGCTGCCCAACGGCCTGTCCCGGCTGCCGGGCCAGCGCCCCGAGTTCACTCCGCACTTCGGCTGGGGGTCCATGGCCGCCCTCGACGACGGGTCGCTCGCGTACCTGACCATCCGCGAGGGCGAGGACGAGAAGGGCCGGTACTGGGAGGTCGGCGTGATCGGCCACGGCGAGGGCGGCGCCGACCTCGCCGAGCGCGTCGTGAGCGAGATCCGCGCATGGGACTCGACCGGCGGCAACGACGCCCCCGAACCGGGCTTCCGGATGGCCGTCGCGGACTCGCGTGACCGGCTGACGGCGGACGACCCGCGCTTCGTCGTCGACAAGCCCTACAGCCGTCTCGTCGTCGACTGGGCGCGCAAGGGCTGAGCCGATGATTCCCGCGATAGCCAGCCGCATCCCCCTGGTCCGCCGCACCAAGTCGCCCGCGCTCCCCTTGGAGGAGCGCATCAACCATCTCACCGGGCTGACCGTCGCGCCCGCAGGTGCGGGCCACCATGACCTGGTGGCCCGCACCTGCGGGGTCCTCAACTACGCCGCGCTCATCGCCTCCGACGTCGGCCTGCCCGACCTGGCCGAGGATCTGTGCTGGCGACAGCACCAGGTCTTCGCCAACGCCGGACGCCTCAGCGGACGGGTCGCCGTCATGTCGCTGATGCCGCTCGTCAACCTCTCTCGGTTGCAGACTCGCGCCGGCCACGGCGAACTCGCCTACGGCTTGTTGTACTGCCTCAACGACGCTGCCCGGCACCGGAACAAGACTGACATCGACGGCCGCACCGTCGACCTGTCTGCTCTGACCGGCACGGACGAGGACCACCGCACGGTGTGCCAGGAGCTGTACGTCACCCTGCTCGTGGACGGCGCCCGCGCCCTCGCCCAGATCGGGCGGTGGACCGAGGCCGCCGACGCCATGGCCCAGCACCGCGGCATCGGCAACCGGCTCCTCGACGGCCGCCAGATCAAGATCATGGCCCTGATGGAGCAGGGCCTGGACCAGCAGGCCCGCGACCTGATCGACACCACCCGGCCCGCCGAGCCTTGGGAGAAAGCCATCGCCCTCCTCCTGCACGCCCACTGCCGACCCGCAGACGCCCCCGTCCCTGAACCCGACCTCGACCCCACCCTTGATGCAGCCGTCCAACTCCTTGCCCACCCCGATCCGCCGACCGCCGCCTTCCAGACCCGGACGGGCCTGTCAGCCCTGGAACTGGACCGCACCGGACGCCATGCCGCCCGCGTACTCGACTCCCTCGTCAGCGTCGCCCGACTCGACGCCTACGCCGCACGAGACGCGCTGCACCACCCCGTCGCCGCGTCCGCCCTGGACTACCGGGCGACAGAGGCGCTCAACGCGGTGATCGCCACGGCCGGACTGGGATCCGGCGTCCTGTCCGCCCACCACCAGGAGGCTCTGACGGGCGCGGTCGGTCACGCCGAGACAGAACTGGAAAGGCTGCTGCAGGCCGAACCAGATCCCAGCTAAGAGGGGACGACTCGGGATGCCCCGCCGTACTGCCCACGCTGTTTGGCGGTGTCGGCGTTTCGGCCATTTCCTGCCCGCAGCCGCTCCAAGCCAGACCAGGGATCCCGCGCCCGCGGGGTTCCCTGACGCAGGAAATAGCGGGCTCCCCAGCACGACCGAATGACGTGTGTTCGATATCGCAGCCGTGTCGTTAGACCTCACGACTCTGCCGCAGCGACCGTCCTAGGGGGAACGATGACCTCGGCCATTACACAGGACCAGCCGCCACAACCGCCCAAGGGGACCGCGCCGGACAACGAACCGCAGGAGGCCGGTGTTCGAGAAGAGGAATACCTCTACCGCGACGAGTCACGGCTCCAGGCCGGCTCCCTGCTGACCTCCCGCACCATGGCGCGGCGCCTTCCCTCACTCGTGCGGCGCTCGGTGCAGATGGCCTGGCGCGTGGACCGCGGCGCGACCATCGGCCTGCTGGTGTGCCAGATCGGGACCGGCGTCCTCGCGGCCCTCGGCCTCCTGGCCGTCACGGGCACGATCACCGCGCTGATCTCCTCGGGCGATATCACCGAGCGGCTGTGGGACGCCGCCCCGCAGCTGGCCGTGGTCGCCGCCGCCGCCGGCCTGCGCGCCCTGCTGGGCATCATCGTCGTCTGGCTGACCGGCCGTCTGCGCCCGGTGCTCGGCCGGGCAGCGGAGCTGACGATGATCGAGGCCGCGCTCGGCGCGGAATTGGCCGCCAACAACAAGCCCGGCTACAACGACGCCTACGACATCGCCGACCGCGGCGCCCAGGTCACCCCCGACCTCGTGGAAGAGGCACAGGATGTGCTCGCGGCGACCGCGACGCTCACGGCCGGCGCAGCCGTTCTGACCGTCCTGCACCCGCTGCTCCTTCCCCTTCTCTTCCTCGCGTGCCTGCCGCAGGCCGCCGCCTACGTCCGTTCCGCCCGCGTGCTCTACCTCGCCGGGTTGGAGACCTCCGGGCGGCGCCGGATGCTGGGCAAGTTGCGCTGGCACATGGCCTATCAGGAGTCCAGTGAGGAGATGCGCGCCTGCCTGGCCGGCCCCTTCCTGATCGGCCGGTACCGGCGGCTGGCCGCCTCGGTCAACGCGGCCGAACGAAAAGCCGTGAACACCGGTGCCTGGATGGGACTGGCCGGAGCCGTGGCCGGCGGGATCGCCTCGACCGCGGTGTGGGCGGCGCTGCTGTGGCTCCTGGCCTCCGGGCGGATGAGCCTGGCGGCCGGCGGCGGCGCCGTCTTCGCTCTCCAGACCGCCACCGGCTCGGTGCGCGGCATCATCAACGGCGGGGCCCGCCTGGTGCGCACCGGCTGGTACGTGCAGGACTGGCAGAACTTCCTCGACAACGCCCACGGCCAGGCCATGACCGACTCCCGCGGCACCGCGCCCGTGGCCGTGCCCCCGGAGCGTTTCGAGGTCCGCGACGTCACCTACCGCTACGACGGCGCCCCGAAGGACAGCTTGAGCAACGTCTCCCTGCACGTGCGGCGCGGGGAGATCGTGGCGCTGGTCGGGGAGAACGGCTCCGGCAAGACAACCCTCTCGCGCCTGCTGTGCGGGCTGCTGCTGCCCACCGAGGGCGACGTGGCCTGGGACCACGCCTCCACCGCGGACCTGGACCCGTGGGGGTCGTGGGAGCACGTCGCGCTGGTGCCGCAGAAGTTCACGTACCTGCCGCTGACGATGCGTGACAACATCACGTTCGGGCAGGGCGACACCAGTGACGCGGCTCTGCTCGCCGCATGCGAGGCGTCCGGCACCGCGGAGATGCTGCCGGGCCTCCGCTCCGGCCTGAATACCCTCCTGACCAGTGAGTGGTTCGGCGGACAGCAGCTCTCCGGCGGGCAGTGGCAGCGCCTGGTCCTCACTCGCGCGTTCCACCGGCAGGCGGCGCTGCTGGTGATGGATGAACCCACGGCCGCCCTCGACGCCCGCGCAGAGCACCGGATCTTCGCCGGCCTGCGCGAACTGGCCAAGGACCGCGCCATCCTGCTGATCACGCACCGTCTGACCAATGTGGCTGTCGCCGACCGGATCGTGGTCCTGGATGAAGGGCGGATCGTCCAGGAGGGCACCTACGCCCAACTCACCCAGGAGCCCGGTCTGTTCCGGACCCTGTGGGAGCTGCAGCGCCGGATGAGCGGCGTTGCCTCCTGATCACCGCTCGCCGGTCCGCGCTGCGCACTCGCCCGTCCACCGTCGCGAAAGGCAGAGATACGTGACCTCTCCCGTCTCCCCTTCGGATCACGTCACACCGCGTACGGCTCTGCCCGCAGCGCAGTACGCCGCATCCCGGCATGCGGCGTGGCTCGGCGCCGCCGCGATCATCACCGACGAGGTCGGCCGGGTCCTGCTGGTGCACCCCACCTACCGCATGGACGACTCGTGGCTGCTGCCCGGAGGCGTCGTCGAACCCGGCGAACACCCGCACATCACCTGCCGGCGCGAGATCACCGAGGAACTGGGCCTGGATCTGCCCCTGTCGGCCGTGCTCGCCGTCCACTCCTTCTCCCCGCACCACCCCGACCTCCAACCAGGCACGCCCTGCCCCGGCGAGGTCCGGTTCGTCTTCGACGGGGGGATCCTCACCCCCGACCAGGTGGAGGCGATCCGCCTGCCGCACGAGGAGCTGTCCGAGTACGCCTTCCTGGAGAGCCGGGACGCGGTGCAGCGGCTGCGCCCCGTGGACGGGCAGATCATGCTCGCCGCCTACCGTGCCCGGCTCGGGAGCACCGCCACCGCTCACCTCGCCGACGGCCGGCACATCCTCGACGTCCCGGCGCTGGACCGCCACGACGTGCACGTCCGCTACCGGCCCTTGTGGGACAGCCCTCTCCACCGCGGCCCCGTCCCCGGGCAGCTGCCCGTGCAGCAAGCCTGGGCGTGGTGCTTCGTCCCCGACGG
This sequence comes from Streptomyces sp. NPDC107454, assembly GCF_055582885.1. Classification (NCBI taxonomy): domain Bacteria; kingdom Bacillati; phylum Actinomycetota; class Actinomycetes; order Kitasatosporales; family Streptomycetaceae; genus Streptomyces; species Streptomyces sp. NPDC107454. Next base: position 35,726 of record NZ_JBVJPA010000035.1, on the reverse strand, counting down.
CCGGGTCGTCCTCGTGGCCGACCCCGGCCCGCGGGGCGCGCTGCCCATGCTGCCCGGCGGCACCGTGGAGAGCACCGACGCGACGCCCGAGGACACCCTGCACCGCGAAGCCGCCGAGGAAGCTCAGCTCACCCTGGCCGATCCGGTACGACTGGGCTGGGTGCTGGACGAGACCGGCGAGGTCTACGGCGGCGTGGGGCCCAACGCCCGGCTGCGCCTGGCCGCCCGGGTCACCGCCATCGGGCCGGCGGCCGTCGACCCCGCCACCGGCCACCCCTTCGCCCGCCTGCTCACCACCCCCACCCAGGCAGCCGCCCTGCTGGGCTGGGGCCCGCCCGGCACGCGGCAAGCCCAGCTCGCAGGGGAAACAGCACGGGATCGGTGGGGCCTGCCCACGGCCCGCGCCGCCTCCATCGAGGAGATCCCGGCGGAGGGGATGCGGCTGAGCTGACCCGAACAACCGCCCCGCCTCGACTCGTCCCGCTCCACGTCCCTCTGAGGTAGCCCCATGCCGTTGTCGCACGACCACATCCGCACCACCGTCGAGACCTACCTCGCTCGCCACCCTCACGAGCGCGAGCAGCTCGGCGGCCTCCTGGACGCCCTCGAGCGTCCCACCGACATCGCCAGCCGCTCCACCTTCACCGGACACGTCACCTGCGGCGCGATCGTCGTCGACCCGCTCAGCCGCGTCCTGCACGTGCTGCACCTGGCGAGCGGGAAGGTCCTCGCCCCCGGCGGACACACCGAGCCCGCCGACGAGTCCCTGGCAGCAGCGGCGCTGCGGGAGCTGCACGAGGAGACCGGGATCCCGCCCCAGGCCGTCACGCCGTGGCCCGGCTACGAGGCCGTGCCGTTCGACATCGACATCCACGACATCGACGCCCACCCGGGCAAAGGCGAACCCGGCCACCAGCACTTCGACCTCCGGTTCCTCTTCCGCCTGCACACTGCGACAGATGTGCCGGTGGTGCTGCAGGAAGAAGAGGTCGGCGGCATCGAGTGGCGGCCCGTGGACAGGGTGACCTCCCCATCCCTGCGCGAGAAGCTGCTCAAGCTCCCGCCGAAGACCGAACCGGATACGGCCAACGCCTCCGCCCTGATCTACAACGACCGCGGCGAGTACCTGCTCCACCTGCGCGACTACTTCCCCGGCCGGATCTGGGAGCCGGGCATGTGGTCCCTGCTGGGCGGCGGCCGAGAGCCCCAGGACGCCACCCTGGAACACACCGTGCGGCGCGAACTGGCCGAGGAAGCCGGCCTCGACATCGCTGATCTCACCCCGTTCGGCACCGAGTACGCCACCGACGACGCCGGCGCGACCGTGCCCATCGCCATCTACGCGGGCCGCTGGAACGGCGATCCCCGCGAACTCCACCTGACGGAAGGGGTGATGCTGGCCTGGTTCACCCCCGACGACCTCCACCGCCTCCGTATCGCAGACACCACCAGCGACCTCGTACGGCGCCACGCCGCCAGCCGCCCCGCCGGCACCGCGCCACAGAGCGGGCTCTCATCCCACGAGGAGTGCCGGTCTACCTCCCCGCACGGCACGGTCCTCAACGTCATCGGCGTCCACCTCTACCTGGAACGGCCCGACGGAACGGTACTGCTCGGGCTGCGCCACCCCGACTCCCCATTCGCGCCGTCCACCTGGCACGTCCTGGCCGGCCACTGCGAGCAGGAGAACGCCATCGCCTGCCTGATCAGGGAGGCCCGGGAGGAAGCGGGCCTGCACATCGAGCGCCAGGACGTCGAACTCGTGCACGTCGTCCACCACATCGATAAGGCCGGGGACCGGCCCCGCATGGGCCTGTTCTTCCGCACCCGAACCTGGAGCGGCGAGCCGGAGTTGCGTGAGCCGGACAAGTGCACCCAGTGGAGATTCTGGGACCCGGTCGCGCTCCCCGACAACCTCGTCTCCTACACCCGGGTGGCCATCGGAAAGATCCAGAACGGGGAGCTGTACAGCGAGACGGGCTGGCCCGCATGACCGGCACACCGAGCGGCGCACCCTGTCACGTGTCTGTAGCAACTGCGGCCGGACGTCCGGGCACTCGCCTCGTGGTGATCCGCGGCAACTCGGCGTCAGGCAAGTCAAGCGTGGCCCAGGGCCTGCGAGACCACTACGGCCGCGGTATCGCGATCGTGGGCCAGGACGTGATCCGCCGGAACGTGCTCAGGGAACACGACACCGCGCGCGGCGCCAACATCGCTCTGCTGGGCAGGATCGCGCGTGACGCCCTGGACGCCGGCTTTCACGTCGTACTCGAAGGGATCCTGTACGCCGACCGTTACGGCCACATGATCACGTCCCTGGTACGGGACCACCGCGGCGTCTCCAGCTGCTACTACCTGAACGTGCCGCTGGAAACGACATTTGTCCGACACGCGTCGAAGGCGGATGCCGCGTACCTGGAGCAAGTCACCGACACCCACCTCGCCTCCTGGTACCGCGAGCTGGATCTATTGCCCGGCGGTCTGGAGACCGTGATCCCGGCCGCCAGCACGCTACAGGACACCGTCGCGCGCATCCTGCGCGAAACCGACCTGGCCTCTGCCTCTCACGTCCCGCCATCGCAGTGCCAGCCGTCACAGGGAGACTCGATGAAGCCTCTGGTGTTGATGTCCGATCCGCAGGTCGCCGCGATCCCAGTGCGCGAGTGCGGGGAGCCGCTCGTCGACGTGCGCGATTACAACTTCCGCGTCGATCCCCGCAAGCAGGATCCGCTGGGCGCGTTCACCCACGTCCGCGAGGGCGTCCTGGCCCGGCTGAAGCACGCCCGCTCGCTCCTGCCCGCTGGCACCGACCTGCTGTTCATCGAGGGCTACCGGCCGCTCTCCCTCCAGCATCGTTACTTCACCGAGTACCGGGACGAGCTGGCCGCCGCTCAGCCCGGCTGGACAGCTGAGCAGCTGCACCACGCCGCCAGCCGCTACGTGTCACCGCCAGAGATCGCGCCCCACTCCGCGGGCGCGGCCGTGGACGTCACCCTCGTCGACCAGGACGGCCACGAACTCGACCTCGGTACCCGTGTCAATGCCTCCCCCGAGGAGAGCGACGGGGCCTGCTTCACGCACGCCCCGAACCTCAGCGATCAGGCACGTCACCACCGCAGGCTGCTGCTCAACGCCATGGAGAACGCGGGCTTTACGAACTATGGAACCGAGTTCTGGCACTTCTCAGTGGCGGACCGGTACGACGCGCTGATGCGGCAGAAGTCGCACGCTCGCTACGGACCGATCGAACTGCCTTAGAGGGCAGCCGGACTCGTCCACTTCCTCGCCATCCCTTCTGATTCCGGAGACACGGGAGCGCGGCCATCGCTCCTTGGCCTGACGCAATCCCAAGACCGCGACGAACCGAGCACATCGAACGGAGGCACTTATGCCTGACGACACCCAGCAGGCGATCCCAGCCGTCCCGAGCCCGGCGGACGGAGACGTACCGCCCGAGCACCACATGCACCTGCTCGGGCGGTACTACCGCCAAGTGGAAGCAGGGCGCAAGACGATCGAAGTGAGGGTGGCCACGCCGAACAAGCGCGACATCGGCGTCGGCGACACGGTCGTCTTCCACGACCGGGACACCGGCCAGGAACTCGACGTCATCGTGCAGCGGATCACCACGTACCCCTCCTTCGAGGACCTGCTCAGCTCGGAGGACGCCGCACGCATCGACCCCGACGGGCCGCCCGGAGACCTGCTCGCCAACCTCCGCAGCATCTACCCGCCGGCCAAGGAAGCCCTCGGCGCTCTCGCCCTCGCGTTCGACCACCGCCCTGCACGGCCGGGCCGCCCCGTGCCGATGACGCCCACGCAGTACGCGCAGACCGTCCCCCACCACACGGTGTACGGCTGCCTCTACATCCGCGACGCGAACGACCGGCCGGTCCAGCTCCGCTCGGTCTACGGCTCGAGACTCTGGCAGTTCCCGGGCGGCAACTTGGACACCGCAGGCGAGGACCCGCTGCAGACCGCACGGCGAGAGACAGTCGAGGAAACGAGCCTCGAACTCGGTCTGGAAACGCCGAAGCTGCTCCTGACGCACTTCCTGCACGCCGGGCCGCACCAGCCGCTGAACAAGGTGGGGCTCATCTTCGACGGAGGCCGGCTGACCGCCGGCCAGCTCGGCCGGATCCGCCTCGATCCCGCCGAGCACGACATGTGGGCCGTCCACGACCTCGCGACCTGGCAGGAGCTGATGGCACCGCGCGCCTTCGCCCGCCTCGACGCCATCGAACGAGCCCGGCGCGGCGAGGGCCTCGCCTACCTGATCACGCACACCTGATCCCCAGCACCCCCACCCAGGAGGCAACCGTGCCCGCCGAGGACACCAACACCAGGGCCTGGCAGATCTACGGCCAGCGCCAACTGGCCCGCGCCTACACCCCGCCCATCCCCGACCGGCTCGGCTGGGCGCCCTGGGAAGGGATCGGACCGGGAGCAGAAGTCCTCGGTGACGTGGCCGGCCGCCGGGTTCTGGACATCGGATCCGGAGCCGGCCACCACGCCGTCCACCTCGCCCAGATGTACGGAGCCCGCGTCACCGGCATCGAGCTGTCCCCTACCCAGCACGAACGCGCCGTCTCCGCCCACGCGGACGTTGACGGCGTGGAGTTCGTCCAAGCAGACGTGGCCGAGTACCTGACCGGAGCCGAGCCGTTCGACGCCGCGTACGCGATCGGGACTCTCGCCTTCATCGACCCGCACCGCTCGCTGCCGGCACTGCGCGACGGCCTGCGTCGCGGCGCCCCTCTGATCCTCTCGCTCCTGCACACCGACCTGCACGGCCGCGGCCCATCCACGGAGGTGGCGCCGCGCGAGCAGATGATCCTGCTGCGCGACGACCCGCCCCTGCCGACACAGATGTGGGTCTTGGCACCGCAGCTGTGGGAAGACCTGCTCACCGAGTACGGCTTCCGCATCGAGGCCATCGACCTGCTACCACACCCCGACAAGAGCGCCACGGTCATCCAGCAGCTCATCCGCGCCCGGCGACTGCCCGACCGTCCGGCGCGCGTCTCCAGCCGCCCCCGCAGCACTAGAGCACCAGCCGCACACGCGGCCGTCGGCGTCGGAGCGATCCTGCTGAGCGAGCAGGGCATCCTGTTGGGCCGGCACCGCCGCGGCACCCTCGAACTACCAGGCGGCAGCGTGGAGGCCGGGGAATCCTTCGAGGACGCGGTGATCCGCGAACTCGCCGAGGAGACTGGTCTGGTCGCTCGCGCCGATGACGTGAGGCTCCTGGGCACGCTCATCGACCACGTCGCTGGTGTCCTGCAGATCACCGTCGGCGCGCTCGTCCACGGCTGGCAGGGGCAGCCCGCCACGCAGCCGGACGAGAGCGTCGGCGACTGGGCGTGGTACCCGCTCGATCAGCTCCCCGACGGCCTGTTCGTATGCAGCGCCCAGACCCTCACCGCCTGGCGGCCCGACCTGGCCATCGACCACCCGTCGGCGCACTTCACTGCCTTCGCCCCAGCCAAGTAGGCGGCGCATTGGCACAACAGCCGACACCGATGCCCTCCCGCGACACGGCGTAGGTGCCGCGCCCCCGGTTGCAACACCCCACCGCTCAAACTCAAGTTGGAGTCCTCCATGTCGCATCTCTCCATGCGCCGGTCCATATCCTCGGACGGCGCCGTCGGCACCGAACGCCTGCATGATCTGGAGCGGGCTGCCGTGCGCCACGGAGTACCCGTCGAGGACGTGGTGCTGATCGCCGTCAACCTGTACGGGATCACCTCCGACCAGGACCGTCACCGGGCCCGGGTCAACCTCCGCCTCGCACGCCGTCCCGACGTTCCCTGGCAGATCATCGTCCCGCTGAACCAGCCGGCCAGCCCGTTCCAGCTCCGGGGCGACGAGCTGTCGCTGAACGGCGAGGTAGTCGCGCACGTCGAGCGCATCGATGCCGACGAGGCGGTCGGGGGGGTACTTCCGCAACGACGGCCGCGCCGCGACCCTCAACCCCAACGCCCGCAGCCGGTGCGTCGGGTGCGGCTGGTGCCCGAACACCCTGGAGGCCGCCGCCGATCCGAGGATGCAGGAAGACCAGGGACTCGACACCTTGCTGCGCGCCCTCGGGGAGCAGCACCCCCGCCGCAGCCTGGCCGAGCTGACCGAGGTCACCGTCTCCACCGGCTGTTTCGAGCGCGAGGAGGCGGCCGTCGCGCACCTGACCGCCCTGCGGCCCGCTCTGGAGCGGGCCGGCGTCAAGGCTCGGATCGGCTTCCTCACCTCCGTGCTGCGCAGCGACGAGGCTTTCGAGACCATCGCGTCGCAGGTGTCACCGTTCGTGCTCAGGCTGACGGCCGAGCACTTCACCCGGCGGGAGGCACTGATGAAGGCGACCAAGGCCGACCTTCGGCCAGAGCAGATGCCGGACCTGCTGACGCGGGCGCGGGAGGCGGGGCTGGACACCTCGTACACGTACATCGTCGGGCTGGACCCGATGGAGGACCTCGTGCGCGGGGTGAACGCGGTGGCGGGCGAGGTCACCGCGTTCCCGAACTTCCAGGTCTTCCAGGCACACACGGTGACGATGCAGGGGATGCGGACGCCGGGCGCGGAGAGCCTGGAGTACTACCTGCGGGCGCGTACGGCGATCGAGCGGGCCATGGCGCCGACCGCGCTGCGGCCGGTGGGCTGGGAGTGCTACCGGCCGCTGTGGTACTTCACCTACGCGGGAGAGGACCTCGTCGATGGACCCCGCTGATGCGGTCATCGACCGGGTGCAGGTCGAGCGCCTCGACGAGAGCGTGGCGGGTCCGTGGAAGGCTGGCGACAGTCGGTTCGCGGTAGTGGTCGAGGCCGGCGAGGTGAACGGGGCATTCGCCCCGGTCGACGAGCTGCCCGCCGCGCTCGTCGCCACCCGGCTTGGGCAGAGCGCTCTGCGGCACCCCGTGGCCGACCACACGGGTCTGCTGCGCAGGCTCCTGGCCGAACTCGGTCCGCACGCGGCGGGGCTCGGGCGCTGGGCGGTCGGGGCGTTGGACTGCGCGGTGTGGGACCTGCACGGCCGCCTCGCCGACCTCCCGGTCGCGGCACTGCTCAGCGACCGGCCCGCGCCGCGGGTGCCGGTCTACGCCTCCTGGCTTTCCCTGGACCTGGCCGCCGAGTCGGCCGCCGAGTCCGTCAAGGCCACCGCCGGTGAGGGGTTCGCCTTCACCAAGTGGGCCCTGCGCGGCGCTGAAGCCGCCGAGATGGTGCTGCTGGCCGAACGGGCGGCGAAGTGGGCGGGGGACAGTGTGGCGGTGGACGCCCTGGGCGCATGGGGGCACCTGCGGACCATGGAGGTTGCACCGCTCCTCACTCCGGAGACGGTGCGCTGGGTGGAGGACCCGCTCGCGCGGACCGACCGGACCGCGTACACGCATCTGCACGAGCAGGCGAAGGGGCTGCGGATCGCGTTCGGCGAGCGGCTGTCCCATGTGGAGGATGCCAGGGCCCTGCTGGAGCACTGCCGGCCGGAGGCGTTCACGTTCGACGCGGTGTGGTGCGGCGGCATCACCGAGGCTCGGGGCTGGCTGGGCGCCGCCCACGACGTTGGGGTCCCCGTCCACCTGCACGGGCGGGCGTTCCTGCCCGCCGTGCACCTGGCCGCAGCCTTCCCCGACGCGGCGGGCGCGGTGGAGTACCAGGTGGTGTGGGAGCCACGCCGCCAGCAGGCACTGTGCGGCACGCTTCAGCCGGACGGCGGGCACGTCGCTCTCCCCGACCGGCCCGGTCTCGGGATGGAGGTGCGCCGGTAATGCCCAGGCACACAGATGAGTTGGCGGTCCACGGCCGCCTGGAGCGACGCGAAGGGACAGAGCTGTTCGTCGTGGACGAGCGGCTGAGCGGCTACGACACCTTCCTGTCCACGAACCTTCGCCTCGACCGGCCGGTGCACCTGCCCGAACTCCCGGTCCGGATCCTTACGTTCGACGACGTCACTGTCCTTGCGCCCCTCGTATCCGTCCTGCCCCAGGCGCAGACCGGCGAGGGGTGGAGCGGCACGCTGCTGATTCCGCACGGCACCCGCCCGCCGACGATCCCCGACGACCTCGCCCAGGCCGCTGCCGAGGCCGGGGTCGACACCAGCGGCTGGTCGCCAGCCGAAGCAAGGCAACTGCTGACCTTCCTCCGCGAAGCCGGCTGCGGGCCCGTGCGCACCGAGCGGATCGGCATGATCATCGCGGCTCTGGCGGGTCGTTCGTGAACGCGGCCCCGGTGCGGCTGGTGAGCCTCGATGTCGGATACACCCTGGGCGAGCCGTCCGGAACGACGTTGACGCAGCGCCTCGTGGAGCTGTCCCCGCTCCCGGCCCGGCAGGCGAAGCAGATCGCCCAGCAGATCCTGCACGCCCTGGACTCGCGCGCCGACGCGACAGCACCGCAGACGGTGTGTGCCGCTCTGGGGATCGCGCTGTCCGCCTTCCCCCACGACCACCGTCCGCCCGGCTTCGCCCTGTGGCCTGGCGCGGTGGAGGCGGTGGCACGGATCTCGCGGGTCGTGCCGGTGGTCACTCTGTCGAACGTGAGCCACTGGGACGAGCAGGAGACCGACGTCGCAGCCCTCCTCGCCCCCCACATCCGGGCTCATCACCCGTCGTGGCAGCTCGGGTTCACCAAACCCGACGCGCGCGCCGTGGAGACTGTCGCCCGGCTGCACGGCCGCGCCCCCGCAGAGGTGCTGCACGTCGGGGACAGCCTCGACTATGACGTACGCGGGGCCCTCGCCGCCGGAGCCTACGCACTGTGGATCACCTCGCGCCCGCCGTCGTCCGAGGCACTCCGGCTGCTGGCCGAGTACCCCGGCCGGGTCACGGCCGTACCGGACCTCACCCGTGCGGTCGAGCACATCGAGCAGACCGTCCTTCCGTCAACCCAGATGATCAGGAGTTCTACCCCGTGAGCCAGTTCGACACCACTGCCCCGTACTACGCCGCCTACCGGCCCGGCATCCCGAAGGAAGCCGTCGAGCTGCTCGCTCAGCGGGTGGCCGGCAAGGAGCACCGGGCCCTGCTCGACCTCGGGTCCGGCACCGGGCAGGTCCCACTGGCCCTGGCCGGGGCGATGACGGAGATCGACGTCGTCGAGCAGGACGCGGGCATGCTCGCCGAGGCCGACAAGGCGCTCGCCGGGCTGCCGGTCACCGTCCGCCTGCACAACGCTCACGCCGAGGAGTTCACCCCGCCCGCCTCGTACCGGGCCGACATCGTCACGGTCTGCCGCGCCTTTCACTGGATGAAGCAAGACGTGGTGCTGTCGCGTCTGGAGGGCATGACCACGCCTGACGCGACCGTCGCGGTCATGGGCGACGGAAGCCTGTGGACCGCGCGCACCGCGTGGACCGACGCCCTGCGCGTCCTGATCCAGGAGTACCTGGGAGAGGAGCGGCGGGCCGGGGTGGGCAAGAAGTACGCGGCGCACAACCGGCCGTACCGCGAGATCCTCGCCGAGTCCGCGTTCGGCCAGGTCGAGGAGCACACCGTCGCCGTCGAGCGGGAGTGGAGCACCGAGACGGTGATCGGCTACCTGTACTCGACCTCCTTCGCCGCCCGGCCGCTGTTCGGCGAGCGGGTCGACGACTTCGAGCGCCGCGCCCGGGCTCTGCTCGACGAGCACGTGGCCGCCGGCGGCCTGCTCGAGCACACCTCCTTCCAGGTCGTCCTCGGCCGGCGCGGCTGACCCGCTCCCCCCATTCGCGCCGGGGCGGCCCCCCTTCCCTCCCCGGCCCCTTATCCCGTCCTTTTGGAAGGAGATCCACCATGCCCAGTCCTGTGACGTGGAGCGACGGCGAGCGGCGCCGGTTCGTCGCTGACGGCGTCCTCATACGCCGTGGCCTGGTCCACGGCGCCGTCCTGTCCCGGGCCCGTGACCTCGTCGGCGGCTGGCTGGCCGAGGCGTACGACCCCGCGCGGCTCACCCCCTACACCGAACGCAGCTTCGCCCCCGAGCTGGAGGAGCACCCCGACCTCCTGGCCCTCTACCAGCGAAGCGGCCTGGCGGAGTTGGCCGGAGACCTGCTGCGGCCCGCGAGGCCCGCCCCGGTCACCCGGGCGCAGATCCAGATCCGGCTTCCGCACGGCGCGCAGCAGCCGGTGAAGCGGATGCATGTCGATGGCGTCTCCTGCCCCCACTTGGAACCGCGCGACCTGCGCACGTTCACCTTCATCGTCGGCGTCGTCCTGGACGGCAGCGCCACCGCGGACGCCGGCGCTCTGCACTACGTGCCCGGAGGGCACCACCGCATGGCCGACTACTTCGCCACGGACTGGGTCCTGGGGCAGCCGGCCCAGACCCCCGACGACATCGACGCCCAGGACGGCACCCCCCTCACCGCCGAGCCCGGCGACGTGGTCGTGATGCACCACCTCGTCCCGCACCGGGTCGGCCTCAACACCAGCAGCACCCCGAGGGTGATGGCGTACTTCCGGGTCCAGCACGCCCAGCACCCCGACCTCGCCCTGCGCGCCTTGTCGGAACCGTGGTTGGAGTACCCGGCGCTCGGCGCCCTCGCCCGCCCCGGAACCGCGTGAGAAAGGGGAGCACCGTGGACGTCCTCACCCCCGCCCAGCTCCCCGACGCGGCCCGGCTCCTGGCCGCCGGGCAGATGGTCGCCGTACCCACCCCCCGCTGGTACATGCTGTGTGCCCGCGCCGACGACCCCGCCGCCACGAACGCGGTCTTCCGCGCCAAGCAGCGCTCCACCGCCAAGCCGCTGCTGCTCCTGCTCGACTCCCCGGCCACGGCCGAGACCCTATTCGACCTGAGCAGCGACGCTCGCCTGCTGAACGGCGGCCTATGGCCGGGGGACCTCGCACTGCGTCTTCCGTGGAAGCCCGCCGTGGAGCCCGTCGCGGCGGTCGGCTCCCCTGCGCTCGTCGGCTGCCCCGACGGAATCCTGGGCCAACTGGTCGCCCTGGCCGGCGAACCGCTGGCCGCCACCGTGTGCAGCATCTCCACCCCCGCCGCCGGCGAGAAGGACCACCCGGCGCTCACCACCGGCCAGGTCGCCGCCTTTGAGCGGACCACGGGGGCCGGGATCGGCGCGGTCGTCGACGGCGGTATCTGCCCGTACGGCCGGCACATGACCATCGTCGACTGCCCCGCGGGCGCCGCCGCCCGCCTGGAGCGGGAGGGCACCGTCCACGCCCGCGCCGTCGAAGCCGCTCTCACCCCGTCAGGAGGACCGCATGTGGGCTGACCTCGCCCGCCGCACGAATCGCCTGGTGCCCGACGCGTCGGTGGCCGCCGTCGCCGACGCGCTCGACTACCTCTGTCTCGCCCAGCTCTACCTGCGCGACAACCCCCTCCTGGCCCGGCCCCTGTCCCCGGCCGACGTCAAGACGCGACCGGCCGGCCACTGGGGAGTGTGCCCGCCCATCAACCGGATGCTCGCTGCCCTGGGCCCGCTCCAGGCGGCCGTCCTCGACGGCTACGAGCTGCACGTCCTGCACGGCGCCGGGCACGCCGGCCCCTCCGCCCTCGCCCATGCCTACCTCACTGGCCGACTCGGTCACGCCCACCCATGTCTGCGCCAGGACGCGGCCGGACTGCGCGAACTCGTCGCGGGCTTCCCCCGGGCCGACATCGGCGGGGAGATCACCCCGATGATCCCCGGCCACCTTCACACCGGAGGCCAGCTCGGCCCCGCCCTCGCGATCGGGCAGGGCACCGTCCTCGACGCGCCCCACCGGCTGACCGTGGTCCTGATCGGCGACGGCGAGTGCGAGACCGGGACGACCGCCGCCTCCTGGCTCGCCACCCGCGCCCTGCACGGCACGGGCGACCACGGCACCGTTCTCCCCGTCGTCCTGCTCAACGGAATGCGCATGGGCGGCAAGAGCCTGCTGTCCACCCTGAGCCGCGCCGAGCTCACCGCCTATTTCACCGGCCTTGGGAACCGGCCCGTCTACAGCAACGGTCTCGACACCGGCCAGCTCCGCCAGGCGGTGGCCGAAGCGCTCGGCGCCGCCCAGCCCCTGGGCATTCCGGGACCGTCGAGCGTCCTGGTCCTCACCCTCGACAAGGGCCACGGCGCCCCCGCCCACCTCGCCGGCACCCCGGCGGTCCACAAGACGCCGCTGCGCGACCCGGCCGGTGTGCCCACCGAGTTCGACGCGCTCGCCGACTGGCTGGCCTCCTACCAGCCCACCCAGCTCCTCACCTCCAGCGGCCGGCCCCGGCCGCACCTGCTGCCCGCGCTCCCGCTGCCCCGCCCCGAGCCCGACGGCCTCCCGGCACCGCGCGGCTGCGTCGCCGCCTCCGCCCAGGTCGCCAGCCGCGCCGCCGGGCGCCCGTTCTCGCAGGTGGTTCCCGAGGTCCTGCGGGCCCGCGCCGAGCAGGGACCGTTCCGCGTGTTCAGCCCCGACGAGCTGGCCTCCAACCGCCTCGACCTCACCGACGAGAACGGACGCCCGGTGCCGTGGACGGTGGAAGTGCTCAGCGAGGAGTTGTGCCACGCCTGGGCCCAGGGCTACACGGAGACCGGCCGGCACGCACTCGTCGCCACCTACGAGGCGTTCGCGCCGATCACCCTCAGCCTCGTCCAGCAGCAGCTCAAGCACCGGTCCGTGCGTCGGCACGCCGGGCTCGCCCCGCTGCCCAGCCTGGTCTACCTCCTGACCAGCCTGAGCTGGCACAACACCCTCACCCACCAAAACCCCAGCCTCACCTCGGCGCTCCTGGCCGGCGGCGACCCCACGCTCCACGTCCTCACCCCCGCTGATCCCGCGCGCACCGCCGCCGCCCTCACCTTCGCCCTACGCAAACTCGGCCGGTGCACGCTCGTCGTCGCCGGCAAGCACACGAGCGTCCACCACCCGCTGGACACCCTCGACGAGGAACTGCGGCACGGCATCGCGATCTGGCCCCACCTGACCCACCCCGGCCCCGGCGAACCCGACCAGATCCTCGTCTCCGTCGGCGACCTGCCCGCCGAGGCCCTGAGCACCCTCGCCCAGCGGCTCCGCGCCGAACGCCCCGGCCTGCGCCTGCGGTACGTCCACGTCCACGACCTCACGGCCCTCGCCGAGGACGGCACCCGCCCCCTCGCCCTCGCCCCGGACGCGTTCGCCCGCCATTTCGGCACCCGGGCGCCGATCGTCCTGGCCACCAGCGGGCACCCTGCCGACATCCACGCCCTCCTCGGCCGCCGTCACCCCGGGCCCCGGCTCACCGTCCTCGGCTACCGCGACCCCGGCCGCCCCGTCTCGCAAGCCCGCCTCCGCCAGCTCTGCGGCCTCGACGACGCCAGCCTGTGGCAGCTCGCCACCCCCCTCACCGACACCCCGAAGGAGATACCGGCATGAGCACCCCGCTCCCACCCGTCGCCCCCGACGCCGTCACCCTCGACGCCTTCGAACGCGACGGGTACGCGGTCATCCGCGACGCGATCACCCCGGCCCTGCGCGACCGGCTCCTGACCGCCGCCGAGAAGCTGCTGGCCAGCGACATCACCCAGGGCCGCGACCGAGGAGGCGACGGCAAGGACGGCTTCCGCGGATGCCTCAACCTCGACCCCGCGTTCCTCCCGCTCCTCGCCAACCCGTCCGTCCTGCCCACCGTCGTCCAGCTCCTCAGCCCGAACATCCACCTGCTGTCCGCCCACCTCATCGCCTTGCCCAGCGGCCCGCCCCGCACCATCCGCATCCCCGGACGCCACGGCTGGCACCGCGACATGTACGGCGTCACCGCCGACCTCGGCTTCTCCCACACCCCCCGCATGGCCATCAAGGCTGCCCACTACCTCACCCCCGTCACCCCCGACTGCGGGCTGACCATGTTCCTCCCCGGCAGCCACCGCCTCACCGAAGAACCAGTCGTCCCCGCCGGCGCCATCGACCCACCCGGCGCCATCACCCCCAACATCACCGGAACCGACGCAGTCCTCTTCGAGAACCGCACCTGGCACACCGGAGGCATCAACCTCTCCGGCCGACTCCGCATCGCCCTGATGCTCCAGTACGGATACCGCTGGCTACACCCCGTCGACGACCCTGCCACCAACCTCCGGAAAGACTCCGCTCTCACCCCCATCGAGCAGCAGCTCCTCGGCCTGCCCGACCGCCACCCGGACGGATCCCTCGCCAAGGGCAGCGGAGCCGCCCCCATCCGCTCGTGGTGGGAGACCGGCCCATGGACCCCCGTGTCGGCCAAGAAGCGCTAGCCGAGATGATCGCCGTCGCCGAAGAAGCCGGAGAATCCGCCCTCGGCGGGCTCACGCTCCACCGGATCGCCGCCGACGGCACCACTGCCCCGTGGCCACCGAACACCGGCCTCGACGCCACGCATCCTCTCGGCGTCCGCCTCACCCACCGACTCCTTCACGGCGCCCCCGCCATTCAAACCCCCGCTAGAACCACGGGTACGCCACGATGACCCCACCGGTACGAGTACTACGAGGGAGCACAACATCGTGAGCGAGCCGACCGCCATCCTGCTCATCGGGATCACCGGCTCCGGCAAAACCCACCTCGCGCAGGCCCTCGCGGACCACGGCCTCGTCCGACTCAGCGTGGACGAGGAGGTCCATCGTCTCCACGGGCGGTACAGCGTCGATTACCCCGAACACGGGTACTTCGAGCGCGAGGCCCCCGCGGTCGAAACTGTACGCGCGCAGCTCACGGAGCACCTGCTCGTCGGCCACTCCGTCGTCCTCGACCACGGCCTGTGGCGTCGCTCCGATCGCGACGAGTGGAAGAAGACAGTCCGCGCCGCGGGCGGACGCCCGCTGATCGTCTACCTGCCGGTGTCCAAGGAGGAACTTCTGCGGCGCCTCGCCGCACGCAACCAGCGCCAGGACGCCAACGCGCTCGCCGTCACCCCCGAAGCCCTGGATGATGGGGATTCTTGAAAACGGCTCTGGCCGCAGTTCCGTGAATCTCCAGGTCAGCGAGGTGAGCGAGGGATCGTTTCGGCAGAGTATGTCTCGGCATGGCGAGCACGACGGTCGAGGCTGTGCTGTTTCCTGGGATCGATGTGCGAGTGGAGTGCGTCAGCGACTCCTCCGACGTCCTTGTGGTGGAGGCGGTGTCCACCGCTCGCCCCGGCCAGTGCCCCGACTGTCGGAAACAGGCGAGACGCACACACAGCACGTACCAACGTTCCTTGCAGGAAAGGCCGTTGGCGTCTCGCCGGGTCCTTGTCCGGCTGCGGGTCCGCCGGTACTTCTGCGACCGGAAGAGCTGTTCCCGCAAGACGTTCGTCGAGCAGGTGCCGGGACTGTCCGAGCGGTACCGCCGTTCCAGCACCGGGCTGACGGGCTGGCTGCGGTCGATCGCAATCGAGCTCGGCGGACGTCCGGCCGCGCGGTTGTGCCGCCGCCTGCGGCTGGTCGCGGACCGGACCCGGCTGCTCAGGCTGTTGACGGCGCCGACGGTGCCGGACCGTGCGCCGCGGGTGCTGGGGGTGGACGAGTTCGCCTTCCGTAAGGGCTGCACCTACGGCACCGTGCTGGTCGACGTCGAGGCCGGCCGGGTCGTGGACGTACTGCCCGACCGCACCTCCGAAACGTTCTCGACCTGGCTCACCGCGCATCCCGGCGCCGAGATCATCTGCCGGGACCGAGCGAGCGCCTACACCAAGGCGGTCAAGGAAGCCGCCCCTCACGCCCTGGAAGTCGCTGATCGCTGGCACCTGTTGCAGAACCTGTCCTCGGCGGTGGAGAAGACCTGTCACCAGCACCGCGACTGCCTGCGCAAACGCGCCGAGGAGGAGATGGTGACCGAGGTGCCGGAGCCGCCCCCGATGCTGTTACCACCCGCAGAACTGCCCCGCACCCAGATCATCGAACGCACCCGCCACCGTTACGAGGACATCCACCGTCTGCTGGAGAAGCGCTGGACGATCAGCGCCATCGCCCGCCGTCTGAACCTCGACCGCAAGACCGTGCGCCGTTTCCGCGACACCGACCTGGACGAGCTGCTGGCCTCCGCCCGCGAGCGCCGCCCCAACGGCGTCCTGGAACCGTTCAAGACATACCTCAACGCCCGCTTCGCCGAGATGCAGGGCCAGGTCAGCGGCACCCGCCTCTTCCACGAGATCCACGAACGCGGCTACCGCGGCAGCCGCCAGGTCGTCCGCAAACACCTCGCCGCCCTGCGGGCGGGCACCGCCGAGCCGGTCCGGGCGGAAATCCCCAGCCCTCGCAAGATCACCTCCTGGATCATGCGGCCCCGCGAGACCCTGACCGAGAGCCAGGACCGGCGGCTGCTTCAGGTCCGGCTCGCCTGCCCAGACATCACCCGGGCCTGCGACCTGGCCCGCGTCTTCGCCGACCTGGTGCGTCACCGGCGCGGCTACCTGCTGCTGGAGTGGATCCGCCAGGCCGAGCAGGACGCGCCGAAGCCGATGCAGGGCTTCGCCGGCTTCCTCCGCCAGGACCTCGAAGCCGTCACCGCCGGCCTCACCCTGCCGTGGAGTTCCGGCGTCGTCGAAGGGCATGTGAACCGGGTGAAAACGCTCAAGCGAGCGATGTATGGCCGGGCCTCGTTCGAACTCCTCCGGACCCGCATCCTCACCCAGTCATGAACGTGGAATACCCGATACTTACGCAGGTGGGCATACCTACCAGCGATCACCGCGACGAGCCGCTCGATGCTGCTCTGGCAGACATGGCAAACAACATCTGCGGCATCATCAGAGGGAGCACCGATCCCGCCCAAGTGGCATCTCGCCTGGGCGCACTTGGCTGGAGGACACGGTCAGCCTCCTGGCACTCCTTTGAAGCCGAGACCGCTTGGTGCCGCGTCGAAATCGACAAGACCGACGACGGGACAACCTTGATCAACGGCGTCATCGACCCGCAGCGGATCGATGACCTGACGAGGCTCCTCGCCAGGCTCGGCTGGCAGCACAGCCTCGAACTCTCCGATGAGGACAACAACATCCTTGAAGAGCGCCACCACTGACCGGCCGCATCACGAAACCGCGGCCAGAGCCTTGAAAACGGCCAGGGATACTCCTCGCATCACTCGCTCTGGTGTTCAACGAAGTGGGGAGTTTCAAGGAGCGTGGCCCGGATCGTCGGCTTGGGTTTCCCGCTCGTGGAGTGTGCGGGCCATGTCGAGACGTCGAGACGCCGGCTTCCTGTCGGTGGCCGATCCGGGACCCTCACCCACGGCCGCACCAGCGATCAGCTGTCTGTGGAGAGGTCCGCGGCAAGGAGCTGTCCTGTGAGTTCCACGCACCGTGTCCGGGCCGCGGAGAAGCCGTAGGGCATCTTGGTTATCGCTTCGAAGGCGCTCATCTGGACCTCCTCCTCGCCGCTCGCCTCGGCGTCGTAGATATCGAAGAGCTTCTCTTCGGCCTCGTCCAGTCCGGCCGCTTCAATGGCCTGGTGCAGGGCCTTGTGGTGGGCGTGGTGCTGCGCGGCGAGTTCCTCGACCTGCGGGTCGTGGGGGTCGACGGTGTCATCGAGGGCGGCGTCGGCCGCGTCGAGGCGGTCTGTCTCGGCCCGTAGGTCGGGATGGGTCGCCAGGGTGATGAACACGCTGGCCTGGATTGCGGCTCCCAGCGGCCCGAAGATCCGTTCCGTGACCAGCAGGGCGTCCAGGTCGGAGGGGCGCAGTGCGCCAGAAGGCAGGTGGCTGAGCCGGTCCGTGACCAACGGGGAGAGCAGGCCCAGTGGGCTGCCCACGGCCCGCAGGCGCTGGACTGCCGCGCGCTGACGCTTGATGTCGGCCTCCTTGGCGGCCAGGGTCTCCTCCAGCCGGCCCAGGACGTCCTCAACGTCCCGGGCTTCGTCGAAGGCGGTCCGCATGTCGTCCAGGCTGATGCCGGCCTCGGACATCTTGCGGATCCACAGCAGGCGGATCATGTCGTCGTAGCCGTAGCGGCGGCGTCCGTCTCCGCCTCGCTCGGGCTCCGGCAGCAGACCGATCTGGTGGTAGTGACGAATGGCGCGCGGGGTGGTTCCGGCGAAGGCGGCGGCATCGCCGATCTTGACCTCGCGGGGAGGTGCGGCGGAGGGGTACATCGCAGACAGGGCCTTTCGTGCTGTGGTGCCCTCGACGACACCACATGCCGCTACGGCATGTGCAACTACACACCACCCGGACCCTGACGGGCTATCGGGCGCTTGGCTTCACGGGCCCGTACCGGCCCACTTTCGCGCGGGTTTTGGCCCCACCTGGCTGCTCGGACGAGGTTGATCGGGAATGAGCATTGGCCCCATCCCGGAGGGGGCTGGCCTGGTCGGCGGGTGGGGCCGGAACTCGCTGGAATCGCCTCCCGCGAAACGGCGGTGGGGCCGGCGCCCGTCGGTAGGTGGGGCCAAGACTCGGGTCTGGCACAAGTTCCGTGACCCGGTTGCTGACGGTGGCGTCAGTGGCATGTGTTGAGATGACGGGACTCTGTTCGCCGACTTGCTGGGAGATCGTCTCAATGCCTGGTGCGTACCCCTCCTTGACGCGGGCTCTGGCCGAGGCTCTGGTCGATGTCCTTTGGTTCGTCGAAGGCTGTGAAGACGAGCAAATGGATCCAGACGACGCCGTCAAGGTCCTGGAGGGTGTCGCTCACGTCGTGAGCAAGCTGTCGCGTGAGCAACAGGACGAGTTCCTCGGCCTGCTCGCCACGATGGCTCGCGAGGAATCTGATCCGTCGCGGCGAGCGTTTTTGGAGGAGTTTCCGGACGGCTTCGGGCTGGTGGAGGACGCGGTCTGACCGCACCCTCAGGAGAGAAGGACCCGCTTACGCAGAAGGCCGAAGCCGGCGCGGCCGAACATCTGCCGCTTGAGCATCTTGATCCGGTTGACTGCCCCTTCGACTGGGCCGGAGTTCCAGTCGGTGGTCAGTCCGGCGGTCACCGCGGCGAAGTCGCTCATCAGACCGGTGGCGAAGCTGCTGATGCCGGGCAGACCGGCGTCGGTGGCCTCGGTGATCCAGTCGGGCAGGCGGTCGCCGCTGAGGGTGGTGAGCATCTCCGCGAACGAGCTCGTCAGCTCCGCGGCGGAGGCCAGTTCCGGGCAGCGGTCGAGCACGGCCTTGCGGTGCAGCTTCTCTTCCTCGGTCAGGGTGGCGGGGTGCCGGGTGAGCCAGCCGGTCACCTGCCGTGTCGACAGCGGTGGTGGAGCGGGGGTGAAGCCTTCTCGCTGGGGCAGCTCGCGCCGGATCCAGTCGCGGACGAGGGAGTAGTGGCCGCGGAAGCCGCGTGCGGTGATCTCCCGGTGGAGAGCGAGGATGGTCACGTTCCCGTCGGTCTCGGCCCAGCGGTCGGCCAGGTAGGGCTTGAACGGGTCAAGTTTGGTGGGGAGTTGGCGTTTGCGGCCCTTGACCATGTCCTGCCAGCGGGTGGCTCGGGCGTACCGCTGGACGGTGTGCCGCCCCCATCCCAGGTGGCGGGCGATGTGGCGCAGACCCATGCCCTGGGCGAGGAGATCATGGACGAGGGCGTGGTGGGCGCGAGCCCGTTCGGCGAACCTGCCGGTCGGATCGTCCGGTTGGGTGTCTTCGCCGGATGCCGCCGCTACGGGCGTCTCCCACGCGGGCTGGGGTTCCGGGGCGGGCGGTGGCAGGTCGCGCAGGCATGAGCGGTGGGCGGCGACGGTCTTCTCGGCCGCCGAGGCGAGGTTCTGCCAGAGATGGAAACGGTCGGCGACCTGGAGGGCCTGGGGCGCGGCGGTGTCGGCCGCCTCCGCATAGGCACCGGCGCGGTCGCGGCAGACGACCTCGATTCCCGGGTGGGCCGCGAGCCACGGGGCGACGGTGGCGGCATCCCGCTCAGGCAGCAGGTCGAGGACCTGATGGGTCTCGGCGTCGATCACGACCGTTCCGTAGACATGGCCGCGCCGCAGCGCGAAATCGTCCACGCCTACGGCGCGAGGCTGCGTCGCGGCCGGGTCAGGCAGGTCCATCACCCGGCGCAGCAGCGTGGTGCGGCTGGTGGTGATGCCTATGACCTGGGAGAGTCGGGCACCGGCCCGGCCCGCCAGGGCCAGCCCGATCGCGCTCATCGTCTGCCGCAGCCGCTCGGTGACCCGGCCGTGGCGGCGGGTCAGCCCCGGCACCTGTTCCACGAACGTCCGCCGACCGCATGCGGTGGCCGGGCAGAAGAACCGCCGGACCCGCAAGGCGAGTTGCGTTCTCCGCCCGGCAGCGGGCAGATCCGCCGGGAACCGCAGGTAGGAGCTGTGGACCCGTGCTGTCCAGTGGGCGCAGTCAGGGCAGGCGGCTCCGGTCGGCGTGCATCGCGCCTCGACGCGTATCGCCTCGCCGTCTGTACTCACGGCCACGACCGCGATGCCGGGGACCGACGGGAACAGCAGCTCGCACAGCTTGGACAACATCTCGTTCACGACAACCGAATGTCAGCCGCACCACCCGCACGAGGAGCGATTTCGAGGCGAGTTCTGAACCTTGCGAAGAGAGATCAACAACTACATGGAGTGACCAACTCACGGAACTTGGCTCTGTCGCTGATTTGGTGGTGTCAGTCGGTTGATCAAGGTGACAGGAGGATGCGGCGTCGTAGAAGGTCGAAGTTGGCCCGGCCGTACATCTGTCTCCTCAGCAGCTTGATCCTGGTGACGTTGCCCTCGACCGCTCCCGAGGTGAAGGTGGTGGTCAGGGCAGCAAGTACTGCTGCGTGGTCGCGGCGTATGCCGGCAGCCAGGGTGCGGAGTTCTCGTTGTCCGTCGAGGCGCACGTCGGCGAGCCAGACGTCGAGGGCCAGGTGTTCGCTGCGGCGTTCGCGCACCATCGAGGCCAGTCGCCGGGCGTATTCGGTGGTTGTGGCCAGTGCGGGGCTGCGTTCGCACAGTTCGTCGAGGCACTTGCGCTCGGTGTCGGTGAGGTGTTCGGGTCGGCGCATGATCCAGTCGGTGACCCGGCGGACGGTCAGATGGGGCAGCGGAGCATCGGGCGGGATTGCCCCGGTGCGGTAGGGCCGCAGGTGGCGGCGGACGGTGTTGATGTCGCCGCGGTAACCCAGCTGCTGGATCTCCCGGGTGAGTGCTGCGGCATTGGTGCAGCCCTCCATCCAGCGGTGATGCAGATAAAGCCGATAGTCGTCGATCATGCTTGGGCGATGGATTGCCGCGACGAGTAACTGCTCGGCATCGGCGGCCCGTGCGAAGCGCAGGACGGTGCCGCGGCTGAGGCGTAGTTCACGGGCGATGGCGCGCAGGCTGTCGCCGCGTTCGATGCGTTCGTGGATCTGCTGGTGGCGTTCGCGGGTGCGGGCGACCAGCGGGCGCTGACGTCCGTGCACGTCCAGTTCGCCCTGAGTTGTGGGGTGAACGTCTGCGGGCGGATGGACGTCGTCCTGGCAAGCCCGCACAGTGAGGGGTTCTCGCAGGTCGGCGCGGTGTCGTCCGACAATGCGCTCGACGGCCTCGGCGAGGTTGTGCAGCAGGTGCCAGGCATCGGCCACCTGCCGGGCCTGCGGCGCACCGGTGTGGGCTCCATCGCGGAAGGAGCCGGCGCGGTCGCGGCAGACGACCCTCACCTCAGGGTGTTCGCGCAGCCAGGCGGCGAAGGTGTGCGCGGTTCGGTCCGTGAGGACGTCGACGGGGCGGTGGGTGTCCATGTCGACGAGGATCGTCGCGTAGGTACGACCGCGGCGCACGGCGAACTCGTCGACACCCAGGCATGGGACAGACTCCGGCTGCGGGAGGGGCAGTGCGCGAAGGAGGCGGAGCAGGGTGTCCTTGCCGGTGGTGACGGCCAGACGTCCGCACAGACTGGCGCCGGCACGTCCGCCCAGAAACAGGGCGATGTCGGTGAGCTGGGCGGTGAGGGCATTCGTGCGGCGTGCGTGTCGACGCGTCAGCTCCGGGATCTGCTCGGCGAAGGTTCGACGCTCACAACTTTCGTTGCCGCACACGAGACGACGCGCCCGCAGGTCCAGTCGCACCTGCCGACCAGCAACGGGACGGTCCGCCAGACACCGCTGGTAGTAGCAGTGCACACGCGAGGATCTCCATCCACACCCCGGACAGTCGGCCGACCCCACCGTGGACCGCACGGCAAGACGGACCTCAGCGTCCCCAAGAACGACCTCTTCTACCTCGACTCCGGCCCCCTGAAGAAGGAGGTCAGCGAGGCGAACCACATCCCCCACGCACAGGTGATGCCCGGCTGCTCTTGATCGCCAACCACCCCCAAATCAGCGACAGAGCCCGGAACTTGTGCCAGACCCCAACTCAGACCGTTAACGCCAGTCGAGCGACTGATCAACAAGCTGAAGGCCTGGCGGGCATCGCGACTCGATACAAAACACCCGAGAGCTACCTCGCCGGCCTTCACCTCCGCGCCTCCATGATCGGGCCCAGCGGGCAGGGGTGACCTTGGTGCGAGCCCCCGCGATGGGTGGGCTGGAGGACTGCTACGCAGGCCTGTTGCGGGCGGCCTATGAGCACGACGGGGCTGTCCACACCGCTCGGCAGATCATCGTGGGCGGCGCAGGCATCGGAGGCGGGACGGCCGCGGCACTGACGTCACTCGTCCATGCGCGCGGCGGCCCCACCCTGGCGGGCCAGTTGCTCCTGAATCGCCAATACAGCGACGGGGGCAGCCCGCAAGGACTGCCCCCGACCTTCATCGACGTGGATGCGGGTGACCCGTTTCGGGAGCGGAGCGTCGACTACGCGTACCGCCTCTGGAAGGCGGGCGGGCAGGCCGAGCTTCACCTGTGGTCCGGCTCCCCGAAAGCGGCCGTCGACCGTGAGGCCACGGCCGCGCGCTTGAACTGGCTACGCCGCCGGTTGGCGTAGGGCCTGATCCGAGCTGTTCTGTTCAGTAAGGCCCGCGAGATACCGCTCGGCGTCGAGCGCGGCCTGGCAGCCGGTGCCCGCCGCCGTGATGGCCTGCCGGTAGGTGTGGTCGACGACGTCGCCCGCGGCGAAGACGCCCGCGACGTCGGTGCGGGTGCCGGACGTGGTGAGGATGTATCCCGCCTGGTCCAGGGCGATCTGGCCCTTGACGAGTTCGCTGCGCGGCTCATGTCCGATCGCGAGGAACAGGCCGTCGAGCGCGAGGTCGCGCTGTGAGCCGTCGACAGTGTCGCGCAGTCGTACGCCGGTGACGGCGGCGTCGCCGTGGATGTCGACGACCTCGCTGTTCCAGGCCCACTTGATCTTCGGGTCGGCTGCGGCGCGGTCAGCCATGATGCGACTGGCGCGCACCTGGTCGCGGCGGTGGATGACAGTGACGCTCCTGGCGAAGCGGGTGAGGAACGTGGCTTCCTCCATCGCCGTGTCACCGCCACCGACCACGGCGATGTCCTTGTCCCGGAAGAAGAAGCCGTCGCAGGTCGCGCACCAGGAGACTCCGCGCCCCGAGAGCCGGTCCTCGACGGCCAACCCCAGGCGGCGGTAAGCCGATCCGGTCGCCAGGATCACCGTGTCGGCAGTGAATTCGCCGTCCAGGGTACGAACGGTCTTGACCGGTCCGGTGAGGTCGAGCGAGAGGACGTCGTCGGCGACCAGTTCGGCGCCGAATCTTTTCGCCTGCTCGCGCATCCCGTCCATCAGGTGCGGACCGAGGACTCCTTCGGGGAAGCCGGGGAAGTTCTCGACCTCGGTGGTGTTCATCAAGGCACCGCCGCGCAGGGCCCCTTCGAACACCAGTGGTTTCATCTGAGCTCGCGCCGTGTAGATCGCGGCCGTGTAGCCGGCAGGCCCTGAGCCCACCACGATCACCTTGCGGTGCGGCATCGGTTCATCTCCTCGGGAGACAGTCGGTGGACAGGGGGAGTTCGAGTTCGGCGGGAGGGTGGCAGACCGTGTCCCCGCACAGCTGGTAACGCAGCCACAGCCGCGCGACGCCGTCGCCGAGCGTCGTGTGCAGCCGGACGGTTCCGGTGAGTTCGCCGGCCGGGAGGTGCACGTCGCCCTGCCGGTCCGGCGGGTCCGTTCGCAGGGCGAGGGGGACGCCGTGGTCGGCGCCGGCCCCGTACAGCTTCCATCCGTCGGCGATCTCGAGATGGATCACCGTCCGGCGGGAGCCGCCGGGCGGCGTCGTGATGACGGCCGCCCGGACGTGCTCCGCGGATACCGGGAGGCTCAAAACGACTCCACCGTGATGGTGGCGCCCTCGAAGACCTCACGGAGTTCGGGCAGGATCTTTTCCGCGTCCCCGACGAATACCGCGGACAGGGTGGCGGGAGAGACCAGGTCGGCGAAGGCGGCGGACGCGGCCTCGTCCGTGACCTCCCCGAGCGCGGCACGGTGCTGGTTGTACCAGTCGGCCGGCAGTCCTTCGGCGATGTTCCTTGCGCGCTGATCGACCACGGCGTACGCGGTCTGGAACTCCAGCGGAGCGCCGAGCATCAGCTCGTCGACGGCTCCGGCGCACTCCGCCTCGCTGATGCCGTCTCGGCGCATCGTCTCGATGATGCGTACGGCGTCGGCCGTGGCAGGGCCGGTCGACGGGGTGTCCACCGGGGTGGCGATCAGGAAAAGGCCCCGACCCGGCAGGGCCTTCAGGCCCGCCCCGACCCCGTAGGTGTAGCCCTTCTCTTCGCGCAGGACAGCGGAGAGACGGGAGTTCATCGAACCGCCGAGTACGTGAGTGGCCACGCTCAGCGCGGGCTGGACGGGGTCGGTGGACCCCGGGCCGACGAGTCCGAAGCGGATCTCGGTCTGCACCGATCCGGGCCGGTCCACGACGACGATGCGCGGGGTGGCCGGGTCCGCGGAGCGCGTCGGCCGTACCTCGCCGCCCGTCCCGCGCCAGCCGGCGAACGTGTCCGCGAGCAGCTTGTCCAGCTCGCCTTCCTCGACGTTTCCACCAACGAGGAGCGTGCTGCCGGCGGGCTGCAGATTGGCCCGGTCGAAGGCCTCGACGTCCTGTCTGGTGAGCCGGGCGAGGGACGCCTCCGTGCCTGCCTCCGGGAGGGCGGCACGGTCCTCGGGACCGAAACACACGGCGCGCAGCACCTGCTGAGCGCGCGCACCCGGGTTGAGCCGCGAGGACCGCACCTGGTCGGTGAGTTGGGAGCGGACCCGCTGGAACTCGTCGTCGGGGTAGGTGGCGTGCATCGCGGTTTCGGCGAGCAGCTCCAGGCCCGGTTCGAGGCATGCCGCCGGCACCTGGACGGTGGTCAGCGTCGCGCCCTCCGCGACGTGCACGGAGTACTGCGCGCCGATGCGGTCCAGCGCCGCCGCGAACTGCTCGCCGGTGTGGCGGGTGGTGCCCTCGTCACGCAGCGAGGCTGCCAGGGTGGCGATGCCCTCCGAACCCGGGGGCTCGGTGAGCGTGCCGCCGGGGGTGACCAGGGTCAGGGTGATGAGCCGGGTGCGGGAAGGGTAGTGCTCGACGGCCAGGCCGTTGCCGAGAACACGCGTGCGGGCGGCGGGGAAGGTGTACGGGGGCGCCGGGCTGACGTCCGGGCGGGCGACGAACTGGGTGGTCATCGAGCGGATTCCTCTCCGACGGAGTTACGGGATGCGCCCTCGGTGGGCGGGCGGTAGGTGACCACGGTCGCTTCGGCGGGATCGAGCCATGCGCCGACGGTCCGGCGTACGTTGTCGGCCGCGCAGGTTCGGATCGCCTCGAGCGTCGACTCGTGGTAGCCGGCGTCGCCGAACAGGGACATCCCGTGCGAGAGCGAGTCGGCCCGGCCCTCCAGATCCTGGGTGGCCTTCAGATGGCCCGATTCGCAGTTGGCGCGGGCCGCCTCCAGCTCCGCCTCCTCGGGCGCCCGACGTCCGAGCTCCCGCACGCTCTCGCTCACCGCGTCGAGGAGCTCCTGCGGGTCCACGCCGTCGGCGCCCATGGCGGTGAGGGTGAAGACGGAGCGCCCGCCGACGAGACGCTCGAGGCCGCCGTGCACGGCGGTGGCGATCTGACGCTTGCGCACCAGGTCACGGTTGAGCCGGCTGTTGTTGGAGTCGGCGAGGATGCCGCCCGCCAGGTCGAGGTGGTCACACGCGTCGGATCCGTCGGACGGCACCGGCCACATCAGGAACAGGGCGGAACTGGGCACTTCCTCGTCGGTGACGTCGATGCGCTGCGCGGTGGCACGGTGGCTTTGCTGCGGGGCCTTGACAGCAGGCATCACTCCGGCGTCGATGCCGCCGAAGTAGCGCTCCACCTTGGCCACCGCTTCCTCGGTGTCGACGTCGCCGACCAGGGAGAGCACCGCGTTGCCGGGCACGTAGTGCTCGGTGAAGAAGGCGCGGACGTCGTCCAGGGTCGCGCCGACGAGGTCCTGCATCGAGCCGATGGGCATGTGGTGGTACTGGTGGCCGGGGTCGAAGGTGGCGGCGAACAGCCGCTCCCAGGACGTACCGAAGGGCTGGTTGTCCATCCGCTGACGTCGTTCGTTGCGGACGACCTCGCGCTCGCTGTCGAACGAGGTCTGGTCGAGCGCGGACAGCAGGCTGCCGAGGCGGTCAGCCTCCAGCCACAGGGCGAGGTCGAGCCCCTGCTTCGGCACCGTTTCGAAGTAGTTGGTGCGGTCGTGGGAGGTCGTCGCGTTCAGCTGGGAGCCGATCGCGTCCAGAGAGGCGAAGTGCTCGCCCGCCGCGACGTTCGCCGACCCCTGGAACATCAGGTGCTCGAAGAGGTGGGCGAGGCCGGTGCGGCCGGCCCGCTCATGGCGCGACCCGACCCCGTACCAGAGGTTCACCGCCACCGCCGGGGTGTCGTGGTCCTCTTCGATCACCACACGCAGGCCGTTGGCCAAAGTGTGCTGGTGCCTCACTGCAGGCATGGTCGTCAATTGCTCAATCCTTCAAGGTTGTTGGATGGGTTGTTCAGGTTGGCTGGGTTGCCCAGGGCGGACTGGTCGCTTCGGTGGAGGACTTCGGGCGAGCCGCCGAGGTAGGCGTCGATGACGCGCGCGTCGTTGCGGATCTCGTCAGGGGTGCCGAGCGCGAGCTGTCGCCCCTCCGCCATGGCGAGAACCCGGTCGGACAGCGAGAGGACCAGCGGCACGTCGTGCTCGATGATGATCAAGCTGAGGTCGAACTCGGTGCGCAGCCGGTGCAGCAGCGGACCGAGTTCCTCGCACTCGCGCTGGGCGATGCCCGAGGACGGTTCGTCGAGCAGGAGGACCCGGGGCTGCATCGAGACCAGGGCGGCGAGTTCGACGAAGCGTCGGCAGCCCGTGGACAACTCGGCGATCCGCGACTCCCGGTAGGGAGTCAGCCCGAAGTAGTCGATCACTTCCTCGGCGACCTGACGCCGCTTGCGGACGGTGAGGTCGACGCCGAGGATGCTCGCCGCCGTGCCGGTCCGCTGCTGCCGTTCGAGCGCGAGGGTGATCACGTCGACGGTGGTCATGGTCGGGAACAGCTGCGCGTCCTGGAAGGACCGGACCAGGCCGAGGTCGGCGCGGCGGTGCGACGGCAGCCCGGTGACATCGCGGCCGTCGAAACGCACGCTGCCGGCATTGGGCCGAGCGAACCCACTGATCAGCTCGAAGGTGGAGGTCTTGCCCGCACCGTTGGGACCGATCAGGCCGAGGATCTCGCCCTGACCGACGCTGAGGTCCAGGCCGTCCACCGCCGTGACCGCCCCGAAAGTCAGCCGCAGATCCTTGCACTCCAGGAGCGGGCCGTCCGGGGCCGGGCGCTCCCGTTCCCGCAGCACGGGCAGGTGCCGCGACGGGGGTGGCTCGGGCGCGGTGCCGGACAGGTCCTTCCGCGCGCCGGGACCAGCCGGGTCGCCGGCCTGCTCCGGCACCTCGAGGCGCTTCTCGCCGCGCAGGTCGGCAAGCGTGTAGTGGAGGCCGGCCAGCCGTCCGATGCCGACGGCGATGGCGTCGCGCAGCGGCTGCAGCAGTTGGGCGGCGCCGCCGGGGACGATCAGGATCAGCACCAGGACGCTGGCGTAGATCGCCAGCGAGGACGCCTGGTTGGCGCCTCCGTTGCCCGACATACTGCTCTGGGCGACGCCGGACGCGAACAGCCAGAGCACGCCGATCGGACCGCCGTACAGGATGCCGACACCGCCCATCACCACGGCAAGCACGACCCGGATGTTGATGTCGACGGGGAACGCGGCCACGCTGACGCTGGTGTACGAGTGCACGAGCAGTGAGCCCGCGATCCCGGCGATCATCCCGCTGATGAACATCAGCTTGAGCCGGGCTCCAGTGACCCCGATGCCGAAGGACTCGGCGGCGGCCTCATTGTCGCGTGCGGCCCGTACCTGCCGTCCGAAGCCGCCCCGCCACACGTTCCAGGCGAGGAGCGCACAGACCGCGGCGACCAGCCCGGCCATCAGGAAGTACGGGACGCCCGCGCTGATCTCCAGACCGCCCAGAACGGGCTGCTGCGGTGTGACCGTTCCGGAACCCATCACACGCGGGTCGGCCAGGAAGGCGGTCGGTACGGACACGGCGAAGGCGAGGCTCAGAATCGTGAGCGTCAGGCCGCGGGCGCGCAGACTCGGGTAGGCGAGGATGACTGAGGCGAGGCCCGCGGCGAGCCCAGCGGCGAGGATCCCGGCCAGGAAGTTGTCGGTCTCCCGGACCACGACGAAGGAGACACCCCCGCCGACCAGGGCGAACCCGAACTGGCCGAGGGAGAGTTCACCGCCGAGTCCGGTGATCAGTACGACCGACAGCGAGACCACCGCGATGCACAGGGTCGTCGTCCATATCTGTGCGCTGGTGTCGTCGCGCGTCGCCAGGAACGCCACGTAGCCGGCAACGGCGAGCAGCAGCAGTCGCCCGTAGTTGCGCACTAGCCACAACTCCGCCAGCGGCGCCGGGAGTGGGCGCCAGGTGGAGACGGCGACCCAGCTGCCCACCGCGTCACCGCGCATACGGACCTGGCGGCTGAGCATCAACGCGGCGAACAGCACGACCAGGATGGCCAGATCGGCGTAGCGCGCCAGGGTCGGCGACCACAGCATGATCTGCTGGACGACGCCGATCACGATGCCGCCGCCCAGCGCGCGGGGCATGCTGTGGAAGCCCGCGATCGCGGCCGCGCCGAGCGTGGGCAGCAGCGTGGCGGTGCTCAGGACCGACGACGTGGGGTCGGATGGGACGTTGCCCAGGAAGAAGACGCTGCTCACGGTGGCGAACAGTCCGGCGAGGCCCCACGCGAGCCCGGAGACCAGTGCGGGCGAGATACCCGAAAGGCGCGCGTTGTCCGCGCTGGTCGCGCTCGCGCGGACAGCGAGGCCGAAGCGGGATCGGGTCAGGAACACGGTGAGCGCCACGGTGAGCAGCGGGGCACTGATGATCAGCCCGGTGTAGCCGGGGCTGACCACCAGGGGGCCGACGTGGAACTCCGGCAGACCGGGCGGATCGGACAGCGGCTGCACGTTGTCGCCGCCGAGCCGCAGCACGTAACCCGCGCCGCTGGCGAGCATCCCCGCCGCGCCCAAGGAGGCGACGACGCCCACCACCCTCGGGGCATGGCGGAGCCCGCGGATCACGACGGACTCGGTTAGCGCGCCCGCGGCGAACCCGACCGGAGTGACCAGAACGAAGGCCACCCACCATGGCAGCCTCAGGGTCTGTACGAGTAGCGGCATGCACGCCATCGCCATCAGACCCACGGCCGGCAGGGCCAGATTGATCACTCGGGAGACCCGGAAGATCAGGGTCAGGCAGACGCCGAGCAATCCGTAGCTGATGCCGATGAGGACTCCGAGCGCGACTACGTACGGCGGTGAGCTGAGCCCGAGCAGGTTGCCGAGGACGATGACCGCCGCGAGGGCGGCGAGGGTGCCGGCCGGTACTTTCCAGAGCCGCTTCACCGGGTCACCCCCGATGCCCCGGAGAGGAACACCGAGCGCAGCAGTTCGGGGTTGTCGCGCAGTTCTTCGGTCGGTCCGTCGAAACGGATCTGCCCGCGTTCCATGAAGCAGGCCCGCCGTGCCACGGTCAGGGCGACGTTGACGGACTGCTCGACCAGGATCACGGCGGTTCCACGGGAGTTGATCTCCCGGACGACGTCCAGCAGGTTGTCCACCACCTTGGGCGCGAGACCGAGACTGAGCTCGTCGATGAGGAGCAGCCGGGGCTGCAGGACGAAGGCCTTGGCCAGGCCGAGCATCTGCTGTTCGCCGCCGGAGAGTGCGGCCGCGGGCAGGTGGCGGCGGCGCGCCAGGTTCGGGAAGGCGGCCAGAGCGTCGTCGATGCGGGACGCGGCGGCCCTGCGCTCCCCCGGTGGCAGGCCGAACGTGTAGCACTGGAGATTCTCGGCGACGGTGAGGTCGCCGAAGACGGCCCGGCCTCCCGGGACTTGGGTGATCCCCAGCCGGGTGCGGCGCTCGGCGTCGAGGTAGGTGATGTCGTGGCCGTTCAGCCGGATGCTGCCGGCTGTGCTAATTCCCAGTCCGGAGATCGCGCGCAGCAAGGTGGACTTGCCGGCGCCGTTGACGCCGAGCAGGGCGACGATCTCGCCCTCGGCCACCGCCAGGTCGACGCCGAAGAGGACCTGGGTCTGGCCGTAGGAGAAGTCCAGGTTCCGGACCGAGAGCATCGGCAGGCCGCGCCCGCAGGATGCCGAGTAGGACACGTACTCCTCCTCGACGACCTCCTCGATCACCGCGTCCAGGTCCCGGCGCACAAAGGCGCCGGCGACCATGCTCATGAGCTGCGCGAGCACGCCGATGCCCGTGGTGACGGCGACGGCAATCGGGATGCCCATGCTCCTGGTGAGACCGCCGAGCAGCGCGGTCCCGGCCACCGAGCCCAGCAGGGAGAAGAGGCCTGCGAGTGCGCCGACGTGTGGGCGCAGCGGTCCGGGGACGACGGACATCGTGCCCACCATCAGCGCCGGGCCGGTCAGTCCGATGAAGGCGGTACCCGCGATGTTCAGCACCACGAGGGCAGGCAGCGAGTAGACGAACATCTGGCCGATGCTGAGCAGTGAACCGAGTACCCCGAGCGCGCCCGAGATGTAGAACATGAGCTTGGGGTCGCGTTGGAAAAGCCGGTCCCCGAGCGGGGCGAGGATGATGTAGGAGAGCAGCCCGGCGCCGCCTGACACCAGGGCGAGCATCGAGCGCTCGGAGGCGTCCAGGCTGAAGCGGTTGGCCAGCTGGAACTGCAGATAGGTGGCGACCGGGATCTGGAGTCCGCCGACCATTCCGGCGAGCAGCATGATGCGCATCGAATGGATCGTCCAGATCCGTCGCAGCGCCTCGCCCATCGACAACCGGGTCGCCTTGACCATGGCGTGGTCGACCTCGGGAACGTCCGCGGCACCGGCGTCCGTGTCGGCGAGCGAGCGGCGCGCCAACCGCCGGACCTTCTCAGTGTCGTGGACGCCGTATCCCGGGTCGCGCAGGCCGAGCCCGAACACGACGGCGGCCAACGAGACCGCGCCGAGCACGAGGAAGACCCCGCGCCAGCTCAGGTTCATCGGGCCGGTCAGGACAGCCGTGAAGCCCGTGGCGATCAGTCCGGTGACCAGGGCGCCAGCCGAGAGGAAGCTGACCACTCGTACCCGTACGCCGGGCGGATAGAGGTCGATCATGAGAGGCCCGGAGACCGTGCCGTGCGCGGAGGTCGTGACGGTGTCCAGGACGCTGATGAACATCAGCGCCGCCACCGTGGTCACCAGGCCGTGCACACCAGTCAGCAGGCACCACACGCCCTGGGTGGCGAGCAGCACCAGAGCACGGCGCGGCTTGTCCTGGACCAGGCGGGCGACCATGAGCGGCACTACGAAGCTCACGACCTGACCGACCAGGGCCAGGCTGGTGAAGAACTCCGGCGTAAGGCCGA
Source organism: Streptomyces sp. NPDC107454 (assembly GCF_055582885.1). Lineage (NCBI taxonomy): Bacteria > Bacillati > Actinomycetota > Actinomycetes > Kitasatosporales > Streptomycetaceae > Streptomyces > Streptomyces sp. NPDC107454. Next base: position 4,094 of record NZ_JBVJPA010000035.1, on the reverse strand, counting down.
AGGTCCGGGCGATGTCCGGTGCGGTGATCGAGGAGGCGCTGGCCGCGAGAGCATCGCTGACACCTAGCCCCAGGAGGGCGAAGAGCGGGTAGGGGCTGACGCCTTCGTCCTTGAGCAGCCGGAACAGCTTGCGTCGGTCGACCTCACCGCCTGTGCCGCTCTCTTCGCGGCCAGCCTGGAGCTGAGACCCGACGAACGCACTGACCGAGTCGCGGTCACTGGTCATATCAGTTGGCCTCGTCTCGTTCACGACGAGACCCGGAAGCCTACGTACCACACGGACTCGCCGATCCGGTTGCCCTTGGCGTCGAGGAGGACGACGGTGGCGTAGTGGCCTTCATCGGAGGCCGCAGGGGCGGCACTGGGGAAACTCTTGATGGTCACGCTGGTCTCCCTGGTCACGTAAATGCCGAAGACGACGCCGAGATAGTCGGGTTGCAGGCACTCGTCGGTGCCGCGGCATTCGCGCTGCGCGTCGACGATGTCGCGCAGCGACTCACCGGGTGCCATCGGATAGCGGTCAAAGAAGACGCCGTAGCGGACGCCGGCCGGCATGTCGGTCGCCTGCCAGCCCAACTGGAACGGGAACTTCACCGTCGACAGGTTCGCCGGAGTCCTGATGTGCAGCCGGTCGTCCTGGCGGAACTGCAGCCCGTTCAGCCCGGAACAGCCGGAGAGCAACAAGGCAACTCCCAGGAGCAGTACGCACCGCAGGCCGCGCAACTGAGACCGGCGTCTGCCGGGGTGTGCAGTCATGGCCGGGAGGTTAGCCGCTCCTGTCTGATAGATGTCAAGACTGATCTGTTCAGTTCTTCATTCTCAATTCGAGTTGATATGGGCTCGTGGCGCCTCTGCTATTGACAACCAGGCGCTCGGACGGTTCACACTGTTCGCCACCCCGACCGTCGCTACCCCGAGGACTATCCATGTCGAGATCGTCCACAGGTGCCCGCAGAGTCGGCCTGCGCATCGGCGCCTTCACCACCGCGGCCGTACTCATCACCGCGGGCTGCTCGGCCACCACCGGCCCGGAAGCGGACAAAGGCGGCTCCGCTCCCAAGCGTTCCGCCGCGATCCCCGCCAAGGACGGTCCCGGCGTCACCAAGGACGCCATTACCATCTCGTGGGGCAAGGCCCTGGCCCCCACCAGCGACATGTCGGCGGCAGACGTGAAGAAGCTCAAGGAGGGCGTGAAGCTCGTCGTCGACACCTTCAACGAACAGGGCGGCATCGCCGGCCGCAAGATCCGGATCCTCGAGGACGACCCCGGAACCTCGCTGGTGCATCAGCGGTACGCGGCGCACACGAAGTCCAACTTCCTGCCGGTCTCCGATCCCACCAACGGCAAGGCCGCCTGCGACGCCTACGCCGACGCGAAGGTGTTCGCGCTCTTCTTCGCCGACCTGGCCAGCGCCCCGTACGGGACACCGGCCGCGGGTGCGTGCCTGAACGACGGCGGCCACCCGCTCATCGGCACGACCGACTGGACCACGTCCGACTTCCAAAAGGCTCCCGCCACCGCTGGCGTCTCGATCGCGGCCGACCGTCTCGCCGATGCCCTGGTCGCCGCGGGCAAGGACTCCGGGGTCCTGTCGAAGCCGGCCAAGACCGCGGTGATCACCGATAGTTCACAGTCCTCCGACGCCCTGAACAAGACGTATCTACCGGCTCTAGCCAAGGCGGGCGTCACCGACCCGCAGGTCTTCCCCGTCGCCATGACGATGGGCGCGCCCGACGCGCTCAACCTCACCGTCAAGTTGAAGAGCGCCGGCATCAAGCGGGTCGTCATCGTGGCCAACGCCGCGACCAGCTTCGCGCTGCCGTTCCAACTGCTGCCCGCCTTCCAGAAGCAGCAGCTCGAACCACAGATCCTGAGCATCGACAGTCCCCCGCACCAGGTTCTGGCCGCGGCACGGGTCCGGATCACGCCGAAGCTCGCCGACAACCTGGTCACCTACTTGTCGCGGCCCACCCAGGACACCCTGCGACTCAACGACGCCCAGTCGGCCACGCCCGGGGGCGAGCTGTACAACGCGGTGCAGAAGACGGACCCCACCGCCTTCATCTCCCTTGACCTGTGCGACGGCCTGGAGCTCCTCAAGGCCTCTCTCGCCGCAAGCGGCAGCACTCACATCAACGCCGAGGCGTTCGCCGTCGGACTCGACAAGCTCAAGAACACCTACCAGTCGCCCCGGCTCTACGCGACCACATTCGGACCGGGACGCCACGACGGCGGGACCGGTCTGGTCCGGCAGACGTACTCGGAAAAGTGCAAGTGCGCCGTCGCGGGCACGAAGCCCGTGGACTTCTGAGCCCGCGTCACGACGCCGGTACGGTGCGAAGGGAGCCCGATGATCGACACGACGACCGATGCCGAACTGGAGCGACTGGTCCTGGAGGCTGGTGACGAGCCTGTACTGCTGTATTTCACCACGTCCTGGTGTGGCCCCTGCCGGGCCTTCGGTCCGCAGCTCGGCGCGTGGTCCGCGGCCAATCCCGATGTGCTGCGTGTGGTGCGCGTCGACGCGGACCGGTTCCCGGATGCCGCGGAGCGATTCCGGGTTCAGGCCTTCCCCACGCTGACGCTGGTGCGTGCAGGAGAGCAGCTCTGGCTCCGGGCCGGAGCCCTCGACGAGCACGAGCTGGCTGCGACGCTGCCCGCGCTGAGTGCCGGATCGCGGTCTCTCTCCGATCGGGACGCCGCGGGTGGTAGGGACGACGGCGACGCACCGTACGACGCCGAAGAGGAGACCTCGGACACCGGGACGGTGAGCGGGCCCCGGTCTGTCACCGTCCCGTTCTTCGACGACCCCCGGATCACCGTCTGGAACGGTCATGAGGAAGTCCGGCCAGGCTCTGTGGCGCAACTCGGCGAGGGCGAGGCGCTGCGTATCTCCTTCACCTCCGACCTGCGCCTCACGCCCAGCTGCGACCTGTCTGTCCTCCGACGGCTCGCGCCTGGTGCGGTCGACGCCGTGATGCTCCAGTGCTCCGACATCACCCGCGAACTCATGCAGGAACTGCACGAGTTGACGGCTCTGGCATCGCTCACCGTCATCTCCGTCACGCCACTGCGTGCGGATGTGGTCGAGTCCCTGGCCCTGCTGCGCCAGTTGCAGTTGCTGCACGTCGACGCACCCGGTGCCGACCTGCAGGCGATCCGGCGCCTGCTGCCGAACGCGATGGTCAACTTCGAGTGGACCGCACCCGAGTTGGCGGACCGCCTGCCGCCGCCGGCGCCGGCGCCGGGTGCGTCCTCACCCGAGCTGCCGCTCGTCCGCCTCGCCGACCCCGGACCGGACACGCTCATCGCCTTGGCCGAGCATCCCGCCGACCCCACGTCCGACGCCGTGCTCACCGCACTGGCGAGGGTCCGGGACTGTGCGGTCGGCAAGGCTGCCGACGTCGACGACCCGACCGTACAAAACGAGCTCCGGCCGGCCGGCCTCTCCGAACTGCTGCTGCTCCACGCGGGCCGGGTAGTGGCCCGGCGCGACGCCTGCGGCCCGCACCACGTCGAGGAGCTGGCCGCGCTGGCGAGCAGGGCCCGCACGACAGGCGCAACCCGGCCACGACCACAACGCGGCCGCGAGGAACGGCTCGTGTCCTTCGGCCTGCGGGAAGCGGACGGATGGCTGGTCCCGCCCAATGCGGCACGCAGCGACTGGATCGCCCTGCGACCGCAGCAGACGGAGCTGCCGATCCCGACAGGATGGTCGTTGTGCGTCCGGGCGTCGGGCAGCGACCTCGCCGCTCTGCCGTCCACCGAGATCGATGCCCTCGAACTACGTATTGACGAGGACACCGCCTCCGCGGTGATCGCTCAGCTGGGCCACTGGCCACGGCTCGAACGCCTTACCGTGTTCACGGCACAGAACGAAGCGGAACTGGTGACGCGGATCCGCAGGGCCCTTCCCGAGACCGTCGTCAACAACGAATGGACCCACACCGAAATGACCCCGAGCCGATGACCGCAGCCGAACCCGAACCCCTCGCCACGTCGTCCAAGTCCGCCGGCACGGGCGGGTCGCTGCGCAACACCGCGATCGCGGAGATCCGCCGCCGGATCACCACCGGCGAGCTGCCAGCGGAGG
>NZ_JBVJPA010000034.1:0-66026 GCF_055582885.1 Streptomyces sp. NPDC107454 | reverse complement strand
GCTGGGGTCTCTTGTGTGGGTCTCGGGTGAGGCTATAGTGAAACCGGCCGAGCGGTTTTGTTTTGCGAGTGGTTCTCTGGTGGGTGTCGGTGGTGTCGGTGGTGCTGGGGGGCGGTTTCCGGGATGCGTATGGCCCGGGCCGGCACCCAGACGCACACGGCCTGTGATCGGCACTCATGGGGCTTGCCTGGTGTGCCCGGTGTGAGGCTGGGCGGTTGCTGGTGTTGAGGTCCCGGTGTGCACCGGGACCGGTCCCGGGCGTCTGTCCAGGGTTGGGTTCCGATGGGCCGCGAGGGATCGGGTGGCAAGGGTCCGTGGCTGGTGGCGGGTTCCCGGGGTGGTTTTGCGGGGCGGGGTCTGGCGCGTGTGTGGGGTTGTGTTCCTAGTGGGTGCCCAGGTGGTCGTGCGGGCGCGGTGCCGGAGTGTGTTTGCAGTGCTTGTCGGGAAGTTTTCGCGGTCTATGTCGTGGAGGTGTCCGGTGGCGCGTCAGCAGGAGCAGCAGAGTCGGCGGGATGAGCGGGGCCGACAGGAGCAGCAGGAGCAGGGGGAGTTGCGGGGCGGCCGCGGGGGTGTGGCGGACCTCCGTGCCGTGCCGAACACTCCGGACCAGAAGGATCTGCCGGATGCGCAGGGTGTGCCGGATCTGCGCGCTGGGCGAGGTGGGTGTCCGTATGTGATGGACGGGTTGGGGCGGGATGTGCAGGGGGAGGGTGCGTTGCTGCGGGGGCAGGGAGAGGTGGCGCGGGTGGTGTTGCCGGGTGGAGTAGGAGCGTGGGCGGTGACGGATCCGGCGGTGATCCGTGGGTTGTTGACGGATGGTCGGGTCTCGAAGGATGCGTATCGGCATTGGCCGGCGTGGCAGCGGGGTGAGGTGGGGGCGGAGTGGCCCTTGGCGGTGTGGGTGTCCGTGCAGAATCTGGTGACGTCGTACGGGGCGGAGCACCGCCGTCTGCGGGGGTTGATGGGGTCGGCTTTCACGGCGCGGCGAGTGGGGTTGTTGGGTCCGCGCGTGGGGGAGATCACGGCAGGGCTGCTGGAAGGGTTGGAGGCGGCGGCGCGGGAGGCTCGGGGCGGTGTGGTGGATGTGCGGGGGTTGTATGCGCAGCCGTTGCCGAGCCGGGTGATGCTGGAGTTGTTCGGGATTCCGGAGGAGTTCCGGGGGGCGTTGCGGGAGATCATTGAGGGGTTTTTCGCTACGGGGGTGTCGTTGGAGGACGCGCGGCGTAACTACGCGGCGCTGTACCGGACGATGGGGGAGTTGGTGGCGTTCAAGCGGCGTTGTCCAGGTGAGGACCTGACGAGTGCGCTGATCGCTGCGGGGAGCGGAGCGGATTCCGTTGATCAGGCCGCCCTTTCGGACCTCACGGACGTGGCGGACGGTGCGGGTATGGGCGTAGTCGCGGGAGGCCCCGAGGCTGCGGGGGGAGGGGGGTTGAGTGAGAAGGAGTTGGTGGACAACCTGATCATGTTGTTGAGCGCGGGGTGCGAGCCGACCGTGAATCTGCTGGCGAACGCGGTGGTGTGGTTGCTGCGGGAGCCGGGGCAGCTGGAGTTGGTGCGGTCGGGGTGGGCGTCGTGGGGGGACGTGGTGGAGGAGGCGTTGCGGGTGGAGGCGCCGGGGGCGAATGCGATTTTGCGGTACGCGGTGGAGGATGTGCGGGTCGGGGAGACGGTGATCCCGCGGGGAGACGCGCTGGTGATCGGGTTCGCGGCGGCGGGGCGGGATCCGGGGGTGCACGGGGAGGATGCGGATCGGTTCGATGTGATGCGGGCGACGCGGCGGGAGCATTTGTCGTTCGGTCATGGGGTGCACTACTGCCTGGGCGCGCCGTTGGCGCGGCTGGAGGCCGAGATTGCCCTTGAGGCGTTGTTCGCCCGTTTCCCCGGGATGCGGCTGGCGGTGGAGCCGGGTGCGCTGCGTCCGACGGAGTCGTTCATTTCGAACGGGCCGCGCGAGGTGCCGGTGTTGCTGGGACCGCCTGCCGACGGGGTGAGGTGACGCGCCGGCCCGCACGCTGCTCGTACAGGCTCGGGGCGATGACCGCGGGGGACACCTGCACGCGTCCCCGGCGACGAGCATCAGGGCCTCGAACGGCATCTGCCGATCTCTCGCCTTCCGCTTCATGTCGAAGTTCCTGGAGAACTGCCGCTACCCACGCTCCATCCACTCAGCGACGGTCCGCCCGACAGCCGTGTGCGACAGCCACCCTCCATACCTGACCACCAAGCGATGCCGCCAGGTCTCGGACTGGGCCGAGGCCGACGACGTCGAGATCGCCCACACCCCGACCAACTCCGCATGGCTGAACGGCATCGAGCTCCAGTGCACCGCCCTGGGCAACTCCATCCTCGACGGCACCAACTACGCAGCCACGAAGAGCAAGGCAGCGTGATCCGCCGCTGCATCATCCGGGGAAGCCGCCACGCCGACCAACAGCGCCTACGGGCGGTGGTCGTCAACGACGGCTGCCAGGTCTGCGCCCGATCGGAGTAGCGCCACGGTTCGTGCGGCGATCTGGTCGAGCCGTTGTTGCAGGATGCGTTGGGTCTTGCCCAGGCTGTCGAGTTGGTGCAGGGAGCCCATGATCTCGCGCACTGCGGGAATGCTGTAACCGGTGCCGCGCAGGGCAGCGACGATTCGGGCCGCTCTGATGGCTGAGAGATCGTAGCGGCGTGCTTGCAGTGACGTCACTCGCTCGGGCGTGACAAGCCCTTCCTGCTCCCAGAACCGCAGAGTGGAGGGACGTACATTGAGCGCTCCGGCGAGCTCTGTGATCGTCATCGCGTCACTCTCTTGCTCGAACTCGGTTGTGTTCGCTTCGGCTTGGATCGCGCGCAACGCTTGTTGAGCGCGCAGGGCCTCCTCTCGTTCTCGCGCGAGCCGAACATGGACCGTGTTGATCGCAGAGGCTGCCTCCTCGATCGTGTCCGTTCGTAGTTCCGCGAGCATGTGCCGGGCCGTGACAGGCCCAACAGCACCTGCGAGCCCTCGATAGGCGCGAAGAGCATGCACGTGCAGCGGAGTGTAGGAACGGTATCCGTTGCTCGATCGAGCGGCTGGGGGAATGACTCCCAGCCGCTCCAGGTCGCGAACCTGTTGCACCGAGTACCCCGACTCTCCGGCGACATCGACGGTTCGGAGCGGTACCCGTCGCGAACCGCTCACCAGCTCGCCCATCAGCCAACCCCACATAAGCACTTGAAGGTGATGCTTGAACCATGAGTATGGAACAGATCATCGCGACCGTGCGAGGCTTCGCCGGCGCGCTCGTGGTTGTCCCGGAGCAGGGCGGCGGCCTCCCCGAGCTCGTGTGGGGAGATGCGTTCTTCTACTACGCCCCCGACGGCCGGGCGCCTCAGAACGTCCAGCCCTACGGGACCATCGTCACCAAGAACTACCCTGACGACGCCGTTTCCGACCTTGACTCTCCAGGCCGCTGGCGTCTGAACATCCACGTCGACCGTGCGACGTTCCGGGAGCTCACCGGCGAGGAGCCGCGCAGCCTCACCCGACCTCGCGACTACGCGGCGGCCGACACAGTGATGCCGCACCCGGTATACGGGGCACTCGGCTGGATCTCTGTCGTCAATCCCGGTGAGAGGACGACGGACACGGCCGTGCAGCTTTTGCGTAGTGCCCACGACGCGGCTCGTGCCCGATGAGCGCGGCGACACGCAACGCGAACGTCGCCGGAGAATGACTGACACGGTTCCGGAGCAGGCGGACCTGAGGATGCCCCGCACACCGCGGTGAGCGCGAGTTCACTCCAGTTCCGCCCATCACCAGATCGTCATCGACGGTGACAGCCGCCGGGTCGTCGCGGTCAGCAGGCCGCTTCCAGGCAACCGTGCCGACTGCAAGGCGTGGAGGGAGAAGGACTCTTTGAACGGAACCAGACACACAACAAGTTCCACAAACAGCTCCGCGCCCGTGTCTCGTGTCGAGCACGGCTTCGCCCGCATGAAGACACGGAAAATCCTGCGCGACTGCCACCTCATGGGCGACGGCGTCCACCACGCCACGACCGGCATCGCCCACCAGCGCAACCTCCGCGGGACCAACCCCAGGCCGGGCCGTCCGTTTCGGCTTCGGTCAAATGCCCTCTAAGGACTCCTAACAAAACTGGTGGGCTTGACCTGGTCAGAGGTTGGTGTCGTGCACGAGGCCGCCGGGCAGCGGGACGCGGTCAGCCGCGTAATCGCACGCGGTAATCCCGGCGACGTCGGCGATCATCCCGGGATACTGGTCGCCCATGGATGAGGTCAAAGTCGTCGTCGTCCATTCCGAGCGTGCGACTCTGCGTGTCGGCGACGTGTTCTTGAAGGTGGACGCCGATCAGGCGCGCATCGACGTCGAGGCGATGTCCCTCGCGCCGGTCCCGACCCCGGAGGTCCTGTGGCGCAAGCCGCCCGTACTCGCGATCGCCGCGCTCCCGGGGACGAGGCCTGGGCGCCTCGGCGGGCCGTCGACCGGGGCGCCGGCGGCGTGGGCCGCGGCGGGTGCCGCCATCCGGAAGCTGCACGACGCGCCGCTGCCGGCCCGCCCCGGCCGGGCAGGCCGGAGCATCGTCGCGCTGGCGGCGGAACTCGACGACGAGTGCGAGTTGCTCGTGACGAACGGCGTCCTGCCCGCCGACCTGGTCACCCGCAACCGCCAGGTCGCCGAGGCCGCGCTCCGGCCGTGGACTCCGGCGTTCACGCACGGCGACCTGCAGATCGAGCACGTCTTTGTCGACGGCGACGAGGTCACCGGCATCATCGACTGGTCCGAGGCGGGCCGGGGTGATGCCCTGTACGACCTCGCGACCTTCACACTCGGGCACGAGGAGCACCTCGACGACGTCATCGCCGGCTATGGCACCGACGTCGACCTCGACGTGATCCGCGCGTGGTGGTCGTTGCGAAGCCTGCTGGGGGTTCGCTGGCTGGTCGAGCACGGCTTCGACCCGTCCGCGCCGGGCTGTGAGGTCGACGTGCTGAGATCCCGGATGTGAGGCTGCGCGAGCCCGACTGCTGCGAGTGCGTTCTGACGCATCGAGCAGGCCATCCCCTGGGGCGCATCGCCTGCCCTTACTCGGCTCATCGCAGAAGAGGGTGCAGTCGGGGGCTGTTGGTTTTCGAGGTCGCCTGCACGGATTTCCACGCTCGGCTGCACTCCTGTCCGGGCGCGGCGAGACGTGCGCCGAGGAACGAGCTATGCACCGTCGTTGCCATCGCGCAGGGAATGGATCATGCTCCGCAGGATCCGGAACGCGCCCGACTGCTCGGTCTCGGTCATGCCGGCCAGCATTCTGACCTCGACGGACCGGACCGCTACGGTCGCCTTCTCCAGGCTCCGTCGGCCGCGAGGCGTGAGCCGCGCGGGAAGAACCTTCCCGACGGGCGCCTCCGCAGGCCTGGTCACGTAGCCCTCTCGTTCCAGGGACTGGAGCAGCACGTTCATCGTCTGCCGTGTCACGAACGCGCCCCGAGCGAGCTCGGAGTTCGACAAGCCCGGCCGTTGAGCAAGCAGTTCGAGGCAGGAGTAGTGCGTCACGCTCATCCCGAGTGGCCGCAGCACCTCCTCCATGGCTGCGCGCAGGGCACTCGAAGCCTCTTTCAGCAGGTAGCCCAGTGATTTGTCCAGGTCGACGCCGACACCGTTTTGACTCATGTCAGAAGTCTGACATACCTTGGTCCGTGTCAGGAATCTGACACGGAGAGAAGGAGCATCATCATGCCCGCCACCGGCCCCGACTTCATCTCGCTCCAGGCGCGCGACCTCCACGCTTCGCAAGCGTTCTACGAGCAGTACCTCGGCCTCGTCCGCTCGCAGGCCGGACCTCCGCACGCCGTCGTCTTCGAGACGAAGCCGATCGCGTTCGCACTCCGCGACGTCGTTCCCGGCACCGATCTCGCATCCGTTGCTCAGCCCGGCATTGGTGCCGCGATCTGGCTCCACGCCACCGACGTCCAGGCCATCCACGATGCTCTCGTCGCCGACGGTCACACCATCGTCTCCGCACCGATCGACGGCCCCTTCGGCCGGACATTCACGTTCGCCGACCCCGACGGCTACCAAGTCACTCTCCACGACCGCGCCTGACAAGCCGAACGCCACCGACGATCACCGTTCCCCGAAGACCGCCGGTTGCGCCCGAGGCGCGAGAATCCGGGCGACATTCATTGGCTCTTCGCATATAACCGCGTAGACAGGTCCGGCACGTCGGTGCCGGGGGTAGAGGTCGAGGTCTTCCGAGGATGAAAGGTTCTACGCCGCTCATCTGGAAGACCTCGACGTGCGTGACACCACCTTCTGCCCTGCTGATCCGACGACGTTCTGCCGGCTGGATGACCTCGGCTTGGAAGTGGTCGGCCAACCGCTGTACCCCGACCACGCTGTGTTGCTCTGTCGAGTGGTCGAGCCTGACAGCTGGTGCCATTCCTGCGGCTGTCCGGGGGTGCCGCGCGACAGCGTGCTGCGCCGACTGACGCACGTTCCGCTCGGCCGGCGGGCAACGATCCTGCACGTCCGTATCCGCCGCTACCGCTGTTCGGGCTGCGGGCAGCTCTGGCGTCAAGACGCGACCGCGGCCGCCGCGCCGAGGGCGAAACTGTCGACGCAAGCGGTGATGTGGGCGTTGAAGAGTGTCGTCAGCGACCGAATGCCGATCGCCCGGATCGCCGCCGGGCTCGGGGTGTCCTGGCACACCGCCAACGACGCCGTCTGTGCGATCGGCCACCAGTTGCTGATCGCCGACCCGACCCGCTTCGACGGTGTCCAAGTCCTGGGCGTAGATGAGCACGCGTGGCGCCACACCCGCCGGGGGGACAGGTTCGTCACCGTCGTCATCGACCTCACCCCGGTCCGCGACGGCATCGGACCGTCGAGACTGCTAGGAGTTGTCGTCAAATGTCACGCCCGCATCAGGAGCGATGCGAGGGTGACGGCTGCCTGGCAGGACTCGGCGGTCTCGTCGTACCGGGTGGCGATGCCGCGCCGTTGCTTCAGTCGGTCGAAGCAGCGTTCCACGACGTTGCGTCGCTTGGAGAGCTGCTTGTCGAAGGCTGGCGGACGCCCTCCACGACTGCCGCGCTTCAGCCTGTTGCGGGCCTGATCGGCCCGCTCGGGGATCGTGTGGGCGATGCCGCGCCGCCTGAGCCGGCTGCGGATGGCCCGGGAGCTGTAGCCCTTGTCGCCCAGGACGTGGGCGGGCCGCACGCGGGGTCGTCCCGGGCCGACGTGGGGCACCCGGATCGCCTCCATCACCGCGGTGAACTGAGTGCAGTCGTTGGTCTTCCCGCCCGTGAGGGTGAAGGCGAGCGGGCGGCCGACGCCGTCGCAGGCGAGGTGGATCTTGCTGGTCAGGCCGCCACGGGAGCGTCCTAGGCCCGGTCTGCGGATCCCCCTTTTCGAGCTCCGGCGGCATGCTGGTGGGCGTGGACGTTGGTCGAGTCGACCGACACCAGCCAGTCGATGTCCACGGCCGCGTCCGCCCACGCCTGGACGACCCGGAGCATCCGCTCGAAGGTGCCGTCCGCCGCCCCGACGGAAGCGGGTGTGCAGCGAGGCCCACGACCCATACCGCTCGGGCCCATCCCGCCAGGCCGTCCCGGTCCGGAACTTCCACACGGTCCCGTTGAGGACCCTTCGGTCGTCCAACCGCTTCCGCCCCGCAAGGATGCGGGCAGCAGCGGCCGGACGAACTCCCACTCGGCATCGGACAGTTCGTGGCGGCGTGAAGCGCGCGGGTTCGCAGAATCTGGTAGCTACCCGGCGGGGAACCCGTCCGCCAACCTGGCGTTTCCGATGCAGAGCGAGTGGGTTCGGCCCCTCTGGCTGCGAGTCATGCGCTGAGCCCTCGCGGCCCTGAACGGCCGGAGGTCGAGCTTGCGGGTGATCAAGAACAAGACAGCCACCGAGAGGCACGTGTCTGGCCGAGATCCTGCAGTCGATCAAGAAACTTCCCCGCACTGCGCAAGTTCCGGACCAGATAGATCGCCAGTAGAGGGCGAGTGGTCGACGCGCCGATCACCCGTCACCCACAGAGGCGCACCCCACAGTCTGAAAGTGACTGTCCGTATTGGATCTAGTGCGTTTAGTGACGGTCTCTTTATGGTCAAAGCGACGCCAACACCGCATCCCTGGAGGATTCGTGGCACGCTTCCGCACCCGACTTGCCCTGCTCGGCTCGGCCGCAGCTCTCGCCGCAGGCGCCGTCGTTCCCGCGCAGCTCGCCGGGGCGCAACCCGCCGCCGCGGCGGACTACCAGTGGGTCGCCCTGGGCGACTCCTACACCGCCGGGGTCATCCGGGCCGCAGGCGACCCCATCGACTACCCGCGCGACGGCTGCGAGCGCACCGACAAGTCCTACCCCCAGGTCATCGACCGCGACCTCTACGGTCTCTTCGACCTGAAGAACGTCAGTTGCGGCGCTGCCACCATCAAGAACGTCACCGACCAAGCCCAGGAGCCGATCGGCCACCACTTCCCGCCGCACCTCCCGGACCCGGACTACCCGTTCCCCGCGGTGCCCCCTCAGTCTGAGGCGGTGGGCCCCGACACCGACGTCATCACCGTCGGCGTGGGCGGAAACACCCTCGGCTTCGCCGTACTCCTCGACAAGTGCATGACGCTGGGCGGCGAAGCCGACGGCGCGGGCACCCCGTGCAAGGACGCCCTGGCCGCCGGCATCCCGGCCCGGCTGAAGACGGTGCGCAAGGAATTCGACCGGATGCTCACCGTGCTTCACGAGCGCGGCCCGAAGGCGAAGATCCTGACCGTCGGCTACCCCACGGTCATCCCCCAGAACACCGTCAAGTGCCACTACGGCAACCCGACGCAGTTCGCCACGATCACCCAGGGAGACCTGGCCTGGCTGCGCCAGGACGTCCTGGAACCCCTCAACAAGACCATCAAGGACTCGACCGCCACGCAGGAAGCCGCCAGCTTCGTCGACCTCTACCCCTCCTCCCAGGACCACAGCGTCTGCGACGACACCAAGTGGGTGGAAGGCATCATCACCATCCCCGATAGCCAAGACCCCCAGCTGTCCCTGGTGCACCCCAACGCCCTCGGCCACCGCAACGCCGCCGACCACGTCGAAGAAGCGATGCTGAACGCCATCGACCCGAGCTGACCCGCACCCGGCACCCCCACCGACGATCCCCAGCGAACTGGCCTCCCGCACCAGCCGGAGGCCAGTTCCGCGTTTCCATGGCCAGTCCCGCGTTCCATACAGATCCCGGACCAGGCCTCAAAGTCCCGCGCTGAGGCGTCACCTGGGGAGTTTCGCCGTGCGCTCGGGGTGAGCGGCGGTGACATAGTGCATGGCGGTCTTCTCCGTGATCCCTAAGAGCCTCATCAGCCGGACGGGGTCCGCTGTTTCGGCTGCCTCGTTGAGGATCCGGTCCTGGCGCAGGCCGACCAGGGTGAGCCCCTGCGGCACGTCGTCACGGAGCATGGTCTTGCCGACGGGCGGATGGCCGGGGTCGAGCGCCGGTCTCTGGCCGACGAGCAGGCGGGGGTTGGTCGAGGCGGGCCAGCGGCGGTGGCGGTGGTCAAGCCGGTCGGCGGCGATCTGGTGGGTGAGTTCCTCCAGGTAGAGGGTGTGCCGTCGAAGGCCGCACCGGATGACGAGGGTGCCGCGTGCGAGGTCCAGGTCGCAGGTCAGGATCATGCGGAATTCGTGGACGGGCACGGCGTGGACTGCGGCCAGGACCAGGACCAGACGCCCGAGCGGGGTCTTCGTCTGCTGCAGGGCACTGGCCAGCAGGTCGCTGGGGACCGGCTTCGGGATCCCTGTCGGATTCCCGACGCGAAGGTGCTGGGCGGGGTCGCGGAAGACCACCCGTTCCCGCTTCAGCGTCCTGAACAGGCTGCGCAGGGCGAGGGCGAGCTGTCGGCGGGCACGTCCGGCATGGCCGTCCACGGCCGCGTCGACGTGGTGCCGGGTGATCTCTCGAAGCGAGAGCAGACCTGCCTCCGCCGAAGCGACTGGCCATATTCCGGGCGCCTTTCGCGACGCCCGGGTGTCCTACCTGTCCGAACCCACCCCGATACGGGCCAACACCCGGTCGGCCAACTCCGGCGGTGTCAGCTCTCCGTCCAGGAACACCGTGTCGCCGGGCAGGGTGTCGACCGCGGCCATGCACGGCGCGATCCTGTCCATGCTCCAGCGTCGGACCTGCTCCTCCCGCTCGGGATCATCAGGGAAGAAGATTCGTCCGTCGATCCGCTTCTCCAAGACCTCTCGAGAGGCCTTGAGGAAGAAGTGGTGAAGGTCGATGCCCGCGTTCTTCAGCACGCCGAAAATCTCACCGACATAGCCGGGGTCGACCACGGTCATGGGGACCAGGAGCGGGCGACGGTACTCCTCGATCAGCCCTACCGCCAGGTCGGCAACCTGTCGCCGCCACAACCGAAGATCCTGGAAGTCGCCAGTCGGCACCTCCACGATCTCCCGCAGCACGAAGCCGACCATCTCGGGGTCATAGACGAGTGCCTCGGGCCAACGAGGACGCAACTCGTCCACCAGCGTGGTCTTCCCGCTGCCGAACGCACCGTTCACCCAGACGATCAACGCGATCCTCCCTACCCCGTCGCCAGGCCCGCGCGTCGAACCCGGCGTGTCGGATCAGCATGCCGGTCGACCTGAGCGGGGCCAAATTCCATTGCCGGACCATGCCTGGAAGATCGCTGATTGGGGTCGAAGCAAAGCTGTCAATCGGAGCCGGTTCACGTTGCCGAAGCCAACGGGTCACGAGTGTCGACGACGGCGTAGTTCTCCGTGCCGTGGTCGCGTAATTCCCCAGGTCCTGGGGTCGGTGTGAGGTTAGGTTGGCGGGCATGAGCAATGGTCGAAGGAGCTATGGCTATGTCGGACCCGCCCACTTGAAGACTCTTGTCCGAGCGGGAAGCGAGGGCCGGAGCATGCGCTCGGCGGCGGACTTCGACGAGTGGGCCTCGACCCAGACAGCAGGAGAGCTGGCTGAGTCCTTCACCTTCGTAGTTGATGCCTTCGGGAACCTGCGGCTCGCACCGCGCCGGAGCGAGCACGTGGTTTGTGCCGGTGGAGGACCGGTTCTCAGTGCCGGTGAGGTCAGCTTCCGCAAAGAGTCCGGTCGGTGGACGGTCGAAGAGGTCAGTAACCAGTCGACCGGCTACTGCCCGGACGTCAGCTCATGGCCGGCTGTGGCGGAAGCCCTGGACCGAGCCGGGATCTTCCGGCCCTCCACTTTCACGTATCAAGTGGTGTTCCGACGCTGCGCATCCTGTGGGCAGCTCAACATCGTGAGAGAGGAGGACTTCGTCTGCGTCTTTTGCGACGCAGTCTTGCCGGCGGAGTGGAACGTAGCCGAACCGTATGCTAGTTGATCGGCGGTTTGCTGGTCTTGTCTGGTCGGGTTCTTGGGGCGCTTGTTCGGGCGGTAGCCGGGGCCACCGCTCGTTAAGTGTCCGGACCGTTCCGATCCGTGAGTGTGCCGATCGGCACTACTGCCCTCGAGCCACCGTCCGCCGATCCGCCGACGCTGATCACGGACGCGGCGGCGCTCAGCGCGGAATCACCCAGCTCGGCGCCCAGGTCCCGGTGGCGTCGTGGTCGGCTGCTGTCGCGGCGAGGTGGGCGCGGAGGGTGGCCAGCGCCGGGTGGGGGTTGTCGCGGTGCCAGAGGAGCGAGTGCGGGTAGACGGGCGTCGGGTCGGTCACCGGGATGCGGCGCAGGCCGTGGCCGGAGGGCCAGACGAGGCGGGTGTGCCCGCCCATGAAGGTGGCCAGGGCCGGGGTGTCGGCGACGGTGTCGAGGAGCGCGTCGGAGCCGAAGTTGGGGCCCGTCGCCTCGATGGTGAGGCCGAACTCGGCGACGAGGTCGTCGTAGTAGGCGGCCCACTCGGTACCGGGGACGATGCCGGGCATCCAGATCCGGTGCCCGGCGAGCTGAGCGACAGTCACCGACCGGGCGCCCGCCAGCGCGTGTGCGGGGCCGGTGAGGAGCTCGAGCGGCTCGTCGAGCACCCGGACGGACTCGATGTCCTCGGGAAGGGGCCGGCCGGGCGCGGCGACGGCGCGGAAGGACGCGTCGATCGCACCGGACCGGATGGCGGCGACGGCCGTCTCGATGTCGAACAGCATCACCACGTCGAGGTCGATCTCGGGATGCGCACGGTAGAAGCCGCGCATCAAGCCCGCCGCCGCGCCACGCGAGGCGATCACGTCGACGCGCAGCGGACGGCGGCCGGGGCGCACGGACGCGACCGCGCGCTCGGCGACGCGCAGCAGCTCGCGCGCGTGGGGCAGGAACGCCTGCCCGTCGATGGTGAGCTCGGCGCCGCGCGCGGTGCGAGTGAACAGCCGCACACCGAGATTGCGCTCCAGCGCGGCGATGCGCTTGGAGACGGCCTGCTGGGTGACCGCCAGCTCGGCGGCGGCCTCCTGGAACTGCCCCGCGTCGGCGGCGACGACGAAGGTCCGGACGGTATCGAGGTCCATGCCGACACCCTACGAGCACAACCGATGGTTGTGGTTGGTGGCCCTACGGTTGTTTGATCCCCTGGTGTGACGCTCGCTTTGATGTCTCCGAACGCGGATCGGTTGTGCGGGTGAGTGGCGAGGGGCGTCGGGCATGAGGGGCGGACACCGGTTGGGACATCTGCTCGGACATCGGCTGGGGTGGCGGTTCGGGTGGCTGTGGGGAGCGTACGGGACCAGCGCGCTCGGCACCTGGCTCGCCTTCGGCGCGTTCCCGCTGATCGCCATCCGGGTGCTGCACGCCGGACCGGCCGAGGTCGCCGCCCTCTCCTCCGTGGGGGCTGCGGTGGGCGCGGCCGTGGCGGTGCCGCTCGGCCCGTGGGTGGAGTTCCGCCGCAAGCGGCCGGTCCTGATCGCGATGGACCTGGCGCGGTTCGCGGCGCTGCTGACGATCCCCGCCGCGTTCGCGCTCGGCGTGCTCACCTTCCTTCAGCTCCTGCTGGTCTCGGTCGTCGTCTCGGCGGCCGACATCACCTTCCGCGCTGCCTCCGGCGCGTACCTGAAGAACCTGCTGCCGGCCGAGGACCTGCTCGTCGCCAACGCCCGATTCGAGTCCACGGCCTGGACGACCACGATCATCGGACCGCCGCTGGGCGGCGCGGCGATCGCGCTCCTCGGCCCGGTGGCGACGGTGGTGGCCGACGCGGTCAGCTACCTGCTCTCGGCCCTGGGCATCCGCGCGACGGGCGGACACGAGCCGCGGCCCGAGCGCCGGGAGGGCGGGCACTTGCGGGCCCGGGACCTGCTCGCCGGCTGGCGGTACATCCTCGCCGACGCGACGCTGCGCCCGCTGTTCTTCAACACCGCCTTGTTCAACGGCCTGGTGATGGCCACCCAGCCACTGCTTGCCGTCCTGATGCTCGGCCGACTCGGGTTCACACCGTGGCAGTACGGCCTCGCCTTCGCCGCGCCCTCGATCGGCGGCCTGCTCGGCTCGCGACTGGCCCGACCGCTCGTCACCCGGTTCGGACAGCACCACGTCCTGGTCGTGACCGGGGCGCTGCGCGCGCTCTGGCCCGTCGGCCTGGCCTTCCTCGGGCCGGGCACCGGCGGGCTGCTGCTCGTGATGGGCGTCGAGCTCGGGCTCATCTTCTGCTGCGGGGTCTTCAATCCGGTCTACGCCACTTACCGCCTCGAGCGCACCGCGACGGACCGGATCACGCGCACCCTGTCCGCCTGGACGGTGACGACCAAGGCCTCGACCGCGCTCCTGACGGCCGTCTGGGGCGTGTTGGGCGGCCTGCTTGGCCCGCGTACGGCCATTGGCCTGGCCGGCGTGCTTCTGCTGGCGACCCCGCTGCTGCTTCCCCGCCGCGCGGCAGCGCCTCTCGCCGAGCCGGAACCGGAGCCGGAGCCGGATCCGAAGCCGGAGTCGGAGTCGGAGTCGGCACCGGAGCGCGCCTGACGGTCCGCCATCGCCGCCACCGCGATCGGGCTGCGCCGCCCTTCTTCGGAGCGGCGGTTCACCCCGCCACATACAGCTCGGGGATGACTGCGACGGCCTCCGCCGTATCCGGGGCCGTGAGGGTCGCGGCCCGACGCATCGTCGCGCACGTGCCCCACGGCGGGGAGATTCAGGGCTCTGTCCGCAGTTCCGTGAATCCCCAGGTCAGCGGAGCGAGCGAGGGATCGTTTCGGCAGAGCATGTCCCGGCATGGCGAGCAAGACGGTCGAGGCTGTGCTGTTTCCCGGGATCGATGTGCGAGTGGAGCGCGTCAGCGACTCCTCAGACGTCCTCGTGGTGGCGGCGGTGTCCACCGCTCGGCCGGGCTGGTGCCCGGACTGCGGGACGCAGGCGAGGCGTAGACACAGCACGTACCAACGTGCCCTGGATGAGAGGCCGTTGGGCTCTCGCCGGGTCATGATACGGCTGCGGGCCCGCCGGTACTTCTGTGACCGGAAGAGCTGTTCCCGTAGGACGTTCGTCGAGCAGGTGCCAGGGCTGTCCGAGCGGCACCGCCGCTCCAGCACCGGGCTGACAGGCTGGCTGCGGTCGATCGCGATCGAGCTCGGCGGCCGTCCAGCCGCACGGCTGTGCCGTCGCCTGCGGTTGGCTGCGGGCCGGACCCGGCTGCTCAGGCTGCTGGTAGCGCCGTTGGTTCCGGACCGTGCGCCGCAGGTGCTGGGGGGTGGACGAGTTCGCCTTCCGCAAGGGCTGCACCTACGGCACCGTGCTGGTCGACATCGCAGCCGGCCGGGTCGTGGACGTGCTGCCCGACCGCACCTCCGAAACCTTCGCGGCCTGGCTCCAGAGCCATCCCGGCGCCGAGATCATCTGCCGGGACCGGGCCAGCGCCCACACCAAGGCGGTCAGGGAAGCCGCCCCTCATGCCCTGGAAGTCGCCGACCGCTGGCACCTGTTGCAGAACCTGTCCGCCGCGGCGGAGAAGACCTGCCACCCGCACCGCGACTGCCTGCGCAAACGCGCCGAGGAGGAGATGGTGACCGAGGTGCCGGAGGTGCCCCCGATGCTGTTACCGCCCGCGGAACCGCCCCGCACTCAGATCATCGAACGCACCCGCCACCGCTACAAGGACATCCACCGCCTGCTGGAGAAACGCTGGACGATCAGTGCCATCGCCCGCCGTCTGAACCTCGACCGCAAGACCGTGCGCCGTTTCCGCGACACCGACCTCGACGAGTTGCTGGCCTCCGCCCGCGAGCGCCGCCCCAACGGCGTCCTGGAGCCGTTCAAGGCATACCTCAACACCCGCTTCACCGAAGCACAAGGCCAGGTCAGCGGCACCCGACTGTTCCTGGAGATCCAGGCTGGCGGCTACCGCGGCAGCCGCCAGGTCGTTCGCAAACACCTCGCTGCCCTTCGCGCGGGCATCGCCGCCCCGGTCCGGGCTGACATTCCGAGCCCCCGCAAAATCACCTCGTGGATCACGCGGCCCCGGGAGACGCTCACCGAAAGCCAGGACAAGCGACTCCTCCAAGTCCGGCTCGCCTGCCCGGACATCACCCAGGCTTGCGATCTCGCCCGGGCGTTCGCCGACCTGGTCCGTCACCAGCGCGGATATCTGTTGCTGGAGTGGATCCGGCAGGCCGAGCAGGACGCGCCGAAGCCCATGAAGGGCTTCGTCGGCTTCCTCCGCCAGGACCTCGACGCAGTGACCGCCGGACTCACCCTCCGGTGGAGCTCCGGTGTGGTCGAAGGACACGTGAACCGCGTGAAAACACTCAAACGAGCCATGTACGGCAGGGCCTCGTTCGAACTCCTCCGAGCCCGCATCCTCACCCAGCCATGAGCATCACGGAACGGCTCGAGCCTCATTTCCAGGGGCTTGTGCCAAGGAACAGGGCGGCCAGACGGGGAAACCGACGGCTCATCTCCCTGTCGTCGTCGAAATCGAAATCCTCGCCCATATCAACCGTGTTGTCGCTCTCTGTGTTAGCCGCGCGGAAACTGCGCCAGGCTTCGTAGAAGGCATCCGCATCACCCGTGATCCGTTCGAACGCCCCGCTGGCTGCATAGTTCACGTCCTCGTAGAACAGCACCTCGGAACGGTCCTGGACGTTCGCCGCCTGATCGACATAAGGGTGCGCAGCGAGGCTGTCGGGGTCAGCGGCCACGCGCTGGTACCACTGACAGCCCAAGGCGATCACACCGGCGCGAAAGTCCATGAAACTGTCGTCGGAGCACCCGCCCCCGATGAGGTAAGCAGCCGCCCACACATCCCAGCGATACAGGGCGTCATGCAACTCATCGAAGCGTTCCGCATACTCCAGGATCTCCTGCCGCGGTCTCTCTGCGAGCTGCTTGACGAGAACCTCGTCAAACGGCTCGCCCGTTGTGGCAGCCCCGGCTTGCGCGGCTTCGATGACGTCCCAGAACGTGTCGATCTCCATGACCGCGCACTCTGCCACGAGCCGATGACAATCGATCTGGCCAACCTGCCGATACCCGTTTCACGGAACTGCGGACAGAGCCAGATTCAGACATCGCCGTCACCACGAAGTCGCGTGCGGCTCAGCGAGCAGGACCTCGAGCGGTCGCCGCCACACGCAGGCCCCGTTCCACTCCCGTAGCCGACACCGCAGCCGACGCCGCTCACGCTGCGGCAGCAGCGGTTCCAGGAGCTTTCAGGAGCTTTCAGGGGTGATCCATCTCGATGTGTCAGCTCTTGCAGGAGCCTGCGATTGCATCCCCGGAATCGTGCTGTGACTGCCAACCGTGGATCAGCAGGTCGAACACCGTCTCCACGGTCGCGCGTGGATCGTGTCGGCCCTTGGCCAAGGTCGGGACTTCCAGGACGAACCGTGCGAGTGCCGAGCATGCGAGATCATCCGTTTCGCGGCCGAGTTCCTCCGCGATGACGGCGCTGAGGGTGCCCGCGTGCCGCATCCACATACGCTCCGCGTACTCGCGGAGCGCGGGCGTCTGGTCCACCAGCGCGGTGAATTGATGCAGACGTGGATTCGACGCGATCGGCACCCAGGACTTCAGCGCGTGGGCGCGGAGCGCCTCGACCACGTTCTGGTCCTTGGGCCGTTCACGGACGGCGGCGGTCAGCTCTGCCTCGACTTCCTCCTCGCGGTCGAAGACCAGCGCCTCCTTGCTGGGGAAGTGTGCGAAGAGGGTCGTCGTCGATACGTCGGCTCGTTCGGCGATGTCGCGGACGCTCGCTTGTTCGAAGCCGTGTTCCAGGAAGAGGTCCAGGGCGGCGTCGGCAATGGCCTGCCTCGTTGCGGCCTTCTTGCGCTCGCGGCGGCCCACGGTCGGAGAGTCGGGCATGACGTCACTGTACCTCATAACTGGAATGAGGCAGAAACTGGAACGGTTGCACTTACGGACTCGTTTCTGCTTTGGTGGTCTCCGTAGGGGTTGCCGCATCCCGACCGGGTCGCGGCGCCGGCCGCCGCCGCGCCGCCGAGAACCCCACCGACGAAAGGAATCCACCGTGGACTCTCCGATGCCCGCAAACGCGCGGATCAGCATCATCGGCGCCGGACCGGGAGGCCTGACGTGCGCACGCATCCTGCAGCAGCACGGCATTCCGGTGACGGTGTACGACCGCGAAACAGACGTGAACTCCCGCAACCAGGGGGGCTCACTCGACCTGCACAAGGAAGACGGCCAACTCGCGCTCCGAGAAGCGGGCCTACTGGAGGAGTTCTTCGCGCTCGCCAGGCTCGAGAGCCAGGAGATGCGCCGCATAGACCCTTCAGGGCGCGTCCTTACCCACCATCTGCCGGACGAGGGCGAAACGGTCAGCCCCGAGATCGACCGAGGACAGCTTCGCGATCTCCTGTTGGGCTCACTCGCTGCAGGGACGGTTCAGTGGGGACGCACACTCGAATCAGTGAGCGGACCGGCCGACGGGCCGCGAACGCTGACATTCACCGACGGGACGGCCGTCGAAGCGGATCTCGTGATCGGTGCGGACGGCGCCTCCTCCCGCGTCCGCACGGCCCTGTCGCCCGCGACACCGCGCTACACCGGGGTCAGCTTCCTCGAGGCATGGTTCGACGACATGGAGACCGCGCACCCCGAGCTTTCCGAACTGGTCGGGAAGGGCAGCGCCCACGTCGCCGACGGCGAGCGCGGCCTCTTCGCGCAGCGCAACAGTGGCAGCCACATGCGCGTCTACATCATGCAGCGCGTCCCTGTGGACTGGATCACGAAGAACGGGCTTCGCCCCGAGGACACCGAGGGCATCCGCGCGCACCTGTTGAGCGAGTACGCGGCCTGGTCACCGCAGACACTCCGGATGATCACCGACAACGACGGCCCGTACGTCGATCGTCCGCTCTTCGCCCTGCCGGTGCCGCACACATGGGAGTGCTCGCCCGGCGTGACACTCCTGGGAGATGCCGCACACCTCATGCCACCACTCGGCGTCGGCGTCAACCTCGCCATGCTCGACGCCAGCGAACTCGCGCTCGCGCTCGTCCACTCCTCCACCATCGACAACGCGGTACACAACTACGAGAAGTCGATGCTCCCGCGCTCGGCCGAGATGGCGAGGATGCTCGAAGGCGGCGCTGAGCATCTTCTGTCCGTGCCCGACCCCGACGAGACCGCGCGGTTCGGTCCGTCCCAGCCCTGACATCGCGGCCGCGGCTCCGTCAACCAGCCGAACGCTCAATCCTTGGGCCCTGACCTTCTCTCAGGTCCGCCGTGGCGACCGGCCGCCGCACCGGCGAGCTTGGTCAGGGCGCGGATGTCCTCCAGTACCCGGTGACCTCCCGCTTACCCAGGCTTGTCCGCGTCCCTCTCGGGCACCTCGCAGTGCTGCCTCATCTCTCCGACACCAGGGGGGACGGGCCACTGGAGTGGTCCGTGGAGACAACGGCACTCGTGCGCGGCGCGGGTCCGGAGGACCGGCCCGGGATCCGCGTTTAATCGCGCCGGAGAACCGAAACGCCAGGAGCGGAGAGCGCTGACGGGCGTGGATCTCCGGGTGACGCCCCACAGCGCTTGAGGGAGATTGCAATGACTGGCACAACGACCTTGCCGACACCATCCGGTCCCTGCCTGGAGAAGGGGCTGCTGCCCGCCGACTTCTACGCCTACGAGGACCTGCTGTCGGGCGGGGAGCGGGAGAAGCTCGAGTCCGTCCGCGAATTCCTCCGCACGCAGGTCGCCCCCATCGTCGACGACCACTGGGCCCGGGCCGAGTTCCCCTTCCAGCTGATCAGAGGCTTCGGCGGGCTCGGTCTGATGGACTGGGCCGACCCGGACTCCCCGGAATCCAAGCCGAGCAACCTCCTCGCGGGCTTCCTCGCACTGGAGTTGGCGCATGTCGACGCGTCCGTGGCCACGTTCGTGGGCGTGCACACGGGTCTGGCCATGGGCACCATCGTGACCTGCGGCTCCGACGAACAGAAGCGTCGGTGGCTGCCGGAGATGAGCCGCTTCGAGAAGATCGGCGCCTTCGGGCTGACCGAGCCGCACGGCGGCTCCGACGTGGCCGGGGGACTGCAGACGACCGCGCGCCGTGACGGCGACGAATGGATCCTCGACGGCGCGAAGCGGTGGATCGGCAACGCGACGTTCGCCGACCTGGTGGTCGTCTGGGCCCGCGATGTCGAGACCCGTCATGTGCTGGGCTTCGTCGTGGAGAAGGACACCCCCGGGTTCACCGCGACGAAGATCGAGAACAAGATGGCGCTGCGGATCGTGCAGAACGCCGACATCGTGCTTGACGGCTGCCGTGTTCCGGAGGCCAACCGGCTGCAGAACGCGAACTCGTTCAAGGACACCGCCAAGATCCTGCGCCAGACGCGCAGCGGTGTGGCGTGGCAGGCGGTGGGAGTGATGTTCGCCGCCTACGAGATCGCCCTGCAGTACGCCAAAGAGCGCGAGCAGTTCGGGCGCCCGATCGGGGGCTTCCAGCTCGTGCAGGACCTGCTCGTGAAGATGCTCGGCAACGCCACGGCCTCGTGCGGGATGATGACTCGTCTGGCCCAGTTGCAGGACGCCGGGGTTTTCCGGGATGAACAGTCCGCCTTGGCGAAGGCCTACTGCACCGTGCGGATGCGCGAGAGCGTGGGGTGGGCGCGGGAACTGCTGGCAGGCAACGGCATCCTCCTCGACTACAAGGTCGGCCGCTTCGTCGCCGACGCCGAGGCCATCTACTCGTACGAGGGCACGCGGGAGATCCAGACCCTCATCGTCGGACGCGCCGTCACCGACGGCCTGAGCGCCTTCGTGAGGTGACGACGATGACCACCGAATCCGTCTTCACCGGCCTGAAGGTCCTCGACGCGTCGAGCTTCATCGCGGGACCGGCCGCGGCCACCGTGCTCTCCGACTTCGGAGCGGACGTCATCAAGATCGAGCCGCCGGGCAAGGGCGACCCCCAGCGGAAGCTGAGCTCCGTGCCGCCCAGCCCCCGAGCACAGGCCAACTACAGCTGGCACCTCGCCAACCGCAACAAGCGGGGCATGGTCATCGACCTGAAGGCACCGGCGGCCACCAAGATTCTCAAACGCCTCGTCGAGTGGGCCGACGTGGTGATCACCAACTTCCCGCACGGCACGCGCGAGAAGCTGCACCTCGGCTACGACGAGGTCGCGGGCTGGAACCCGCGGGTCGTCTACGCCGACATCACGGGCTTCGGGGATGCCGGTCCCGACGCCGGGCAGCCGGGCTTCGACCTGACCGCCTACTGGTCGCGCAGCGGGCTGCTGGCCTCCACTCGGGACGCGGGAGCCCCGCCGACGGTCCCGGTCTGGGGCAGCGGCGACTACATGTCGGCGATCGGGATCTACGCGGCGATCGTGACCGCCCTCTACCGTCGCGAGCGGACGGGAGAAGGGGCCAGCGTCGGGACGTCACTGCTCGCCGAGGGGGTCTGGGCCACGGGAACGCTCGTGGCCGGAGCGCTCGCCGACGGCACCCCGTTCGATCTGCACGACCGGAAGGCGCCGGCGAACCCGCTGATCAACCCCTACCGGACCGCGGACGGCGAATGGTTCATGCTCGTCACCTCAGCTCCGCACTGGCCGGGACTGACACGGGCCATCGGGCACCCCGAGCTGCTCGAGGATCCCCGTTTCGCGGACATCGAGGGCTTCGTCAAGAACGCCACCGCGCTGACAGAGCTGCTCGACGCCGAGTTCCGCTCGCGGCCCTTTGCCCACTGGAAGGACGCCCTGACCCGGGAACGTGTCACTTACAGCCTCATCCAGACACCGGAGGAGGCCGCGCGGGATCCGCAGTTGCGCGCGAACGACATCGTCGTACCGCTGGAGGGAGTCAGCGGGCTGGACTACACAGTCAACAGCCCGGTCAACCTGCGAGGCGTCGCGAAGGTCCCGGCGAAACGGGCACCGGACCTGGGCGAGCACAACGACGAGGTCCTCGCCGAGCTGGGATTCAGCCCCGCCGAGATCGCCGAGCTGCGCGCCGAGGGAGCGATTCCCGGCCCGGCGGAAGCGGAGGGGGCGCGATGAGCGCGGCGCCCGACGCGTCCGGCGCAGTACTCCACTAGCGCCGCGGCAGTCGTGGGCCGAGGCCATACGCGGTCCCGTGACGGCAGAGGGCGAGCTGGTCAGGCCCCGGCGCCTACGCCCGCTCCACGTTGTCGCGCGTACTGCTCACGGCTGAGCCGCTGAACGCCGCCGAAGGCAGCCGTCAACGAGGTCCTGCGCGAAACGCAGGGCTCATAGGAGAGCGACGGGTTCAGACACCAGGACGAGCTCACGAGCGGGTCGGCCGCCGACCAGGACGCGCTTGAAGGGGCACGGGCGTTCGCTGAGAAATGTGCCCCCACCTGGCGCGGCCGCTGGTGCCGGCCACTTCAGCCGCTTTTCCCCCGCAGCCCGTGTCCGACTTTCAGGAGCAGTGAACCAGCCATGAACGCACACAAGCCCGTCCATCGCGTAGCGATCGTCGGCACCGGCACGATCGGTGCGAGCTGGGCCACGCACTACCTCGTCCGAGGCTTCGACGTCACGGCGACGGACCCCGCCCCCACCGCGGAGACGGCCCTGCGGTCGTATGTGGAGGCGGCATGGGACACGGCAGCTTCGATCGGCCTCGCGCCCGGAGCGTCGCCCGATCGCCTGAGCTTCACCACGGACATGCGTCAAGCCGTCGCGGACGCCGATTTCGTACAGGAGAACGCGCCGGAGCGTCCGGAACTCAAGGTCAAGCTGTTCGCCGACATCGACGACGCCACGCCGCCGGACGCGATCATCGCGTCGAGTTCCTCGGGCATCACGATGAGCGTCATCCAGGCCGAATGCCGGCGGCCTGAGCGAACCGTCATCGGCCATCCCTTCAATCCGCCGCACGTCGTCCCGCTGGTCGAGGTCGTGGGCGGGACGAAGACCGCCCCGGAGACGATCCGGGACGTCATGTCGTTCTACGCCGCGATCGGCAAGAAACCGATTCACCTCAAGAAGGAGCTTCCCGGGCACGTCGCCAACCGTATCCAGGTCGCGCTGTACCGAGAGGTCGTGTACCTGGTCCAAGAGGGAGTGCTCGACGTGGCGGACTCCGACGACGCGGTGTCCTGGGGGCCGGGGCTCAGATGGGGTGTCATGGGTCCCCATCTGTTGTGGCATCTCGGCGGAGGAGAGGGTGGCATTCAGCACTTCATGGACACTCTCATGCCGAGGATGGTGGCTTCCTGGCAGGACCTGGGCATCCCAGAGTTCACGCCCGAGCTAAGGGAGAAGATCGTGGGCGGCGTCCTGCAGGAGGCACACGGCGACTCGGTCGACGAGCTGGCCGCCCGGCGCGACGCGATGCTGTGCGCCCTGCTGGCCGTGCGGGCCGAGCACGACCCGCTCGGCCCGCGGAGCGCCGCAGCTGGTCGAGCGGCGAAGGAGGAGTCGTGACGCGGCCCCTGGAAAGACTGTTCGTGCTCGAGGCCAGCAGCGGCGGTCGCCTGTTCTCCGTGAACCCGGACGGCTCCGACAAGAAGGTCATCGTCACCGGATGCAGGATCCCTGACGGGGTCGCCGTCGATGTCACGGCCGGGCACATCTACTGGACGAACATGGGCTGTCCGCCGGAGAACGACGGCTCGATCGAACGCGTGGACCTGGACGGAGGCAACCGGACGACGATCGTCCCGAGCGGTGGCACGTATACGCCGAAGCAACTCCACTTGGAGGCCGCCGGCCGGAAGCTGTACTGGGGTGATCGCGAAGGCATGCGCGTGATGCGCTGTGACCTCGACGGCCACAACGTCGAGACCCTCGTACAGACGGGACAGGGAGAGGACGACCGCCGCGACGAGACCAAGTGGTGCGTGGGAGTCGCCGTCGACCCGGTCGGCGGACACCTCTACTGGACACAGAAGGGCCCGAGCGACGCGGGACTCGGGAAGATCCTGCGGGCCGGAATCGACCTGCCTGTTGGGGAAAGCGCGGCCGAACGCGGCGACATCGAGGTGCTGTTCGACGGGCTGCCCGAGCCGATCGACCTGGAACTCGACCTCACCCAGCGCATGCTGTACTGGACGGATCGCGGCGACCCGCCGCGGGGCAACAGTGTGAACCGCTCGCCGGTGGACGCGCCGGAAGGGCAGCGGACCCCCGAGATCCTGGTGACCCACCTCATGGAAGGGATCGGCCTCGCCCTCGATCCGGACGACGGCCGCATGTACGTGACCGACCTCGCCGGGAACGTCTACGCGGCCGATCTCAACGGCTCGAACCGGAGCGAGATCCTCATCCTGCAGGGCAACCTCACCGGCATCGCCCGTGCCGTGCTGCCGACCGGAACGAACGGATAGGCCGTGTCTGACTCATCGCGCCCGAATCATGCCCGCATCCCGCCCGGCGTCCTCCGGGCGGACGGCGCTCCTTGCCACACACGGCCGAGCCAGGGGGTGGAACTCGCCGCCTGCGGTGCTCAGCCCGGCGCCTCGACGCCGTCAGTGAGGAGGTGCGGCACATGCCGCATCAGTAGTGCCAGGCGGCCGGGCGCGCGAAAAGGCCGCAGAACCCGGGCGCGGCTCAGCTCACCGCCTGCTTCACGAGCGCACTGATCCGCGCCTCCACCTCAGGCGTCACCTCGGCGAGGGCGAATCCGGCCGCCCACATCGTGCCCTCGTCCAGCTTCGCCTGGTCGCTGAACCCGAGCGTCGCGTAGCGCGCCTTGAACTTAGCCGCGCTCTGGAAGAAGCAGACGACCTTGCCGTCCAGCGCGTAGGCAGGCATCCCGTACCAGAGCTTCGGCGCGAGGACGGGGGCGCCGGCTGTGATGACGGCATGGACGCGTTCGGCCATGATCCGGTCCGAGTCCTGCATCTCGGCGATCTTCGCGAGTACCTCCCGCTCCGCCTCCGCCGCCTTGTCCGCGCGCGAGTCGCGGCGCGCTGCTGTCTTGAGCTCTTGGGCGTGGTCCTTCATCGCGGCCCGTTCCTCGGCCGTGAATCCCTCGTGCGTGCTGTTGTCGGTGCTGGTCATGGCAGATCTTCCTTCGTCGATCCGATGTGGCGGGTGTTGATCTGTTCCGGCGGGACTTCGGGCGTCCGTGGCGACACGCCGTCACTCCGGCATCGGCATGCACCGTGCCGATCGATACTGAATGCTGCGCGCAGCCCTCGGCATTGTCAACGGCACGCCACGTGCCGATAAAATGGGGGCATGAGCGACCCGCCCGCCACGCCACGCCGCCGAGGTGCCGTGCGCACCGAAGAGCTGCTGCGGGTGACCCTCGATCTGGCTGCGGAGGTCGGGTACGCGGGCCTGAGCATCGAGGCGGTCGGCCGACGGGCCGGTGTCGGAAAGCACACGATCTACCGGCGCTGGCCGTCCAAGGCGGCGCTGCTGCTCGACGCGCTCAGTCACGTGTGGACCAAGGACCTGGAGTACTGCGACACCGGGGACGTCCGAAGGGATCTGCGCGAACAGTTCCTACGTTCGGGCTTCGCCCTCTCCAGCCCGCCGATCGGCCCCATCTACCGCGCAGTTATCGCGGAAGCGCAGGCTGATTCCACGCTGCGGGCGACTCTGCACGAACGATTCCTGGCCACCGTCGAGCAGAGCACCCTCGATCGGATCACCCGCGCCCAGCACACCGGCGAGCTGACCGCGGCAGCGAACCTGGAATTCGCCGCCGAGGTGCTGTGCGGCACTCTTTACTACCGCAGCCTGCTGTCGACCCGCCCCATTGACGAGGCCGCGATCGACGGACTGCTGGACATGTTCATGGCTGCCTACGGAACCACCGACAGGTGATCGACGGTGTGCTGTGACGTCTGCGGACTGGACCTGGTTGCCTGTTGGGTGAATTCCGCGCGGAGACAAAAGCTCGGCGGTCACCATCACCAGGGCACTGGGCCGTCCTCGCTGAAGAACCCACCGGTCGGCCCGCCTGCGCCGAACGTGGCCAGGCGCACCAGGACCGCGGCACCCTGCGCGACCGTGAGGTACCCGCTGTCGTTGTTGATCTCCGTGTCGACGTAGCCGGGGTCGGCCGCGTTGACGAGGATGCCGTTCTTGCGCAGTTCACTGGCGTATTGCACGGTCAGTGCGTTCAGCGCGGCCTTGGAGGGCGTGTACGCCGCCGACGTCGGCAGAGCCGTCAGCGGGCCGTCCGGGTCGCTCGTGACGGTCAGCGAGCCGACGGCGCTACTGACGTTGACGATGCGTGGCGCCGGTGACCGTCGCAGCAGAGGGAGCACGGCGTTGGTCACCGCGATCACCCCGAAGACGTTCGTCTCGAACACCCGCCGGACCATGTCCAGGTCGACGGAGCTTGGGACTTGATCGTGGGCGTCTTCGGGAGAGACCTGTCCGGACCCGGTGATGCCGGCGTTGTTGATCAGCACGTCGAGGTGGCCGAAGCGCTCCGAGATCTGCTGTGCGGCCGCCCGGACGGTGGCCTGGTCGGTGACGTCCAGGACGACCGCGTGCGCGTCGCCGCCGGCCGCGCGCAACGCCGCAGCCGCATCCTCGCCACGCCGTGGGTCTCGGGCACCGATCAGGACCGTCATGCCCACGCGGCGAGCTGCTCGGCAGCCGCACGGCCGATTCCCTTGTTCGCCCCGGTAATCAGCGCGATCTTCTGGTGGGTGGCGTACTCGCTCATGACCGGCTCCTTGCTACGGGATGGTGGCGTCCAGTGACTCGTGGTGGGAGCGCGTCCGACGATCGGATCGACGGGGCGGTCCGCCTCCGGCGCAAGGTCGGGGTGCGGACCGCCAGTTCGTACGGCGGATCCAAGTTGTAGGGATGGCGATGATGGGGTTCCGGCCGTTCAAGCAGCGGCCCGGGAAGCCGCGCGCAGCGGGCCGAGCGCCTGCGCCCACGCCAGGAGCTCGTCGATGAGTCCGTGCACCTCCGCCACGTGCAGCCCCTGAGGCCGGAAGTCGGCAAAGGCTTCGAAGTCCTCGCGCAGCGAAAGCGCCACCTGAGGCCCGATGTCCGCCATCCGCAACGGGCCCGCCTGCGCACGTAGCTTCTGCACCGCCATGACCGCGCCGAAGATGCCGTAGCCGACGTAACCGACCGGCTTGCCGCCCCACTCCGCGTACAGGTAGTCGATGGCATTGGTCAGGGCGGCGGGCGGGGCGGTGTTGTACTCGGGCGTGACGACAATGAAGGCGTCGCACGATCCGATCCGCTCGGCCCATCGCCGTGTGTGCGGCCGTCGGCCCGGTGCCATGCGCGCCGGCACGGGCTCGTCGAGCAGCGGCAGCGCGTAGTCCTTCAGGTCCACGAGCTCGAACTCCGCGACGTCGCCTGCGTGTTCAACCGCCAGGTCCCGCACCCATTGGGCCACCTGGTCGCCGTTCCGGCCGGGGCGGGTGCTGCCGATGATGATGCCGATCCTGATCATGTCCGATTCTCCTGTTCTGGTACTGGTTCTGGTTTTGGTTCCTGGTGCGCCGAACCTGTCGCTGCTCGGTTTCTGGTCGGGGCGCCGCAAGCCGTTGCCATCCGCCGCAGTGAGCTCTTCAGGTCAGTCCGCGTCTCGAAGGACCTGTGTTGCGCGCAGGACCGCCCATGCGTCAGCCACGGGGCCCATGTGCCCGAGCTTGTCGGGGTTGCTCACCGTGCGGATCGTCTGGATGTGTCCGCCGAGGATGTCGAGAGTCCAGGTGTTGAGGACCTTGCCGTCCGCGTCGCGGAAGATCGCGCCTGGCTGGCCGTTCACCTGGTGCGGTTCCACCGAGCCGCCGATCTGGATGAAGGGCGGAAGGAGGATGGCGAGCACCTGGGACACATGGTCGGCGCCGAAGAAGCCCCTGGCCCACTGCGGAGCCTTGCCGCCGCCGTCCCCGACCAGCGACACGTCGTCGGCGAGGAGTTGCCGCAGCCCGTCGATGTTCCCCTCCCGCAAGGCGTCGAAGAACCGCTCGGCGAGCCTCTCGCGCTCCTTCCGGTCGGCCTCGAACCGGGGTCGGCCCGCGTCCATGTGGCGGCGTGCCCGCACCGCGAGCTGGCGGCACGCCGCCTCCGACCTGCCCACCGCCGAGGCGATGTCCGGGAAGCCGAAGGCGAACACCTCCCGCAGGACGAAGACCGCACGTTCCAGCGGGCTGAGCCGTTCCAGCAGCAACAGGGATGCCATCGACAACGTGTCGGCCAGTTCCGCCGAGTGCTCCGGGTCCTCGTAGGGGTCGGTGAGCAGCGGCTCGGGGAACCACGGCCCGACGTACTCCTCCCGTCGCAGGCGGGCCGAGCGCAGCACGTCGATCGAGATCCGGGTGACCACGGCCGAGAGGAACGCCTTGGCCGACGTGGGCCGGGTCGCGGAGAGCTCGTAGCGCAGCCAGGTCTCCTGGACCGCGTCCTCGGCCTCGCTCACGCTGCCCAGGATCCGGTAGGAGATCGAGAACAGCAGTGGCCGCAGCTGTTCGAACTCCTCGGTGCGGGTCACGCCAGCCCCTCCTTGAAGCCCTGCCGCCACGACGGATAGCGCGGCTCCCAGCCGAGCTCCCGCTTGGCCTTCGCGTTGGAGAAGCCGCGCCCCTCGGTCATCATCGTCACCACCACCTGTCCGGCCAGCAGCCGGGCCAGCCACGGGGGGATGCGCACCGGCCGCTTCGCCCCCGCGCACGCCGCGAGATGGGGCAGCCACTCGTCGGCCGGGGCCGGGTCGTCATCGACGATGTTGAACACGCCCCTCGCTTTCCGCTCGACGGCCAGGACGGTGGCGCTCGCCGCGTCGTCGAGATGGATCCAGGAGGCATAGCCGGTGCCCTTGCCGACCAGCGGGAACTGCCGCTTGCGCACGAGTACGACCTGGTCGTCGGTGGCGCCGGGCCCGTAGAACGCGCCGTATCGCAGCACCGCGCCGCCGGCGCTGGTGACGGCATCCTCGACGTGGCGCAGCGCTGCCATCGCCGGGTGCGCGGGTGTTTTCTCGTGCAGGTCCAGCGGGTCCTCCTCGGTCTTCACCCAGCCGCCCTCGCGGATCCCGTTCCAGTTGGCGTAGCCCTGCGCGACGAAGTGCGGCACGCCGGTCGCCTCGGCGGCGGCCAGCAGGTGATCGGTTCCTTCGGTGCGCAGCCTGATGGTGGGCAGGGACCAGCGGTCGAAGTGCTTCAGGTCGGGCTTGCCGGCGTGAGCCATGCTGATCCCGGTCATCTGATGCACGATCACGTCCGGGCGGGCGGCCGCCACCGCTTCGCCGACGGACATCGGGTCCAGTCCGTCCATCACGACGCCGTCCGCGCCCAGTTGCTCCACGAAGCCGAGCTTGGCCGTGTTCGTCGTCGTGGCCGTCACCTGATGACCACGAGCCACGAGCTGCGGCACGAGCCGCCGCCCCAGGACTCCACTGCCGCCTGCCACGAACACCCGCATGACCATCACCTTCCTGCTTTCGGATTCCGTCTTCGACGATCTGAGACGAGACAGCCCCGCCGTTCTGTGACATCGGAGGGCGCGGGAGGGAAATGGCGGGGAGGAGGCCGCCGGTGCCGCCCGGGCACGGGCCGAGGCGGGGACGGACCCGCCGCACGTCGGCAGGTGGTCAGGTCGTCAGGTCGTCATGAAGGGCCCGGGTTGCCGACCGGACGAGCAGCGAAAGAGCGCGGCTGACTAGCCACCGGCCAGCTGGGCCAGGGCTCTTGCCCTTCCCCGGCGAGAAGGGCGTGCGCACGGTCGCGACCTGGTTCGTCATCGACGGCGCGGCGCCGACAACGGCCGCCGTCAGCTGCACCGAGCGCATGGTGGTGACGCGGCTCGCCGGCGATGATGATCCCGATGAGGACACCGTCCCCTGCCCGAGGCACTGCGGATCATCAGCCACATCCCCGGCACGGGCTTCCCCTCCCCTCTGACGCGGCTTGGCCGGTCGGCCGTCGGCCGGGCCAGTGCCTGGGGAATCGCCTGGCCACAGCCCCTGGGGCATGACGTCGGCGTCGGCGAACGGGCGCCGGGATCCGTCGTTCCGGGAGTGCGGGCGCGTACGGAGTGCTCTAGCGTCGTATGAGCGAGGGTGGCCGATTCCGGGCCGATCGGGTCTCGGAGGAAGCGCACACCACCCGCACGACAGGCACGGCACACCGCCTGCTCGACCCCTGTGGTGCTCGATCCCCGGGGGATCTCGTCTCGCGCGTTCGCTCGCGCCGCCCCCGCCCGCGGTCCGGCGCGCCCGGGACCGCGTGATCCGACCCAGAGAGCAGGTGCATCCTCATGCGTCGTTCGGCTTGTATTCCCAGTGTTCTCGCCGGTCTGGCCCTCGCCCTGGGCGGCACCGTCATCGCCGCACCAGCCGCCCACGCGGACATTGCGGCCTGCGCGAACCTTGTCCAGAACCAGGGCACCGAGGTCACGGACGCCGTCCGGATGGGGTGTTACGTCGGCCTGGTGGGCGACCAGAACGGCTGTGTCGGCGATCTGGCGCGGGCCGGGGTGGCGGACGCCGTCGCCACCGAGGCGTGCCGCCTGGCCCCGCAGTAGGTCGCTGCTCTCAAGGAACGGGCCGAGTGCTCCGGAGACCTTCGCGGGCCCCATGACGGACGGTGCCCGGTAGCCGAGTTCGAATAACCGCCGCCCGTCTACGCCACAGGCTCCGATCGGCGACGGCCGCGCTGCCGGCCCTCGCCGCCGCAGGTGCCAACAGCTGCTCAGCACCAGAACATGCCCCGCATGGCGAGCCATCAGCGCCGCAGTCGCTGAACAATGACGAACTGTCAGGTGACGGTGTCTGTACGGGCAACTCGTGGTCTCGGCAATCACGGGCGGCAGCAGGCCGACCGGGGTGCCGCCACCGCGGCCGGTACACGGTCGCGACCGGTCGGGTCGGCCCCGCGGGACTGCCGCACGGTGGCGGTCGCTCGATATGTGCTCCAAGCCCCTCGCATCTGGACATGACCGGCGGTGCCGCCCCGACCCCGCCGTAGGTTCGGGTCATGAATTCCTCCTCGTCCGCCCGTCCCTTGCCGCCTGCCGCAGACACACCCACGCGTGCGGTGTTCGGCCCCAGCTGGTTCGCGGCGGTCATGGGCACGGGCATCGTCGCCAACGCGGCTGTCACGCTGCCCCGGAGCTTTCCCGGGCTGCGGACTTTCGCCACGGTGATCTGGCTGGGTGCCGCGCTGCTCCTGATCATGCTGGCCGTCGGTTACCTCAGGCAGCGGGCGCTGCGGGTACACGCGGCTGATCCGGTGGCGGCCCAGTTCTTCGGCGCGCCGCCGGTGGCGCTGCTCACGGTGGGCGCCGGGGCGCTGGTGCTGGGTCGGCGGCTGATCGGGCTCGAGGCAGCGCTGAGTGTGGACTGGGTGCTCTGGTCACTCGGTACCGTGCTCGGTCTTGTCACCGCGTGCACGGTGCCGTATCTGATGGTCACCCGGCACCGCTACGCGCCGGACGCGGCGTTCGGCGGCTGGCTGATGCCGGTGGTGCCGCCGATGGTCTCCGCCGCGACGGGCGCGCTGCTGGTCCCCCACGCACCGGCCGGGCAACTGCGGCTCACCTTGCTGCTGGGGTGTTACGCGATGCTGGGGCTCGGCTTCGTCGCGGCGCTGCTGGTGCTGGCCATGATCTACGGGCGCCTGGTGCACCACGACGTACCTGCCGCGACAGTGGTGCCCACGGTGTGGATCGGCCTGGGGGCGTTGGGCCAGGCGGTGACGGCGCTCGGCGCGCTGGCCGCGGTGGCGCCGAGCGCGTTGCCCGCGCCCTACGCGCGAGGCGCCGCGGTCGCCGCGTTGCTGGGGGGAGTGTCGGTATGGGGCTTCGCCATGTTGTGGCTGGCGCTCGCCGCGGCGCTGACCGCACGGACGGTCCGGGGCGGGCTGCCCTTCGCACCCACATGGTGGTCTTTCATCTTCCCGGTGGGCGCCTGTGTGACGGCCACGAGTGCTCTCGCGGCGCGGACCGGCTCGCAGCTGTTCACATGGGCGGCTGTCGTGCTCTACGTGCTGGTGGTCATTGCCTGGATCGTGGTGGTGAGCCGCTCCCTGCGCTACGCCGCCGGACATGTGCGCCGCCGGCCCGTCATCGAGCACGCGCGCCGCCGGCGGGCCGAGCCCGACGCGCGCCGAGGCGTGGCGTCCGTCCTCAGGGGCACCGTCCGCAGCAGCACCACGGACGGCCGCCCGGTTTCCGAGGCCCGTGTCACCCTCCTGGACCCGGCGGGCGACGTCGTCGGCATCGCGCTCACCGCCGAGGACGGCTCGTACGCCTTCACCGGTCTCGAAGCGGACCAGTACACCGTCGTCGCTGCAGGTTACCCGGCCCGGGCAGCATCCCTCACCCTGGATGCGGCCGGCCAGGACGCCTTTGATCTGACGCTGGCACACGACGAGGGATGAACGGCTCTGTCACCGACGGGCCTGCTCCGCGCGTTCGGAGCGGGCCCGCCGTGGCATTCGCGTGATCATGGGGGCAGGGCCACGCGGCTGCCGGCCGCGGCCGGCCCCCTTCTCGCAGCGGCACGTGGTGTCACGTCAACTGCTGCTCATGTCCCTTGCGCAGTGCGGCGAGCCGGGCCATTTGCTCACCCATGCCGCGTGTCCCGGCCAGTGGTGTGCGGGCGTGTGGCCAGATGGCGCGGACGAGGGCCACAACGGGGTCGAGGAGCACGATGTTGCGCACCGTGGCCTGCCTCGGTAGGGCTTGGGCCGTGACGGCGTCGGCAGCGCCATGGGGGGTGTCGTACGGGTCGATGACCTCGTCGAGGTCGAGCAGGCCGTAGCGCGCGGAGAGGTTATGAGGGTCTTTCAAAACTGTCCGTTGTCCGCATGCTCTGGACGTCCTCAGACTCAGCCAGTGAGGCTGATCATGTTCTCCGTTCCCAGACGGCGGTTGTAGATCGTGACGATGTTCGAGGCGAGAGGCGTGGACCGTGAGGAGGAGCCACCACCACCCGTGGTGGCGCCGATCGCGTTGGCTTTCCAACGACCAACCGGCATCTTCTCCAAGGTCTTGATCAGACGCGCATGGTTGATCTTGTCCCAGTTCTGATGAATGACCATGCCCAGAGCGCGAAGCATCATGTTGTCCCAGGTCGTCGAGTCACGACCCCATGCCCCCTCAGCCGTCTCAAGGACGACCTCCACGAGTCCCGGACGCTTTGCGCCGAGGGCCATCAGAGCCTGGACGGCGCCGATTCGGTTGGTTGAGGTGCCGTTCGAAACCTGTAGGCCACGGCTGCTCACCTCAGCGTCGATCTGCATCACCAGCGGGTCCCTCGCGGTTCGAGCGACCTTGAAGTTGTCAAACGGCTTCACGGGCTTGCGGTCCCGGTTCGCAGCCAAGAAGAGTCGAGCCTCCATCTGAATATCGAGGAACTCATAGACCATGCAGTCCCGGCGAAAATCCGGCCCCTCAAGGTCCATGGCAACCCGGGTGCTGTGCTGCCCGTCGATCAGGTAGTACTTCCCGTCCGTGCGCTTCGCGACCGTTGCCACCAACAGCACCTGGGGATCCCAGATCTTCGCGAGCTTGGTCGCCCAGGTGGGCTGGAAGATCCTCTGCGCGTCGTGATTCGGGTCGATGTGCAGCTGCCCGACGGGAATCGACTCGTAGTACTTCTTGATCGGCTTCTTAACGATCACCTTGCGCGTCATGACGAATCCCCTCGATAGCGGTGTCGTCATGACGGTAGGCGAAGATATCTTCGCTCGTCAGGGATTCTCGCTGATTCGAAATCCTCGCTCCATGAAAATCCTCGCTCCTCTCCACTCCCTATGCGCTCGCCCGTGGATCTGACCTGCGGCTTCAGCTACTCCCAGAGGTATCCCCCGACGATCGACGGCGTTCGTCAAGGTGGGCAACACCTGACTGAAGGTGTAGCTCATCTTGCAGTTGTGCCGTCTTGAGCGTCAGTTGGCGGATCGCTTCGGCGTAGATCCGCACCTGTTTGCGGAGGTCCGTGTTCTCGCGTCGGAGGCGGGCCAGATCGTCCTCGCGCTTGGTTGTGTCCCTCTCGGTCACCGCCTCCTGGCGTCGGGTGGCGAGCTGAGCCTTGAACCACTCGATCAGGTCGGGGTAGTTCCGGTAGAACGTCGCGTGCGTGACGCCGAGCTGCTTCTCGATGTTGGTGGCGGTGGCCCGTCGGCCGCTGGCCTCGCTCTCGGCGAGTTCGGCCGTCATCGCGCTGCGGACCTGCTTCTCGGTGGGCAGCTGGCGGTTCATGATGTCTCCGGGGTGACGGCCTGAGCTGGGTCGATGGTCGCGGCGAGGAAGTCGACGATCTCTTGTCGACGGGTTTGCAGGCGGTGGCGGACGAGTGGGGCAAGCAGCTCACCCCGGGCAAGTTCGCGGTCGTAGGCGGTCAGAGCGTCTCGCATTTGGGCGAGGTTTTCGCTGGTCAGCGCGACGTTGCGGCAGCGCAGGGGCTGGCAGTCGGGCAGCGACGGGCCTTCCGTCCCGTCCGGCCGGTGGCAGAGTGCCCGGTCGCGGTTGTGGACGCAGGTGACGTACTCACCTGGATAGATGTGCGGGTCGTAGCGGTTCATGTGTCGCTGGAGCCGCTTGCGGTCGTTGATGACCTTGCCGTCGAACTGGACGTGCCGTTCGAAGGTCGTCAGCCGGCTCTCCGCCTCTGCCGCGGCCGGTCCGGTCAGGCGGTGGAACTCGTCGCTGGTGATCAGGTCGCCGAGCTTCTCCCCTCGGGCGATGGCGTCCTCGGCCTCGACCTCGTCGCGGAACCCTGACTCCGAGGTGCCGGCGTAGCCCTCGAACATCTGGACCCGCAGATGCCGGTATTGCAGGGCGCCGGCGATGACGCCGCCGGGACGACGGGCGATGAACCAGGCCAGGGTCCTGCGGAACTGGCTGGTGGTGATCTTCCACTCCTGTTTGTTGACCAGTGGGACGCCGTCGTCCCGTCCGGCGCGGAGGCAGTAGTCATTGATCCACTGCCCGAAGGCGATGAGGTCCTTGTTCGTCGCTGCCGTTGTCTTCGCCTCGTTCTGACCGCCTTGGGCGACGTAGCCGCGCGAGGGTGGCAGCAGTGCGAACAGGAACTTCTGCCGGGCTGGGTGAAGCCGCTCCAGGATCTCGACGGCCCGCTGGGCGGGCCCGCTGATCACCCAGGTGGTCTCGACCCCGGTGTGGTCCTCCTCGCCCTTGAAGGCCAGGCTCTTCAGCCGGCGGCGGACCACGCGGCCGTCCTCATCGCGCCAGACCTTCACGCATCCGCGCTTAATGTGCTTGACCTCGCTGTCGCGCATGCCGGAAAGGAACGCGATCACGATGTAGCAGGCGGTCTGCAACATGCGTGTCAGCAGCTCGACGTCGTCGTATTCGATCGGTCCGCGCCAGGGCTGTCCGTCCAGCCGTCCGGCGACCGGCGCCCGCAGGTAGGTGGCGTCCGCGACGCCCAGCTCGGCGGCGGCCTCCCGGATCAACTTCCCCCCTGCGTACTTGTCCGACAGGCTCGTGCGCTCGACCCGGGCCTCGCGGGCGATGTGGCAGCGGTTGGGTTCGCCCTTCCATCCCGGCAGCGGGCGCCGCTCGGCCCGGTAGCGGGCCAGGACCCGGGTGGTGGCCTTGGCGACCTGATGGCGTCCGGCGGGTTTCTGGCCGCGGCGCCGCCGGGCCGGCATGGACCATCGGTTCAGCTGCCGCCATTCCTCGTGGGCGGCCACGATGTCGTCGGCGAAGTCGTCGATGAAACGCAGGGCCCAGACCAGATAGGGGGCGTGAACCTGCTCCGGGATGCGGTCGGTGACGTTCTCCCGGCGCCGGGAGGTCGCCGAGCGCGACTGGGGCAACCGCATCCCGGCGACCACGACAGCCGGGTCGAAAGCCATGGGGTCGTTGGTCTTCGACCGGCACAACCACAGCAGCCTCATGCCCCGGTGGCGGCTGTCCTTGGTGTCTTGGCTGAGCCGCTGCCCGGCGATGTAGCGGGCGAACGCCTCGACGTCTGCCGGGACGATCGCGGCGACTTCTGTGATGCCGTGGCTCTCCAGCCACTCGAAGACCATCTTCAGCTCGGTCAGATAGCAGCGGATCGAGTCGATGTTGCGGATCCCTTCGCAGCCAGGCGGCAGGTCGCTGCGCAAGAGCGTGAAGCAGATCTCCTTCGCCACTGGGCGGAAGGGCGCCGGGACGCGGAGGAAGTTCAGGACCAACTCGCTCTGGTGCTTCTGCGTCTGAGCGTGCTTGAGGAACCAGGCGTCGTCACTGAACCGGGAGGTCTCGCTCAGCCTCGCTCCGGGCCGCAGAGGGCGCCCGGCCAGGACGAGGGCATCGGCAGGGATGCGTACTCGTCCGCGGTTGAGCACGTTCGGCTGTACTTCGCCGACGGTCAGGTCGGTCACAAGGGCTCCTTGAGTCCGTCGAGGAGTTCGGTGGGCAATTCCTCGGAGGCGTTCGCGCGGGCCTGCTCCTGCTGGGCCTCGGTGAACTTGGGCAGGATCAGGCGCGTGATGATCAGCCAGGTGATGCCGTGGCGGGCGATCCAGTCGCCGACGCCGCGTGCGTCGAGTTCGCTCTGGAGCCATCGCAGCAGCGCGAACATTTTCGGCAGGTGCCGTTCCGCCACCAGCGCGTTCGGGCAGCGCAGGCAGGTCAGGAACGACACGTTGCAGAGCCCGCCGTCGTTCTGGGGGCTGTGCTCGAAGTCGAGGCAGGAGGCCACCAGCGTGTCCAGCTCGCCGCCCACGGCGGCGGTGAGCTTGTCCGCTGTGGTGCCCAGCTTCTCCGCCGCGCCCGCGGGGTCGTGCCCGGCCTCCTTGGCCATCTGCTCGTCCAAGATCCGTCCCCGGAAGGCGCGGGCGGACGCCTCGGTGTCCTCCAGGGCCTCGGTGAGGATCTCCTCGGCCCAGTCTCGGATGGTCGGGTCGTTGCGCAGGTAGTGCAGGAACGACACGTCCGGCGTGTTGGTCCGTGACGCGGACGGCAGGTGCCCGCCGACCGACCGTGTTGTGCGGACTTCGGCCGTCTTCTTCAGCCGGTTCATCGTCAGCACCAGCGGCTCGGGGTCCGCTTCCTCGTCAGTGGCATCAGCCGTCAGTCCGTGCCGGGCGACCCACTTGTTCCACTCGAACTGCCGGTTGAGCTTCAGACCGAACGGGTCGATGTGGCCCTTGGCGGCACTGCGGGCGGCCTTGAAATCCTCTGGCCCGCCGGCGATATCACCGGTCCAGATCGACCACACCCGCTCCGACCCGCTGAACACGCGGCTGGACTCGGCCAACTCGTTGAGCAGCAGGAACCAGCCGCCGGGAGTATGCAGGCGGGAGCTCTCGCGCCCGACCTCCCAGTGGATCGTCCGGCGGGTGCGGGCCTTGTTCCGGCGCCGCTTGACCAAGTTGACCGCGACCGCCCGCCCGTCGAGGACCCGGAAGCTGGCGGCCAGTTCCTTGATCGTCTCGCCGTTCCGGCCGGAGAGACCCACCCCCATCACCATGAGCGCGGGCAGGTCCTGTGTGGTGAGGAACACCTGTCCCGCGCAGTCCCTCTGTGCGGCCAGATCGGGAAGGTGTCCGCCGTTGCCCTTGGCGTTTATCGGCGGGGGAACCTCGCCGGTCCTCAGCATCCGCGCGAGTTCCTGGGCCCGTGACTGCTCGTCCTCGCTGAGGGTGTGTGGGGCCGTCTCGAACTGCTCGATCAGCGTGTGGGAGGCCCTCAGACGCTGGCGGATCGCGACCACGTCCTTGCGGGCGGCGGCCATGATCGCCGCGAACTCGCGGTCCGAGTAGCCGGGCGGCGGCTCCTTGGAGTTCACTTCCCGCCACCGGCCGTAGAGCTGTCCGGGCCGGTCCAGATACTCCCGTGCTTCCTCTCGCAGCAGACCGGCCGGCTCGACCTCCCTCAGGAGGGCTCTGACCTGGGCCATTTCCAGCACGGCGCTGGTGGGCTGGATCGTCATACGCCGGTGCTGGTCGAAACGCCGCAGGTGAGACAGGGTCAGTCCGCGCAACGTCCGTGGCGGGCGGGCGAGCTCGCCAAGCCATCTCACCAGCCGTCCGATCACGCCCCAGGCGTAGGTGGAGGCCGCGTGGGTCCGCAGGCCGTCGCCCGTCGGGCTGGTCCTGCGGGCCCAGGCCGCGGCAAGATCGGCATGGAGCCCGGGACACGGCAGTTCCGCGAACGAGTAGGTGGCCCGTCGGCCGTCCTCTCCGAAGAACTCGACGACCGGGCCGGCCTCCTCGCGCACGATTTCCGGCTCGTAGAAGCCCTCGGGCTGGGGCGAGACCTGGCCTCGCCCGGTCCGGCGGCGCTGGCTCGGGATCTCAGGCGGCATCGTCCACCGCCTTCTCCTCCAGGTCCTCCGGGTGGACCCCGGTCGGCTCCCAGCTGTCGGGGACCAGCGCCATCCGGGTCTCCATCGCCAGTTCTTCCAGGGTATGCAGGTAAATCTGAGTGACCTCGATCGACGAGTGGCCCAGTCGCATCCGGACCCAGTTCAGCGGGTCGCCGAAGACCCGTTGGAAGGTGAAGCGCTGGCCCGGCGTCATCTCCGCCATCTCCTGGATGTGCCCGCGCATGAGCTGTTCGAGGGTGATCACTGCGAAGCTGTGCCGCAGAACGTGGGGGTGGCAGCTGACCTTCAGCCCCAGCCGTTCGCACCGGCCGTTGGCGGTCTTGAAGACCTCCTGCCAGGCCGATGGCTTGCTCGGCATGCCGTACTGGTTCAACCACAAGGCCGCCGGCTCCAGCCCCTGTGGTGTGTCGATCAGCACCCGGCGGCGTTCGTGGTGCTTGAGCTTGCCGATGTTCATGCGCTCGCCGTCGAGCATCACGACCGGCTTTCGCGGGTTGGTGATGATCAGCGGGTTGCGGATGCGCTCGTAGGTGCCACTGTCCCGGGCGGCCTCGACGGCCTCGGCCCGGTCTGTCTCGACGTAGTCCCACACGTCCTTGAGCGGGGACGCCGCGAAGTAGATCCGGCGGGCCGAGCCGCCCTTGGCGATGGCCTTCGGCAGCCACGACCTCATGTTCAGCAGGCCCGGCACCACCTCGGGCAGTTCGAACATACTCAGGCTGGTCTGCTCGGACAGCCGTAGTCCGGTGCGGATCATCGAGTCGCTGTAGGCCGCGTTCCGCGAGGCGAACCGGCCTCGGAATGAGCGGTCCGGGAGTCCCTCTGGGGTGAATCCCCGCAGCCCTGCATCTCTCCACCGCCGGTAGAGGGCCGGCGGCAGCCACTCGATGTCGTTGGGGCGGCCCTCGTGCGAAGCCTCCGCCGGGGTCTCCTCTGCGGTCCGCTTGCGCGGATCACGGCTCCGAGACTTCCGCTGCCGGAACGGGTTGCGGGCTGCGTGGCCCTCCCTCACCGCCCAGATGTAGAACTGGTGGACCGTGGCAACCTCACGGTCCCAGGTCGTCAGCTCCACCCGCGGACCGGCGATGTCGCTGGTCCGCCAGTGCTTGAACGCCGCCCGGTCCTCCGCCGTGGCGACCTTCCAACTCCGACGACCGCGGTTGTCCCACAAGAACTTCAAGAACCGCTTCAGGTCGTAGGCCACGGCCTCCTGGGTAGTCGTCGGCTCGTTCGCCAATTCGGTCAGGAAGTAGTCGTTCAGATCGACGTCGTACCGACCCAACGGGTCGATCAGGTACGGCGATCCGTCCTCGACTCCCCTCGCGTCCAGCCAGTCGTCAAGGTCGTCTAGTTCGGCCAGTACATCGGTCCCGGCCCTCGGCTGGGGCAGCTCACGACGCGTGAAGAACACCCGCCACCCCAGCACACCCGTGTCTCTCGTTCGCACCGCTGGACACTAACAAGGACAAGTCCGAACCCGCATAAGACAAGATGAGCAGCCGGTCGGGCCGCAGCGCATCAGCGGCCTTGCGGCACGCACGGTGATAGGAGCCGACATACAGGTCTGCCGCTCGTGCGCGCCGGCCCAGTTTGCGGCTGCCGCACGGGGAAGCGCGCGGCAGCCGAAGTACGACGAACCCGGACGCCAGTTGC
Source organism: Streptomyces sp. NPDC107454 (assembly GCF_055582885.1). NCBI lineage: Bacteria > Bacillati > Actinomycetota > Actinomycetes > Kitasatosporales > Streptomycetaceae > Streptomyces > Streptomyces sp. NPDC107454. The sequence goes on along the minus strand of NZ_JBVJPA010000034.1, from coordinate 26,775 downwards.
CTGTATCCATGAGCGGTCCAAGATGCGTTGTGCGACTTGAGGGAGGTCGTTGTCGGACACCTGGGCGTAGCTGCGTTCGATTCGCACGTGCAGCGATCCCGCTTCCTTGGGGACCTCCGGCATGGCTGGCTCCGCAGACGCTGCGTTGAGGGTGGCATGCGTGTTCCCGCTGAGGTAGCGCGAAACGATGTCGTCCAGCAACTGCCGAAGTCCCGGGCGCTCCCTGCTGGCTGGCCATCCGTCGATGATCCCAGAGCTCAGCCGGGCAGTCAGCAGTTCGTACCGTCCAGCCCGTGCGTTGAGTCAGCCGGTTGGCCTGCGCAGCGCTTCCGCTGCAGGTATGGCGTCACCGCGCAGGATGATGACGCCACACCTGCTGCGCAGTCAGCGTCGACAGCACCGGCACTGAAGTACACGGAAGCACCCCAAGCTCGCCCCAGGCTGCAACCTCTGTCCAAGAGAGCGATGGGGCCCGGGCTTGCGGCTTCTTGGCCGGTGCAACACAGGTGACTGCGGCAAGAGTCAGTTGCGGCCGGCCATGACGCCACCGTCGATGTCCCAGACGGCGCCGGTGACCCAGTCGGTCTGCTCGGAGAGGAGGAAGGCGACGGTGGCGGCCACATCGTCGGGTGTACCGGTGCGGCCGATCGGGTGGAAGTCGTTGAAGCCGTCGAGGGCGGAGTCGAGGTCCTCCTTGGGGATGAACTCCTCATAGATCGGGGTGCGCACGACGGCGGGGGCGACGGCGTTGACGCGAATGCCGTGCGGGGCGAGTTCCATCGCCAGGTGCCGGGTCAGCGAGTGCAGCCCCGCCTTGGCCATCGAGTACGCCGAGGAGGGGGTGGCGGCGATGGCCTGGTGGGCCCACATGGAGCCGATGTTGACGATGGAGCCCTTCGCGCCGCGGGCGATGATGTTGGCGGCGACGGTCTGGGTGAGGAAGAAGAAGGCGCGGTTGATGGCCTGGTAGCGGTCGTAGTCTGCGGCCGTGTGTTCCAGGAAGAGCTTGGGGGCGAAGACGCCGGCGGCATTGACCAGGAGGGTGGCGTCGTCGTGCTCCTCGGTGAGGGTGGCGCGCAGGCGGTCGTCGGCGGCATGGTCGGTCAGGTCGGCGGCCAGGCCGAAGGCCTTGCCGTGGCTGGACAGGGCGGTGGCCGCCTGGTCGACGCTGGACTGGGTACGGCCGGTGACGACGGCGGTGCCGCCAGCGTCGAGGATGTGGCGGGCGACGGCGCGGCCCATGCCGCTGGTGCCGCCGATGACGATGACCTTCTGGCCGGTGAAGTCGGGGGTGGTGCTGGACATGCAGTGCTCCTGGTTCAGGGAATTTCTTGAACGGCGGGGGTGGGCAGGCGTCGAGGCGGCAGACGAGCCGACCGTTGGTTTTCAGATGGCCAGCGCTACCAGGAAGCGCGAGACCATGTTGTAGGCCGCGACGGTTGCGACCGCTTCGACTGTCTTGGCTTCACCGAACAGGCGGTTCAGCTCCTCGATGACGTCGGCCTCGACTTCAACCTGCTGTGTGGACTGGTCGGTCAGTGCGAGCAGGGCGAGCTCCTCTTCGTTGAAGAGGCCGCTTTCTGCGGTATTTCCCTTGAGGGCATCACACTTTTCTTCCGTACCTCCTGCCTGGAGGTATGCCGGGTAGTGCACTCCCCACTCGAAGTCGGCACGGTTCAGCACGGCCACTCGCAACATGATCAGTTCCCGGTATTGCAAGGCCAGGTCGAACTCTGCGCGAACCCGGCCCAGCAATCCGTTCCAGCCTGTCGCGAGCGGGAAGCTCCTGAGCAGGACACGGTCGATGCCAATCAGCTCGCCGTTGGGCCGACGCGCCTTCATTCCCGCGAGAAGCTCAGGCGGGGGCGAGGGGAGGCTGTCGTCTTGCCAGGGGGTGACTCGCACATCACTCACATTGCGCTCCTTGACTGTGCACCGGCCCACGATGGAATCGGGTCGTGCCGGTGATGGCTTGCTGCCGACTTTGCCTGGCAGAGGTGCAGGCGGTCAGGCGTAGGGGTTGCAGACGAGGTAGCCGTCGACGCGGCTGATCCAGTCCGAGGCGGGGTCGCAGGGGAGTGCGTGGCCGAGGTTGTCGGCGCGGACCTCGCTGATCCACTGGTCGTGCTGGTACTCGTGGTTGATGAGCGCGAGCAGCAGATGGTTGGCGACGATGGTGAGCTGGGTGGGGGCGCCGACCTTGCCGGCGGCGATGTTCCCGATGCGGGCGTGGACGCGTTCGGCGACGGTGGCGCGGAATGCGGTGAGCCGTTCGACGGTCGGCAGTGCGCCGCGGAACTTCTCCGGGTTCGCCGAGTCCATGAGGCCGTCCAGTTCCGGGTCGGGGCTGGGCTCGGCGGCGGTGAGGTTGCGGATCATGAAGTGGGCGACGTGGGCCTGGTGGCCCAGGTGCCATCCGATGGCGCTGGAGTCCTCGCGCGGGCGCCAGGTCACCTCGTCCGGGGTGAGGTCTCGCCACAGCTCGTCGGTGTAGGCGCGGGCGCGGTCGTACTCGCGCAGCAGGGCGTTGATGTCGTGCATGACGTCACCCTGCCTTCAGGCGGCGTTGTAGAGGCGGACTTCGGGACTCGTTTCCAGCAGCGGGGACAGACCGCCGACCACGTCGCGGGTGAACAGGTCGCTCTCCAGGTAGGCCTTGGCGTCGGCCGCGGTGTCGAAGCCGTGGAGGACTTGGACGTCCTCGTCGCGGACAAGGAGCTCCTTGCTGGTGGCGCCGGGGACGGTGTCAAGGAAGGGCCGCTTGTACTTCTCGTACACGCCCGCGGCTGCGGCACGGTTGGCCGGGGCCACCTGCAGCGTGATCTCAAGATATGCCATGGTTATGCCTCGCTTGATCGGCAGAAAGGGTTCGGTGCGGCGGGTTCCGCAACGTGCCTGCCAAGTTAGGCATCCTCAGGAGAGCGCGGTAGAGGATCTCGCTGAATCAGGCCATAAGCGATGCATATGGCTAGTGGCGGGTGGCCGCCAGGCTGTCGGCGAGGTGGAGCAGGTCCGCAGCGAGAGAGGAGTCGGCGTTCCAGACCGCTTCGAACGAGATCTGGACCTCCCGGCCGTCATTGAGCAGCGGACGGTGCGGCACGTCGGGCGAGGTGAGCTTGGAGCGGGGGACCATGGCCGAGCCCAGGCCAAGCCTCGTCCAGTCCTCCAGGACCTGGTAGCTGGCGGCTTCGCCCGCATAAGTGCGCAGCGGCATCTCGTGGGCCTGGAAGAGCTGCGTGGTGAAGGTGGTCAGGCCGCACGCGTCGGGAACGAGGATGAAGCACTCCTTGCCGGCTTCCTCCAGTTCAAGAGGGGTCGCGTCCGGGCCAGTGTCGGGGCTGACAACGACGATGGGCTCGACGTCGACGACCCGGTGCTCGAAGCGGGGCATCGCGGTCACCGCGGGGATGAGGATGATGTCGAGCTGCCCGGCGAGCAGGCATTCGCGCAGCTCCTGCATATTCGCCTCGCGCAGCACGAGGTCACGAGGCGCGGGGAGGTCCTGGACCATGCTGAAGGCACGGGCGACCAGCTGGGAGCTGATCAGGGGCGAGAGACCCATGCGAATCTTCTGCTCGCCGGGTTCGGTCAGGCGTCGGGCCTCTGCGGCGACGGCGTCGAGCGCGTCCAGGGCACGTTCGATCATAGGCAGGATCCGGGCGCCGAACGCCGTCTGAGTCACGCCGCGCGGGGAGCGGTCGAAGAGCTTGTCGCCCAGGCGCTCCTCCAGCTTGGCAATGCCGTTGGACAGGGCGGGCTGGGTGACGCCGTAGGCGCGGGCGGCGGCGCTGAACGACTTGGTCTCGGCGACCGCCTGCGCGTACCGGAGCCCTTCGAGGTTCAAGCGATCGATCATAGCCACGGTTTATAGCTCCATTCACGGCTGTCCCCTACCCGCTACGGTGGCCGCTGCCTACGGTGGGACGCCTGCCTACTCAGCATAACCAGCAGCTATGAGCGGACGTTCTGTCCCGGAGGAGACGCGCCATGCCGAACAGGTCCGTGACCATGGTCGTGACCGAGCCCCGAGGCCCCCTGCACCCCCTCGTTGCCGGGACTGCGCGGCCGACGGGCCGGTGGGTCAGGGTGGAAATCGTCGCGAGCGGCGTCTGCAGTGCCGACCTCGGCACGGCCGCGGCCACCGGTACCGGAACGTCCTTCCCGGTCGCCCCAGGGCACGAGGTCGCCGGCATCATCGCCGAGACCGGCGACCAGGTCGAGGGCTGGTCGGCCGGAGATCGTGTGGCGGTCGGCTGGTTCGGCGGCAGCTGCGGGCACTGCACGTTCTGCCGAGCGGGCGACGTCGTCCACTGCGCCGAACGCAAGACCCCCGGCCTGTCCTACCCGGGCGGCTGGGCCCAGAACATCACTGTGCCCGCCGACGCCCTCGCCCGTATCCCCGACGGCCTCGACCTCTTCGACGCTGCCCCCTTCGGCTGCGCGGGCGTGACCACCTTCAACGCCGTCCGCAAGGCCGGCGTCCGACCGGGCGGACGCGTCGCCGTCTTCGGGATCGGCGGCCTGGGCCACCTCGCCCTCCAGTTCGCGGCCAAGCTCGGCTACGAGACCGTCGCCATCGCCCGCGGCGAAGACCGCGAGCAGATCGCGCGCGAGCTCGGCGCCCACCATTACATCGACAGCACCGCCCAAGCTCCCGGCGCCGCACTGAGCAAGCTCGGCGGCGCCGACCTGATCATTCACACCGCCTCCTCCACCGCCCCCGTCGACGAACTCCTCACCGGTCTGGACGTGCACGGGCAGCTCACCCTCGTCGGCGTCGACGCCGGCTCCCTCACCGTCCCGGCCGCCCGGATCGTCATGAACGGCCACACTCTCACCGGTCATCTCACCGGCAGCCCGCGCGAGACCGAGGAGGCGATGGCCTTCGCCGTCACCACCGGCGTGCGGCCCCTGATCGAACGCCTGCCGCTGCGGCAGGCCGGCGAAGCCGTGAACCGGCTGCGCTCCGGCGCTCCCCGCTTCCGCATCGTCCTCGACACCGCCGACGGCGCGTAACCCCCCCTCCTTCCGCTCCCGCCGCGCAGGGGCCCCGGGCCCGGCCCGATGAGAAAGGACGTCTTCCATGTCCCACCCGGACACACACGACGTGATCGTGATCGGCGCCGGCGCCTCCGGACTGGCCGCGGCCGGCGCCCTGCACGCCGCCGGCCGCGACACGATCTGCCTGGAGGCCCGCAACCGCACCGGCGGACGCCTGCTTTCCGTGCCCGTCCCGCACCCCGATCGGGCCCTCGACCTGGGCGCCACCTGGTTCTGGGACGGCGAGGAACGCGTCCGCACCCTGGCCGCGCACCATGGCGTCGCCACCTTCGACCAGCACCGCGCCGGCGACACCCTCCTGCAGGAGACCACCGGCACACGCCGCCTGGCCGGCAACCTGATCGATGCCCCCTCCCGCCGCTTCGCCGCCGGGGCCCAGAGCCTCACCACCGGCCTTGCCGCCGCCCTGCCCGCCGGCACGCTGCGGCTGAACACACCCGTCACCGCCGTCCGCCCAGGCAGCGAGAGCCGCCTCGCCGTGCTCACCCCGGCCGGAACCCTGCACGCCAGGCAGGTCGTTCTGGCCGTCCCGCCGGCCCTCGCGCTGGAGCGCATCGACTTCGGCGACGCCCTCCCGGCCGAACTCGTGCGCCTCGCTCGCTCCACCCCGGTCTGGATGGGCACCGCGGTCAAGGTCGTCGCCCACTACCCCACCGTCTTCTGGCGCAAGGAAGGGCTGGCCGGCGCGGCCTTCAGCAGGACCGGACCGCTCCAGGAGATCCACGACATGTCCGGCCCCGGCGGCGAGCCCGCCGCCCTGTTCGGCTTCGCGCACGCCCGCACCGTACGGCCCGGCTTCGAGCAGGCCGTCACCGACCAGCTCACCGGGCTCTTCGGCCCGGCCGCCGCCGCTCCCGCCGCCCTGCACGTACAGAACTGGAGCACGGAGCACTGGACGTCCCCGTCCACGGTGCAGCGCCTTGCCGACTACTCGCTCTTCGGCCATCCCCTCTACCAACGGCCGACCCTCGACAGCCGACTGCACTGGGCGTCGACCGAGACGGCGACCGAGTATGCCGGACACATCGAAGGAGCCCTCGCCGCAGGCGAAAGAACCGCACGGTCCGTGCTGGCGACCTTGGAGAACACCGACGACCTGATCACCGAGCTCGCCCGGCTCTCCGATCTCAGCTGACGCCCCACCCCGCACACAGGCGACGACCCACCGAACCTGATTCGGGCCGTCACCCCGCCATGCCCGCAGCCCTGCCCCGGAAGAGGACATGACCTCGCACGCACCCTCCCACGCGACGATCCACATACCCGATGCCGCTCTGTCCCAGCGCCGCATCCTGCGGGTCCTGGTCGCCTCGCAGATCCTCAGCGGCGCAGGTCTCGCCGCCGGCGTCACCGTCGGCGCCCTTCTCGCCCAGGACATGCTCGGCTCCACCAGCCTCGCCGGACTGCCCAGCGCCCTGCTCACCGCCGGATCCGCCCTCACCGCCGTCGCCGTCGGCCGCATCTCCCAGGCCCGCGGCCGCCGCCCCGGCCTGGCCACCGGCTACCTCACCGGCGCCATCGGCTCCGTCGGCGTCATCATCGCCGCCGTGCTGGACAACCCCGTCCTGCTGTTCCTCGCCCTGTTCGTCTACGGCGCCGGCACCGCCACCAACCTCCAGGCCCGCTACGCCGGAGCCGACCTCGCCGCCCCCGCCCACCGCGCCCGCGCCGTCTCCACCGTCCTGGTCGCCACCACCCTCGGCGGCGTCGCCGGACCCAACCTCGCCGCCCCCGCCAGCACCCTCGCCGCACACCTCGGCATCCCCCACCTCGCCGGACTCTTCGTCATATCCGGCGCCGCCTACGCGCTGGCCGCCCTCGTTCTCGTCCTCTGGCTGCGCCCCGACCCGCTGCTCCTGGCCCGTATCGTCGCCGAGGCCAAGGAAGCCGACGCCGCGGCCGACCCGGCCGCCGCCGACGGTCGCGCCGACACGGGCGAGGGACGCGGCGGCGTGGTCCTCGGCGCGCTGGTCATGGTCCTCACCCAGCTCGTCATGGTCGCGATCATGACGATGACGCCGGTCCACATGCACGACCACGGCCACTCCACCGCCGCCTCCGGCCTCGTCATCGGCATACACATTGGCGCCATGTACCTGCCCTCGCCCCTCACCGGCTGGCTCGTCGACCGCTACGGACGCATGAAGATCGCCGCCGCATCCGGCATCACCCTCCTGGCCGCTGGCATCCTCGCCGCCGCAGCCCCCGGCGACTCCGTCGTCCTCCTCGCACTGGCCCTGGCCCTGCTCGGGCTCGGCTGGAACTTCGGCCTCGTTTCGGGCACCGCGATCATCACCGACACCGTGCCGCTCGCCACCCGCGCCAAGACCCAGGGCCTGGTCGACGTCGCCATCGCCATCGCCGGCGCCACCGGCGGCATGGCCTCCGGCATCATGGTTGCCGCCACCAGCTACCCCGCCCTCGCCCTCACCGGCGGAGCCCTCTCCCTCGCGCTCCTGCCCGTCGTCGCCGCCACCGCCTACCGCCGATGAACGCAACGCACCCCGAAACTCCCGCGCCCGACATCACACAGCCGGCGATGTACGACCGCATCGACGCCAGGGCTTCGGCGCGCAAGCTGTACGCCGAGGCGCTTGTCCGCCGGGGAGACATCACCGAGCGGCAGGTGGAAGGCGCCCTGCGGGACTATCAGTGGCAGCTCGAACGGGCCTTCGCCCAGACCCGGGCGCGTCCGGTGCCCCCACTCCGTGAACCCCGTGAACGCCACGAACCCCGTGAACGCTCAGCATTTGGCCGCCTCCCAGGTGGCGACGGCGATCACGGAGGCCACCGCCCGCCAGGTGATCGGCTCCCAGACCGCTGTGCCGGGAGGTTTCACCGTGCACGCGCGTGTTCTTCCGCAGCTCCAGAGGCGGACCACGACGCTGGATGCGGGAACGATCGACTGGGCCACCGCGGAAACACTGGCCATCGGCTCCCTGTTGCTGGACGGGGTTGCCGTGCGGCTGGCCGGGCAGGACTCCCGCCGTGGCACGTTCGGCCAACGGCACGCCGTGCTCACCGACCGGCGCACCGGCGCGGAGCACACGCCACTGAGCTCCCTCGGCTCGCGGACCGCCGACTTCGCACCCTACGACTCGCTGTTGTCCGAACTGGGCGCGCTGGCCTTCGAGTACGGCTACTCACTGGCGCGGCCCGACGCGCTGGTGCTGTGGGAGGCCCAGTTCGGCGACTTCGCCAACGGAGCGCAGGCCGTGATCGACGAGTACATCGCGTCATCCGAACAGAAATGGGGCCAACGCTCCGGGGTGACGCTGTTGCTGCCGCACGGCCTGGAAGGGCAGGGGCCCGACCACTCCTCCGGGAGGATCGAGCGGTTCCTCCAGCTCTGCGCGCAGGGGAACATGACCGTCGCCATGCCCTCCCTGCCGGGCAACTACTTCCATCTGCTCGGGCAGCAAGCGCTCGATGAGCGCAGAAGGCTACTGGTCGTCTTCACGCCGAAGTCGATGCTGCGCTCGAAGGTGGCTGCCTCCGGGCTGACGGAGCTCACGAAGGGCGCGTTCCGTGCGGTCATACCGGATGAGACGGCGGACACCGCCCGGATCAGGCGCGTGCTCGTGTGCTCGGGCAAGGTCTGCCACGACCTGGACGCCCATCGGCGAAGCGCCGCTCTGTCGGACACCGCGATCGTCCGCCTTGAGCGTCTCTACCCGTTCCCCACGGAGGAGCTGGGCGCGGAACTCGTCCGTTTCCTCGCCGGGACCGAGGTGCGATGGGTGCAGGAAGAGCCGGGGAACCAAGGCGCGTTGTCCTTCGTGGGGCCCCATGTGCACCGGGTGGCGGGCCGTCCCGTCGTATGCGTCAGCCGCCCGCAGGCGCCGGCCCCCGCCGTGGGTTCTGCCCGCCGGCATGCCGGAGAACAGCAGGATCTCGTGACGTCAGCCTCCCACTGACCGTGCCGCCCCCAACGGTTCGGAAGACGGCCCCCTGCGGTGCCGGGTACCCCGCCACCGCAGGGGCACCAACGGCCGGTACACGGAGCGCCTCACGGGACGAGTGCCTCGGGCAGGTGAACATCCCACTTCGAAGGCCAGGACCAGCGGGGCGCGTACAGGGCCTCGACCAGACCGCGGACTCATGGGTGATGGGGGTCGGGCCATTCCTAGGGGAGGATGGAATCGACGTACCCTCCATCGACCCGCAGTGCGCCGCCTGTGGTGGCGGACGCCAGGTCGGAGCTCAGGTAGACCACCATGTTGGCGATCTCCTCGGGCTCGATCAGGCGCTGCAACAGCGACTGCGGGCGATGCTCTCGCATGAAGGCTCGCTGTGCCTCGTCCCAAGGAAGGTCACGGTCGACGAGTTGGTACACGAAATCCTCCACACCAGCGGTGTGGGTGGGGCCGGCGATGACGGAGTTCACGGTGACGCGGGTCCCTGAGGCATGCTTGGCGAAGCCGCGGCTGACCGCGAGCAGGGCGGTCTTCGACATGCCGTAGTGGATCATCTCGGCGGGGATCACCACTGCAGAGTCACTCGCGATGTACTGGACGCGGCCCCACCCCCGTTGGATCATCCGCGGCAGGTAGGCACGGGTGAGACGGACGGCGGCCAGCACGTTCACTTCGAAGTAGCGACGCCATTCGTCGTCCGTGATCTCCAACGGGTCCTTGGCGCCGAAGATGCCGAGGTTGTTGATGAGGATGTCGACGTCCGGCAGGGCTTCCCGGGCGGCGACGGCGCCCTCCTCGGATGCGACATCGGCGGTGACCGGAAGGAAGTCGCCGTCCGGCACGTCGGCCTCGAGCTGTCTGACGGACTCCTCGACCCGGCCCCGGTCGCGTCCATTGACTCCGACCCGCGCGCCGGCCCGCGCGAGTCCGGCCGCGATCGCGGCTCCGATGCCTTGGGTGGATCCCGTCACCAACGCGGTCCGTCCCGTGAGGTCCAGGCGCATGTCTTTCCCTTCCCGACGTAGGCTCTGCGGCTGTCAGCCGTCATGGCACTTCTTCTCGTCGGAGCGCCCGATCATGTTCGGCAACCCTGGGATGGGGCAGTACGGGTGACTGCCGACGGCGCGTTCTCGACTTCGCCAACACCGATTCCTATGGCCAGGGCTGGATGTTCGAGAGTGACATCGACCCATTGGCGTCGGACGAGCAAGTCACCGATCGATGACTGGAAAGGCGACTGGGCGTCGGGCGCCGACCCCGATCGCCGGGACGACGCCAGCTTCGCCGACTTCGCCGTCCCGGACGGCAACACCTGGGCGCTCCAGGAAATCGGCCGAATCAGCGACAGCACCAGAGCCGTTGCGCACGTTGCCTACAGAGTGATCCAGTAGCGGCGCTTCATGCCCGCGTTGGTTGTGCGGACATCTTCCAGGACACCACCGTTGCGTTCGATGCTGCGCGCCGACGCGACGTTGTCGTCGTCGCACGTGACGAGGACTCGGTCCAGGCCGAGCGCACGGGCCTCCGGTAGAACCGCCCCGAGAGCCCAGGTGGCCAAGCCGCGTCGCCGGAAGGAGGGCCGGATGCTGTAGCCGATGTGACCGCCGATGTCGAGCAGAAGGGCGTTCAGGTAGTGCCGTAGGTCAACGGCCCCCAGATAGCTGTCGCCCTCGACGATCCACCAATGGGTCGCGTGGACGCGCTCCTCCCCGACGGCAACCGACCTGTCCGACTGCTGTCGCAGTCGTTCGACCCACTCCGAGAAAACCTCGGGGTTGTCGAGGTCGGCACCAGGAGCGAGACGCAGACCCGTCCCGTCCTGATGGGCACCCGGAGACCACTCGTCACGCGCCGCGAGCCATGAGGAATGCAGCCGACCTGTGGGTGCGATCAGTTCAGGCATACGGGCGACGCTAGCACTCGTTCGTCTCCCGTGATCACGGTTTTCCCCGCTGGGTTGTGGGCGTGTGCCTGCCATGCGGTGAGGCTGGGGTTGCGCTGGTAGGCCACTGCCTGGACCGCGTGCTGGAGGCCATTGCCGCGCTGCCGACGGCAGTCGCGGTGGATGGTGTAGTGCTTCATGCGGGCGAAGGCATGCTCGACGCGGGCCCGTACCCGGAGACGCTCCGCGCTGTCTGTTTCCTGGCCGGCACACGTAGACGAAGCCGCCCCTGGCCGTAGTACAGCAGTCCCAGCCGTGGGTGATGGTGCGCCGCTCGCGGGCGATCGTGCCGTGCCTGTCCCGTTGGTGTCGCTGCCAAGCGCAAGAACGCTGCGCTCCTGCACCGGCCTCCACGGGTCGGCTTCGGCATCCGTACCTGATCGTTCCTCGGGCATCGTCCGGCGCCAACACGGTACCCTTGTCCCGCCAACGCCTCGGTGTGCAGGCCGAGTTGCGGCTCGGAGTACGGCTGAGTCCTTGGCTGACATGACGTCAGGTCCGCAAGGGTCCGGCCCTACTGCCCGCGTCCCGTGCGCCACGGGGCGATACACCTTGCCACGCACACCGTCGCAAGACCGGCGAGTGCCATGGCCACGCCGGCGTCGGTGAACTCGGCGACGGCCCCGAACACGACCGGTCCCGCTCCCTGTACGGTCATCAGCCCGGCGGTGAGCAGACCGAACGCCTGGCCGCGGCCGGCCTCCGGGACCGCGTCGAGGAAGGGGCGTTGGAGTCCGAGCGCGTAGGCGAACCCCGTTCCGGTGACCAGCAGGAGGCCCGCGCACACCACCCACGGCGGATCCAGCGCGAAGCCTGCCAGCGGCAGGCCGATGACCACCACCAGCGCGGCGACCAGGCGTTCCCGTACGGCGGGACGGACGAAGCGGCCGACGGCCAGGTCACCGGCGAGCATGCCGACCGGCAGACAGGCCAGCAGGAGTCCGGCCGAACCGGCGGGCATGCCGCGACCGCCCGCGAACGGGACGATCAGGCTCTCGGCGCCGGCGACAAACGCGGGCGGCAGCCACTGGGCGAGCAGGAGCCTGCGGACCCTGCGCTCGGCGAGCAGCTTCGTGTTGCCGGACCAACTATGGCGCAGTACCGAGCTGAAGCCCTGCCGCGGTCCGTGCCGTACCGCCTGCTCGGGTGCGGGCAGGTCGGGCAGCCGGAAGCGGACGGCGACCGCGGCGGCCAGGTAGGCGCCCGCGCTGAGCAGGAGTGAGGTCCGCGGGCCAAGAAGCTCGACCGCGGCACCGCCGCCGGCCAGGCCGAGCAGTTGCGCCGCGGACGCGGACATGTTGGACAACGACCGTCCCAGGACGTAGGCGTCACCGGTGAGCGTCTCGGCGATGAGTCGGTTGGTCACGCCGCTGAAGGCGGGGGTCAGGCAGGCCACGGCGGCGATGACGACCAGGAGCGCCGCCACCGGTAAGTGGGCCGTCCCCATGACAGTGGCCGCCGCACACTGGAGGCCGTATCCCGCGGTGACGAGCCGGCGTGGTCGGGCGCGGTCGGCGAGCGAGCCGAGGAGGAGCGAACCGGCGAGCTGCGGCAGGAAGCCGACACCGAACGTCAGGGCGCCCAGCAGGGGTGAGCCGGTCGTCGCGAAGACAATCACCGAAAGGGTCATGATCCGCAGCGAGTCGGCCGTGACCGTCAGGGTCCGGGTCACGAACAGCAGCCGGAAGCGCCGGTTGGCCAGCACTTCCCGATACGTGGCGCGCCGTTCCGGGGTGAGGGCGGGGGCGGAGGTCACGGGCAGCAGCGTGCCGGGCGCCCCTCGTCCCGGTCGGCCGTTACGCCGGAGGCGTAAGCCCATCAGCGTGCCTGCCGGGGCTTGGGACAAAAATCAGGACAACAGTCCCATCGGTACGGGACGCGGGGTGCCGGAGAATGACGCATCCGGGCGGGATGCCATCCGCCCTGCCCGGGCCTGCTCCGTCCAGAGACGACCGAAGGGACCGGACATGCTGGTAGACCACATCGAGACCCCCGACCTGGCTCCGCAGACCTACCTCGACGACGAGGCCCCGGAGGTTGCCGTCGACGCACCTGAGGAGCGCGCCTGGCTCCCGTCGTACCAGGCGGTCCGGACCGCCTGACGCGCGGCGCGTCCCGTCGGCACCGGGCCCGAGACAGGGCCCGGTGCCGATGCCTTCCGTCCACGTCCGCCGCCCGACCCCGAAGGACGGTCCTCGTTGCCCGCTTCACCTTCCGCCGCCGAGCCGGTCACCGACCGGGTGGCGCAGGCCGACACCATGCTCTGCGCCGATCGGCAGTTCGGCGACTCCGCCGCCATCGGCGAGCGCAACCTCGCCCGGTTCCGGCTGGGCCTGACCATGCTGGCGCGGCATGACGGCGAAGCAGCGGACGTGCTGCGGACAACGGCCGCGGCGGCCGACGAACACCTCCGCCCGCTGCTGTACGACCCGGTGCTGCGCAACTGCTTCGAGGTCGACCTCGCGCGACTGGAGAGCGGCCGACTCGGACACAGCTCGTTCGGCGCCTACGTGAACGGTTACGTGCCGGCCTTGGCGGCGGACGCCCCGTCCGCCATGGGGCCCTGCGAAGCCCTCATCCGTCCGCACCGGAGTGCCTGGCCCGGTCTCGGGGACGCCTGGGTGCTGACCGAGCCGACGCCACACGGCAGTGCGCAGGAGATGCTGGCCGGGCGCCTCATGGAGCTGTACCGCGGCGCGCTCGGCGACAGCCGGGCGGCAGCCCCGGTCGATCCGGCGGACGGCGTCCGTGCCGTCCTGCGGGAGGGCGCGGAACTCCTCGCGACTCTGCTGCCCGCCGCTGGAGCCGGTGTACTCACCCACGTCACCATGGTGGGCTTCACCCACAGGGAGAGCGAAGAGGGCCCCCTGCAGTCCATGTCCGGCGGCGACCCGCTTCCCTCGACGGTGCTGCTGGCGCCCGAACGCTGTACGTCTCCATGGCTCGCCGCCGAGAGCCTGCTGCACGAGGGCGCCCACCTCAAGCTCTTCGACGCGCTCCGTACGGGCTCCGTGGTCAAGAACGCCACCGAGCGCGTCCCGATCCCTTGGCGGATCGGTTCGTGGACGGTCATCCGGGTGTTCGTAGCCCTGCATTTCTACGTGCACCTGCTCGTCTTCCGGGCCGCGGCGGCCGCCGCGGGTGAAGCGGTCAGGGAGAGGTTCGGTCCGCCCCCGTCGGTCGAGGACCTCGACGAGCCAAGCCCCGGCACCCCGGCCGCTCGCAGCGGGCAATACCGGACCAGTGCGGAACGGGCCCGCTACCTCGCCGAGTGCGTGCTGTCCCTGCCGGAGCAGGCGCTCACCGAGAACGGGCACCGGTTCGCTCGCTGGCTCCTCACCGCGCTCCGTCTGGTGGACGACGACGCGCCGCGGCCCCATGACCGTGCCGCGGCGGCGACCCGGCGGGGGGAACCGTGGCAGCCGCCGGAGCATCCCTCAGGAGGCGTCGTCCAGCGGATCACCCCGGTGGACGCATGCGCCCTGCCCGGCCTGGGACAACTCGTCGTGAGCCCCACGCGGTCGGCTCGCATGCACTGGCTGAACGCGCGCTCGTGGACGGTCTACTCCTTGTGCGACGGGCGTGACCTCGGCTCGGTACGCACGGCCTACGCCCGAGCGGTCGATCTCCCGGCCGACTCGGAGGAGGTCAACCGGCAGGTGAGTGACAGCGTGCGCCGGCTTGTGGCAGCCGACCTCATCACCCACGACATGTGACACTCTCCGCCCCGGGCACCAGTTCCGTCGGCAACGGCTATTCCGCTGCTGCGCGTTACGTACTTGCGGAGCCGGAGCCGGAGCCGGAGCCGGAGTCGGAGTCGGAGTCGGGGGCGGTCGTTTCCAGGCCGGCCAGCCGTGCGGACACAATGGCCTCCAACCGACTGGAGACATGAATTTTCGGCAGGATGGCCGAGACGTAATTGCGTACGGTCTTCTCCGATATGAACAGCTCCTGCGCTATTCGGCGGTTTCCGTAGCCGAGCGAGACCAGTCGCAGCACTTCCCGTTCCCGGTTCGTAAGCGCCGGGAACGGGAGCGTGCCGTCGGCCTCCGCCAGACGCACCAAGAGGGCGGAGAGTTCGCCACCGGTTCGCGGCCCCAGCGTGACGTACCCCCGCTGTACGGCCCGCACGGTGCGCAGCACGTCCACCGTCGCTGTGTTCTTGAGCAGGTAGCCCGTGGCCCCCGCCATCAGGCTGGTCAGCAGCAGGCTGTCGTCGTCGTGCTCCGGGGAGACCGCGGCGACCAGTCGCGGCGCCGGGTAGTGCCGACGTAGTTGCTGGAGCAGCCCGATTCCCGCGCGGCCGGGCAGGTCGAGGTCGACGATGACCACATCGGGCTTTTCCTCCCGGACCGCCCGCACGCCGGCGTGCGGGTCGTGGGTTCCTGCGGCGACGGTGATCCCGCCATCTTCCAACGCGGACCGTAAGCCGCCCAGAATCAGGGGAATGCTCTCTATTACCACCACACGCGTACCGAAATGTCGGACCGCATTGGCCATTCTGGCCCTTCCTCACACCCGGGCCGGCGTGAGGCGCAACGAAGCGTCTTCCCCACACCGCAATGATCAACGTTCGGGTGAAAGCGTAGAACCCCAGTTGATCGACGGCCGGTACAGCGCATGTGCGGATCCGGCGGAGCGTCGGGGGACGCCATCGGAGCGGTGTGGTGTGGCCCGCTATCCGCTGCCAGGGAGGGCCTACTGACAGCCACAGAAACGGCCGCCGAAATCGGCAATCTCGACTCGGCTACTCTCGGTTCTCCTGACGTTCACTCTGTGATCCGGGCAGACTACGACCGAATCGTCACTCGGGAGACGCCAACGCATGAATACGCCACCATCGCCGCCTGCAGCGGAGCGGACTGGCGGAACAACCGTCCGGATCGGCGCTCTCGTTCCGCTGACTCGGCCCGGTTGGGTCGAGGCAGGCCGACACTTGCTCGCTGGACTCGAGCTGGCCGTTCGCGAAGTCAACGACGCCGGCGGGATCGTAGGAAGACCACTCGAGCTGGTGGTCCGAGACACCGCGGCCGATCCACAGAGGGCCGCGGCGGCCGTGGACGAATTGGCTCGCCTGGGCGTGGCTGCCTTGGCGGGGGAGTATCACAGCGTCGTCGCCCGTGCCGCTGCCGCCAGGGCCGACTCCCTCGGCCTGCCGTTCCTCTGCTCGTCAGCGGTTCTCGACGCGCTCACCGAGGAGCCGACGGAATGGGTCGCGCGTCTCGCCCCGGCACAGTCCCACGGCTGGCGGATCTATGCAGACTTCCTCCTCAGCACGGGCCACAGCCGCATCGCCGTAGCAGCCGAGCCGAGTGTCTACTGGGCATCCGGGGCCCGCATTCTGCGGGACTACCTCGCTCCGCGCGGCGGCACCGTCATCGAACTCGACATGCGCACGATCGCCCCCGCAGACGTGTGCGACGAACTCGTCGACCATCGCGCGACAGCCCTCCTTCTTCTGGTCGGCCACCCGGAGCCGGCAGTGTCGATCGTCAAGTCCGTCCGCCGCGACCAGCGCCTCGCCGAGATCATGA
Source organism: Streptomyces sp. NPDC107454 (assembly GCF_055582885.1). Classification (NCBI taxonomy): domain Bacteria; kingdom Bacillati; phylum Actinomycetota; class Actinomycetes; order Kitasatosporales; family Streptomycetaceae; genus Streptomyces; species Streptomyces sp. NPDC107454. Next base: position 10,321 of record NZ_JBVJPA010000034.1, on the reverse strand, counting down.
TTGGTGCTCCGGCCGGGCAACCGGAGTTCGCCGAATGGGCGACGTTGCTGGGCGACGACAGCGCCGCGATCCCGTTCTTGCGCTACCTGCCCGAGCGCCTCAGCCCGCTCGGTGCACGAGTCGAGACGGCCCTCCGCGAACGGCTCGCCGTAGCGCCCTCGTTCGTCGCCTTCGAGGGCTACGACACGGTCGCCGTCCTCGCCGATGTGCTGCGTTCTCACAGCGCGGACCGGGCGCGCACTGCCGAATCCTGGCCGCGTGTCGCAGTCGAAGGCACCCGCGGGAACATCCAGTTCTCCCGCACGCCAGGCATCAGCGTCTGGCAATGGGCCTGGACGTCAGTCCAAGTCGTTGATCGAGATCCGGCGCAACCTGATCGCTTTCGGATCCTCCACGCCGGCTGAGAGGGCCCGGTAGTCCGACTGCCTGGATCTGTCCGAAAGGACATCCTGCGGCGGCCCTGTAGGCAGCGCAGGGCCTCCGGCCGATCGTGATCGGCCGGGAGGTGTTGTTCCGAACCAGTACAAGAGGCAACCCGGTAAACATTCCCGGTCACAGCACTGGCTGAGGGTGTGCCAGTTCGTGCGGGGGACACGTACGGGGGTCCGGCCGGGGCGAACCCCCACCGTCCCCCCGTCCCCCCGTTCCCCCGTCCCCCGTGGCGGAATCTCAGCTCACGTTCCACTTCTGGTTGGCGCCGCCCGAGCACGACCAGATCTGCAGCCGGGTGCCGTTGGCCGAGCTGTTGCCCGTCGCGTCCAGACACTTGTTGGCCTGCGGATTCACGATGTCGTGGGCCGCGCTGACGGACCACTTCTGGTTGGGCCCGCCCGTGCAGTCCCACAGCTGTACGGTCGAGCCGTCCGCCGTGCCGTTGCCGGTGACATCGAGGCACTTGCCCAGCGCGCGTATGGTGCCGTCGGAGGAGACCGTCCACTGCTGGGCCGTGGTGCCGTTGCAGTCGTAGAGCTGTACGGGCGTGCCGTTGGCTGGGTTCGCCCCGGCCACGTCCACGCACTTGCCGGCGAGGCCGGTGATCGGGCCGCCGGTGGACCCCGAACCGTCGCTCGTCGTCACCTTCACCTCGTCCACCACCAACTGCTGCGGGAAGACGGTGGAGCCGTCGGGGTCGCCCGGCCAGTAGCCGCCGACCGCGAGGTTGAGGATCATGAAGAACGGCTTGTTGAACACCCAGGTCTTGCCGCCCAGATCGACGGGCGTGCGCCGCTGGTACACCGTGCCGTCCACCGACCAACTGATCGAGTCGGGAGCCCAGTCGACGGCGAAGGTGTGGAAGGCGTCGGCGAAGGCCTGGCCGCCCGGCAGGGAGTAGGCGGCTCCGATGCCCCCGGATCCCGAGTACCCGGGCCCGTGGATGGTGCCGTGCACGGTCGAGGGTTCGAAGCCGACGTTCTCCATGACGTCGATCTCGCCCGAGTTCGGCCAGCCGACCTGCCCGATGTCGCTGCCGAGCATCCAGAAGGCGGGCCACATGCCCTGCCCGCGCGGGATCTTCATCCGCGCCTCGACATGGCCGTAGGTTCCGGTGAACTTCCCGGAGGTGTTCATCCGGGCGGAGGTGTACTCGCAACGCCCGTACCAGCACTGGTAGTTGCCGGGATTCTCGCGGCGAGCGGTGATCACCAGGTGACCCTGGCCGTCCAGCGCCGCGTTGTTGCTTCCGGACGTGTAGTACTGCCGCTCGTGGTTGTTGACGTTGTCTCCGGTCTCGATCTGCCACTTCGAGGTGTCGACGCCCGCGCCCGCGGCACCGTCGAACGTGTCGGAGAAGGTGGTGACGGCCGCGGCCGCCGTGGGGGGATCCGCCTGGGCGGGAACGATGGCGGCAGCCGTGACGAGCGCTGCGGACAACGCTGCCAAGAGGCATCTGCGCAGGAGACGTGGGGAGTCCAAGACTCTCCCTTCCGTACGGTGCACCGAAAAGGGGGCGCCGACTGAGGTGGGGGGTGCGTGCATCGCCTCTTGATTTAAGGAGTGAGGTAAGGGGGTGTCAATACTTTGGTCCGGACCAGCCCTTCGGGTTCGGCTCAGGCTTCCTGGGAGTCGAGCCGGTTGCGGAATCGACGCAGTGGGCACACCGCCCGGCCGAGCCGCCGTCCCAGCTGCAGACAACCCACCAGCGCGCCAATGGTGTTGAGAATGACTCGTCGATGTCGAGGGCGCGGCAGGCACCGCGGCCGGCCGCCCTGCAGGGCCGATCCTGACCTGTTCCCGCACCACCGTCAGCAACCTTCCGAACTCCCTCACCCGCAGCCCAGTGAACGTCTCCACACACGGCTCGGCCCTCAACACCCCAGCCGAGCAAGGGACATGCCCGGCTCACGGGCGTCTGCAACACGCTTCAGTTGGCGACGTTCATCCCCCTGAGGTCAAGGAGGCAGGGCTGCTCCAGGGCATCGGCGGCAGGCCGACGAAGGAGCTGCCCGCGCGCCGACTCGGCGCGGCGAGGGACCGGCCGGCGGCAGAACCGACCTTCCGTTCTGAAGGTTGACCCGTACGGGGCGGGACCCTGGCCTGCACCGAATTTCCAGTCAACGATCCAGTGGGTCCCGCTCGGGGACGACGCCTACGGTGTGCCAGGAAGCCGTACCGTGACGAGGAGACCGCCGGCGGGGCGGGGGACGAGGTCGAGAGTCCCGCCGTGAGCGCGGACGATGCTGTGCACGATGGCCAGGCCGAGGCCGACGCCGGCGTGCCCGTCGGTGCGTACGCGTTCAGATCCGCGCTGGAAGGGTTCGGTGAGGGTCGGTACCAGTCCGGGAGGGAGGCGACGGCCGGTGTTCTCGACCCGCAGCACACTCGTGTCGCCGTGAGCCTCGGTGTGGACCGTCACGGTGCCGTCGGCGGGGAGGTTGTGGACGATGGCGTTCTGGACGAGGTTCGTCACCAGCCGCAGCAGAAGCTCCGCGGAGCCGCTGGTCTGGGCCGCCCCGCCGGTGACGTCGAGCGTGATCCGGCGCTGTTCGGCGAGGGGTAGCAGCGTTTCGGCGGCTTCTTCGGCGATGAGGGAGAGGTCGACGCTCTCGCGGGTGAAGTTGCCGCGGTCGCCGCGGCTGAGCAGCAGGAGGGCCTCGGTGAGGTCGATCGCCCGCGTATTGACAGCGTGCAGGCGTTCGATGAGTTCGCCCCGGTCCCGCGTGGGGTCCTTGCGGGCGACGTCGAGGAGCGTCCGCTAGATCGCCAGCGGGGTGCGCAGTTCGTGGGAGGCATTCGCGGCGAACCTCTGCTGCTCGGCGACATGGGACTCGAGTTGCTGGAGCATCGAGTCGAACGCGTCGGAGAGTTCACGGAATTCGTCCTGGCGGCCCTTCATGCGGATCCGGTGGGACAGCGACCCGCTCCCGGCCACCCGTGCCGCATGTGTGATCTGTGTGAGTGGTGCGAGCATCCGGCCGGCGAGGAGCCATCCCCCGACGAGGCCGAACACGAGCAGGAAGGCCATCGCCACGGCCGCGGCGGGGGCGAAGGTGTGGACAAGGAGGTAGCGGTTGGGTGAGATCCCGAGAAGCCCCCGGGAGTTGTTGGGTACGTAGCGCAGCAGGAACACCCACACCACGGCCAGCAGGAGAGCGCCGGCGACGGCGAGGAATCCGGCGTAGCTGAGGGTGAGTTTCAGCCGGGCGCTGAGCCCTGGGCGTCTATGCATGCGCACTGCCGGGGTCAGTGGTGTCTCTGCCGGGGGCGATGGTGTCCATACGGCTGTCCCTACCGGTGTCGATCCGGTAGCCGACGCCGGGCACCGTGGCGATGATCCATGGTTCGCCGAGCCGTTTGCGCAGTGCGGAGACGGTGATGCGGACGGCGTTGGTGAGGGGGTCGGCGTTCTCGTCCCAGGCCCGTTCCAGCAGTTCTTCGGCGCTGACGACCCCGCCCTCGGCGGCGACGAGGACTTCAAGGACGGCGAACTGCTTACGGGTCAGCGCGACGTAGCGTCCGTCGCGGAAGACCTCGCGGCGGAAGGGGTCGAGCAGCAGGCCCGCGATCTCGCGGACCGGTGGCCGGGCGTACGCGCGTCTGCGGTCGAGCGCCCTCAGCCGCAGGACGAGCTCGCGCAGCTCGAACGGTTTGGTGAGGTAGTCGTCGGCGCCGAGCTCGAAGCCGGAAGCCTTGTCGTCGATCCGGTCGGCGGCGGTGAGCATGAGGATCGGGATGCCGCTGCCGGAGGCGACGATGCGCCGGGCGACCTCGTCGCCGGAGGGGCCGGGGATGTCGCGGTCGAGGACCGCGAGGTCGTAGGAGTTGACGCTGAGCAGTTCCAGGGCGGAGTCGCCGTCGCCGGCGATGTCGGCGGCGATCGCCTCCAGCCGCAGCCCATCACGGACGGCTTCTGCCAGGTAGGGCTCGTCCTCCACGATCAGTACGCGCATGACTGAAGCCTAAGCAGCGCAACATATCGCCGTCGTATGCAAGGAGGTACGCAAGGACGTGTGCAATGACATGTGCACACCGCACGCGCTACTCAGTCTGCCGGTGCCGGTGCCGGTGCCGGTGCCGGTGCCGGCGCGGGGCGAGGCTGGTCCGACGGCGCTTGCGCAGTAGTGCGCCACCAGCGGCGCGACGCCAGCGCGGCCAGCGTGGCGCCGATGGCGTTGACCAGTACGTCGTCCACGGAGGACACCCGGTCGAGGCGCAGGACGTACTGTGCGGTTTCGACCAGGACCGAGCAGCCCGCCCCGAGCGCCAGGATCCGCGGCACGGACGCCAGCGCCGCGAACCGCATCGGGGCGAAGAACCCCAGCGCCGCGAAGATCAGCAGGTTGCCGACGATCTGGCCCGTCCCCATCGTGACCAGGTCCCGCAGCGGTACCAGGCTCACCCGGGCGGGGACGGTGCCGGCCCCGGCGCCCGGCATCATGGTCATCCATATGAACGGCACCGGCCCGTGGACCATGCCCACCTCGGCCAGCGACATCCGCCACGCCGATGTGACGCCGGTGGCACGTCGACGGCACGCCAGAGCCCACACCACCAGCGCGGCCAACGGCAGCGCGACCAACGTCATGAGCACCACACCGTTGAACGTATCGAAGCAGCCATGCCACCGCCCGGCCATGCACATCGGAGCGGACATCATGAGCGGCCGCCGCACGACGAACGCGGCGCTCATCATGCCGAGGATCGCCAGGCTGAGGAGCACGATCCTGCGCGCGCGGCGGGGCGGCGCTGACAGGCATGTGTTGTGGTTCATGCCCCCATTGGAGACGGAGGGCCGTTGCGGTGGGGTATGCGATTTTCGATACGCCCGCGATACACGGGATCCCCTAGGGAGTGAGAGTCGCACCGTGAGGGCAAGATCGTGAAGTCGGGCGGTGCCGAGCATGGCTTGGTGGACGCCGTTGTCCTTGAGTCGGCAGTCCCGCAGGATCTTCCAGATCTTCAGGCGGGACAGGGCGTGCTCGACGCGGGCGCGTGCTGTGCGGTGAACCCGGTTCTCGGCTTCCTGCTCGGCACTCAGATGTCGTTGGCTTCTCCGTCGGCGATGATCGGAGCTCCGCGACTGGACCGGTCAACGCCGGATGCGTTGGCGTTGATGACGATCTGCGGGTTCGTCGAGTTCCGGTGGTTCTCGCTCGATGCGGAGATGCTGCGGTCGCGGGTTGGCACCAGCGTTCCGTCCACGGTGTACGCGGTGCCCTTGCGCGGCTGGTTGGGCAGCGAGATCGCCATCTGCAGGGCGAGATGGTTCAGGTTCCGATCGGCCGGGGACTCCGAGATCCTGAACAGCGGCGCGATCTGCCGCAACGTGAGGTTCGTCCGCCAGTACGTCAGCTGCGAGTACCTCGGCCGCGTCGCTCCAGGCGCTCCTCGTCATGCGGGCACCCCGGCCACGTCCATGACTACGGCCATCTCACCCGGGGGGAGGGCGGGGTTGGCACCCGCGCTGGAGGCCAGCTCGGGCAGGGCGAGGGCCTCGAGGAGCCGGGGGAGCGGCAGGCGTGGGTCGCGTGCAGCCGCCTGGCGCGTCCAGACGTCCGGGTCGTGGCTGAGTCGCTCGATCAGGTCGGGGTCGGCGGCGGGGTCGCGGACTACCAGTTGTCGGTAGATCCCGTCCGGATGGTCCGCGTAGCGGGCGGCGAGCCCCGCGCGGGGGAAGCGGGGGTGGCCGGTCGCCATCCAGGCGGAGAACGTCCCGCCGAGCCGTGCGTACACGCTCATCAGGACCTCCTCCGGGGTGTCGGGGTGATATATGGCCAGGTGGGTGCGCACGAGGATGTCCGTGTCCTCGGCCAGCAGCCGCAGGAGATCGGGTGGCAGATGGGGGCTGCGGGCGGCGGCGCGACGCAGCAGAGGATGGGTGGAGGTCGCGGCCCGGTGCAGTACGTCCTGATCGGCGATGCCGGCCGCCACCCAGTCCACGTCATCCCGTGCGTGCGGGGCCACTGTGAAGTCGATGGCGGCGCGCCGGGCTTCGGTCAGCTCGGGCCGGAGGGAGACGGCGAGCCGCACCCCTTCGTCGGGGTCGATGGCGAGACGGTCCACGAGGTCGGCCGGCAGGGACGGATTACCGGCGAGTTCGACCAGGTGGACGCCCTCGGCGAGGAACCGCTCGGCGTCCGCGCGGTCGAGAAGCCCACGGCGCAGCGCCTCGGGCCGGGCGGCGGGGTCGAGGAGCAGCGCCGCCGTGAGCCGTGCGTCGTGAGGACACGTGCACAGCGCAGCCCACCGTCGTACGTCACGGTCGGGGTCGTCGAGCAGCGTGGCATGCCCGTCCGCCGTGAGGTCGTCCCAGACCCGCAGGGCGGCACGTCGTGCGGCCGGATCGGGATGCCGGACCAGCGAGGCGAGGAAGGTCGGCGCCAAGTGGCGCGAGTGCAACAGTGCGCTACGTACGGACGGTTCGGGGTCTTCCAGGAGACGCATACACACGGCATCCGGCAGCGGACGGACCTTCGTCCGGTGATCGTGGGTCCACTCGGGTCCGCTTGCGACGGCGGCCCGCACCTTGGGTGAGGGGTCGTCCGCGAGCCGGGCCCGCTGTTCGGCATCCGCCTGGCCGCTCGTCGCGAACTCGACTCGCGCGTCCAGGACCGGGTGGGCGAGGACAGCCGCCACGGCCGACTCGGGCACCATCGGCCGGTGGAGGGCCTGGAAGGGCGGGCCGTGGCCCCCGCCGTCGAAGGCGATCAGTCGTAGCAGCAACGGTGTGGGAAGGGCCGGATTGGAGGCGACTCCGTCCAGCGCGGAGGAGTAGAAGGCGACCATGTCCCAGCTCTCCGCCCCGTCGCTTTGCATGCAACCCCGACGCCTACGCGGCTTCGGCCTTTCGGGTCAACGGCCGTCATCCTGTCACGGCCGAAGCTGTCTCCGCACGCGATCATCGAGAGCCCGCACGACGTCAGGTAGATGTCTCCCGCGCCGCGTCAGCCACAACAGCCCGGACCCTTCTACGGCGATCAGGCCGACTCGGACAGGCATGAACCTCCGGCGTGAACGTCACAACGATGCAGGCCGGCCTGCGGTCTGACTTGTCAACGCGGCGCGCGTAGCCAGTGCAGCCCCTGCCGAACCGGACAGTCACCAGCCCCTGCTCCTGTCCGGGTCCGGAACTCCGCATGCTCGCAACTACGCCCACGCCACGGCCGGCTCCGCCTCGTTCAGACAATCGCACGGCGACACTCGGGAGTAAGTTCGGCTCGGTGCCCTGGCGGATGCGTGGTCGCTTGAACTGGTGCGGCCAGGCGAAAGACGCGATGCCCCCAGGCCAGAGCCGTGGGCGACATCACGTCAGGCGAGGAAGAGTTTGATGTTCCCCTTCCCCTTCCGCAGCAGGCGGCGGCACTTGTTGTGGTCGTAGCCCGGGTCGGCGCAAGGCCGCCTGGGGCTCGCGGCTGCAGCGCCACCGGGCCCTGGATGCGGTCGCTTTTCCTGGGGCCGCAGGCCGAGGACGAAGGGCCGGCCGGTACCCGGGGCCGACCATCAATGATCCGGCGACTTTACATTTCACATACACGTCGTCAATGTGGGTTGTTCTTGGGATAGTTGTGACGCCTCGGGCGGATGTTCTGGCCGAGGGACTAACGATCCCGGGGGGGACCTGTGACTTTCATTCGCCGTGCCGTTACGGCGGCCGCTGCCGCCGTTGTCGTGCTCGTGGCGACGTCTGCGGACTTCGCTTCGGCCACCGGTGGGGAGCAGTCGTACATCGCCGCGGACGGCACGATTCAGGGATGCGTGAACTCGAGCGGTCACCTGCGCCTCGTCGAGGTGGGCTCCGCGTGCCGGACCCACGAGCAGTCCGTCACCTGGGCGCAGACCGGCCAGCAGGGGCCCGCTGGACCGAAGGGGGACACCGGGGCGCAGGGGGACACCGGAGCGCAGGGGTCGGCGGGACCGGCCGGTCAGCAGGGAGACACCGGACCGCAGGGCCCGGCCGGACCCACGGGTCCGCAGGGGCCCGCCGGAACCCCCGGTCTGGCGGGCGTGCACGTGGTGACCGTGTCGAAGAACGTCGGCGTCCTGGACGTGGTCGACGTGGACGCCACGTGCCCGGACGGCGAGATCGCCACCGGGGGCGGCTGGTACCTGCCCAGTTCTGACGCCCAATCGTATGGCTCGGAATTGCACTCCAACCCGATCCTCTCCGGCACCACGCCCGTCGGCTGGACCGCCGGGTTCCTGAACGGCGGCTACGAGCCGTACTACACGGCCTCCGTCTACGCGATCTGCGCCAAGACCGGCTGAGGCCTCAGAGGCGAGGGGCCCGGGTCCTTGCGCCTCTCCTGATCGTTTGAGAGCGAGGACGTCTCGCACAGGGGGCCGGTGAGGACAACGGGATGTAAGCCCGAGCGTCCCGGCGTGGATGCCGCCTGGCGACAGACTGGGCAGCTCAGAAGGCCTGTGCGGCAGGTAAGGGGCCAGGCTCATCTGGCCCCGGTCAGCCGACGGGTCATCAGCGTGATCGCCGCCCAGGGTGATCAGACCCTCAGAGCGCTGGACTGGCGGTTCGACGTCGCGGGCATGCCGACGTGCGTGCATGATCCAGGCGAGCGAGCGTCGTCACCACTACGGCGACCACGACCGATCTCCTCATCGACCTTCATCTACAGTGCAGAGGCAGCAGTTGGTGGACACTCGTGGACATGGTGGAAACGAGGTCGGCATTCCGATGCACGTAACGGTTGAGTATCCCGATATGTCGGAAGACGCGCGCTTGGCTGCCTACAGCTCGGTCTCCACCTCACTCGCCCTGCGAAGTGATCACCGGCTGGGCGAGCTTGTGGACGCCGCCGTGCCGCTCGGCTCCGGTATCGGCGGGAAGTCCGCGCTGCTGGAGGTTGACGGGAAGCCGGTCTTCGTGAAGCGGGTGCCGCTCACGGATTTGGAGCGGCTGCCGGAACATGTACGGTCCACGGCCAACCTGTTCGGGCTTCCCACCTTCTGCCAGTACGGCGTCGGCGGGCCCAGTTTCGGAGCGTGGCGGGAGCTCGCCGTTCACACCATGACGACGAACTGGGTGCTCGCAGGGCAGTACCAGGGGTTCCCGATGATGTACCACTGGCGCGTGCTGCCGGACACGGCCGCGCTTCCGCAAGAACTCGCGGACGTGGAGCGGGCTGTGGCCTATTGGGGAGGTCGGCCGGAGGTACGCCGTCGTATCGAGGCCCTTCAACAGTCCTCTGCGAGCCTCGCACTGTTCCTGGAGTACATCCCACAGACCCTGCACGAGTGGTTCGCCGAGCAGGTGCAGGCTGGTGAAGAGCCTGCTGACCGGGCTTGCTCCCTGGTGGAGGGCGAGCTGGAGGCCGGCACATCCTTCATGAACGCTCGCGGGCTCCTGCACTTCGACGCCCACTTTCAGAACATCCTGACCGACGGCCGACGCCTCTACTTCGCCGACTATGGCCTCGCCCTCTCCTCCCAATTTGATCTGTCACCGCCCGAGACCAGCTTCTTCGAACTGCACAGGACCTACGATCGCTGCTACACGCTCAGCTGGCTGGTGAACTGGCTCATCACGGCTCTGTACGGATACGACCGGAAAGAACGCGTGGCGCTCATTCGCGCATGTGCGGAAGGGGAGAACCCACCGGACGGACCGCAGGAGGCCAGGGCGATCCTCTCCCGTCATGCACCGCTCGCCGCAGTACTGACGGACTTCTACCTCAAGATCCAGGACGAGAACAGGGAAACCGCGTACCCGTTGAAGGCGCTCCGTAGGGCCCTCTATTCCACTGGTCTCGGAGGCTCCGGCGTCCCGAGCGGGCCTAGTACTCCAGCAGCGGTTCGCTATCTGGCCTGGTCAGAGATGTTGTCCGGAGTGTAGTTGGCTGATGGTGCGTCAGGGGCGGTCTTGCCGGAC
>NZ_JBVJPA010000033.1:0-72001 GCF_055582885.1 Streptomyces sp. NPDC107454 | reverse complement strand
GGACTGGCGGAGCTCGCCGCGATCGAGAAGCGGATGGAGGACATCGGCGTCCACCCCGACATCGCCGGCTTCCAGGACCTCGCGCACACCTTCGACCTCAAATCCGCCGCCCTGGCAGCCCGCGCCACCCTCGAAACGGCTCTGGAACGTCGTGAGACGCGCGGCTGCCACAACCGCAGCGACTACCCCGCACAGGATCCCGCCCAGCGGGTCAACCTCGTGTGGTCCCCGACGACGGGCATCACACGCGAAACCATTCCTGGCATCCCGGACGAGATTTCCGCACTGATGGAGGAAGTCTCGACCGACGGAAAGCTCGCCGAATAACCTCGGACAACGCTGCGAAGCAAGCAATGGCGGCACACCCGGCCACTCCTTCGAGCACACCGGCCAACCACCGCGCGGGACCGTGACGCGACCCGGTGAAACAGCCTCACCCTCGCGCACGTACCAGGCCATCGAGGGCCCAATCCGGGAATGTTACCGATTCTTACGAACCCCTGTCACAAGGAGAGCTGCTGTCCGGTCTCTCCTAGCGCGGACCGAAATTCGTTCGGCGTCGACGAGGAACTCGTCGCACACGCGCGCCACACCATAAAAAAATTACGAAAGGACACCGCTATGAAGGTCGTAGTGATCGGTGGAACCGGGCTCATCGGCTCGAAGCTCGTTGGCAAGCTCAACGAGTACGGGCACGAGGCGGTCGCGGCCTCGCCCAACACCGGCGTCAACACTCTGACGGGCGAGGGTCTGGCCGAGGTCCTGGAGGGCGCGACGGTCGTCGTCGACGTGTCCAACTCCCCCTCGTGGGGCGACGAAGACGTCATGAACTTCTTCCGTACCTCGACCACCAATCTCCTGAAGGCGGAGGCAGACGCCGGCGTGCAGCACCACGTCGCACTGTCCGTGGTCGGTACCGACCGACTTCAGGAGAGCGGCTACTTCCGCGCCAAGCAGGCACAGGAAGAGCTGATCAAGGCCTCCGGCAGCCCGTACTCCATCGTCCACGCCACCCAGTTCTTCGAGTTCGTGGGCGGGATCGCTGACATCTCGACCGAGGGCGACACCGTGCGTCTGGCCCCCGTCAGGTTCCAGCCCATCCACTCCGACGACGTGGCCGCGGCCGTCGGCCGCACCGCGGTCGGTGCCCCGGTCAACGGCGTGGTGGAGGTCGCCGGCCCCGACGTGTTCCAACTCGACGAACTCATCCGTCAGGTACTCGCCGACAAGGACGACGCCCGCACGGTCGTCACGGACCCGAACGCCCCGTACTCCGGTGCCGAGCTGGAGGAGACCACGCTCGTACCGGGACCTGACGCGCACATCGCCGAGACCCGGTTCAGCGACTGGCTTGCGCGGCAGCAGTAGGCCCTGCGAGTGGCCCCTGGCGGCAGTCAGGGGCCACCCCGGCCTCAGATTCACCCCACCATTCAATCGGAACCGCGTTGGCCTTCCCTTCTGGGACGAGTCGCTTCCGTACGTCTCTCACAGGTCCAGGATTCGACGTTCTCGACGGGCAGCACTTCGTTCGAGCAGTCGGTGTGCAATGCAAGGCCGCCGCATCCAGAATGCGTCCCTGGATGACCGACTCCATGGCTGCGTTGTCGCCTGCAGCTCCGACACTCCCCATGGATCCGGCGATCCAGTGACGGTCGAGTGCCCGGACGAATCTCCGGGAGCGGAACTGGGCGAGTTCAACCGGTCGTTGCATCAGCGGGCTGTTGTAGTGAGCGTAGTTGCTCCTCGAAGACCTCGGCTGGTGGCCGGCGATCCTCTTGCGTCCCGGCAGATCCGCCGCGCGGTCCGGCCGGCTCGGCAGTCCCGACGCGGCTGGCCCTTCGACCAGGAAGCGGTAGCCGCACTCCGGGTCGTCGGTAAGCATCGAACTATGCGTTCGCGCGATGGGCCTCCTCGATCGCGGCATCGGTCACCAGGTGCGAACCTGAGCTGAGCCAGCGGTAGTAGGGCTGTCCGGCGAGCTTGAGTCCTCGGCACGTGACCATGACCAGAGCCCCGTCCACGGCCGACTCCTTCACGAGCGTGGATCCTCTTCCCGCAGATTCCGCCTGCACCAGGTGGACCGCGGGCCCGACGCATGACCTCGTCCTGCTGCTACAACAGCTTGATCCGCCGACGCCCCTCCCGCAGCTCCCCGTTCGCCTGCGTGGTCGTTCCGGGTTTCACCCCCGTCGTCGATGTCTGCACAGCGCATCCACTTCGACGGCGTCATCACGTGGACTCCGAAGTCGGCGCCACCTGCTCCAGCGTCACACGCGGGCCGCGGTTCCTTGCCACCCGCACGACACCTTCGCGGAACACTCCCGGATACGGCTCCGGCAGAACGGCATCCTTCCCACCCGCCCTACAGGGCAGGCCAGTTCAGATGTCACTCTGGGGCGCTGGACACGTCGGACGTGGGCTGTTCATCGTGAAGTGCGGCCAGTGCGGCAGCGAGCTTGCCCCGGCCGGTGATGCCAAGACGTGGATAGATGCGGTACAGGTGTGCTCCGACGGTGCGGTGCGAGATGAACAGACGCTGGCCGATTTCCCGGTTGCTCAGCCCCTGCGACGCCAGCACGGCTATCTGCATTTCCTGGGCAGACAGTTGCTCGCTGGTGTTCGTGTGCCGGCGGCCGCTCGACTCGCCGGTGGCACGCAGCTGCTCGCGGGCCATCTCGGCCCAGGGCCGCGCGCCAACCCGGTCGAACTCGTCGCGAGCCAGTCGAAGCGGGTGCCGGGCGTCCACGTTGCGGCGTTGGCGGCGCAACCAGCGCCCCTGGTTCAGATGCAGCCGGGCACGCGACAGCGTCCAGTCGGCCGGCAGTGCGGCCAAGGCTGCGGCGTAGCGCTCCTCCGCGGTGTCGTCCGGAGCCAGCACCGCGTCGGTGTAGGAGTGAGCCACCACCATCATTTCCGAAGGCAACCGTCCGGCCAGCTCCGGAAGGTCGGCCAGCAGTTCCCGAGCCTGCTTCACGGTGCCCGCGGCGATTGCGGCGTCGGCCAGGTCCGGCGCGAGCAGCCAGCGGCTCACCGAGTGGTAGTGCGGGTCACCGGGATCGAACGCGCGCGAGAGGACGTCGTACGCCTCCATTGCGCGGCCGTCGAAGAGCGCGAGCAGGCCGTCGGTCTGCTGCGCCATCACGGTGACGAACGGCATACTCGGGAACAGGCTGTGCATGCGCAGGTCGCGGACCGTACGGGCTGCTTGCTCGGTTTCTCCACGCAGCGCCGCCACCAGGCCGGCCGTAGCCTTCAGTCCCAGCCAGACGATCCATTCCCCGGTCTCCTCGGCCAGGGTGAGCCCCTCGGTGGACTCCTCACGAGCTTGCTCAAGCCGGCCGAGGTACACCTGCGGCCAGCTGGAGGCCAGCGAACGGGCGAGCAGCCCGAGTCGGCCCTGCGAACGCCACGCCGCGGCCGCCGCCGTGAGGTACTGGACGGCGCGGCTGATGTCGCCGATGACCATGGCACCGCTACCGAGAAAATGCAGGATCCGGCCGTCTTGGCGGTATGCCCAGATTTCGTCGCGCCGCGCGATCACGTCGGCCCCGTACCGGTACGGCTCGGTGTACGCCCGCACCGCCAGCCGGTGGGGGGCGTCCTGATCGGGATTCCATCGATCCAGTTCTGCTGCGGCCTGCGCACGCACCTGCGCGTCGCCGTCCTGGAAGAAACATCGTGCGGCAGCACGCCACAACAGGTTCTCCGCGACGTCTCGGGCTCCCGCGTCGAACGCTCCGGCCGCTGCGGTGACCATGTCCTGGATCCGCCGTTGAGGTTCACCCGCTTCGAAAGCAGAACTGTCGGACACCACCATGAGGCGAGCCCGCTCCACCCTGCCCAGCTCGCTCATGTCGGTGCGGCCCAGCAGCATCTGAACGCCGACGCGGTCATTGATCTCGCTGGACAGCTCGGCCGCCCGGACCAGGATGCCGGTGCGGCGCTGCGCATCGAGGACAAGGTCAGCCGCCTGACGCAGCGCCGGGACGGCAGCCGCCACCTTCCCTCGGGCCTGCGACGCATCGGCGAAACGCTCGAGCCGGGCGGCCAGTTCCTCGTCCGGCCCGATCGTGGCCGCCGCCTCATGGGCAAGTTGACGCTCGGGGGTATCGCCCATCATCGATGCGAGGGCACGGTGAGTGGCCAGTCGATCGGCGAGCGTAGCGTGGGTGTAGATCGCCGTGCGCATCAGCGGATGGCGGAATTCGGGGGAATAGCCGACCAAGGTGACCAGATCCGCGTCGACCGCCTCCTGCACAGCGTCAACGGAGACCACCGAGTCATTGAGACGACTCGACACGTCCAGCAGCAGATTCAGGGGCGCGCCCGGCTCGGCGGCAAGGACCAGGAGCAACGTGCGACACTCCCGGCTCGCCGAATCGGTACGCGCGGAGAACGCGTCCTCCAGCCGCTGGGTCAGCGGCAGGTCTTCCATCTGCGCGGTCACGCCCTGCACCGCCTTGGGCAGCTCCACGAGGGCCAGCGGATTACCCGCGGCACGCTCCAGGATGAGTTCCCGCAACGGCGCCGGCAGGTCGGGCGTGCCGACATCGAGCAATTCGGCGGCGGCCTGTCGGCCGAGCGGTTCCAGAGGGAGATCCAGGAGCACGTACGACTCGGAGTAGTGGATCCGGGCGGCTGCGATCACCTGGACGGCGAGGTCGCGGGTGCGCCGGGCAACGAACTTGAGCACGTCCCTGCTGGAGGAATCGATCCACTGCACGTCGTCGATCAGCAGCAGGAGCGGCTGCCGGTTGGCTGCGTCGGCGAGCAGTTCAAGCACGGCCATTCCGACCCGATATATCTCGGGCTCGGTGTCCCTGACGCCGAACGCGCCGCTCAGCGCCGACCGGTACGGAGCCGACAGGTCTTCCATGCCATGGGCGACCGGTTGCAGCAGCAACTGCAGCGCGGCGAATGGCAGCCACTGCTCGGGCTCCACCCCGGACGTGCGCAGTACCTTGAAGCCGCTCTCGGTGGCCTCGGCCCCGACCGTGCGCAACAGAGCCGACTTGCCGACACCAGCGGCGCCATGGACCAGCAGCGCACTGCCGTGCCCGGCCGCAGCGTCCGCCAGCAGCCCACGCAGGGTGCGCAGCTCCTTGTCCCGCCCGATCATGATGCGCGTACAGGTCCCGCCTGCTGCGGGGTTCCCAACAGCCCTGTCCCCACACGTGCCGCCACCGTGAGCGTGGGCATGCGCACCGGAAGGGGCCATGCAAAAACGACGCCCTCTGACGTCCGGCGTCGCCCTCCTGCGCTGCTTCCGCCGACCGTGGCGACAGAATGCTCACGCAGGGCCGGACGTTCACTCATCGGCACGGCAGGCATCGGGCACGGCACGTGAAGCTTCTCTCCGTCATGGGGTCGTTCTGACCATCATGCTACCCGTCAGGTGTGGTGACTCATATCGGTGAGACTTAACCATCAGTCAAACGACTCTCCTACGACGCAGCCAGCGGCACGTATCAGCTGATTCCGGGCGGATCCTTGACTCTGCCGAGTGTGATCCCGAGATGAACGGCTGCCAAGGCGGTCAGGCCATGCCCCGCTCGACGGGTGCACGGGCCGCCGGGAGAGCGCGGTTGACTGTGCGTTGGGTCGGCGAGGACCGGGACGCCCTGGCGTTCGCGGATCCGGACAATCCGGTGGGTACGGGCCACGGTCAAGCCGTGGGCACGGCCGGGAAAGCACGGCGAGGTCCGCAGAGGCCCGGCCGCCTCCTGCCCGGTCGCACTTCGCGGCCGTGCCGCCCAGAGCAGCACATAGTCCGGCTTGGCTTCGCGCGGGGCGCGCAGCAGACGGGGTGCACGGTCGGCGAGATGGGCCGGGGCGGGGGCGTACGGCGTAGGTACACCAGACCGACCAGGGCGTGAGGCGGGTCGAGTGCTGCAGGACAGGACACCAACAAGGCGCCTGTGCCGATGGGCTGAGGCTTCGGACCACAGCCCGGGAGCCTTGTGCGTTGCGGGTACCGACGCCGTCACCCGAGCACTGGCCACGCTGAAAGAGCTCAGTCACCCTGCGGGTCGAAAAGACATCGGCGAGCAGCACCACGCCGGGCGGCCCGTTGGCCGATTTCGCAACGCCGTCGGCTGGCGGTCCGGTCGATCCGTTCGGAATGACCGTTCGATGCCAGGCCTGTACGGTCCGGCCCGGAGCGCGCGTATGAGAGGAGACTCCGTCGTCGATGACCGTCTCGCACCTCAAGGCGGCTCTCTCTGGACGGGCGGGGCACCGTACTGAGGTCGTGGCGTTGTTGACATTGAGTGGCGTGGGGACCATTGCAGATGGCCCATGCGCGCCGGTATGTCGTCTCAGACAGGTGAGAGCGACGACGTAGTGCTGAGCACACGCCGTCGGTTTCCCCGCTCTTGAGACGACTCGTACACGTCCCAGGAACCGCCGGAATTACTCGATCAGGCTCGAAGGCACGCCTAATTCGGCTCGTCAGGTTTCATCTGGCAACTGACCGACGAAACTTTCGACACCCAGAAAACGCGTTTCTTCCCCAAGGGACACGACCTCGAAGGTGGATTTCAGGAATTCGTCGATCACCACCGCCGCCGCGGCTACAACAAATTTTTCCTTGCCCGACCGGAACGACATGTACACCAACTCATGACCGCGGACTTCGGCAGGCCAAATTTGGACATCACCGAGACCAGCGAGCCGCCGTCGGCCGGAAGTCAGAAGCTCGCGCCCAAATTCCCATTCAATGGCCATACCGGTGCCCACATTAAATACTACGAATATTGAATACGGCTCCGCACTGTCGTATCGGAGATCTGTCACGACCGACAGAGGCGTCTCCTCTTCGAGAAGAGCCACGACCGTCCGACATGTCACCGGCTCGGGCTGGATGTCCCACCCTGCGGGGCCATTTTGCCGGTGCCCACGATCTTTGTGAGCACACCCGGGGTCATCATCGGTGTCGAAGACCTTCCCACTCATGATTCGTCCTCTCTCGGCTTCCCGCCAACGACGCCTACTGATCGGTGTCCACTGAGCCGTGAACTGGGCAACGGTTGGTCCGGAAGGTCCTCACCTGCTCCGGTAGATCGGGTTACTACGATCCTGGGACCTGCTGAGACCTGATGCATCAGTCAAGTGACTATGAGCGGACGGGCCAGGTCGGATCGCGGCTCCGACGCGGCGCATCAGTCGAGCGACAGCACCGGGTCGCCACATGACCTCCCGGTGGATGACCCGGTCGTCGGAAACGGGCCCCGATCACATCGCCCCTTCGGAGATGGATCGTTCCGGACGGTTTGTGGGAGGTGGCAAGGCCGCTGCTGCCGCGGGCGGCGCGGGCGCGTCCACAAGGCTGCGGGGTCGCGAACATCGATGACGAGGCGGTCATCGCCGCGGTCGCCTGTGTGCTGGCCGGCGACTGCGCCTGGCGGGCATTGCCACCGCGCTTCGGAGCGTCGAAGTCGACCGTGCACCGTCGGTTTGTCATCTGGTCCCGTGCTGGGGTCCGGGGACGGCTGCATCAGAGGGTTCTCCGCCCCCTCGACGAGGAGGATCTGTTCGACCTGTCCCGTGCAGCCCTCGACTCGGCCCACATCCGTGTTGCACAGGGGGGCGAATACACAGGTCCGAGCCCCGCGGACCGGGGTAAGCCCGGTTCCAAGAGGCACGTCCTTTCCGACGTGAAACAAGGCCGACGACGTACCTCACCTGCGGCGACGGCTATGGGGCAAACGCATCGGCGTCCGCAGCACAAACGGCTCGTCCGCCCCCGGGCGCTGAGGCGTAGGCGGCGAAGACGCCCTTCTTGAGCCGCCGGCTGTTGTTACGGCCGACCGGGTCCGGCAGCCCCCGGACGTAGGCCCGCACTCGGCGCCGTACCTCGCCCCGGCCGAACCGCCGGCTCACCCGCGGGAACAACTTCTCCAGCTCGGCCGGCCATGCTCAGCTTCTCCAGCCGCACGACGCAGCTTCCCTGAACCGGTCCCGGGCTCGCCGTCAGCCCGTCAAGCTCGAAACTACAGCTGTGACGAACAGGGATGATGAAATTCCACTGGAGTACTCAAGCCGCTTCTACAAAAGCATCAGGAAGCGATACCGCGCTTCTCCATGGCGTCCTCGACTATGCGTAGCCCGTCCATGCCCGGCAGCTTCGCGATGTGCGAGTCGATGTCGCGGATGAGTTTACGGCCCTCGGGGCCCGCGAAGAGGTGAGTCATGACATGCGTGACCTCGTTCTCGGGCATGACGCCCGAGCCGACCGGGCCCCATGCCTTCTCGAGCGCCAGCCGGGCGATCACGCGGGCCTTCTTGCTTGCCGCGAGCCGGTCACGCGCCTGCGACGCGTAGAACGCGACGTGCTTCGTCTCCTGTTGCGCGATCCGCCTCAGCAGCGGTACCAGCACCGGGTGGCTCTCCAGCGCCGCAAGCCGGTGGTACGCCGCTGTCGCCGCCCACTCGTTCGCCGCGCCCCACGCCATGTGCACGGCGACGAAGTCGTTTCCGACCAGCCGTCCTATCGCCGTCAGCTTCACCGGCGCCAAGCGGTCCCTCCAGCCGAGCTTCAGACGGGTCGCCTTGAGCTCGTCGAAGTCGACTCGGACGCCGTGGCGCCCCAGCACCGCCGCGAGCGCCTCGCCGTGCCAGAACTCCTCGCGGTTCCACATCGTCATGAAAGCGCCCACCGCGGGCTCGTTGTGCGACGGGGTCGTCAGCAGGTTCCGCATGTAGCAGACCGTGTGGTACTCGATGTCGCACATGTAGCGCAGCGTGCGCAGCGTCTCCTCGGACAGCGGGTTGCGCTCGAACTCGTCGAAGTCGAGGTCGGCCCACTGCACGCCGGTGGAGTTCGCCGTGTACTTGTCTATGTCGAAAGCCATCAGTCACTCTTCTCCACGGTGTGCGTCGGAATCGTCGCCCGTGCCGCGATGACGTCGCGGCGCACACCCGAACCGCCGCTCTTCCAGCGATAGATGTTCCAGTTCCTCTTGTGGGACTCGCGCGCCAGCTCGGCGTCGGGGTTGATCGCCGAGGGCTTGCCCAGCAGCGACAGCCACGGCAGGTCGGAGTGGCTGTCGCCGTAGCCGTAGGAGGCCGCGAGGTCGTAGCCGCCCTCCTCGGCGTACCGCTGAAGCCACGCGGCCCTCGCCTCGTCGACGAGCGGCGGCTTCGCGAGGTACCCGGTGAGCACACCGTCCTTCGCGTGCATGGAGCTCCCGACGACCTCATCGAACAGGTCGGCGAGCGGAGCGGCGAGAAGGCCGATGGAGCCGGTGACCAGGACGGTGTGGTGACCTGCCGCACGGTGCTCGCGGATGCGCGCCAGGGCGTCCGCGCTGGTGTGCCGCAGCATCGTGTCGGCGTAGCCACGCCGCACGACCTCCTCGAGACGGGCGATGGGCATGCCGCGGTAGCGGCGCAGGAACGCGCGGATGAACTCGCCGCGGTCACGCCGCTCGGCGCGGAGGTAGCCGGGCAGCGAGGCGAGCAGGTCCGCCACCTCCTTCGGCCAGGCCGCCTTGCGGAAGCCCGCGGTGCGCACCCAGAGGTACTGCTCGACGATGTTGGAGTCGACGACGGTCCGTTCGAGGTCGAAGACGGCGAGTACGTCGGTACGCCGCGGCAGTTCGCGTTTGGCTCGGGCGGTCACCGGCCGGGCGGCCGCGGCCTTCCGGCGACGGTACGCCGCTGTCAGCTCGGTGATGGCGGGGAGGTGCACCTTCTGCAGGTACTCCTCCCAGTCGATCCGCTCCACATCGAAGCCACGGTCCTCGCGTATCTCGGCCGGAAGGGCGTTGTTCAGCGCGCGGGCGTTGCGGTCGTCGAAGATGATCTCGGTCTGCGCATAAGCGCGGTAGAGGTCGGTGAAGTTGCTGAGGGTGGCGATGCCGGCACGCAGCTTGGCGTTCTCGGTCGCGAGAGCGCGCTTACGCTCGTCGTTCGGCATCAGCCGCAGAGCGGCGTCCCACAGGTCGGCCTTCTTCTTCGCCAGCAGAAGGCCTCGGTTGAACCTGCGCTCGCCCCCGAACTTCCAGGTCGGTACTTTGACGAATCCGTCGTCCTTGGGTACCGGGTGCTGCGTGTAGTAGTCACGTACGTTCTCGTACATGCGGTGGAAAGGCAGCGGATTCGACGCGCCCGAGGCAATGTGGAAGTACTTCGGCTCGTCGGCAGGGGTCGGGTTGGCCGCCACGGCCAGGATCGCGTTGACGACGAAGTCGACAGGGATGACATCGAGGATCGAGTCGGGCAGCCCCGGGAAGTCCGGGAGCTGGCCGCGGCCGTAGGCGAAGATCAGCGGATCGGCGACCTTGAAGCCGTCGATCCAGCCGGGGAACGGATGCTGGAGGGCGCTCTCGATGATCGCGGGCCGGACCACCGAAAGCCGGTGTCCGGCCTCGCCCCAGAGGTCTTCCGCGGCACGTTCGGCGAGTGCCTTGGTCAGCGTGTAGACGTCGGTCCACCCCAGACTCTGCGCACGGCGCCGGCCGGCGGCGACGAGCTGGGAACGCACCCACTCGCGCCGCGCGTTCTCGCTCGCGCGGGCCGCCGCGATCGGGCCCTCCTTCCCGTGGTTGCCGCGGGCGTGGGACATGAACCGCTCGAGCGTCGCGGGCTCCCGCGAAGTCAGTTCGGTGCGCTCATAGGTCTGTGTCGCCAAGGTCCACTCGGTGTGCCAGTCGGCGTCGTGCTCGAGCTTGGCCTCGGGCACCACACCGCGACGGAGTCCCCCGACGTAGCAGGTCGACACGTGGACGACGTGCGGGTCGGATCCGGAGGCGAGCAGGGCCTCGTAGAGACTTACGGCGCCGTTGACGTTGGTGTCGAAGGCCTCGTGGATGGGCGGGTCGAACGAGACGGTCGACGCCGAATGGATGACGACGTCAAGGTGGGACGGCAACTCGGGAATGCTGGTCATGCTGCCGTCGAGCACGGTGATCCGCTCACGGACGATGCGCTCGGACTCTTCGGCGCCCGCAGTGTCCCGCCAGCGCTCGAAGACGGGTTTGCGCAGAAGCTGCCGGAGCCGGTCCTGCCCGGTCTGGCTGCCCTTCCCGCGTACGAGGAGCCAGATGTGGGTGGCGGGGTGGTCGGTGAGCAGCCGTTCGAGCACGGCCTGTCCGACGAAGCCGGTCGCGCCGGTCAGCAGGACGTGCGCGTTGCCGAGTTCGGTCTTCGCGTTGTTCGTTGTCACGGGAGGAGCCTCGATTCCACGGTGGATGCGACGCCTGGACGGATGCCGGGGAGCGCTGCGACCATCGCGCGGATATGGCCCGCTTCGGCTCGTCCGTTCTGGTCGCCGAAGACATGTCGTTCGAAGAAGGCGCGCTCGTGCTTGGAGCGGTCGACCGAGCCGAGCGGCCAGGCGGTGTGCCGCAGAGCGCGACGGGTGATGCGGCGGGCGCGGGCCGAGTGTCGAAGTCGCCGCTCCGCCTCCTCGGAGAGGAAGTGGATGTGGCGGTGCTTGATCTCCACCACGGGGTTGATGATCGACGCCATGGCGGAGGACGCGCCGGCCAGCCGCTGGTAGGCGGCCAGCGTGATCCATTCGTCCACGAGGCCCGTCGTCACGTGTTCGGCGACGATCTGCGTACCAGTGATGTTGGAGATGAGGGCGTGCCGGATCGGGCCACGGCGCTCGCGGCGCTCCGCCCGTACCCACCGCGGCGGACCGGCGCTCGAAGGCAGGTCGTGAGTGGCGGGAGAAGCATCCAGGACGGCGTCGAGGACGTCGGCGATCCAGTACTTCTCGAACATCCACGTGGTGAGGAACGCGGTGACCCGGGCGTCCCTGTGAGTCGCCGTGAGGAGCAGGTCGCTCATGCGGGGCAGCGTCGCGCGTTCCATGTCGCGCAGCGCGCGAACGAGCCGGACGGATTCGGCATCGAGCGGCTCTTCGGCGAGCGCCTCGAGGTCGAGCGTTCCGCGGTGACTGCCGTGTGCCGTACGGGCGAACTCACGCACGTCGAACCCCGCTGTCTCGGGCGTCGCGGTCGTCGTCTCGTTGTTTGAGTTCATGCACGGACTTTCTGGGGCGGGAGCGGGGGTGACTCTGCGGAGGCCCCGGAGCGTGCGCGAAGCCGTCGGGGGCCGTCACGTGTGACCGGGCAACCGGTGGATGTGTGACACATGACTTGGTTCCGCGTGGAGGCCGGCGGTGCGGCTGAAGGGATGATCCGGAGCCGGCCGACCGATCACACGACGGCCGGGACGTTGCCGGACACAGCGCGGGCGACAAGTGCCGGACGTTGCTGGGCATCGCCCGGCTGCGCGGCCTGAGGGCCTGTGGTCAGAGGGCGATCCCTGAGTCCGCATGAGCAGGTGCGGAAGCTCGTGTCACAAGACGGATGCATGCCCGGTCAATCGGGAGGAGCTCGTCGGACATCGAACATGGCAGCTCTTTTTGGATCTTCAGTTCCCCTACAGAAGAGGGTTGTCAACCAGGTGGCTCGGAAGGCCGGTGTCGGGATCGACGGCGTGGACCCGCTCATCCCCCCACGTGATCACTACGAGCGGAGAGCTCGGATGTCGAGTAGATGGCATATGAAACTGTGCTGAGCCGTACACGGGTCGCACTTGTCACCGGTGCCACGTCGGGTATCGGAGCATCGTTCGCGCGGGCTCTGACGGACCGCGGATGGGACCTTGTCCTGGTGGCGCGCGACAGGGAGCGGCTCGGCCGGATGGCGGTCGAGCTCGAATCCCGCGGCCGCGCCGTCGAGGTACTGCCCGCCGACCTGTCCGATCGCGCCGACGTCGAGCGTGTCGTCGCCCGGCTGGAGGACCCCGCCCGTCCGGTGGACATGCTCGTGAACAACGCCGGTTTCGGCGTGCACGCACCGATGACCTCGGCCGACACCGCTCCGCACGACCGGGCGATCGAGGTCATGGGGCGTGCGGTGCTGGTGCTCGCCGGCGCCGCTGGACGGGCCATGCGCGAGCGCGGACACGGCGCGATCGTCAATGTGTCGAGCACGGCCGGCTTCGTCACGATGGGGAGCTATTCGGCCGTCAAGGCCTTCGTGACCTCACTCACGGAGGGACTGGCGAACGAGCTCCATGGAACGGGCGTCACCGTGACAGCCCTTTGTCCGGGCTGGGTCCGCACGGAATTCCACGAGCGGGCCGGAATCCGGTCGTCGAGCATTCCGAACTTCCTCTGGCTCGACGCCGAGCGACTCGTCGAGACGAGTCTGCGCGACGTGCGCCGCGGACGGGTGATCTCCATACCGAGTTTCCGCTACCGGTTGCTCATCTGGTTCACACGTCATCTACCGCGCCACACGGTGCGGTGGATCTCGCGACGGATCTCGTCCAGCCGCAACGACAGTCTCACTCACTGAAAGAAGTAGTGCGGGCGAGCCCGCACGGGAAGGAAGCGGATGCCTGCGACGGTACGCGACCGTTTCACCTCACGCTCTCACGCTGCGGCGCGTTTCATCGCACAGCGGGGGCTGCTGAAGCCCGTCGTCTGGAGCGTGACCAGCGTCACGGTACTTGGGCGCGAGCGCTTGGCGAACATCAAGGACGCATATGTCGTCGTCGCCAATCACACCTCGCACCTCGACACGCCACTCATCATGGGCGCGTTGCCCCGCAGACTGGCGCGCTACCTCGCGGTGGGAGCCGCCGCCGACTACTTCTTCGACGTGTGGCGGCGGCGCGGCCTCACGGCTCTCTTCTTCAACGCCTTCCCGGTCGACCGCACCGGAGTGAACCCCCACAGAGTAAGCGCCAAGGCCCTGTTGAACCGGGGAGTGCCGCTCCTGATATTTCCCGAGGGGACCCGCTCGCGCGACGGATCGCTCGGGACGTTCAAGCCGGGGGCGGCGGCGCTCGCCTCGTCGGCCGAGGTACCGGTGCTCCCCGTCGCGGTCATCGGCGCGCACGAGGCGCATCCTCGCGGATCCAACTGGCCCAAAGCGGGCCGCCTGCCGGTCGGAGTCGTCTTCGGCGAACCGCTCATCGCCCATCCCGGAGAGTTGAGGAGCGAGTTCACCGAACGCATCCGCTCGGCGATCGTCACCCTGTCCGAGGAGCACTCCGACGGCATCCTCGGCGCGAATGCCACCTCACGTCGCGTACTTGAAGGAGACCGTTCGTGACCGAACCCACCTACCGCACCGACTCGATGCTCGCTGGTGAGGTGAAACACATGAAGTGGTGGGGCTGGGGCCTGGAAGGTGTCGGCTTCCATCACGAGGACAAGCCCGGTTTCGCGCCGTTCGTACAGAAGGCCGTCGGTCTCGATCTCTGGGCGGACGAGCACGCCGAACGGCCCGACTTCTCGCAGTTGAAGGTGCCGGCCTCGACGGCACCGGAGGAGTTCGTCACCGTCCTGAGCGGCATCGTCGGAGCGGGGAACACCGTCATCGACGACCTGTCCCGGGTCGTGCACACGTACGGTAAGAGCCTGCGTGACCTGGTCCGCATCCGATCCGGCGAGATCGCGCGCACTCCCGATGTGATCGTCTACCCGGCCGACGAGGCGGAGGTGCGACGCGTCGTCGACGCGGCCGTCGAGGCGGACGCCGTGATCATCCCCTTCGGGGGCGGCAGCAACATCGCGGGCAGCCTGGAGCCGCACCCGGACGAGTCGCGGGTGGTCGTCTCACTCGACCTCGGCCGCCTCAACCAGGTGGTGAAGATCGACGCCGACTCCGGCCTGGCACGCATCCAGGCCGGGGCCCTGGGCCCCGATCTCGAGGCTCAACTCAACCGGGCCGGCTGGACGATGGGGCACTTCCCCGACTCGTTCACCCACTCGACGCTCGGCGGGTGGGTCGCCACTCGCTCGTCCGGCATGCAGTCGGACAAGTACGGCGACATCGCGGACATGGTCAAGGGGCTGCGTGTCGTGCGGGCCGGCGGGGTCCTCGTGATCCGTGCCGTTCCGAGCGCGTCGACCGGGCCGAGCGTGCGGGAGATGGTGGTGGGCTCGGAGGGACGGCTCGGCGTCATCACCGAGGTCACGGTGCAGGTCCACCGGCTCCCCGAAAAGCGTGCCATCCACGCCTACTTCTTCAAGAACCTCGACCACGGCCTCGCCGCGATGCAGGAGATCGCCGAGAGCGACGTCTCGCCCTCCGTCACCCGTATCTCGGACGCGCACGAGACGGGCTTCTCCCTGGCGACGAGCAAGGAGTCGAAGGGCATCCAGAAGAAGGCGCAGGCCGGCCTCATGGCGTATCTCAAGAGGCGTGGCTGGAACCTCGACGAGATGTGCCTCTCCTTCATCGGCTTCGAGGGCGGTGAGGCGCACGCGAAACGGCAGAAGTCGCTCGTCGACCGAATCGTCCGCAAGCATCACGGCATCGGCGTCGGCAAGGGACCCGGTGCGCTCTACGACCAGAAGAAGTTCGACACGCCGTACATCCGTGACTTCCTGCTCGACCGCGGTGCCGCCGGTGACGTGAGCGAGACCGCCGGTCCCTGGTCGAAGCTGCGTGGCATCCACGCGGCGGTCTACGCGGCAGCCGACCGCGCCTACGAGAAGATCGGCCGCAAGGGCTGGACGATGTCACACCTGTCGCACTCCTACCACTCCGGAGCCTGTCTCTACTTCACTTTCGCCTTCGTCTTCGGTGACGACCCGCTCGGCGAGTACGACACCGTGAAGCGCGCGATCCAGCAGGCGTTCATCGACGCCGGCGGCACGATCTCGCACCACCACGGGGTGGGCCTGGAGCACGCGCCGTGGCTGGAGGAGGACATCTCGACGCAGGGCGTCGCGATCGTGTCGGGTCTCTTCGACGCTGCCGACCCGGGCGGTAACTTCAACCCCCGCAAGATCGTGGTCTGAGCGCGGCGGTCCATGGGCCCGCGAGCATGGCCGGTTCGCGGGCATGGGCGCGGCCACGCCGCGAACCGGACGGATCACACGCGGCGGCGTGTGATCCGTTTCCACGGCTGGGGCCTGGGTGCTCTGTCGTCGGACATTCAGCGAGGGCTCCTGCCACGAGCCAAGGCCATCCGCGCCTTCATGCTGTGCAGCTGCTGCCCAACGTCAGCCGCGATGCTCATCAGCGCCTGCTCGGACTGCACTGCGTCGACTGCGTCATCATGAGCGGCCCCGGCTACCGCCCCGACAAGCGCCCGAAGGGACCCACCGACAAGCCCGGCGCACCCTCGAACGGCCCATCAGACCACCGGCGGCCCCGCCTCGATGCGGCGTAGCACCGGGAGCAGACGATCAAGGTCGGGGCCGGTCTGGACCTGCCGTTCGTCCCACCAGGTGGCGCCGGCGTCATACAGCGGACCGATCATGTCCTTGGCCTTGGCCGCGTCCAGGGGCGTGGCACCGCCGAGCACGAACTCGAAGGGGCGCTCGGCTCCGGCCGTACGCTGCTTGCGCACGTAGGCGACCAGCTCCCGTACCTCCGCCACATCCGGCGCATGACCATGCCGGGCCGTCTCGAACAGCGGCACCGCGCCGTCCCACCGCGCTGCCCGCCGCATGGGCGCACGACGCGGCCAGAACCCGCCGATCCACACCGGCGGACCGGGCCGCTGCACGGTGGCGGGCACCAGCGTCACGTCCCGTACCTCGAAGTGCCGGCCGTGGTGGTTCACCGGCTCGCCGGACCAGAAGCGCCCCAACAGTTCCAGTCCCTCGTCCAGCCGCTCGGCGAGGAGACGTGGCTCGGCGGAGTCGCCGAAGCTGCGGTATTCATCCTCGACGGGACCGCCCAGGCCCGCGGCAAAGGTCACCCTGCCACCGCTGAGGTGGTCCAAGGTGGCCACCTGCCGGGCGAGTTGCTGCGGACGGTAACGAGGGACCGGCGTCAGCAGGGTGCCCAGTCGGATCCGGGAGGTCTCCAGCGCGGCCGCGGTCAGCAGCATCCAGGGGTCCCCGAAGGGACGCCCCTGGTGCTGTCGGTGCAGTACGTGGTCCCAGACGAAGAGCCCGTCCCAGCCTGCCTGTTCGGCGGCAGCCGCCACGGTCGCGACGTTACGCGGGTCGGCGAAGTCGCCGAAGTTGGGGATGTTGATGGAGAAGCGCATCCCAGCAGCATGCGCAGCCGGTCATGACGATGCAATCGGATTCGGATCCAGGCGTCACGGCAGTCCGCCGACGGGGCAGGACTACGCCGCTTCATCACGGCACCTGGGCCGCGGCTGGACTGGCAGGACTGACCCGTCAGGCTCGCGCGTCGCGAGCTGGGCCCGCCTGCTGCCTTTGAGGAGGCAGGACGGCAAGCGGACCGCGGCCTCGTCGGCCCTACACGCCGACAGACAGGGAAGAAGGAGCTCACGGTGAGTGGATGCCGTACGAGATGCCCTCGCTCTCGCTGGACGTCAGCCGCCGAGGCGGTCGCAGCGCCGGCCGAAGGGTGCTGGTCCCCTGCCCACCTTCACGCCCCCCGTCGACGAAATCGGGCTACGTCGTCCAGCTGAAGCGCGCACCGACCGGGCCCGAGCCCCCTGATCCACATGGCCGATCGCACCACGATCGAGGGCAGCTCTCATCCGATCCGGGCCGATGAAGCACGTGCCGCACTCGCGGACCCGCACATCACGGCGTGCCGGCAGCGCGTCGCGCCGGACACAGACCGGGCAGCCGCCGCGATCCTGCTGGGGTGCGCCCCTGGGGAGGTCTGCTACTGCCCGCGATGCCAGGGGCTCACGCGCCGCTATGGGCCCAAGGCCCAAGGTTCTCTGGCCTGCCTGTCCCAGGGGCTGCGTCAGCCGGCTGTGAGGATGCGGCAGATGTCTCCCTCGGCGCAGCTGGCGGGGTCGGTGGCGGAGGCGGTGCGGGTCAGTTCTCGCAGCATGGCGCGGGTCGCGTCCAGTTCGGCGATCCTTCGCTCGACGTCGGCCAGGTGCTGGTCGAGCAGTGCGGTGACGTGCGCGCACGGTGCCTGGCCACCGTCGCGGATTGCGAGGACGTCACGGATCTCGGCGAGGCTGAGGCCGGCCGCTTGGGCGGAGCGGACGAAGCCGACCCGGCTTGGGGCGTGGGCCGGGTAGTCGCGGTAGCCGCCCGGGGTGCGGGGCGGCGCCTCCAGGAGTCCGGCCTGCTCGTAGAAGCGCAGGGTCTTGGTAGTGGTGCCGGTGGCGGCGGCGAGGGCTCCGATGCGCATACCTTCACCGTAGCCCTTGACCTTCCAGTGTGGTGGAAGGTCTAGCGTGGGCCGCACGGCCTGGAGGTGCCACTGATGCGCGTGGAGATGTTGACGGTCGCGGATTGCCCGAACGGCCCGGTACTCAAGGAACGGCTGGCGCTCGCCCTGGCCGACCGAGCGGACGTGGAGCTGACCGTGCACGTGGTCCACGACCAGGCGGAGGCCGAACGGCGCGGCATGCGCGGCTCGCCGACGCTGCTGGTCGACGGTCGCGACCCGTTCGCCACCCCCGGTACTGCGGCCAGCGTGTCCTGCCGTCTCTACCGTGGCCTGGACGGCCGGATCGGCGGGGCACCATCCCTCGAGGAGCTGCGGCAAGCCCTCGACACGACAGCCCCAACCGCCCCAATCGCCACTACCGCCACTACCAGGCAGCAGGCCGCGCCGGACAGGGCCGCCTCGCCCCGATCGAAGGCGGCCTACGCGCGGTCCAGCAGGCCGTCCTGCGCTCCTTCGCCACCACCGGCACCGCACCCGGCGCGGGCGAGCTGGACTCGGCAGCCGAGCCCTTCGGCATGCCGGCCGCCCGGGTGCTCGCCGAGCTGGCCACCGAGGACTTCCTCACCCTGGACGACACCGGCCGCATCCAGGCCGCGTATCCGTTCTCCGCCACCCCCACCGAGCACGTCGTGCAGATCGCCGGCGGGCCGACGGTGTGGTCGATGTGCGCGATCGACGCGCTCGGCATACCGGTCATGCTCGACACCGACACCGTCATCACCTCCACCGACCCGGTCACCGGTGAACCCGTCCGCGTGGAGTTCACCGACGGGAAGACCAGGTGGCAGCCGGCCACCGCGGTGGTCTCCTACGGCGCCCGCCCCGGCACCGGCCCGGCCGCCGCCGTGTGCTGCGGCTACCTTCGTTTCTTCACCGCCCGGACCACGGCCGAGCAGTGGACCGGGCCGCAGGCCGACCTCAGCGGCGCCGTCCTGAGTCAGGCCGAGGCCGAACGCCTGGGTGCGGACATCTTCCGCCAGTTGCTGACCGCACCGGCGGTCCGTCCGGCGGCCGGAGCGACCTCGCGGACGGGCCCGGATGGAGACCAGGGGACACAGACACCCACGCCAGCGCATCTCTGACGCGTGGCTGAGTCCCCGCAGTCGGTCGCCGCCCGGGTGAGTGCGCGTACCAGCGGAGTCACGCGGTCGGTGCGCCAGATCAGGGCCCACTGGACGGGCGGGGCATCGTGGAGGGAGAGGTGGACGACATCGGTCTGCGCGTTGTACGAACCGCACGTAGTAGTGCAGTACGGCCGGGATGATGCCGGCCGCCCCGTTGGGCGGGGCGGTCACGATGCGGCCGCCGGAGGCGTTCTCCTCGTTGACGGCCAGGGCGAACAGATTCACCCAGTCCATGACCTGGAGGGGATCCCCGCCGTCGGTCTTCGCGTTCAGCCCCCGGAACAGGCCCGGTGCGCGGCGTGGCACGCGCAGGCCGCCGGGCAGCACCCCTTCGCGCCGGCATCCGCGCTCCACGGATGCTCGCATGACCGACCACAGGTGCAGCAGTCCCGACCGCACCTCGGCCTCGGGACGCCAGGCCTGCCCGTTGGCGAGCACGATGTCGCTGACGGCGAGGTCTTCCCGGGCGCGGAGCGCGAGCAGTTCGACCGCCGAGTCGAAGGGGAAGCGCACCCGTGTCGTGTCCGCGACGACGCGTGCGCTGCCGGTGGCGGCCTCGTCGACGACGAAGCCTCCGCCCATGGAGTAGTACGTCCGCTCGTCCAGCAGCCGGCCGTCGTCCGCGAAGGCATGGAACACCGTGCCGTTGGGGTGCGCGGGCAGGGACTTGCATCGGTGCAGCACGAGGTCGGCATCGCCGTCGAAACCGATGCGGTGCTTGCCCGCCAGAAGCAGTGCTGCCGGCCCGCACCTCCGCCACCCGGCCATCGGCCCGTCCGGTGTCCACGGTTGCCGGATCCTCGTCCTCCAGGCCGAGCACCACCGCCTTGTCCGAGCCGTGCCCGTGGCCCGTCGCACCGAGCGACCCGAACAGTTCGGCCCGCACTCGGCCGACGAAGGTCAGCAAACCCTCGTCGTCCAGGCGCTGGACGAAGCGCCGCGCCGCGCGCATCGGCCCCACCGTGTGGGATGAGGAGGGGCCGATGCCGACCGAGTACAGGTCGAACGCGCTCAGCGCCCTCAGGGCGCTTCCGGGCCGCGGTACTCACTCATCGCGTCGATGAGCCAGCGGGCCAGGTAGTCGGCGAACGAGGAGCGCGGCAAGAGCTGGTACGTGGGTGCGTCGTCGACCTGCCGGAGCAGTACCGCGACGGGGCCCACCGTGGTCGACACCGCCTGGCCCGGTGCGAAGGACCGGGGGTGCAGGTCCAGTGGGCAGCCCTTCTCCAGTACCTGCCGGGCCGTGGGGCCGCTCAGCTCCAGGGTGGTGCGGTTCGCCGAGACGTCCACGACCGAGCCCGGGTCGCCGCCGAGTGCCTCCCGCAGCTCTGCGGTCACGGCGGTCGCGTCGGACCGGGACAGCACGAGCCACTCGTCGGGGCCGAGCCAGAGGGCCGTGTGAGGGCCGGACGCGGTGGTGTGGCCGCATTGGAGCGGGAGCGGCGCCCCCAGGGCCTTCTCGATGCGGTCGGCCGCTTCGGACGCGGGATCGACACGCACGTTGACCATGCCGGTGAACGGCCGCTCGGCGAGCGTCACGCCGCGGGGGCCGGTGACGGTGGCGGCGCGCATCCGCTCCACCAGATGTGCCAGGGGGCTGGTGCGCTGGGCCACGGGGCCCGCGCCCGCGCCGAACGTCGGCTCAGTCGTCTCGTCAGCCATCTCGCTTGGTCCCTTCGGGGTCGTAGAGGACGAAGTCGGTCACCTCGACGGGCACCAGTTCCTCGCCCACCGGGGCGAGGAGGGTTTCGCCGATCCTTGCCCGTCCGTCGGAGACGAGGGCGAGGGCGAAGGGGCGGCCGAGGGCCGGGCTGCGGTAGCTGGAGGTGACGTGGCCGAGCATCGGCACGGGCACCGTCTCCAAGGCGACGTCCGGCGCGACGAGCTGGGTTCCCTCGGGCAGCCGGGTCGTGCGGTCGGCCGGCAGCAGGCCGACCAACTGCTTGCGGTCGGTGCGGGCGGTGTCGGCGCGGGAGTAGGACCGCTTGCCGATGAACTCCTTCTGCTTGGAGACCACCCAACTCATGCCCGCGTCCTGCGGGGTGACGGTGCCGTCGGTGTCCTGGCCGACGATGATGTAGCCCTTCTCGGCCCGCAGGACGTGCATGGTCTCGGTGCCGTACGGGGTGATGCCGTACGGCTGCCCGACCTCGTACACCTGCTCCCAGACGGCGCGGCCGTACCAGGCGGAGACGTTGATCTCGTAGGCGAGTTCGCCGGAGAAGGAGATCCGGCAGATGCGGGCGGGGACGCCGGAGGCCAGGGTGGTCTCGCGGAAGGCCATGAAGGGGAACGCCTCGGCGGACAGGTCGACGTCGGGCGCGAGCCCCGCGACGACCTCGCGCGCCCTCGGGCCTACGACGGCGATCGTCGCCCATTGTTCGGTCACCGAGGTGCAGTGGACGTCGAGTTCGGGCCACTCGGTCTGGAGCCACTCCTCCAGCCAGTCCAAGACCCCGGCGGCGCCGCCGGTCGTGGTGGTCATGAAGTAGCGGTTGTCGTCGAGGCGCAGGGTCACGCCGTCGTCGAAGATCATGCCGTCGGGCTTGCACATCACGCCGTAGCGGGCGAGGCCGGGCTTGAGCTTCTTGAAGGCGTTGGTGTAGACGCGGTTGAGGAACTCCCCCGCGTCCGCACCCCGGATCTCGATCTTGCCGAGGGTGGAGGCGTCCATGACTCCCACGCCTTCACGGGCCGCGCGGCACTCACGGGCCACGGCCGTGTCCATGTCCTCACCGGGCAGGGGGAAGTACCAGGGGCGCTTCCACTGCCCGACATCCTCGAACACAGCCCCCTGAGCGACATGCCAGCTGTGGATGGACGTGGTGCGCTCCGGATCGAACAACTCGCCGCGCTCACGCCCGGCCAGAGCGGCGAACGCCACCGGCGTGTACGGCGCCCGGTAGGCCGTCGTACCGATCTCCCCCGGTGACGCACCCGCGCCGAGCGCCTCGGCGATCACGCCGATCGCGTTGACACCGGACGTCTTGCCCTGGTCGTTGGCGGTGCCGAGCGAGGTGTAGCGCTTGACGTGCTCGACACCGCGCATGCCGGCGCCGGTGGAGCGCCAGACGTCGGCGACGGTGACATCGCGCTGGAGGTCGACGAAGTGGGTGTCCCAGGTGCCGGGTTCGCCGTCGGGGGCAGGCACCAGCCACAGCGCGCGGACCGGGCCGGAGCCTTGGTCATCGCTGGACGACGGTACGGAAACCGGGAACCCGGCCTCCGTCGCGGCCCGCGCACCGGCCCGCGCCCCCTGCGCCCGGCAGCCGTCGAGGTCGTACGTCCCGCGGGCCGCACCCACGACCTGCTGGTCCCGTACGGCGCCGTCGGGAACGAAGGCGACCAGGTCCTCGTCCCAGCGCAGCCGACCCTGGCGCTGGCTGTGCAGGTGCACCACCGGGCTCCAACCGCCCGACACGGCGAGGAGGTCGCAGTCGAACGCCTGGGAGATACCGGCGAGTTGGCCGTGCTCGTCGAGGGCCTGGACGGTGACTCCGGTGAGCCGGCCGTCGCCCGCGGTGTCGACCACCGCGCTGCCCGTCAGCACCCGCACCCCGGTCGCCACGGCGACCTCGGCGGCCCGATGGGACAGCTCGGCGCGCGCGTCCACGACGGCGGCGATCTCGATCCCGGCGGCGTGGAGGTCGGCGACCGTGTCATAGGCGCTGTCGTTGGTCGTGCTCACCACGGCCCGCGAGCCCGGAGCCACGGCGTACCGGTTGAGGTACGAGCGCACCGCCGCGGCGAGCATCACCCCGGGGCGGTCGTTGCCGGCGAAGACCAGCGGACGTTCGTGGGCGCCGGTCGCCAGGACCACCTGGCGGGCCCGAATGTGCCACAGACGCTGGCGCGAGACGCCTTCGGACGGGTCGGGGGCGTCGGCTCCGAGATGGTCGGTGCGCCGCTGGAGGGCCAGCACGTAGTTGTCGTCGTACGAGCCGAACGCCGTGGTGCGCTGGAGGACTACGGCCTCGGGGGCGGCGTCGAGTACCGCGTGGACCTCTGCGACCCACCGGAGGTCGCTCTCCGCACCGGAGAGCAGCGAACCGCCTGGCTCGGGCTGGTCGTCCAGGAGGATCACGCGGGCGCCGGAGCCGGCCGCAGCGGCGGCGGCCGCGAGGCCGGCCGGTCCGGCGCCGACGACCAGGACGTCGGTGTGGACGTACTTCTTGTCGTAGACGGCGGGGTCGGGGGTCGGGTCGAGCCGGCCCATCCCGGACAGAGTCGTGGCGGACAGACCGTCGTACAGCTCCACGGTCGTCGCCGGGAGCATGCCCTCCGCGCACGAACCGTCGAGCTGCACCAGGGCGTTGGGCTCCTCGACGCCCGCCGAGACGATGCCGCGCGGACGGCTTCGGTAGAGCGACGGGGCGACCTCGACGCACCCGTTCGCCAGCATCGCCGAGGCGACGGTGTCTCCGGGGTGCCCGGTCAGCTCCTGCCCATCGACGGTGAACCGCAGCACGCGGTCACGGTCGACACGGCCCCCCTGCCGCAGCCGGAATCGCTGGTCGGTCATCGGTTGTTACCTCCGGCCTGGGGCAGTTCGGGGCGGGGCTCGTCGAGCCGGTAGGCGGCGAGCACCTCGTAGGTGACGGTGTCGCGCAGGACGTTGAACCAGCGGCGGCAGCCGGTGCTGTGCATCCACCGCTCGGCGAAGGGGCCCTTGGGGTTGTCGCGGTAGAAGACGTACTCGGCCCACTGCTCGTCGGTGAGGTCGGCGGGGTTCTCGGGATAGGGGACGTGAGCCTGTCCCCCGTAGTGGTACTCGGTCTCGTTCCGCGGACCGCACCAAGGGCAGGTGATCAGCAGCACGGTGTCCTCCTCAGTGGGCCACGGCTGCCGCGCCGTGTTCGTCGATCAAGGCGCCCGTCGCGAAGCGTTCGAGGGCGAAGGGGGCGTTCAGCGGATGCGGTTCGCCCGTGGCGATGGTGTGCGCGAAGGTCCAGCCGACGGCCGGGGTGGCCTTGAATCCGCCGGTGCCCCAGCCGCAGTTGACGTAGAGGTTCTCCACGGGCGTGCTGCCGACGATCGGTGAGGCGTCCGGGCTGACGTCGACGATGCCGCCCCAGGTCCGCAGCACATGCGCGCGGGCGAAGATCGGGAACAGCTCGACGGCGGCGGCCATCTGCTGCTCGATCACGTGGAAGGAACCGCGCTGCCCATAACCGTTGTACGCGTCGACGCCCGCGCCCATCACCAGCTCACCCTTGTGGGCCTGGGAGACGTAGACGTGCACGTGATTCGACATGACGACCGTCGGATGCACCGGCTCGTGCAGCTCGGAGACCAGCGCCTGGAGTGGGTGTGACTGTACCGGCAGCCGTACGCCCGCCCGCTCGGCCAGCACACTGCTGTGCCCGGCGGACGCGAGGCCGACCCGGCCTGCGTGGATGCGGCCGCGACTGGTCTCGACGCCCACGACCCGGTCGCCGTCCTTGAGGAAGCCGGTGACCTCGCAGCCCTGGATCAGGTCCACGCCCATCTCGTCGGCCCGGCGGGCCAGCGCCCAGGCGACGTGGTCGTGCTTGGCGATCCCGGCCCGCGGTTGGAAGGTGCCGCCGAGGACCGGATAGCGGGTGCGGGGCGAGACGTTGAGGATGGGGCAGACCTCGGCGACCTCGTCCGGCTCCAGCCACTCGGCGTCGACTCCGTTGAGGCGGTTGGCGTTGACGCGGCGCACGCCCTCGCGGACGTCCTGGAGGGTGTGCGCGAGGTTGAGGACGCCGCGCTGGCTGAACAGGAAGTCGTAGTCCAGCTCCTCCGGGAGCCGCTCCCACAGCTTGAGCGCGTACTCGTAGATCGCCGCGCTCTCGTCCCAGAGGTAGTTGGAGCGGATGATCGTGGTGTTGCGGGCCATGTTGCCACCCGCCAGCCAGCCCTTCTCCAGGACGGCGACGTTGGTGATGCCGTGGTTCTTGGCGAGGTAGTAGGCGGTGGCCAGGCCGTGGCCTCCCGCGCCGACGATGACGACGTCGTACGAGGAGCGCGGCTCGGGGTTGCGCCAGAGGAAGTCCGGATGCTCCGGCAGCGGCTCGGCGGTCATGCCGCGTCTCCGTTCACGTGGGGCAGGTGAGGCAGGTGGGGGTAGAGGGGGAACGCGTCGGCGAGCTTCTCGACCCGGTCGCGCAGCAGGCCCGCCCGCTCGTCGCCGAGCCGCTCGTCCTTCAGGGCCTGGGCAATGATGTCGGCGACCTCCCGGAACTCCGTCTCGCCGAAGCCGCGGGTGGCCAGGGCGGGGGTGCCGATCCGCAGCCCCGAGGAGATCATCGGCGGGCGGGGGTCGAACGGCACCGCGTTGCGGTTGACGGTGATGCCGATCCGGTGCAGCCGGTCCTCGGCCTGCTGACCGTCGAGCGCGGAGCCCCGCAGGTCGACGAGGACCAGGTGGACTTCGGTGCCGCCGGTCAGCACGGTGATCCCGGCCTCGGCCACGTCGTCGGCCAGCAGCCGTCCGGCGAGGATGCGGGCGCCGTCCAGGGTGCGCTGCTGGCGCTCCTTGAACTCCTCACTTGCCGCCACCTTGAAGGCGACCGCCTTCGCCGCGATGACGTGCTCCAGCGGGCCGCCCTGTTGGCCCGGGAAGACCGCGGAGTTGATCTTCTTGGCCAGGTCGGCACGGCTGAGGATCACACCGCCGCGCGGGCCGCCCAGGGTCTTGTGCGTAGTGGTCGTCACGACGTCGGCGTACGGCACCGGGCTCGGGTGCAGGCCTGCGGCCACCAGACCGGCGAAGTGCGCCATGTCCACCATCAGATACGCGCCCACCTCGTCGGCGATGCGGCGGAAGGCGGCGAAGTCCAGCCGGCGGGGGTACGCCGACCAGCCGGCGACGATCATCTTGGGCCGGTGGGCGAGAGCGAGCTGCTCGACCTCGTCCATGTCGATACGCATGTCCGACTCGCGCACGTGGTACGGCACGACGTTGTACAGCTTGCCGGAGTAGTTGAGGCGCATGCCGTGAGTCAGGTGCCCACCGTGCGCCAGGTCAAGGCCGAGGATCGTGTCGCCGGGCTCCAGCAGCGCGAACATCGCGGCGGCGTTGGCCTGCGCGCCCGAGTGCGGCTGCACGTTCGCGGCCTCGGCACCGAGTTCCTTCACCCGGGCGATGGCCAACTGCTCGATGACATCGACGTGTTCGCAGCCGCCGTAGTAGCGGCGGCCCGGGTAGCCCTCGGCGTACTTGTTGGTCAGGACCGAGCCCTGGGCCTCCATGACGGCGGCCGGTGCGAAGTTCTCCGAGGCGATCATCTCGAGGGTGGACTGCTGACGGTGCAGCTCGGCGCCGACGGCGGCGGCGACGTCCGGGTCGAGCCTGCTGAGCGGGAGGGAGAGAGGAGAGGCGACCGTGGTGATCGACGGGTTCGTTGCCATCTGTGCACCATCCTGAGAGCCAGCTAATGAGCAACTGATATATCAGCCTGTGCGGTACGGTATGGGAGCTCGTCGGACAGGTCAAGGGGGCTTTTCATGCAACAGGTGGCGACCGACCCCATGGGCGAGGTCGAGGAACTGTCCCTCGCCGAGCGTGCCTACCGCGCCATCCGCGACCGGCTCGTCATGCTCGAGATCCGCCCCGGCGCGCCGATCAACGAAGAGCAGCTCGGGCAGTCCCTCGGCGTCGGACGGACGCCGGTGCGCGAGGCGCTCAAGCGCCTCCAGTACGAGCGCCTGATCACGACCTACCCCCGCCGCGGCACCTTCGCCACCGACGTCAACATCACCGACCTCGCCCACATCTCCGAGGTCCGCCAGGAACTGGAGCCCCTGGCCGCAGCGCAGGCCGCGCGGCGCGCCACGGCCACCGACCGCGCGAGCCTGACGGCTCTGGGGCGGGAACTGGAGGGTGCCGGTTCCTCCGGGCAGGACGCCGCCGGGCTCATGCGCCTGGACCTTCAGGTCCACCGCGCCATCTACGCCGCCACGCACAACCCGTACCTGGAGGACACCCTCGTCCGCCACGACAACCTGGCCACCCGCATCTGGTGCCTGTTCGTCGACCGGCTGTCCGACATGGCCGGCCACGTCGGAGAGCACGGACCGCTGATCGAGGCGATCGTCGGCGGTGACCCCGACCGGGCGGCACAGCTCGCCCGCAGCCACGTCGAAGGCTTCGAACGGGCCATTCGCGAAGCCATCTGAGACACCGGCCGAGCCGGTCCCCGGCTCGTCGGGAAGTCAGTGCGCGACGCCCCGTGGTTCCCCGGGGCGCATGCGGGGCCTGCCCGCCAAGGTGGTCCACAGATACGGGGCGACATCGTCCTCGGGGAGCTGCGCGATCATGTAGCGGACGCAGCGTTCGATCTTCACCCGCCACAGCCGTGCCGCCTCGTTCCCGTCCGCGTTGCACAACGCGTCGTGGACCGCGGCGTCCTCGTTCCTGATGGTGTCGCAGGCCTGGCTGTAGTCCATGTCCAGGACCGCGACGAACATGCGCAGGCGGGCCATCAGGCGCTCGAAGGTCTGGGCGGCCTGCGGAAGGTCCGCGATGCGGGCGAGAGCGTCCTGGTACCTCAAGTCGTCTTCCCGGATGCGGAGATGATCGTTGTCCCGCGCGGCGGCCCGGACCTCCGCCAGGGCCGCTGAGGCCGGGCCGAGGCGGTGCGGGCCAATGTGGTCGATCCGAGCACCGAGACCGCCATCGCCCGGATTCCCGAGGGAACCGCCGAGGACATCGACCGAGCGGTCGCCGCCGCCGTAGCAGCCAAGGATCGGTGGGCACGGCTGGTCCCCAAGGACCGCTCGGAGGTGCTGCACGCCATCGCCGACCGGCTGGCCTCGGCCGAGAAAACCGACCTCCTGAGCAGGCTGGAGTCCGCCAACACCGGGAAGCCGCTCGCGGTGTCCCGGGACGACGTCGGCATGACCGTCGACACCTTCCGCTTCATGGCCGGTGCGCTGCGCGCGACCACCTCCATGGCCGCCGGCGACTACGCCGAGAACCACCTGTCGGTCATCCTGCGCGAACCGCTCGGCGTGATCGGCGTGATCACTCCCTGGAACTACCCGCTGCTCATGGCGGCCTGGAAGATCGCACCGATCCTCGCCGCAGGCAACACCCTGGTCATCAAGCCGTCCGAGCGGACCCCGCTGACCACCCTGAAGTTCGCCGAACTCGTCGCCGACCTCCTGCCGCCCGGCGTACTGAACGTGGTCGACGGCTACGGCGCGGACGCCGGCGCCCGGCTCGCCGAGCACCCGGACGTGAACATGATCGCCCTGACCGGCTCGGTCGCCGGCGGCCGAGCCGTCGCGAGGGCCGCCGCCGACACCCTCAAGCGCGTCCACCTCGAACTCGGCGGCAAGGCCCCGGTGGTGATCTTCGAGGACGCCGACCTCGCGGCCACCGCCTCGTCGCTGCGCGTGGCGAGCTTCTGGAACTCGGGCCAGGAATGCGGGGCCGCCTGCCGCGTCCTCGTCCACGAATCGGTGGCCGAGCAGTTCGTCGAGCAACTCGTCGGCGAGGTACTGGCCCTGGTCGTCGGTGAGCCGACCTCCGGCGAGGAGGTCGAAGTCGGGCCCATGGTCTCGAAGGCCCACTTCGACCGCGTCATCGGGTACTTGGAGCGTGCGACGAAGGAAGGCGTGCGTGCGGCGACGGGTGGCGGGGCCCTCGACGAACCCGGCTACTTCGTGGCACCGACCGTACTGGTCGACGTACCCGAGGGAGCCGAAGTCGCCCGCGAGGAGATCTTCGGCCCCGTGGTCACGGTCGAGACCTTCGCCGACGAGGAGGAGGCGGTGAGGCGAGCCAACGACGTCCCCCTCGGTCTGTCGGCGTCCGTGTGGACCGAGAACGCCCGCCGCAGCCACGACATCGCCGCCCGCCTCGACTTCGGCACCGTCTGGGTCAACTCCCATCTCGTGCTGGCCGGCGAAGTCCCCTGGGGCGGGTTCAAGGGATCCGGCTACGGCCGGGATCTGTCGATCTACGCACTGGACGACTACTCGCGCACCAAGCACGTCATGCACCACCACGGGCGCTGACCCGTCCTTCCGTCCGAATCCATGGAGGTGCGGGGTGACCGTCAACACCCCCTGATGAGTCCGTTTGTCCTGAAGAACCTGACTCTGCGCAACCGCATCGTCAGCATGTCCCACGAACCTGCCTACAGCGAGGACGGCCTGCCCAAGGATCGCTACCGCGCCTACCACGTCGGAAAGGCCCGTGGCGGCGTCGAGTTGACCGTGATCGGCGGCAGCGCTCTCGTCAGCCGTGGCTGCGCCGGCTCGCCGACGAGGTGCACGAGCAGGGCGCGGCTGTGATGACTCTGCTCACGCATCTCGGTCACCGCACCAGCAGCTACACCGACAACTGGCTCCCGGCGATCTCTGCCAGCAGCGTCCGCGAGCCCGCACACCGCGCCTTCACCAAGGCCGCAGAGCAGTGGGACCTCGACCGGGTGCGGCAGGACTTCGTCGACGTCGCACAGCGTTGTCAGACTTCGGGACTCGACGGCATCGAACTCATGGCCTGGGGCCACCTCCTGGACTCGTTCTGGACCCCGTTCTGGAACCACCGCGAGGACGAGTACGGCGGCTCCTACGAAAACCGCATGCGCTATCCGCTCCAGGTCATCCGCGCCATCCGCGCGACGGTCGGCCCGGAGTTCGTCATCGGCACGCGCCTGACCTTCGACGAAGAGCGTGCGGGCGGCCTCAAGACGGACGAGGCACTGCGCATCGCCCAGGACATCGCCCAGGACATCACCGAGGCCGGCATCGACTTCATCAGCCTGGTCAAGGGCTCGATCGGCACCGACGCCGACCTGGCCCGCACCATCCCGCCGATGTCCACGCCCGCCTCTCCTCACCTCGAGTTCGCCGGGCGCATCAAGCAGAAGCTCTCCGCCCCGGGCGCTGATGGCCGACCCCGAACTGCCCAACAAGGTCCGCGACGGGCACACGGACCGGATCCGCCGGTGCGTCGGAGCCAACATGTGCATCGACGGCATCTACGCCTCCGGCGCGGCGTTCTGCATGCACAACCCGTCACCTCTTCGAGGCCGCCGACAAAGTGGGCGCTGCGCCATCAGATCATGGTGCTGGAACGGCAACTGGGCGGGAACAGGCCGCGGGACGTGGCGCCGCCCGGACCGTCGGCGGCCAGGAGCTGGCCGCGATCGCTATAGGTGTAGGTGTTGCGGGTCAGGCCGTCTGCCGCGCCGACCGCGGTGAGGCGGCCTGTCAGGTCATACGCCAGGGTCCGGGGTGGTCTCTCCGCGCCCGTTCCGGTTTCGTGGACGGTTCGACCGTGGACTCGGGCAGGCTCCAGCTGTCGAAGGTGCAGACGGTCTTGTTGCTGCGTCCGTCGGTTACCCAGGTGCGGTTGCCCGCCGCGTCCAGGCAACGTCTGCCTTCGTCGGTGCCTCCCGTGATGGCGGCGTCCGCCGTGGCTGGGATACCAGGACTCGAACCTGAACTAACGGAACCAGAAACCGTC
Organism: Streptomyces sp. NPDC107454; assembly: GCF_055582885.1. Classification (NCBI taxonomy): domain Bacteria; kingdom Bacillati; phylum Actinomycetota; class Actinomycetes; order Kitasatosporales; family Streptomycetaceae; genus Streptomyces; species Streptomyces sp. NPDC107454. The sequence goes on along the minus strand of NZ_JBVJPA010000033.1, from coordinate 41,333 downwards.
GGGCTGCCAATTACCCCATATCCCATTTGCCCCGAAGGCCGCGGGAGCTCGGCCAGCCAGGGCGCGTCCCACTCGCGTGATCACAACGCAGTAGGGCCGTGTGCCTAATCTATGCATTCTCTCCGTGATGCTCGGTGATGTGCGGGGAGTGTCGATCAGAATTTTGGCAGGTCTCTGCTGGGAAGGCTTCGGAGGGCACCTGCGCCCGCGCCGGCCTGAAGTACCTGCCGTCCACACCGTCGTCCGCCGACTCCAGCTGCCCATTCTGCAGCGCCGACGACGGCTCGCCACTCGACGGATCCGATCGGGGGGATTCTTCCCTCCGAGCGGCTCGCCCGATTGCGGTCAGGGCGACGCCATCTTAGCTTCATCGCGTCGGAATCATTCCGAAAACCTACATAACCTCTTATGTAGCGTTTCCCGTGGCGTTGAATGGAGCATTCATGTCGGTGATGACCGGTGCCCCGCCCCTGCAGCAGTTCGGCCAGCAGTCCGCCGGGCCGCAGCAGCTCGCACAGGTGGTCCAGCAGTCCATCCAGCAGGCCTGCCAGCAGGCGAGTCAGCAGATCGCGCAGCGCATGCAGCAGACGCTGCAGCAGATCCAGCAGGTCCAGCAGCAGCTGGAGCAGCAGGGCATTCCCCAGCAGCACGCGCACCCGTACCTGGCTGTCGCGCTGCACACGACGCTGCTCCAGGGTGTGCGCAGCGCGGTGGAGCAGTCCGTGCAGCAGGCGCTGCCGACCGCGATCCTGACGCTGCTGCAGCAGAGCCAGCACGGCCAGCACGGCCAGCACGGCCAGCAGCAGTGGGGCGGCGGGTACGGCCAGCAGCAGTTCGGCCAGCAGTTCCCGCAGTTCCAGCAGCCCGGCTTCGGTTACGGCCAGATGACTCAGCCCTTCGGTATCGGCTGATCCTGGCGGCGCGCGATGCGGTGTGCCCGGGAGTCGTTCCCGGGCACACCGCATCACCATGGACGCGTACCGCCCGTGATCCGGATCAGAAGCACAAAGACCGACGTAGGCATGGTGAAGGTGGACGTGATGGTCAAGGACAGGCCCGGAAACAAACCCCGAAACAACCGCCAGAGCGAATCCGAGGGCGCGGGTTCCGGCGGCAAGCTGGGCCCCGAGAGCAAAGAGGCGGCGCCACGCAAGAAGAGCGCACCGTCACCGGCCGTGGTGCAGCCGCGCCGGCAGCGGTACATGGTGACACCGCTGCCCCAGCAACTGCTCCCACCAGGAGTGCCCGAACTCAGCATGGACGCGGTGTGCGACCGGCTCGAGGGCATGCCCGACATCACGGTGATCCGCAGACTCCAGCCGTCCGAGAAACTGCAGTCGGCCGGGGTCTTCCCCTCCTGTCCGGAGATCGCGGTCGTCGAGGCAGCCGAGACCCAGCTGCCGGCGATGCGGACACTGCACGTGCACATCGAGCCGGACCTGCCGCTGTCCGGCGCCGGGCCGGCCGCCACGCAGGCCCCGGGGGTGCTACCGCTGTACGACCCGGGGCTGGTCCTGCCGATGGAGAAGCCTGCGGAGATCTCGCTGCGCGTCTGCGGCCCGGACGGCGAACCGCTGGCCGGCGCAGGGGTGTTCCTGATCGGGGCGACCTGGCCGAGCCAGGGCATCACCGCCGCCGATGGGACGGTCACCGTCACACTGGCCACCGAGACCGAACAGTCCGTCCAGTGCCTGTACGTCCGCCCCAGGGCCAACTACACGGACCGCTGGATCCACCGTCCCGACCTGTCGGCGGCCCGGGAGAACGTCGTCACCCTCACCCCGCTGTCCAAGGTGTACCCGGAACTGGACGAACGCCAGCAGTACAGCTGGGGCCAGCAGGCCATGCGGCTGGACCGGCTGCCCCCCACGTTCCGCGCCTTCGGCATCAAGATCGCTGTCATCGGTACGGGCGTCAGCACCGAGCACCCCGACCTGAAGCAACGAGTGCGCTCGGGCGCCGATCTCGTGCACGGCACGGAGGAGGGCTGGACGCACGACCTGGACGGCAGCGGTACCCACGCGGCCGGCATCATCGCCGGCACGGACACCGGCACGGGCATCATCGGCATCGCCGTCGACGCCGAGCTCGACGTCTGCCAGGTGCTGCCCGACGGCCACTTCAGCGACCTGATCGCAGCCCTCGACCACTGCATCGAACGCGAGACCGACCTCGCCCACATCGCCGTGGCCACCCCCTACCCGTCGGCGCTGGTCTCCCGCAAACTTGCCGACGCCAGCGCGGCAGGCATCGCCTGCATCGCCCCGGCAGGCGACACCGGCGGGCCGATCGCCTTCCCCGCCTCGCTGCCCACCGTCTTCGCCGTAGGCGCCCTGGGAGCCTTCGGCACCTACCCGCCCGACACATCCCAAGCCACCCACACAGGGCCGCAGCTGACACCGGAAGGACTGTTCGCCGCCCCGTTCAGCAGCTACGGCCCTGGCATCGACGCAGCCGCCCCCGGTGTGGCCGTCCTGTCGTGCGCCCCGGAAGGCGGCTACACGGCCCTCGACGGCACCGGCACGGCCTCGGCCCACGTCGCGGGCCTGGCCGCCCTCGTTCTCGCCCACCACGAGGACTTCCACGGCCAGCTGCTGCCCCGCGGTCCCGGCCGGGTACAGCGCCTCTTCGACATCATTGCCGCCAGCTGCCGCCAACTGGCCACCCCGGGAACAGTGGAGGCCGCACGCACCGGGCGCGGCCTGCCCGACGCCCTCGTCGCCCTCGGCCTGGCCCCCGGCATGCAGCTGGCTCCGGCCCTGTTGCCCTACGCCCCCTCCATGGCCGGGTAGATCTCCCCCCGCGGCCTGATCTTATGGTCGTCGGGTTCGGGGACCGAGGCCCAGTCGGCGGGCGGGGCCGCCGGGCCAAGGGAGGATGGTTGGACCCAGGTCCGGGCGCCCGGCCACGACGCCGCCCAGGCCCGGGTCCACGCGCAGATCGGCGTCTGCGAGGCCCAGGCCGTCGCAGGCTCCTGCAGACCGAGGAGGCGCCCGCGCGGACCTCACCGCCGGGCAGCGTGGCCGCACCCGCGAGACATCCAGCGGCACGCCGACACCTCAACCCTGCGGGAACGCGGGCTACCGCTTCCGGACGGTGTAGGTCAGGTGGGTCACCCGGGATGATGCGTCCGTGCGGGCCTGGTCGAGGGCGAGACGGCCCGGGTCCACTCGGTCGAACAGGCGGATGCCGGTACCGAACAGCACGGGCGCGAGGGTGATCGAGAACTCGTCGATCAGGCCGCTGTCCAGGTACTCCTGGATCGTCTCGGCGCCGCCGGCGATGCGGACGTCGCGGTCGCCGGCGGCCTCGCGGGCCTGGTCGAGCGCGCTGGTGATGCCGTCGTTGACAAAGTGGAAGGTCGTGCCGCCCAGCCGCTCCCACGGGTCACGCTTGGTGTGGGTGACGACGAACACCGGGGTGTGGAACGGCGCCTCCTCCGGCCATGCCAGCTCGCCGGCGTCGAACATCCGCTTGCCCATGATGCTCACGCCGGTGCGCTCGTACGTCGCCCGAGCGATGTCGTTGTCGAGCCCTTCCTCGCCGCCCTCGCCGAGCTTGAGGTTCTCCCGGAACCACCGCTGCGGGAACAGCCACCCCTGCAGCTCCGACCACTTCGTCATCCAGCGTTGGACCCTCGGGTCGTTCTGACCTTCGGGCGAGAAGACGTCCTCGACGGGCACGGCCTCCGGCGCCATGAAGCCGTCGAGCGACATCGTCACGCTGAAGAACACCTTCCCGGCCATCAGCCCTCCGTTCCCTTCGGTGTGGTCTCGTTCCGGGCGGTCTCGTTCCAGGTGAGTTCGGCGACGTAGGCCGCCAGGCTGCGCAGGGTCTGCTCGCCGCCCTCGACCGCGTGGTACTTCTCCACCGCCTCGTCACGGAGTTCCTTGGTGGGAAACACCGCGCGCATCACGATCCGGGTCCCCTCGCCGGCCGACTCGAAGGTCAGGACCGACTCAAAGGCGTTGGGGTCGTCGCGGGACTCGCCGTGGACCATCGCGATCCGCTCCGGCGGGACGATCTCGGTCCAGGTGATCCACTCCTGGTAGTCGGTCCCGTCCGGCCCGTGCATCACGAAGTCCCAGGCCCCGCCCGCGCGGAATTCGAAGGACCGGGTCGTGGTCGTGAACCCTTCCGGTCCCCACCACCGCGACAGGTGCCGGACCTGCGTGAACGCCTCGAACACCAGCTCCCGTGGGGCGTCGATGGCCCGGGAGACCACGATCTCGCGGTCCGCGGCCGCGTGGCCGGGTTCGCCGCCGCTACTGGTCGTCGTCATCATCCGGTGGTTCCTCCTGCCTTGCCTGTTTCAGATCCCGCACGTACTCGTCCAACCGGTCGAAGGTCTCGTTCCAGAACTGTTCGAAGCCGCCCACCCACTCGTGGACCGGTCGCAGCCCGCTGGCGTCCAGGCCGTACAGCCGCTGCTTGCCCGCCCCGCGGACCCGCACCAGCCCGACCTCGCGGAGCACCCGCAGGTGCTTGGACGCCTGCGGCTGGCTCATCCCCAGGTCCCGCGCCAGCTCGGTCACGGGCCGCTCGCCGCCCCGCAGCAGCGCCAGGATCGCCCGCCGCTGCGGCTCGGCAATCGCGTTGAACGCGTCCGAGGTCGTCGCCGCTCGTGCCATGGGACCATCATATGCCCATATCGGAATGCGTCAACGGCTGTGTGAGCAGCCGGGACGGAACGGCACACGGATACAGCAGAGCAGTTCAAGAGACGTCGACGCGGCCGCCACCGCCTTGCTTCGGTTCGCCGGCAACGTCGACACCGCTAGGCACGGTGAACCCGCCGTGCCGGGTGTCATCACCATTGCGGGTTACGTCGACCGGCGGGAGGACGGGTGCTCCTCGCCTGAGCCGACTGACCGAGTTCCGACCATTTGAGCAGCCGGAAGCCGGGCTGTTGAGCCCACGTCCTGAGAAACTCCGCCGAACCGTACGCGGCGGGCCATGGATGGATCATCGTCGCGAAGACGCCCGGAAGGCCGGCCACGATGGGCACCTGGTCCTCCCTCAGCTCGGCGCTGGCGACGCCACCGATCACGTCCATGACGGCGGCGGTCAGCAGGGCCGTGACGACGTGGTCGACCGGGCTGTCGCAGAACGCGACAACGTCGACGGCGTGGGTCGGGGTGAAGCCGATGAGAGGCTCCTGATCGACTTCGTCGGCGTGCTCGGCCTCGAAGATTGACTCGTCGCCGATGCCAGGCCCCATGAGGGAGACCAGGAAGGGCCGCCATCCGTCGACGCCCCCGGTGTCCGAGATGCCGAGACTCTCCGAGTGAACGTTCAGGTCGTACTCGCCGACCCGCTTCTCCTCAACCAGTGCATCGCCGTCGACGCGGGCCAGCAGTCGGCGCACCGTCGGTTCCGCGGGCACGAGCCGCCAAGGCAGCAACGGATCACGACGGACACCAAGGCGTTCGAGCACGCAGGGCGGGGCGTCGGCGATCCACTCGCCGACCGCCAGCAGTGAGGTGGCTCCGGTCAGTACGGCACACGCGCTCAGCGCGAGCACGGCGGCCAGGGCGTGGCGCACTCCGCGCGGGTCACGTGGGTCGGGCACTTCGGCCAGCCGCTCCAGCAGTCCCGGGATCTCCTCGGGGCAAGGTTCGGGCTACTCGCGGAGTAGGTCAAGAGCAGGCGGGATCGGGGATGCTGCGTCGGCAGGCACGGTCTTCCACTCGGAGCACGGGGCGTCGAGAACTCCGTGATCTTCGAAGCCCGTGCCTGTCTGTCGGTGTGTGGTCTCAGGACTTGGTTGACGTCTTGTCGTCGGGAGATGTTTGACGGGATCTCGGGGTGGCCCCAGCTTCGGTGACGCGCGGCGCGCGCCTGCGCGAGCTGCCTGGCCTCCCTCGACGAACAGCGCTCTGGGCAGGGTCGGACATCGCCTGGATCTGCACCTAACCGAGTGTCGGCGGGTGCTCGGCTGGACGGCGTCCCCAGGCCGAGATCAGCGGCGCGAGTGTCAGGTCGAGTTCGCCAGCGTGGATGGCGGCCAGGTGCGCGTCGATCTCGGCGTCGTCGGCCAGGCCGGCCGCGAGCAGTTCACCGCGCACGTGCCGGATGGTCGCCGCCTCCAGCCGGTCGCAGGCCAGCCCGCCGAATGGGAAAGAGCCCCCCGCGGCGACATCTACCAAGCCGGCCTCACGCAATGCCCGCGGCAGTGTCCGGCCGTAGCGCAGGTCCGCGCCGCGGCGCGTCAGCAGCTCCCGGACCGCGTCGCGCAGCCGGTTGGCCCGCCGTTGCGTAGGGCCGCTGTCGTCCAGGCATGCCAGTGGCTGCAGAGCGGTATCGGCGTCCTCGACCAGCAGCCAGCCGCCGGGCCGTAGCGCTGCCGCCATCGTGGCCAACGCCCGAGCCCGGTCGGGTACATGGACCAGCACGAGCCGGGCGTGCACCAGATCGAACGTCCCCGGCTCCGGGGGCGGCCGGGATGGCCGTCAGCGAGGAGACACGGTTCCGACTTCCCGCCTGTCTCCACCGCTGGCGTATGGGCCGGGCTGCCAGCGCCGTGTCAGATCTCCCGCAGCGCCCAGCCGTCCCACTCCGGCCAGAACTCGCTTTCGGCGTTGCAAGCCTGCCCGTAGCCGCAGATCTGGTGGAGGTCATCGGCCGTTCGGCCTGATCACACCATGCCAATGCGGGGAATCAAACGCGGCTGCCGGATGCTTTGACCTCAAGTGAAGAAGATAGGTTTCCTCTCGTTCGGCCACTGGTCACCGAGTGCGCACTCCAAAACCCAATCCGCGGCCGACTTCCTGCACCAGTCCATTGACCTGGCGATCGCTGCGGAGGAGCTCGGCGTAGACGGTGCGTACTTCCGCGTGCACCACTTTGCGCGGCAGGCGGCCAGCCCGTTCCCGCTGCTCTCGGCCATCGGTGCACGGACCTCGAAGATCGAGATCGGCACCGGCGTGATCGACATGCGCTATGAGAACCCGCTCTACATGGCCGAGGATGCTGGCGCTGCCGACCTCATCTCCGGCGGCCGCCTGCAACTCGGCATCAGCCGCGGATCACCGGAACAGGTGATCGACGGCTGGCGCTACTTCGGGTATGCCCCCGCGGAGGGTGAGACCGGCACGGACATGGCCCGCCGACACACCGAGGCCTTCCTCAAGGTGCTCGAGGGCGAGGGCTTCGCAAAGCCGAGCCCGCGGCCGATGTTCCCCAACCCGCCGGGGCTACTGCGCGTCGAGCCGTACTCCGAGGGGCTGCGCGAGCGGATCTGGTGGGGCTCCGGTTCGAACGCGACCGCCGTCTGGGCCGCGAAGCTGGGGACGAACCTGCAAAGTTCCACACTGAAGGACGACGAGACGGGCGAGCCGTTGCACGTCCAGCAGCGCAAGCAGATCGAGGCGTATCGCGAGGCGTACAAGGAGGCAGGCCACATGCGAGAACCGCGTGTGTCGGTCAGCCGCAGCGTCTTCGCCCTGACCAACGACCTGGACCGGGCCTACTTCGGCCACGATCGAAACTCTCGGGACCAGGTCGGCATGATCGACGACACGACCAGGGCGATCTTCGGACGCTCGTACGCCGCCGAGCCGGACGTACTGGTGAAGCAACTCCAGGAAGACGAGGCCATCCAAGCCGCGGACACCCTGTTGCTGACCATCCCGAACCAGCTCGGTGTCGACTACAACGCCCATGTACTGGAGAGCATCCTCACTCACGTAGCACCGGAGCTCGGCTGGCGCTGAGTATCCTGCCGCCCTGCGTGGGGGCCGACTCGGCACCGTGGTGGCCGGGCTCACGGCTGCGCCGAGACCTGGGCCAGGATTCGGCCTGGGCCCGGACTCGGCCCAGTTCGGGCACACCGACCGTCCGGACAGCCGTCGCGGTGCCGGCTTCACGGCAACGCTGGACACGGGCCACCTCGATCGGGGCCGGCTGGTCGCCCGAAGCCACCTCCGGTTCCCCACGTGCGAAGGGGCTCTGGACAAGGAAGACCAGGCACTCGTCCTGCAGGCGCGAAAGACCGAACAGGAAGCCCGGCTACGGGCTGCCGCAGATGAAGCCCGACTGGCCGAGGCAGGTCCCCATTCGAGTATCCGGAAGGCCGTGAGGCCGGTGGTGCGTTCCTGACCGCCCAAGAGGGCTGGCTGGACGTCGAGAGCGTCGGCCATACGCACACCGCCGCCATGACTGCCGAAGTGTGGGACGGGGAGCCGCCGCCCGCCCCCGATGACCGCGGCGGCTGGGAGGAAAACGCGGAGCCCAGCTTCACAAGCCCGTCAGGTGAACTGGCGCTGAGGGGTGCGGCGGCCGGTCGATGGTCACCTACGTGCACCTGTCCGACGCGGACGGCACATGGCAGGTGCGGGTGTACTGCGAGGGCCGCCGTGAGGTGGCACGCCTGGTGCAGGAGGGCGTGCCAGAGGGCATCCCAGTTCTCCGCGTGAGAGGGCGACCAGGCCCCTGCATCGGGGTCCCTGCCGCCCGAGCCGACCATGAGGTGATCGTGACGAGGAAGCCGTCGTCCATGCCGTCGATGATGCGGCTCTTTGTGTAGAACTGGCCGAGCAGGGTTCCGGCGTCCCCGTACTGCTTCTTGTTCACGGGCAGGACGGAGAAGTTGTTGTGCTTGGCGTGTACGTCGTACTCGCGCTGTGCGCAGCCCTCGTAGGTGGTGGCGAAGGAGAACTCGTCGCAGTCCTTGGTGCTGTTGCTGCTGCAGCCAGGGCCGAAGTAGCGGCGGCAGTTGCTCACCGCCCGCGCACGGTTGCCCTTGCGGCGCTGGACGTCCGAGAACAGGCGGTGCAGCGGGTCGGACGGTGTCTGCCCAGCGATCCTCTGTTGGCGTTGGTCGGCTTCGTCGCGCCCGGTGTGGTGTAGGCCTTCTTGACGTGCGCGGCCACCCTGCGCTCCGGCGCGGTCGCCTTCGTGCTGTAGACGAGAGTGGCCAGGGAACTGAACGATCCGGCGCCCTTGTTCGCCAGGTCGCCGCCCCCGGTGGGGTTACCCAGATACTCCCCCGCGCCTCAGCGAGGCGCGATCATCGCAGGCTTGCCCAGCGCGGGACTGTCGCCGACCCGGCCAGGCGGCACGGTGGAGGTGACGACGGGCCGGTAGACGGCGAAGACCACGTCTGCGGACCTGGCACCGCTGACCTGGCCGGGCGCGCAGCGCATGATGTGAGTGAAGTGCGCCTAGGGCATCTGCCGCAGCTGGTCGAAGGTCTTCGTCACCGGCAGGTCACCACCCAGCTTGGGGTTGGCACGCGAAGGCCCGTCCTGCGGGACGGCCCCCTCGATCTTGATCTTCTGACCGCTGGCCGCCCTGGTGTTGATGTTCTTGAAATCGATTGCGTCGTAGTCGAAGCGGACCGCGCGGTCGTTCTCCTTCACCGTGCCCCGGATGTAGGGGGCGAACGAACTGGTGCCGATCGGGTTGCCGTTACCGCGCGTCCATCCAGATCGTCGTGACCTGAAATGCCGGTACACACCGCGAACCGCAGGACTTGGCTCGTGAGACAAGGACACGGGCAACGAGAACCCGCAAGGAATGCAGGTTCCCGTGAGCCATGTCGTTCTGAAGCGCGTTGAAGTGCGGTTTCGTGTTGTCATCCCGGGGCTGTGTCGTCGGAGTCGTCCCGTCATCGTGTCGTTCACCTCGGGACAGATACTTGCCCGGTCGCTGGCCGGACGAGGCTCCCACATCGCACTGACAGCACAGATTCGCGGGCCATAGTGTTGGCCGGCGATCACGAGAATTTTCCATAGAGGTGGAGATGTGATGCCACGTCAGACGTTCCGAAGAACGCCGCTCCAGGCGTTGGGGACAGCCCTGCTCGCCTTGCTGACGCTGATGGGCCTGGCGACAGCGACGGGCCGAGCCCAGGCGGCGAGTGCCACCGATTCCGGTTCGTTCTCCGAATCCGAGCTGTGGGATTCGACCGACAACGACGCGTACGCGAGCTTCCACGTGCAGGGCCTCGGGGTGGTCCCCGCGGGCATCGTGCCGCCCGCCGGAGGCGAGGCGTTGCCCGCCGACGTGGTGCTCACGTTCACCGAGGGCCGGTTCAGCATGCAGGACGGGGGACCGAAGGACCTGCTCCTTCGCCGCAGCGTGGACGCGGGGCTCACCTGGTCCGCCAGCACCATCGTGGTCCCGCAGGACGTGACCCAGAGCTGGGGCGACCCGACGCCGGTGGTGGATCAGCAGACCGGCCGGGTGTCCCTGTTCTGGAAGGGGGACGGCTCGAACATCTACGTCAAGCGGAGCGACGACGCCGGCGCCACCTGGTCGGCCACCGAGGATCTGACCCCGTTGTTCGCCTCGAATCCCTACGGCTGGACGCGCGACGCCCCGATTCCGGGCCATGGAATACAGCTGAGCAGCGGTCGGCTGCTGATGCCCGTGATGCACCGCGCCGCCAGTGACGCCACGGACGCCAACTACGGCATCGACATGTTGTACAGCGACGACCACGGCGGTTCGTGGCATCGAGGCTCCCCGTTCATGGATGCCAACTACCCGATCAACGAGAGCCGCATCTACGAACGCTCCGACGGATCGGTCGTCATCAACGGCCGCTGGGGCGCGGGCGGCACCCGTTACCGCATCACCTCGACCAGCACCGACGGCGGGGAGACCTGGTCCGCACCCGCGATCGACGGCTCGACCGGAACGTTCAGCTCGGTCGACGCGGGCATGCTCCAGTACAACAGCGGCTCGGTCGACCGGCTGCTGTTCAGCCGGCCGGATTCGTCCGCCCGCGAGAACATGACCGTCTCGGTCTCCTACGACGAGGGAGCGAGCTTCCGGTACAGCCGAGTGGCCAACCCGGGCCCGTCCTACTACTCCGACCTCGCACGGCTGTCCGACGGGACGATCCTGCTGGTCTACGGCCGTGACGGCACCGTGGCCAACTACCCCGAGCGCATCAGTGTCGCCCGGTTCGACCTTGCGTGGCTGACCAAGGGCAGGGACAGCCTTGCCTCCGGCCCCGGGTTCACCCAGCACACGTACGAAATGGCCACCTCGGACGCCCGTACCGACACCGGTGCCGCCGTGCCGATCCTGACGGATGCCAACGCCGGAGGCGGCAAGGCCCTGCGCTACGGGGCTTCCGATGTGGGCAACTACATCGACGTCCCGTTCGATGTCGCGCAGGCGGGTGACTACGAAGTCTCCGCGCGCTTCCATCGCAGCTTCGGCCAGGGGCAGATACGCGCGAGCATCGACGGCACAGCACTGAGCCAGGGCCTGTTCGACCCGACGCTGACATCCGGCTCCGACAGCTATGACATCGACGGCTATCAGGTCTACCAGCTGGGATCGATGACACTGGCCGCCGGGCAGCACACCGTCCGGTTCACTCTGGCCGCCGTCGGGCGTGCCGGCGGCAAAGCCATCGCCCCCGACCAGTTGACCCTCATTTCGGGCGGGCAGCCCGCGGATGTGCCGAAGACCGTGGCGGACAACGACTTCATACCGGGCTTCGACACCCTCTCAGGCACCTGGACGACGTGAACTCGGTCACCGGCGCCTACGGGAACAGTCATGACACGCACGCCGCCGGAACCGGCACCGCCAGTGTGGAGTTCCGGCCCGATGTGCCGATGAACGGCGTGTACGAGGTCTCCGCCTGGTTCAAGGCGGCGTCGGGCCAGGCCTCCAATGCGTCCTACGTCATCAACCACGCCGACGGCCAGACGGCGGTGACGGTGAACGAGACATCCGGCGGCGGTCGCTGGGTACGACTCGGCGAGTTTCCGTTCTCCGGCGGCGGCGACGGCACAGTGACACTGTCGGACGACGCCAATGGCACGGTCGTCGCCGACGCCGTCCGACTGTCCTACCGGGGTGCCGTCACCGACAACGGCTCGTCCGGCTTCACAACGGTCTCCGGCACCTGGAACGCCGGGACCACCGTCGCCGGGTACCAGGGGGCGAACTACCTCACCCACGCCGCGGGTACCGGGACGTCGGTCGTGCGCTGGCAGACCGACGTGCCGACGACCGGGACCTACGACGTGGCCGTCTGGTACACCCAGCACACCAACCGCGCCTCCAACGCGCCCTACACCGTCACGGACGCCAAGGGCTCCACGCTGGTGCGCTTCAACCAGCAGGAGAACGGGGGCCGTTGGGTCTCCCTGGGCAAGTACTCGTTCACCGCCGGAACCCGGGCCGTCGTCCAACTCTCGGACGACGCCAACGGATACGTCGTGGCCGACGCCGTGCGGATCACGGCCCAGGGCCTGGTCGCCGACAACGACGACGCCAGTACGTACAGCGTGGTCTCCGGCACGTGGAGCGGCCCGGCGACCATGATCGCCGGTTACTACGGGGCGAGTTACCGCACCCACGCGGCGGGTACCGGAACCTCGGTCGTGCGCTGGCAGTCGGACGTACCGGCGAGCGGCGTGTACGACGTGGCCGTCTGGTACACCCAGGACAGCAACCGGGCGTCCAACGCCGCCTATACCGTCAGACACGCGGGCGGCTCCACCGTCGTCCGCATCAACCAGACCGAACGCGGCGGCCGGTGGGTGTCGTTGGGTAGCTTCTCGTTCACCGCCGGAACCCCGGCCGTCGTCGAGCTCTCCGACGACGCCGACGGATACGTCGTGGCCGACGCGGTTCGCTTCATCGCGTAGGCCGGGATCAGGAGCAGTACGGCGCGGGCCCGCCGGATCACCTCCCGATCCGGCGGGCCCGTCTCGCTTACGCCGACGTGCCGGCCGTGCTGTTGAGGGAGAAGGCGGTCGGGACGGCGGCGTTGCCGGCGTAGGTGGCCTGGTAGCCGATGTCCCTCATGGCGTGCCTCCTGCCCGGACGCCGACGGTGGCCTTGACCACGGCGGATGTGACACGCGCGGCGGGGCCATCGGCAGACCCGGAGCATGTCGAGGCCGGGGCTCTCCCGGCCGTGCCAATTCCTGGGAGCCGGATTGGCAGCCCTTCAACATCTCCCGGAGGTGCTCAGCCCGCTCAAGGACGTCCTTCCCAACTGTTTCACCGTCGAGTCGCAGGCGCGTACTGACACCCAGCTGTGGACGATCACGTATTTCGGCTCTGGCGAGGATCTTGTGAAGTCTCGTACGCCGTCAATCAGTTGCCGACGGGCCCACACAGGCGGTCGCCCGGGCTTCTTCCCCTTCGGCGACAGCGGCTCCAATACTGCCTTTCGGTGAGGTGTCGGTGGTTCAGAACCTGTATTCAGTATCCAAGATCAGGCTGCCATCCGCCGGATGTCGTCGGTGATGTCTTCCAACGGCGTCGTGTTGCCGATGAAGGCGAACCAGTCCCACAGCTCCAGAGCGTGGTAGAGGCGGTAGAGGCCGACCCGCTCGCTCCAGTCGGCGGGCATCGTGCCGTAGCCGTCGCAGAGCGCTTCGCGCTTGTCCTGGTCGACGTGGACGGAGTAGTAGTCGGTCTTGGCCACGTCCATCAGCGGATCCGCGGCGATCGCGTTCTCCACGTCGATGAAGCCGCTGACCTGCCATCCGCCGCCGTTCTCGGCGACCAGGACGTTGCCCTCGTGGAAGTCGTTGTGGCACAACACCGCATGCCGGCACGCGCCGAGCAGGTCAGCCTGCCGAGCGACCTTCGCTTCGATGGCCGTCGCGAGCGCCGCATCGCCCCCGTGATCGGCGTACTCCCTGAGCTTCTTGTGGAACTGCCGTGTCATATAGGCGGTGTTCGTCGGCTCGGGATCCAGAACCCTCGTGGTGAGGTATCCGTAGGCGCCCTGCGGGATCTGGTGTACCGCGGCCATGCAGCTCCCGATCTGACGGTAGACCTCCCGCAGCGATGCTCTGTCGAGGGCACGGCTGACGGCGGACAACGGCTGGCCCCTGAGCAACGTCATCACCGTGTAGCAGCGTCCGAGCGCGTTGTCGGCGTCCCCATGGTGCAACACGGCAGGCACCGGCCCGACACCGTGCTGCTCAAGCAGCTGGTAGACGTAGATCTCCTTCTCCTGTTTCCAGCGCCATTGATCGTCATAGATCTTGATGACGACCGGCTCGGCCGCCCCGACGAACCGGATCTCGAAGATCGTGCTCAGTTCCCCGCCAGTACGCAGAACGATCTCCCCGACGGACGCAGCGGGAAGGACAGGATGCAGGAGTTCCTCGGCCATCGCCGGCGGCAGCGTTGTCAGAGCGGACACGCTCAAACCGTAGATGCGGCAGGGCGGACGTCGCGAGCGAAATATGGGTGGAGCGGAGAGCGTCGACGGAGAACGCCGGGAATGCCTTCTTCAGCAGCAAGTGCTCAGCTTGCCTTTTGAGCTCGGTCGGCGGTGGTCAGGGTGTGTTCCCAGGTGAGCAGGTTGTAGGTCCGGCCCTTGTCGGTGACGGTCTCGGCGGCCGCGTTGGAGGGGCGGAAGCCGACGGATCGTGCGACGGCGATGCTGGGGTGATTGTCGGGTTCGATCTCCAGGATCACCCTCGGCAGGGCGACGGTGGTGTGCGCGAACTCAGTCATCGTGCGACAGGCGCGCACTGCCAGCCGCTGTCCCCGGTGAGCGGCACCGACGATGTAGCCGATGCTGCCGGTGACCCGATTGAGCAGGACTTCTCCCAGTGCCTGATGCCCATCGGTGGTGATGGCCAGGTGGATCCGGTCGTTCGCGTGCCGGGCTTGTCGGGCGCTGTGCAGGTATCGCACTACCGCGGTCTGGCCGAACGGTGACTCCAAAGGGGTTCGGTAGGCGACATCGGGGTCGTCGAACAGCTCTTGCATGACGGCGAGGTCATCGTTCGTCCATTCACGAAGCACGAGGCCGTGATCGGTGAGCGGGAGGGAATACGTGTCCATGGCCACATCATTGTGTCCTGAGATTGCCGACTGCGGCCCGGTCTCGAACAATGCACCGAACATGCTCGTCCGTACGGGAATTCCCCGGCCGTGAACGCCGGCGCAACGAGCGAGCGATCGCGCCGCGCCACTTGAGAACGCTCACCATGACTCCGCCTCTTTCGAGCGTCGGAGGCGTTGGCTTTTCAACCGTTGAACAGTGGTGCCTCACCACTGCGTGAACGACTGGCCGGTCTCCTCCCACCCGCCACCAGCCGTGTTGACCGGTACTCACCCCTGGGCCCCTCTGTACCGACCTTGGTCAGTCGACCGCCTCCCCGCGCGGCCGAGAACCGGGCTGGCGCCGGACCGGTCATCCCGGCCGCCGATCAGGACAACCGCCCCGGCATCGGTGCGGTATCGGGTGCGGGTGGCGGCCAGCCCACCGTGCGGCGCGAAGCGGCGCCGGGAAACGGCTTGACGTGGGACCAGTTGTCCCGTCTCAACTGATCGATTCAAGACTGGAGTTGTAACTCGCGACGACCACATCAATTGAGACGCCTGGGTGCCGGAAATCTCAGTTGATTTGGTCTGCTTCCGGGGTTTCGAACTCGTACCAGCTGACACCTTCGCAGTGTGGGGCACGTCCGGTGCGCGTCGACCTCAGCGAGCGGACCGCCAGTACCGTACACAGCGTCGCCATGGGCAACTCGGCGCCCAGGGCCATCGCGACGGCCGTGGTGAACTCGGTGCCCGCTGCGGAGGTCGTCACGTCGAACCAGGCATCGGCGACCAGCAGGGTGGCGGCGGCCGTGGCCGTGAGTGAACAGCGGGGATCCCGGCGCAGCAGCAGCCGGCCGGTGGTGGCCAGGCCGAGCGCCTCGAGCGCGTCGAGTCCCACCCAGGCGGTGGACCAGTGCTGGACGCGGGTGGTGGCCGGCAGGGTCTTCGCGAGGACGACGAGCCAGGGCAGCATGGCGACGCCGCAGCCGACCAGCGCCAGGCCGACGTAGCGGGGCTCGCCCCCGGGCCACCGACGTCGCGGCCACGGCCCGGGAGCGGACGCCGCGTCCCCGGTGTACGGAACTCCGGTCTCCGGGAGCTCCGCGACCGCCCGTCCCGCCGACTGCGGCTGCAGCGGCGCCCGTTCACGACGGGCTCCCGGATCTTCCGCGTGCTGTGCGTCCATCGTGTCATCCACCCCGTTCCTGTGACGTACCGCAGCCGGTCTGCGGCCTGTGGAACAGCCTGGCCGCCGGGCCCGCGACGGTCAGTAACGGCCGGATCCGGATCCGGGGTGGCGCGGGCTTCACCATCGATCCTGAAGTCAGGTACATGGCCCCCGACCCACCTGGGGTTCTACGGTCGGTCCATGACGCTCCCCTCCGTACTCGGGCCACCCGCCCGCCTACTGCGACGACGGGTCAGTACGGCTCGGCAGAACACCGCCTTCCTCGCCGCGGGCGTGGTGCCGCATCTCGCCGCGGCACCGGTGTGGCTCTGGCTCGGGGCCAGGCCGGTGATCAAATCGGTGCACACGCCTTGGGACATCGTTCCCGCGCTCGTCGCCGTCCTCCTCCTGCTCCTCTCGACGTCGTCAAGGGCGGACTTCGCTGCGGCCCACAGAGCCTCGTGCGTCGCGGTGAGGGTGCCGTCGAGCCGGGTCTGGTCGAGAACCTCGGAACCAGCCAGGGCACCGGGTTTTCGCAGCAGGACCTCCAAGTAGTGGTCCAGTAGCAGGCGTTCCTCGCCCCGGCCGGTCAGGCGCTGATGACGGGCGATCTCGGCCAATGCACTTGATCACGAAAGCGCGGGCGGAGCCAGATTCACGAAGGCTCATCACCCATGGGCTTCGGCGGCACGCACAGCCACGCCAGGCCTGCGGCGGTCAGGTAGGCGAGCGCCCCGACGGCCATGCTGGTGCGCAGTCCCGCGTCGTAGTCGGGGGCTGTGGCGAGCAGGGTGCCGCCGAGTGCCACGCCGGAGGCGCTGCCGATCTGGCGGGTGGTGTTGAACAAGGCCGAGGCGGTTCCTGAGTACCCCGTCGGCGCAGCCCCCATCACGGTCGTGGTGGAGCCGGTGAGGGCGAAGGAGGTGCCGAACCCCGCGGCCATCATCGGGGCCACGAGCAGCGGGTAGGCCGGGTCGGTGCCCGCCGCGGCCCAGCCGGCCAGCCCCAGAGAAGCCAGGAGCATACCGGTGATGACCAGCGGGCGATCGCCGGTTCTGTGGGCCAACCGCCCCGACAGCACCGAGGCGAACATGGTCATCGCCACAGCAGGGAGCAGCGCCGCCCCGGCGTCGAGGGCGCTGAAGCCGCGTTGGTGCTGAAAGTCCAGGCTGGCGGTGAACACCATGCCGTAGAAGCCGAAGTTGAACAGCAGGCCGATGGCGGCTCCGCCGCTCATCGCGCGCGAGCGCAGCAGGCTCAGCGGAAGGGCAGGAGACCGGGTCAGCCGCTCGCGGACCACGAACGCCGCGGCAGCCAGCACAGCCAGGCCTGCCCCCGCGAGGACCGCGGGATCGGACCAGCCACGCCGGCCGGCCTCATTGAGCGCGGCGATCAGCAGGGCCACCGCCGCCACGATCGCGCACTGCGCCGGCCAGTCCACGGCCCGGGTTTCCAGCCGTGGTGAGGGTGCCACCCGTCGCAGCGTCAGCACCAGGCAGGCGATACCCACGGGCACGTTGATGAGGAACACCCATCGCCAGCCCACGGTGGAGACGAGCAGCCCGCCGAGCAGGGGCCCGGCGGAAGCCGCGATGCCCGCCATCGAACCCCACAACCCGATGGCCCGGGAGCGCGTGGCCGGAGCCGGGTACGCCTGCTGCAACAAGGCCAGGGAACCGGGCACGATCAACGCCGCGCCCAACCCCTCCAGCAGCCGGGCGGCCACCAGCATCGGGGAGTTCTGTGCGAGCGCGCATGCGACCGAGGCCATGGTGAACACGGCCACCCCGGTGCAGAAGATCCGGCGGTTTCCCAGCCGGTCGCCCAGCGCGCCACCGGTCAGCAGCAGTCCGGCGAAGGCCAGGGTGTAGCCGTCGGTGATCCACTGGATTCCGGTGAGCGAGGCCGACAATTCCCGGCCCACGACGGGCACGGCGACGTTGATCACGGTCACGTCCAGGATCACCATGAAATACCCGGCGCACACCGCCAGCAGCGGCGCCCGGGACCACCGCCCTGAGCCCTGCGCCGTCTCAGGAGGGGGTGTCGGCTCGGCACCGCCGACCGCCTCCGCGAACGGCACGCTCCCCTCTCCAATCCCCTATACGAAGGTCGACAATAAATAGCACAGTAAGGGAAGCATGCCCCACATCATCTCCTTCCGAGGCGTTCGCCACCCCGGGAGAACTCACGTGACAACCGACGGGCCGGCCCATCCCCAACAGAAAGGTCGAGGTGTCAACCGAGCCGAGTGCGGACCCGTCGGCGGCGTCATCACGTCACGTCCTGGCTGTCAGGCCGGCTGCCAGTCGAGAAGCTGATGCTGCAGCGCGGTGCGATCGTCTCTCCTGCGAGACCGTGCGCGGATGGCGTCTGAAGTTCGGGCAGCCCGATGGCGACGGACTGCGCCGCCGCTGGCCCCGCCCCGCACCGCACCGCCCCGGGGGACAAGTGGCACCTGGACGAGGTCTTCGTCAGGATCAACGGGCGGTACGAGTACCTGTGGCGGGCCGTCGTCCAGGACGGCACCGTCCTGGACATCCTCGCCCACAACCGCCGGCACAAGGCCGCGGCCCGGCGCTTTTCCCTCGGGCTGACGAAGAAGACGCGCGCGGTGCCGAGGGTGGTCGTCACGGACAAGTTCCGCTCCCACGGCGCCGCCCACCGCGAGGTCATGCCTTCCGCGGAGCACCGCTCCCACGAGTGAGGGAACAACCGGGCCGACAGCAGCCACCAGCCCACCCGTCGGCGTGAACACGCGACGAAGAGTTTTCGCAGCGTGGCGGAGCCCAACGGTTCCCGCGTTCAGCGGCATCCCAGCCCACTTCCCACCCCGTCGCCACCCGATGACAGCCTCCGGCCACCGCGCCGAGATGACTGTCCGCTGCGCCATCTGGGACCAGACCACCAGCGCTGTCGGCCGACCCACCACGAACTGAACACAGACCCGGACCGCGGCCCGCCATGCCCCGACACACCATCACACACCCACACATCCAACAACCCGACGGCGCCCCTCCACGCCCTCCGGCATACCCCGCCTTCGGCCCGACCTGTAGCGGCCCGGTGTGCACAAGGGACCAGACCACCACCGGCAAGGCGAGATCCCCCGTCGCGTCGCCACCCTCGCGCCGAACCGCAGACTTCTGCGCGGATGAGCCGTGTACTTCCTGCTCGACCAGGCCCAGCACCCAGGGGACTTGGCCTGTCCGCAGTGCCACAAGCCGTCGTTTGGCTACGTCGACGCGCCCGCATCCGCATCCGCCTCCCCGGGACAAGGCCCATCCCACCCGTGCTGGTTCGTAGGCCCGCACGCAGGCTGCGGTCTGACCGGGTGATGCGGCGGCCGACCCCGCCGAGGGTCTACGACCCCAAAGGCGGCCGATCACCGAAGCACGGAGGTGAGTTCGTCTTCGGCCGGCCGGACACCTGAGGCGAGCCTCACGTCCGGACGGTCACCGAGACACAGTGGTACGGCACCGCGGTGGCCACCGCATTCGACCGGCTCCACCCGAGACTGACCCGCGACGCGGCCTGGCTCTCCCACGACACAGCACTCCCGATCACCGAGGGCACCGTCATCCGTCTGCAGGTCTACCGGCTCCCAACCGGTGGTGGGCCCAAGCCGGTCTGGCTGTGGTGGTCCGACACCGACGCGGCCCCGTCGACGCCGACCGGCACTGGCACCGGCACCGGCACCGGCACCGGCACCGGCATGCCTTCCTACGTCGTTTCGATCTGGAACACACCTTCAGGACGATCAAGCAGACACTCGGCTGGACCCGGCCGAAGCTCCGCGATCCCGAAGCCGCGGACCGCTGGACCTGGTTCGTGCCAGCGGCCCACACCCCATTACGGCTCGTCCGCGGCCTGACCGCCGACGTCCGACGCCCCTGGCAACGCCTGGCCTTGCCGAACAAACTCACCCCTGCCCGGGTCCGGCGGGGATTTCGAAACCTCCGCACGGCAGGAGGGAGGCAAGCTTGCTCTCGGCGTTCACTCTCTCCGTGCTCCGGTAATCAGGGTGACGTCCGAATCGCTGGACCAGCTGGGCGAAGCCTGGCTCCGCCATTTCGCCCCGGTCTGCGGGAACAGTGCTCTCGTCCAGCGGGAGAGGGCCGCCGTCCGATCCTTCCCGGGCCACCGCGACGAGCAGGGGCAGGCCGGCGAGTGCTTCGAAGTTGGCGGTGGAGGCGTATCCGTAGTCAGCAAGCCATGCCTGGACCTCGTTCGTGATCCCGCCCGCGATGCAGTCGCGTTGACTCTGCGTGACCATGGAAACGAGAGCGGTCATGCCGGAGGGGCTGCCCTGAAGTCCGATTGCAAACAGTAACTGGTTGCACGCACAGGCGAGTTGCAGGTTCCAGCCCTGCACGTAGCCTCCGCGTTTGCTGAGCATCAACCGCGAGTCGGGATCACTCAGGCGGGCACGGGACTCCGGCGAGGGGACCGGCCGCGGATTGCGGGCTCGCTCCAGCCAGGCCCGCGCCTTCACCAGCCGAGCCTGCTGCCGGACGAGGACGTTTTGTGTTCTATCGAGACCGGCGGGCGGCCGTTCGCCCCGCGGCGGCCTGCTGGTAGGTCTGTTTTCCCGCCCGCGCTTCGTATTTCCTCAGCTTCTCCTGGTGAGTCGTGCTCTCCGCGGCCAGACGCTCCTCCGCTCTGTCGCTTCAACCTTGATCCTTACGGTGTCGCTCTCGGTTCCTTCGAAGTCGTCGGCTTCAACGGCTCCCGCATGCTCGAGTGGATCCCCCAGCAGCGTGTCGATCTCGTCCTCGCACAGGAAGATGACCGTCTCAAAGCGATGCGAGCGCTGGTTGGAGTCACGGGATACGTTCGCGTCCATCGGAGCCGTCCACGGCCACTGCCGAGAGATCCATCGGACCGCGCCGGCCGCACAGCGCGAGCACCGACCAATTCGAAGGGCAACTACAGGAAGCATCTGGCATGCTGAGCCCGTGAAGAGCCAACGCAGAAAGGCTGATGCCGCGTAGACGGCCATCCCAGCTCCGCGCCGCCAAGCCCGGCCGGAGCCACCGATCGCTCGCACATCGCGAGCCGGGTCTAGCCCGCGCTTCCAGCACGCTCGCCGCAGCGGTCGCTCTCTTGGAACACCAGCGTCTATGGCCCGGCGCGGTCGCACAGGCCCTGCGGCAGTGGTCGCGCACAGCCCACCGGCCGGCGCTCGTCCTCTCCGGCGGCTGCGGCTGCCCGCTGTGCAATCCCTTCTACTCGACCGACGAACGCGCGGTACTCGAACTCGCTCTTCACGCGCTCCCGCCGCGACCGGCCCGTGAACTACGACGCGCAGTCGAACCACTCGATGATCTGTACCTCTCACGAAGCTGGCCCGACCCCTTTGCTCCGTCCGACGAGGGATGGTGGGCACGCCGAAGCTGGGGTTGACCAGCTGTCCAAGGCTCCCGCGCGAGATCGAGCGGCTGGGTGGACGTTAGACGACTAGTTGAACCTGAACGGCGCCGCGCACGTAATTCTCTTCGTCCGCCCCATCCAGGCGATGACGGATCGACGGATTTCTTGACAGCAGGAGGAATGGTGCAGCGTTCGCTGAACATGGTGGGCGGTATCTTCGTAGGGGGCGCGCTGGCCCTGACACTTGGCGCGCTGATCTACCCGTCGATGCTCGGAGTTGACACCGTGTCGACCTCGAACGACCGGATCATCGCCAACACCCAGTGGGGGCCGTTGACCGAGGGTGACCGGGCCTTCGTGGTGGCGGTGCGCGCTGCCGGTTTGTGGGAGCACCCGGTGGGACAGATCGGGCTCCAGAAGGGACAGAGCAAGGGGGTCCTCACCGCCAGTCAGCACCTGATCGACGGGCACGCGGCGCTGGACGAGACCTGCCGCAAGATCGCGCCGATGCTGAACGTGACGCTGCCCAACGTGGCCAGTCCGCAGCAGGAAGGGTTCGTCACCACCCTCAAGGCGGACAGCGGCAAGCAGTTCGACATCGACTTCGCCAACATTCTTCGCCAGACGCACGGTTCGATCTTCAACACCGTGGCAAAGATCCGCTCGACGACGAAGAACACGCTGGTGCGCGCCCTGGCCGACCAGGCCAATGACACCGTCCTGGATCACATCACGGTGATGGAGAAGACCGGCCTGGTCGACTTCGACACCACGCTGTTCAAGCAGACCACGCCGCCGAAGCTGCCCAAGTCGGACATGACTCCGCCGGTCCCGCCCGCCGGCCAGCCCCCGATCGTCCTCCCTCCGCCGCCGAACCCCACGTCCACCCCGGTGGACCTGGCCCGGCTGTGAAGGGCCAGTCCGCCAACGGCAGACAGGCGCGTTTCTCGCATCTCCCGACGTGGGTGGGGTGTGGGGGTAAGGCCGGTTGTACGGGGTGTGGGGACCTGGCGAATGCGGAGTGGGAACGGCTGATGTCGTTCTTGCCTCGTAGTGATGCGTGTGGGGTGGTGGAGTGATCACCGTCGGGTGATCACCGTCGGGTGATCACCGTCGGGTGATCAACGGGGTGCTGTACTGGGTGCGCACGGGTGTGCAATAGCGGGATCTACCGGAGCGTTCGGGCCGTGGGAGACGGTCCATGAACGTCATCGCCGCTGGTCAGCTGAGGGAACCTGGGCGATGCTGCTGTCGCGCATCCAGGCTGCCGAGGACGCTGTGGGCGGCATCGACTGGGACGTGCCGGTGGACTCGAGAGCGGTGCGGGCTCACCAGCATGCAGCCGGCGCGAGGAGAGCGCCCCTGGCCGCGGTTGTTGAAAAAGGGGGCTGGGCGGGGGTCGAACCAGGCCGATCCAGTGCTGGGGAAACTGAACGTCCAGCTGGAGAAGGCGGTCAGAGTGGCAGGCGTCTGGACGGTCCCGCGGAGGCTTCACCACCAAGAACCATCTCGCCGCCGAAGGGGCGCTGCCGACCTCTCGCCTTCGTCCTGACACCCGGACACTACGGTGACGGCCCCCAGCTCGAGCGGGTTCTCGAGCAGGTTTCCATCCCAGGTCGAACCGACCGCCGTACAGAGGGCGTTCTGGCTCCGCGACGACCGGATACTGGACGGTGACGCCTCTTACCTGAACGTGAAGTAGCCGCCGGCGGCGGGGCGGGTGCGTGTGAGCCGCCCTGCCGCCGGTCTCACGTCCACAGCTGGATCACGAAGCGCTCGAAGAGACGGTAGGCATCGAGCTCTTCCTGGGGGTCTTCCTCTTGAGGGCCCACCCACACACGCGCCCAGTAGGGGCCCGGCACCGGAGAGTTCATACTCATCTGCCTGCGGCTCCTGCATCAGGCAGACAAGCTGGATCCGCTCCGACTCAAAGGAGACGGAGCTCGGCTCCCCCATGCTTGCGAAGGCCTCTCCATACGGCTATCAGACGGCGAGTCCCAGAGCTCCACCCTCACTCTGGCCCTTTGGTCTTCCAGATCGGATGCAACCACTACGGACCCTTCGTGGGCCAGGAACGCCGAGTTGTCCGGGATCCGCGAGAACGGCTCCTCCCTCTCCGGATCGGTGTCGCCCAAGGCGAACAAGTGCCGTTCCACTCGCACGACCGCCGTGAACGAGTCCACCAGCCCCACTTCAGCCTCCTGCCACCGAACGCTGCGCGAGTATGCCAAGGACACCAAGCCGGCCAGCGTCTGGGATGGACCCAGCACCTTCAGAAAGGGGTGAACTCCTCAGCCACTGACCTTTCGTTGGCGGCCGCAGTCAGCTCTCCCCGGTACACGATGGCGTCGACGGTGGGAACCCTGGCCATGCTGCCCATGCCGAAGCACCAGGGCCCGCGGTGTGCGCTTGTGGTCGTGGACGGACACCAGGCCGAGCGTGCTCGTCGGCACACCGGCGTAGACGCCTTCGCACACCGGGCACTTGGCCCGGGGACACCTCCGGACGCTGCCCCTGCTCGCCGGCCACGCCGACCCAGTAGGGCCGCGCGTACAAGGCCGGGTCGACGTCGCGCTCGTCGACGTAGCCAAGGCCCTCGACCGTCTTCTGCGTCGGTAGGGGCAGCACGGCACAGATCTTCGTCGAGGAGCACCACCGTGCGGCCGTCCGGCCGCTCCCGGCCGCGCGCGATCTGCGACTTCGGGGCTTCGACATCCTCCCGCTCGCAGACGACCTCTGGTGCCGGATGGACCGTCCTCGACGATGAGTTCCGGGTGGTTCCTGTCGCAGATCAGTGGCTGCAACTTGTTCGCTTCGGCCGGAGCCGGGCGAGTTGACGACGCGGTCGTACGCTGGCGCGGCAGCGTTCTGTTTCCGCTGGTACCAGGCGACCGGGCCGGGAGTGGCCGGAGGCGGCCCGGGACATGGGGCTGTTCGTGGCATTGCTGCGCTACACCCCGTCACACGTGGATGGCGAGCCCGGACCGGTGATGGGTGGCCCGGGGATGCGGGCGGTGCGGCACGAGCGAAGGGTCAATGGTGTGCTCGCGGCTGTGCCGCGACTGATGTCGTACGCGGTGTCGGCGGATGCGCCGCCCCGGTCGGTGCTGGGGCTGATCTATGAGCTCGCGGGCGGCCAGGACCTTCCGGAGGAGGCCAAGGACGAGGACACAGACCTGTATTACCGGCTGCGGGCACGGCATCGGCTGCAGGAGCCGCATGCGGATGCCGACCGGGCCTGGTCGAAGTCGGAGAAGGAGTGGATCCAGCCCCTGGACTTCCTCGTGGTCCAGGGTTTCGACCAGTACCTGGATGAGCGGTACGCGATCCTCGGAGCGGGCGGCCGTGACTTCCTGCTGGTGAGCCTGTCCCGTGAGCAGGTAGGGGGCGATCCAGCCGGAGGCGAGGGGTGAGCTGTTCGAGCGGCTGGGTCGGCGGGCGAAGCTGTCACGGAAGGTGCCTCCGCACATGGCCCGGCGCGCGCTCGGCAGCTACGTCGCGGACGCGGGCGGGTCGTGGGACGAGGTGCAGATGCTGCTGGGCCAGTCCCATCCGTTACCTGTTCGTCGATGCCCCTCGGTACGTCAACTTCGCCTGGAGCAGAGGGAGTTGGTCGCCGTGTCACGCCGTCAAAACCTCTCTGTCATCCGGGGTGTCCACTCTTGACAGGGACATCACAAACCATATTCACCACCGTTTCTCCGTTGCCTCACGGCCACCCCCCAGGAGCCCCCTTGAAGAGACCAGTGACCCCCAACACGCCCGCTCCGCGTCCATGCGGGCCCAGTGAGCCGGGAGCGGGGTGCACGGGGTGCTGACAGCGCGTCTCGGGCGACGCGACACTCGCCCACGGCAGGGCTGGCGCCGATGGCTGACGCTCCTGATGGTCGGCACCCTGCTCAGCCTCGGACAGATCGCCCTGGCCCCGCACGCGAGCGCCGCCGACATCCCCACGCAGGACCAGGTGCGGGCCGCGCTGAAGAGCGCCCCAGGCAGCAACCTGTTCTGAACCGGGCGGGAAGGCTCCTGCGAGAGTGAGAAGGACGGGGTCAAACCGCTCGCCGAGAAGTTCGCGCGCGAGCGCGGGCAGGAGACGCTGGAGATGCGTCTCGCGGACGCGGGCCTCAAGATGCCGCCGTTCGACACCCCGGACAACAACGCCAAGGAGATCTGGCGGTTCGCCTCGGCCGAATTCGCCCGGCAGACCTCCGACCAGGCGTGGGTGATCAAGGGCAAGTGCGTACGGGACGGCAACACCTGGGAGACCCGGGAGCTGCCCGAGCTGGAAAACAGTGGCAAGGTCAAGTGCATCTGGCAGATCAACGCCGGCGACCTCGCCCACGAGACGCTGATCTGGAACGCGTGGTGGTGGGGCAGCACCTGCAAGAGCCAGGTGCACCTGCACAACAAGGCCGCGCTGGGCTGCGTCGCGTTCGACGAGCAGGACATCGAAGAGGGCTTCAAATGGGCGCACTTCAACGAGCCGATGCACGACAGCTGGAGCTCTCTGTACGGCTGGTGGTACATCGGCGGTGAGCCCTGGTTCGGCAAGCGTGACTCCAGGATCGATCCCGACGCCTACGGATACCAGTATTCGATCGAACCCGATGACAGCGGTCCGTCGAATCCCAGCTACCACGTGAACCATTCCGACAGGCTCATCGCCTGGTTCCTGCACGCCAGTGACAAACGGCCGTACCTCATCCAGATCTACAACTACTCGGGCGGCTACTCCCCGTCGCGGCCCGAACGGTACAACGACGTCTGCAACTTCGAGACCGGGCTCAGGACCACGGACGTGTCCACCTCCACCGAGCAGTGCGGCTCGGCGGACGGCAAGACGTGCAATGTGATGGTCGTCGGCGACTCGATCAGCAACGGGTACGAAGGCGACAACACCTGGCGCTACCGGCTGTGGGAGTGGTCCCGGGACCAGAACTGGCAGGCTCACTTCGTCGGACCGCTGACCGGGACCGAGAAACAGCAGGACGCGCACGGACCCCAGGCGCCACCGCTGGTGGAGAACGCCCAGGACCCGCCACCGGCACAGCCCGACCCCGCGCAGTTCACCGGCGCCTACGCCCAGACCGACGACCCGGCCTTCGTGCAGGGCGATTCAGGCCACTACGCCATGTGGGGCCGCACCCTGGGAGCGGACGTGGGCACCATCGAGCTGGTCATGGCCGCGCAGGGCGCCCAGGGACATCTGCCCGACGTGCTCCTGGTCGAACTCGGCTTCAACGACATCGGCTGGCAGGGTGCCGGCGCCGGGCTGGTCGCCACCATGAAGAAGTTCGTGGACAACGCCCGCAATGCCAACCCGAATGTGAAGATCGTGCTCGCCAATGTCCCGCAGCGCACCACACTCGGCGACGCCAACCCACAACTCCCCCATCGCACAAGGGACTACGACACCGCTCTCGCGGCCGCGGCACCCGACTGGTCCACCCCCGCCTCACCGGTGGTGATCGCCGACATCGACAAGGCGATGGGCTGCGATCCGTCCTCCAAGACCTGCGCCACGGCCTACGACGGCCTGCACCCCAACCCGCTCGGCGAGTACCGCATCGCCTCCGCCTTCGGCATCGCCCTGCACGACGGGTTCGGCATCGGCACCTCGGAGCCCGAGGCACCGGCGAACGTCCCCGACCGGCAGGTGACCACACCCACCGGCCTGGTCTTCGACGGCACCAAGCAGGGCGTCACCGTCACCTGGGACAAGATCGTCGGCGCGCACAGCTACGACGTGCAGTGGCGCGAAGTGGTTTCCCGCTCCGAGAAGCCCTGGGAGACGGCCGTCCCGTCGGCCGGGTTCAACCGGTGGGACCTGCCCTGGCAGTTCAGCTTCCAGCCGGTCGACGGCCATCAGTACCAGGTCCGGGTACGGGAGGTCGCGGGCGACGCCGACGGCCTGAAGTCGCCCTGGTCGGAACCGGTTTCGGGCATCGCCCACCCGACCACACCCAAGCCGCCGGACAAGGTGACCGCCGCCGTCGCGGGGCCGGGCGAAATCGACGTCAGCTGGACCCCGGTGTACGACGACTCCCTCACCCGCTACGCCGTCTACGTCTACGACACGGACACACCGTTCGTCTTCGCCAAGGTCTACGGCTACGCCCCGACGGTGAACCCACTGCGCCGCATCACCGGCCTGACCCCCGGCCACCATTACCAGGTGTACATGTGCAGCTGGAACGCGTCGGGCGAGGGGATGCCGCACATCGCCGAGGGAACGGTGATGCCCTGACAGCGGGCGCTGCCGCCCACCGTGAGCGACTGTCTCGGAGATGAGTGACGGTCCGAACGGAAGGAGTCACGGGCGCGTGCCCGCTACGCGTGAGCGTACGCCCGTGACTCCGCGCAGGCGTGGTGCGAGGCGGCTCAGTGCAGCGGGATCTCGCCCACGTGGACGGCATGGAAGGCCCGCTCGACGGTCTTCTGGTTCTCGCCGACCGGCGCGACGGCGACCGGTACTGCGGTACCGGTCAGCGGATCCCCCGCTCCAGCCGTGGCGCCACACCTGTTGCACACGAAACGGTCGCTCACACTGGCGCTGAGCGGCACCGGCTCTTTCCCTCACGCCTCGCGCCACACTCCCAGCCCCAGAGAAGCGCCGTCACTGGCGTGGACCTGGTGGAAGCCGGATCCGACATGGCGCAGAGGCATACAGGTCGCGCCTGTACCTCGTTCGAGAAGGCGGGCGCCCTGCTCCGCCAGAAGTACGTGAAGCCCGGCTCGGCGACTGGTACTCCGCGCTCACCCGTCGGCCGCCACGTACGGCATCCCGTCATGGGCCTGGCGATCACCTTCTGATTCCGGCGCCCCCGACCGCCCTGCGACCCAAGGTGTCGAGGTGTTCCGTACGCGTCGGGAACAGTTGGTCCGGTCGGCACTGTTGCATCGACCGAGGGACCGGCGCCGCACGGTCGGGGAACACGGAGACCACAAGGTCGTCGCCCCGACAGGAACCGGGCCCTCGGGATCGCGGTACGCCCGCCGCGCACTCGGACCGAGACGTATTTCTGCAGGAGGACTGTTTCGTGACTAACCGGCCCTTGACGCTCATGGCAGTGCACGCACACCCCGACGACGAGGCCACCGGAACCGGAGGGGTCCTCGCGCGGTACGCGGCGGAGGGCATCCGTACGGTTCTCGTGACGTGTACCGACGGCGGTTGCGGTGATGGACCAGGAGGTGTCAAGCCGGGCGATCCCGGGCACGATCCCGCGGCCGTCGCCTTGATGCGCCGTCAAGAACTCGAAGCGAGCTGTGACGTCCTGAAGGTCAGCGATCTCGAGATGCTGGACTATGCCGACTCCGGGATGACGGGCTGGCCGAGCAACGACGCCCCCGGATCCTTCTGGCAGACCCCCGTGGAGAAGGGCGCAGCCCGGCTCGCGGAACTCATGCGGCACTACCGGCCCGATGTGGTCGTCACCTACGACGAGAACGGCTTCTACGGCCACCCCGACCACATCCAGGCCCACCGCATCACGATGGCGGCGCTGAAGATGACCGCGCTGACACCGAAGGTGTACTGGACGACGATGCCCCGCTCGGGGATGCAGCGGTTCGGTGAGATCATGCGCGAGTTCCATCCGGACATGCCGGAGCCGGATCCTGCCGAGGCCGCCGCGATGGCAGAGATCGGCCTCCCCGACGATGAGATCACCACGTGGGTGGACACCACCGCGTTCAGCGGTCAGAAGTTCGACGCGCTGGCCGCGCACGCCAGTCAGGGCGAGAACATCTTCTTCCTCAAAATGGGCAAGGAGAGGTTCAGCGAGTTGATGGGCGTGGAGACCTTCGTACGTGTCCAGGACGCCACCGGCGCGGCCCTACCCGAGAACGATCTCTTCGCCGGACTGCGCTGATCCGCCTGTCCGACCGGGGCCCGGGAAACGCGGGTTGCGCTCGGGCAGCCCGCGACCAGGCCGGCAGGCTCTCGTCGGCGGCGTCGGCGCGTGCCAGGGTGGTCAGCGACAGGCCCGGCCGGCTGTCCTCCAGGTCGTCAAGGAACGCGGCGAGGGCGTGCTCGACGCGGGCCATCTGGGCATCGTCGGGGTTGCGCAGGTCGACGGTCAGCTCGGCGCGGGCGGGGACGATGTCCGTCAGGTCCGGGTGGACGATCAGGTGGCCGACGGTGGCGCGCAGGCCCTCGTACTCGCCGGAGTCGACCATGGCCCACAGGTGGACGACGATCTGCGCGGCAGCGAGGCCGGCGTCGGCACGTAGGTGGGTGGGAGTGGTGCCGGCGTGGGCGGCGCGGCCGTGGATGGTGATCTCCTGCCAGGAGATGCCCTGCACGCCGGTGACGACGCCGATCTCGACGTTGTGCTCGGCCAGGACGGGACCCTGTGCGATGTGGCACTCGACGTAGGCGTGGGGCGGGCCGAGGTGTACGTCGGAGGGGCCGTTGAAGCTGGTGCGGGCGAGTTCGCCGCCGAGGGTGAGGCCGTCGCGGTCCGTCA
Source organism: Streptomyces sp. NPDC107454 (assembly GCF_055582885.1). Lineage (NCBI taxonomy): Bacteria > Bacillati > Actinomycetota > Actinomycetes > Kitasatosporales > Streptomycetaceae > Streptomyces > Streptomyces sp. NPDC107454. Next base: position 11,553 of record NZ_JBVJPA010000033.1, on the reverse strand, counting down.
GGGCGTGGGCGTAGTCCAGGGTGAGGCGTCCGGCGGCCACGGCGCTGCCGAGCATGTCGGCGCCGAAGCGGACGCCTTCTTCCTCGGTGAAGACGCCGACCTCGATGGGGCGGCGGGTGGTGATGCCGCGTTCGTCGAGGGTGCGGATGACTTCGATGCCGCCGAGCACGCCGAGGCAGCCGTCGAAGGCGCGGGCGGTGGCGACGCCGTCGACGTGCGAGCCGGTCAGGACCGGGTTCGCGGTGCGGTCGGTGCCCTCGCGGCGGCCGTAGATGTTGCCCATCCGGTCGATGCGGACGGTCAGGCCCGCCTGTTCCATCCACGTGATGACCTGGCGGCGCCCGGCCGCGTCGGCGTCGGTCAGTGCCAGACGGTCGACGCCGCGCAGGCCGCTGCGCTCGTCGTCGTACGCGCCGATCTCGGCGAGGTCCATCAGTGACTGCCACAGGCGGTCGCCGTTGACGGTGATCTTTTCGGGTGTGGGGCTCGTCATGACCTGCTCTCCCAGCAGTCGTTGGATTCGAGGGCGGACGGCGATGGCAGGGGCGGGGGCCTTGTCGGGTCAGCCGGAGACGGCCGCGACTGCGAAGCCGAAGCCGATCAGCATGACGCCCGTGGTCTGCCCGAGCACATGGCGCATCCGCGGCTTTCGCAGGACCGGACCGGCCTTGGACAGGAGGAGCACATAGCTGCCCAGCCAGGCGAGGGTAAGGGTGGTGTGGAGGAGGACGAGGAGCGTCATGGCCCAGGTGGCGGGCAGTTGGGGCGGGGCCAGTGTGGGAAGCAGCCCGGTGTAGAAGACTGCGATCTTCGGGTTGAGGACGTTGCTGACCAGGCCGGTCCGCCACGGGCTGCCTAAGGCGGCACGGCTGATATCCGCTCGGGGGGCGGGTTCGGCGTGGCGGTTCTGCCACAGTGTCTGCGCACCCAGGACCACCAGGTAGCCGGCGCCGAGGAGCCTGACCGTCAGGTAGGCCGTGGGCGCGGCGGCGAGGACAGCGGCGAGTCCGGCCACGGACAGCGCGCCCCAGACCAGTAGCCCGGTCGCGATCCCGCCCACGGTCCGCAGCGCGTCCCGCGAACCGGCCACAAGGGCTCGCCGGGTCACCACCGCCATGTCCGGGCCGGGCACGATGGTCAGCAGGCCGAGGACACCGATCGCGGCGACGAAGTGGGTCAGCATACGGCCCGCCTCCGCCCGCTCGAACCGATCGGACCAGTCGGACCAGTCGGAGCGATCGAAGCGGTCGAAACGGTCGGCGGCAGCGTGATGAAGAGAGGGTGGTTCAACGCAGGGGTCTTTCAGGTGTCGCGTGTTCAGTGAACGGTGGTGAAGTGGGGGTTGGCAGCGGCGCCTTCGGTGCTCAGCAGCACGACCACCGAGGACGGCCCGAGCCCCAATGCCGTACGGCGTTCCTCGGCGCCCACGCCGGTGAACGCCACGCGCAGACCGGCGAGCGCCGCCGCCCCGCAAGGACCCGAGGAGACACCGAGAACGGCGAGGTCACCGGCCGCGCGGGCGCTGTCGGAATCGGCGACAGCAACAGCGGCGTCCAGACCGGCTCGCAGATAGGGCCACGCAATACTGGACGGGGTGCCGCAGCTCAGGCCGGCCATGATGGTGTCGCCTGTGGTGACGCTGACGGGTTCGCCGCGGGCGAGGCTTTCCAGGACGCAGGCCGCGGCCTCCGGCTCCACCGACAACAGCGCCGCGGCACGCTCGGACGGGAGGCTGCGGTAGTGAGTGACTACGGCCTGGGCCAACGAGCCCACGCCCACCGGTACGGAGACGAGGTCGGGCCCCTCGGCGACCCCTGCGGCCGCCAGCTGCTCGTCGATCTCTGCGCAGAGGGTGGAGTAACCCTCGACGATCCATCCAGGGATGCGTTCATAGCCCGGCCAGGCGGTGTCCTGGATCAGGACCGCGTCCGGAGCGGCCGCCTCCTCGGCCGCCAGGCGCACGGCCTGGTCGTACGGCCCTGGGACCTCAGTGACCTTCGCCTGTTCCGCGACTATGGCCGCCACGGCCTGCGGATGCACACCCTGCGGAACGAAGACGTGAGCGTTCTGCCCAAGGCGGCGTGCCATGCGGGCCAACGCGCGGCCGTGGTTGCCGTCGGTGGCGGTGACCAGGGTGACCGGCCCCTGTGCCACGCCGTTCGCGGCCCGCTCGACGAGGGTGCGGTGGACCGCCCAGGAAACGCCCAGAGCCTTGAACGCGGGCAGGTCCAGACGACACGACTCGTCCTTGACGAAGACCCGGCCCACACCCAACTCCGCTGCAAGTGACGGGAGCTCGGTCAATCGCGTGGGTGAGTAGTCGGGCAGCGCAGCGTGAAAGACCCGCACCTCGGCGGGTGCGGGATCACACCGCCAGGTACGGGCGCCGGGCCGCACAGACCACGGCAGGACATGAAGGGAGGAAGCATTCTCAGACACACGAACAGGGTGCGGCCCCCTCTACGATCGGTCCAGCGAAAGTTTTCGACCTATACCCATCGAAGAAACCGACTATTTAGCCATGGGCTTCGCGGGGCGAGAAGAGAGCGATCCATCGATGTTCGACCTGCACCGACTGCGCCTCCTGCGCGAACTCAAGCACCGCGGCACCCTCGCAGCCGTCGCCGCCGCCCTGTCCTACGCCCCCTCCTCCGTCTCCCAGCAGCTGTCGCAGTTGGAAGCCGAAGTCGGCGTCCCGTTGCTGGAACCCGTCGGACGGCGGGTGCGGCTCACCGAGCAGGCTGAGATCCTCGTCGCCCACACCGAAGCGGTCCTCGAACGCCTGGAGCGGGCGGAGGCGGACATCGCCGCCTCTCTGACCGATCTGACCGGCACCCTGCGCATCGCCTCGTTCCAGACAGCCGCCCTGGCCCTGGTTCCGACCGCGCTCGGCCTCCTGCGCGACGCGCACCCGCACCTGCGCGTCCACGTCACGCACATGGAACCGGAAAAGGCCCTGCCCGCACTGCAAGCGCGCGACTTCGACCTCGTCCTCGCCGAGGAATACCCCGGCAACCCCAACCCGCGACCCGCCGAACTCGAACAGGAAGACCTGCTCGACGACGCACTCCACCTCGCCATGCCCGAAGCGGCCGACGAATCGGGCGAGGAGAGCCCGATCACGGCGCTGCGCTCACTGGCCGACCACCCATGGGTGATGGAACCCGAAGGCACCACCGCGCGGCACTGGGCCATGGCTCTGTGCCGCAGCGCCGGCTTCGAACCCGACGTACGGTTCGAGACCACCGACCTCCTGCTTCACCTCCGCCTCGTCGAGCAGAATCACGCCGCCGCCTTCCTTCCCGACCTCGTCTGGATCGGACACCCCCCGACCGTCGCCCTACGGCAACTCCCCCGCGGCCAGCGCGCACGCCGCGTCTCCACCGTCGTACGCCGCGGCCGCAGCCGGCATCCCGCCATCCTGGCGTGCCGCGACGCCCTCCTCCGCGCGGTCGCCCTCCGCGCCACCCGGGCGTAGGACAGCACAGCGCACCGTTGGGGAGGTCGTCGCGACGGCCCGGGTCAGCGTGTTGCGGGGGGGGGAGGCCGGGGCCAGGCGGTCGTCGTCGGGCCAGGGTTTCCTCCAGCCGGGCGACGTGGCTGGCCAGGGCCTGGCGGTCGGTGGGCGTGAGGGCCGGGTTACGGCAGGCCAGGTGCTGGCAGTCGGCCATGACCGGCTGGTCGGCGGGACCGGCCGGACCCCGACACAGGGCGCGGTCGGGTTGTAGACGCAGGTGACGAAGGTCCCCGGGTACAGGTGCGGGTCGTGGCGGGCCACGATGCGGCGCAGGCGGGCTTCATCGGTGACGACCTGACCGTCGAAGACGGCGTGACGGGCGAACTCGACGAGTCGGGCCTCGGCCTCAGCGCCAGCCGGTCCGGTCGGGGACGGACGGCCGTCGTCGGCGCCCATCTCCGCCAGCATCTGACAGCGGGCGAGAGCTTCTTCAGCCTCTGCCTCGTCCCGGAAGCCGGAGTCGCTGGTGCCCACGTAGCCCACGAACATCTGGATCCCCTGGTGGCGGTACTGCAGGAAAGGCGATGGTGCCGCCGGGGCGGCTGGCGATGAACCAGGCCAGGGTGCGGCTTGTGTCCGCAGAGGCTGTGTGCGGATGGATCCGTGTGGCGATTGAGCAGGCTGCCCACGGAGGCCGCGTTCGGGACGTCTGCCACTGACCGTGTGGCATTCCAGCAGCGTCGTCATGAGGCAGATCACTCCTTGGGGTGCGGTGGTCCTGTCTTTGATCGACGCGCGATTCCCCGCATAGGTTGGCCTGGTGAGGGGTGGATTACGGGAACGGTGGAGGGGCCGGCCGCGGTGGGTGCGAGGTGTGCTCGTGGCGTACTTGATCGGCTTCCTTGAAGGGGCTGGTGCCCATTTCCTGGATCTGGTCGGCGGTGGGATCCATGTCTATGCGTCCTTTGCCCCGGTGCCGTTGCAGGTGTTCTTCGTCAGCCTGGCGGTCTTGGACCCGCTGGTCGTCGTGCTGGTGGGACTCGTACGGCCGGCGGGAATCTGGTTGGCCTGCGGTGTGATGGTCCTGGATGTCCTTGCGAACTGGATCGTCAACTGGCCGTGGCTGCAGGAGAATCCGGCATGGCTGCTCCGCCCGGTCGGGCTGCTGCCCATCACACTCTTCGGTCTGTTCGTCGTCGCCTCCTCGGTTCCCTTGCTTCGGGCCGTGGAAAGAGCGACGGGGCGTTTCAGCTGCACGACCCGATGACGGCCATGAGTGAGCCGGAAAGGCGGGTGACCCGGCCCCAGACGTCAGCAACTTCGCGGAGGTACGCGGAGGTAGACGATTTCCTCGTGATGTGCGGCGAGCCGGGCCAGGGCCTCGGCGCGGAAGTCCGTCAGCTCGGTGACCTTCTTCTCCGACTGTGCCAGCCGTTCTTTGAGCTTGGTGTTCTCCGTCTTGAGCCTGTTGATCTGGACTTCGCGGGGGGTCAGTGATCTCCCCGGCCTGCTGCAGGGCCTGAGGCGTCGTTCGAACTCGGCGCGGAGGTGAACGTAGGAGCGGGTGCCGTAGCAGGCGGTGCGGTCGACGACCGCTTCGCGGGCAAGGGTTGTGATGTCGCACTTTCCGCCGGGCGGGATCTCGCCGCGCAGGAGGCGGTCCATGGCTGCGCGGATGCGGTTCTCGTTCCCTGTGCGCCGGGCTGCGGAGATTCTCATGCGGACTCCTCGGTCATGCCGGTGCTGGCGGCGTCGATCCCGGCAACGACGCGGCGGGCTCGACCGAAGTCAGCTTGAAGCCGGGTGTGTTCGGTCTTGCGTATGGTGCGAGTTGGCCGATGAAGAGCTTCGTCTTGTCGGCGTGCTCGGCCCAGCCGGGCCGGTGGCGGGGGTAGTGGGTGGCCTGCGAGCAGCGGGCGGAGTCGCACATCCCGATCAGCGATCGGTCTGCGGTGGGGGTGCCGGCGAGCCTGAGGCAGAGTGCGCGGGAGGGGTCGGTGAACCAACAGTAGGCGCGTGGGGACATGGAAACCGTGCGATCGGCCGTAGTCGAGCATCTCCTGCCGGTCCCATTCCACGTAGTCGCGCACATCCCGCGGGGCCGACACCGGTCAGTACACGGCTCGCCCGGAGCGGCCCTTGGCGATCGTATGCGGCAGCATGGCACGGGCGTTGACGATGCCCGACCCCGGTGGCGGCACCGACGGCAGCTTGTTCACCAAACTGCGGCCAGAGCCGTTTTCAAGAATCCCCGTCACGACGACGGCTTCGAGTACACGTGCGGAGACTGCCGCCACGTCCTGGAGTGTCGACAGTCTGGCCTCGTCTCCGACACCCGCGAGGGAACCGCTGCCTGAGCGACCCGCAGGGAGCAGGGCTCCGGCCAATATTCCCGGCAGGGGACTTCACCATGTCCATATAATCCTGCCGCGATGAAGAGACGTGTGCAGTTCACCGAGCAGGTTGCGCGGTTCCGTGACTACATGCCGGCCGCGGATCGGGAGAAGTTCCTGCGTCTCGTCGACAGGATCGCAGCTGAGCCTGAAGGCGACGACAGTCACCTTGCCTACACGACCGACACCGTGACGCGCTCGGCCTGGGAAGACTGCGTGATGGTCCACTACGTCGTGACGCGCTTCTTCGTGGTCGTCATCGAGACGGACATCTACGACGCGTCGCGCGGCTTCAACGAGGTGTAGGGCCTGTCCTGCGGATCTTGCCGGGCGTGCCCTGGCGTCGGCGAGGAGAGCGCGTCGGGGGCATGTGGGGATCAGCCCTCATGAACAAAAGGCCAGCGAGCGCCTCAGCGTGGACCTCGACGCCGAGGGTTCGGCTCTGGGCCAGGGTGGACTGACTCATCGGGCGACCGTAGCCAACTCCGGTGCCCGCAAGGATGGCTTGGTGCTGGGCCACCGGGAGGCGTTCGTCGGGAGCCTGGCCGGGATCGCGGCCGGGTGCGCGGTGAAGGAGTCCGCCCCCACCCGTGCTGCACGGCGCCTTCGAGGCCGTCGCCGCCGGGGCCGATCGCCGGATTCGCGGGCCCGGAGTTCTCCCGGAAGATCAACGAGAGCCCGACGTTCTCCGCCTGCCCGTGGGGCCCGCACGAATGGCGCGAAGAGGTCCTCGCGGAGGTGCACGCCGAAGCGACCGGTGCGGCGGGCGGCGTCACCCCGCGTGTGGCGACGGCGCTCGTCGCGGCCGTACACCGCGTGCTGTTCCAGCCGATCCAGAACCTCACCCTCGATGGGCGGGCCGGCCCCGAGACCGCGGAAAATCGTGGCAGCCGAGGCGAGTCGATGCATGCCTTCGATGTGCTGGAAACCTGACCTCGCGGACCGGGCGGTGCGGCCGGGCGGCTGCTTCCGTGAGCGAGCGGAGCGGGATGAGGAAGGCAGGCGATCGGTTGTGGGCCGTCGGGTTACGGGTCTGTCCCATCGGGCGGCGGCGGCGAACAGGTGCGCGACGGTGGCGGGAACCGCCGTCCCGGCTGGCCGACGACGCGTCCCGGCGCGGTCTGCGGGGTGATGGCACGCGTTGCGCCTGGCTGCGCGTGTAACAGAGATGTCTTATGAGGTGACTGTATGGAACGGTCCACCGGGCAGGGTCGGTCCTGTTGGTCGGAAACGCTCGCTCGTACCGCCCCGCACCGAGCGGCCGACACCGCCAACCGATTCTGAGGAAGAAACGATGCGCGTTCACAAGCTCACCTTCGCCGCCCTCGCCGTCGCCGCCGGTCTCTCGCTCACGGCCTGCCAGAGCGACGACGCCGGCACGGGACAGAGCGACCCGTCGTCCGGGGCCACCGCGTCGTCCTCGGGCGGCGGTTCGAACTCGGGCAGCTCGGACCAGGGCGGCGCGAAGGACTCCGCCGGGACGAGCTCCGCAACGAACTCCGGCGCAACGAGCTCCGGCGGGACGGGTACGGCTGCCGGGACCGGCTCCAACGCGAACGCCAAGGTCGGCAAGTGCCGCACCGACGAGTTGGAGATCACGGCGCAGGACAACACCATCGACGGCGACCCCGACGGCACCGTCGTGGTCGAGCTGACGAACCACAGCGGCCGGGACTGCACGATCTCCGGGTACGCGGGCGTCGACCTGAAGACCAGCGCGGGATCGCTGTCCGCGAAGCGCACCGGCCAGCAGGCCGGTTCGGCCATACTCAAGAACGGGAAGTCGACGGCCTTCCCCATCACCTACCCGTTCAACAAGTCGGGTGGCTCGGGCGTTCGCGTCACCGGGCTGGTGGTGACCCCGCCGGACGAGACGAAGTCGGTCACCCTCAACTGGCCGGGCGCCGCCACGCTGCCCGTCACGGACGGCTCCGGCTCCCCGGTGAAGGTCGGCCCGGTCGGAAGCGCCGGTCAGGGCGGCTGACCCACACGTCCAGGGCCTCCCAGGCCGTGTCTGATGGATCGATCACGGTTCACGGAGCCAGAGGATGAGCGATGCGAGTCGGAGGCCCACGAGGTAGCGGGCGGCCAACTTGTCGAAGCGAGTGGCCACGACCCGGAACTGCTTGAGCCTGCTGAAGCAGCGCTCGCCCACGCTGCGGGCCTTGTACTGCACGGTATTGCAGGCTGGCGGCCGCCCGCCTGCTGATCCTCGGCGTTGCCGATTGACGATCTGGTCGGCTCGTTCAGGGATGAACGCTCGGGTTTACGCCGACGTGGTATCCGCTACACCGACCCGGAACCGGCCGACCCGACCAGCGCGGCCACCGCACGCATGGATGGCGGGGTGTGACATGGGGCAGCACAGGCCGCGGGAGGTCGAGGACGGGCTGCGGGAGGGAGGAACGGCGGGTACTCAACGGGATCTTGTTCGTGCTCTACACAGGGGTCCCCTGGGAGTTCCTGCCGCAGGAGTTGGGGTACGGCTCGGGGAGCACGTGCTGGCGCGGGCTGCGGGACTGGCACCAGGCTGGTGTGTGGCAGGCCCTGCGCGAACTGCTGCTCGCTGAGTTACGGGCGGCTGGCCAGCTGGACTTCTCGCGGGCCGCGGTGGACGGCTCGCACCTGCGGGCAATGAAGGGCGGTGCGAAGATCGGGCCGTCTCCGGTGGACCGGGGCAGGAGCGGCAGCGAGCACCACGTGATCGTGGAAGCGCATGGCATCCCGCTCGCCGCCACGCTGACCGGCGGCAACCGCCACGACGTCACCCAGCTCATACCCCTGGTCCAAGCCGTGCCGCCCGTCAGGGGCAAGCGCGGGCATCCCCGCCGACGCCCCACCGCTCGGTACGCCGACCGCGGCTACGACTACGACTCCTACCGCCGCGAACTGCGCGGCCTGGGCATCCGACCGGTCATCGCCCGCTGCGGGACCGAGCACGGCTCCGGCCTGGGCGTCCACCGCTGGGTCGTCGAAGCCGCCTTCGCGCTCCTGCACTGGTTCCGCCGTCTGCGCACCCGCTGGGAGATCCGCGACGACCTCCACGAAGCCTTCCTCACCCTCGACTGAAGCATCATCTGCTGGCGCCGCCTGAAGACCTCTTCTCATTAGGAGTTCTCAGGCGGTTCCTGCCCGGAGTCAGGCGTTGTGGAGACAGGCGGCCTGGTTCTGCAGGGCTGTCACCATCGCCTGTGTCTGAGCGGAAGGATGCGGCCGGGTCACGACGACGGTCGCGCGGCCGGGCCAGTAGGTGTCGGTGACAGCCACGGCTCGTACGCCCGTCGGCAGGGCCGGTAGGGCCAGGTCGGGGATGACCGTGATGCCCAGTCCGGCCGCGACCAGGCTGAGGCGTGTCGACCAGCTGCGCGCGGTGTGGGCGATGTGGGGGTCCGACAGGGTCGGCCAGGCTCCGAACTGCGGCTCACCCGCCGCGCCGTCCCCGGCGATCCAGTGCTCCTGGGCCAGGTCCGGCACGGTGATGCTGGCGTGGCCCGCGAACCGGTGCGTGTCCGGGACGACCACCAGAAGATCGCCTTGGAGCACGGTGGTCTGCCGGAGTTCGCTCAGGTCGTAGTCCGGCAGGCCGTGGCCGACCCCGATGACCGCCATGTCCAGCCGGCCCACCCGTAGCCGCCGGAGCAGGGCGGGCGTAGCGGCTTCCTCCAGGAGCACGGCGAGACCTGGATGGCCGGAGGTCACCTGCGCCATCGCTCGCGGGACCAATGCCATGGCGGCGGTGGGGTAGGCGCCGATCGTGAGGCGCCCCGCGAGCCGGTCGCGCAGGCCCGCGAGCTCCAGCTCGGTCGCCGCCACGTCGGCGAGAACCTCCGTCGCGCGGCGGACAAGCACCTGGCCTGCCGGTGTGAGCGCTACGCCGCGTCGTGTGCGGTCGAAGATCGGCGCTCCGGCTGCCGCCTCCATGGCAGCGACCTGGCGGGAGACGCCCGACTGTGTGTAGCCGAGCATCTCGGCGGCCCGGGTGAACGATCCCGCGGTGGCGACCTGGTGAACGACGCGGAAGCCAGTGAGGGTGAACTCTGCCATGGCCAGAACCTAACATGCACTTCTGTCATGGATGTGGTGCCACATCATCGTTTGACCGCATGGCTGGTGGCGGACAGGCTGGTGGCATGACACAGCAATTCACTCGTGACGAACTCGTGGCACGCCTGGTCCGGGCCGGCGAACTGGAGGTGTCGGGCGAGGATCTGGACGAGGCCGCGACGTACTTCGACACCGAGAAGTTCCGCTTCCACGGGCCGGACGGCTTCGAGTCCGACTTCGCCGGGCTCAACGACTACTTCGCGTCGGTGCGCGAGGCATTCGACGACCGGTCGATACGGCGCGGCATCGTGGTGGCCGAAGGCGACCACCTGGCCTGCCAGACGTGGATCGAAGGCACATTCGCCCGTGAGTTCACCCAGTCACCGGTCGGCCCGCTGCCGCCCAACGGCAAACGCGTCGTGTTCGACCTGATCAACATCTTCCGCTTCGACGACCGGGGTCGCCTCATCGAGGAGTGGGTGCGCGTCGACAATCGCGGAGTCTTGCGCCAGCTGGACGCCGAAGGAAGCTATTAGCCGGACGGCCGCCGAGGCGTGAGGCCGACGGCGACGTCGCGCAGCGGAACCAAGAACGCCGCCACCAGCGGCGTGACCGTGGTGCGGGTGAGCATCGCGGCGAACAGTCGGACGGTGCGAACCTCGGCGTCCAGAGGGACCAGGGGTGTCGACAGGGCCGTCTGCCGTCTTCGCGCTCCTGCGCTGGTTCCGCCGCCCGCGCACCCGCTGGAAGATCCGCGAAGCTTTCCTCACCCTCGGCCGCAGCATCATTTGGTGACGCCGCCTGAAGACCTCTTTTTGCGACGGTGTCGTGCCGGGTAGTGGCCATGACATGGAAGACGTCGGCCTGCTCGAGTTCGAAGCGCCAGCCCTTGCTGAATCCGTAGGCGGCGTCCGCGGTCACCCACCGAAACGGGATCCGGTCCGCGACGGCCTTGCGGACCATCGCCTTCGCCATGGCCACCTTCGTCTCGAACGCGATCTCGTCGCCGATGCCGGCCCGCCGGCAGCGTTCCCGGTCGTCCGTCCATGACGTGGGCAGATACAAACGCCGGTCGATCAGCGTGCGTCCCCTAGCCGTCGCATAGGCGAGGAAGACACCGATCCGGGAGTTCTCCGTGCGGCCCGCGGTGCCCGAACACTGCCGCTGCACTCCTGCCGAGCGGGTGCCCTTCTTCAAAAAGCCGGTGTCGTCGACGATGAGCACCGCTTCGCGGTCACCGAGGTGGTCGACCACGTAGCGGCGCACGTCGTCGAGGACCTCGTCGGCGTCCCACTCGATCCGGTTCAGCATCCGCTGGATACGGTCCGGCCCGCCATGGCCCGCCTCCTCGGCCAGCGTCCAGCCGTTCTTGCGCTGCAACGGAGCGATCAGCCCCCGCATACAGGCCAGCGCCGACTCCCGCGGCTCCGACCGGTTGAACCGGTGCACGAACCGCCGGTGCACCGCATCCAGTTCACTCACCCACACACGCACATCAGCAAGGTCCCCACCCATAACCACACCAACGACGAGCCTGGCCAGCAGTCACAGTAGACACCGTTGCAGTACTAGTACTCCAGCAGCGGTTCGCTATCTGGCCTGGTCAGAGATGTTGTCCGGAGTGTAGTTGGCTGATGGTACGTCAGGGGCGGTCTTGCC